>JBEKHY010000003.1:0-171403 GCA_050012035.1 Verrucomicrobiota bacterium | reverse complement strand
CTATCCGCTGCTCAACCAACCGCGCCACCGCTTCGTGGAAATCTCCCACCGCAGCGACTATTGGAAAGGACGCACCCGCAATTATCGAAGGCTTAACTAAGGGCCATTCGGGTCAGTCCTCACTATTTTGACACTCAGCGCGTCTTTAGGCAATTGGCCTTGCCTCGATTTGGTGGACCAACGATAAACACACGGAACAATAAAAAACGCCCCGCGATTGCTCGCGAGGCGTTTTGATTTTTGGTGGGGCGAGCGTCCTCGCGAGCCGCTTTTGTCGGCTCGCCAGTAGTCTCGCCCCACCGATTTTTAGGAGCCGACGCTCACCAGCTCCTCGCCGTTTTCCACGTTCACAATTTTGAATTGTTCGGCGTGCATGCCGGTGTCGGCGCGGAACGACAGTTTGCCGAAGTATCGTTTTTCCATCTCGATGAGATGTTTTTCGTCCTCAGTGCGGAGCCGGTCCAGCACGGTCGGATGCACCACAATGCGGAGTTGAAAATCCGATTCGTCGCGCTCGCGCTTTTTCAGGATTTCCTGGAGCTTGCGTTGGATTTCCACGCTCATGGTTACGACGCTCTTGACCTTGCCGCGGCCCTTGCAATACGGGCAGTCGTCATACACCGCCGAGCGCACGCTCTCGGTGTGGCGCTGGCGCGTCATTTCCATGAGGCCGAGTTGCGAAATCGGCAGGATGTGCGTCTTGGCCTTGTCCCGGCGCAGACCCTCCTTCACGCGCTGATAAACCGACTGCTGGTCGCGCCGCGATTTCATGTCAATGAAGTCGAGCACGATGAGGCCGCCCATGTTGCGCAAACGGAGCTGGCGGCAGATTTCATCCGCCGCTTCCAGGTTCACCTTCAGAATCGCGGATTCCTGGTCCTTGGTGCTCTTGTGGCGGCCGGTGTTCACGTCAATCGCCACCAGCGCCTCGGTTTCGTCAATGACGATGTAACCGCCGCTCTTGAGATGCACCTGGCGCGAGAAGGTGCTCTCCAGTTGCCGGGTGATGTTGAACAGGTCGAAAATCGGCTGCGCGTCGGTGTAAAGTTTGATCTTTTTGGCCGCATACTTGGCCTTGATTTTTAACATCATGTCCCGCATCCGGTCGTAGGCCTTTTGATTGTCCACGACGATGCGTTCAACGTCTTCGGTCAAAAAGTCGCGCACGGTGCGCTCGATCAGGTCCGGTTCCTGGAACACGCACGTGGCCGTCGGCTGGCGTTTGATGCGTTCCGAGACGCCGTTCCATTCTTCGAGCAGCAACGCGAGGTCGCGTACGAAATACCGCCTTTGCTGGCCTTCGCCGGCGGTGCGCATGATGACGCCCATGCCGTCGGGAATGGGCAGTTCGCGCAGGATTTTTTTGAGCCGCTTGCGTTCCTCATGGTTTTCAATTTTGCGCGAGATGCCGGATTGGTCCGAGTTCGGCAGCAGGACGAGATAACGTCCGGGCAGCACGAGGTTCGTGGTGATGCGCGGACCTTTCGTGCCAATCGGGCCTTTGGAAACCTGCACGATGATTTCGCCGCCGGGCGGATACAAACGCGGAATGTCCTTTTGCGTGATTTTCGGCCGGGCCGGTCGGCGGCCTTCGCGTTCGACAATTTCCACACCGCTGTCGAACTGGTTCGGGACGATGTCCCAGTAATGCAGGAACGCGTTTTTCTCAAAACCAATGTCCACGAATGCGGCCTTGAGGCCGTCCTCCAGGTTGCGGACTTTGCCCTTGAAAATGCTGCCCACCAGGCGCTCCTCGGTGGTGCGTTCGATATTGAATTCCTCCAGTTTGCCGTCTTCGATCACTGCCACGCGCGTTTCGAGCGTCTCGGCGTTGATGACGACCTCCTTGTGGATTTTTTTCTCCGGGCGGATGAGGCGCTGGACTTTTTTGACGAGGCTCGTCGCCGCCACTTTGATGGTGTCCAAAATGCCCTTGGTCTGCTCTTGAATTTCGACCGGCTCAAACGGTTTTCCCTCCTTCACCTGGGCCGGCGTGTCGAGATGCGGCTCGCGGAAGTTCTTTTTGCCTGCGCCAACGTCCGGCATTTCCTTTTCCGACACTCCCTGAGGAGGGAGGCCGGCGGCGATGTTTTCCGCGCGTTCGATTTCGTGGGCATGCCGTTTTTCAAAAAGCCGGTCGGCTCCGCCCTGTTCGCTCACGGCGTCGGCGCGCGCCTGGCTGGCTTCCCGGTCGGATTTCTGCGGGGTCTGGCCGAAGCCGCCCTTGGGGCGGAAATGCATTCCCCGGTGCCGCCGCGAAAAGTTTTTATTGCTCATAATCAGTATCCTCTTCGATGGATGTAAACGTTTTGCATCAAACCCGCGGCGATCAACGAGCAGAGCACTGAGGACCCGCCGTAGGAAAGCAGCGGCAGTGGCACGCCCGTCACGGGCATGATGCGGATGTTCATGCCGATGTTGATGAATACGTGGCTGAAAAGGAGCGTCACGACGCCCACCGCCACGAGTTTGCCCAGGCGATCGCGCGCCTGGCCGGCGATTCTTAATCCGGTGAAGAGAACCGCCGCATACAGCGCGAGGACCATCGCGCTGCCCACGAATCCTTCCTCCTCGGCAATCACGGAGAAAATGAAGTCGTTGTGCGCCACGGCACGCGGCAAATAACCGAGGGCACTTTGCGTGCCCTGCCGCCAGCCTTTGCCCGTCAGCCCACCGGAGCCGACGGAAATCAACGCCTGCCGGACGTTGTATTCGTCGTCCAATTGTTGTTGATGCAGGCGTTGCAACTCCGCCGGCGTGGCGTGCGGCGGAGCGAAATGAGTGTAATCCCGTCCAAAATAGACCAGCAGCCGGTCGCGCTGATACGGTTGCATGGAAATCTGCCACCAGCCCGGCGGCAGGAACACCGCATCCACCAGAAACAACGCGGCCAGCAAACCCACCACGCCGGTCAGTTTCAACAAATATCTTTTCGGTGTGCCGGCGACGAACATCATTACCAGGCCGGTGGGCAATAGTACGAGCGCCGAACCCAGGTCCGGTTCCTTCAAAATCAGCACGAAGGGCAGCAGCAACAGCGCGATGCCCTTCCAGAAATTGGCCGGCTGTTTCAGCTCGTCCGGTGGACGGCTCAGGAAATGCGCCGCCGCCAGGATGAAGGTGAGTTTGGCGAATTCGGATGGTTGAAATTGAAATGGCCCGAAATCCATCCACCGCCGCGCGCCGAAACGCATCGAGCCGATGTGCGGAATCAGCACGATGACCAGGAAGAACATCGCCGTCCAATACGCCACGAACGACCAGCGCGCCAGCGTATGATAATCCAGCAGGCACAACGTCATGGCCGCGCCGATGCCCAGCGCATACCAGACGAGCTGCCGCACCCAGCTCTGGTCATACCACGGGAGTGACGACAGTGCCGGGTTGGCCATCGTGGCGCTGTACACAAACAACGTGCCGAGGAGCATCAGCCCGGCCAGGGCGGCCAGTTGCAGCCGGTCCAGCTTTGCGTGGCGCTCGTTGAGGGGTTCGATAATCATGTCAGGGAAAAGGGGGCGCCGGCGTGAGGGAGCACGGCAAAACTCCAACCCGCGAATACTTCACTGGGCGTTTTCATTTTCATTGCACCTGCGCCAGGGTTTTGTCGGCGTTTTCCTTTTTTAAAATTTCCGCGTAAATGTCGTGCGCAATCGGCGCGCAGGTTGGGCCGCCATAAGTGCCGCTTTCGACCATGACCACCACCGCGTAGCGCGGGTGTTCATAGGGTGCGAACGAGGCAAACCAAGTGGTGCGGTCAATTTCCTGGTTGTGCTCGTTCATCACCTGCCCCGTGCCGGTCTTGCCGCAAATGCGCATTTCAGGTCCCACGACCGCCGCATGACCGGTGCCCTCCGGGTCTTCGGTTTCCGCGAGCATTGCATCGCGCAAATTTTTCAAGCTGCGCGGGTGCACGCCCAGTTCATCACGCACCAGACCCGCCGGGAAATTCGTCACCGCTTCGCCTGAGGCCGGGTCCTGCGGTTCGATGCGTTCCACCAGCCGCGGCCACAGCACCTTGCCGCCGTTGGCGATGGCCGCGTAAGCCACAGCCATTTGCATCGGCGTCACGGCGATTTCGCCCTGCCCGATGCACAGGTTGGCCGTGTCACCGTCATGCCAGCCCGAATGCACCCGGGCGGGCGTGGGCAAAATGCCGGGTGTCTCCTGGCGGGTGGGCAAATCGGTGCGTTCGCCGAAATGGAATTTTTCCGCCATCCGGACAATGTTATCAATGCCCGCCTGCAGGCCTTCGGTGATGAAATACGTGTTGCAGGAGTAAATGATGGCGCGCCGGAAATTGTATTGGCCCGGCGGTGCCAAATCCCCGATGTGCCGCCGGCCGACATAAACGTAACCTGGATTGTCAACGAGAGCGTCCGGTTCCAAACCGGCTTCGAGTGCGGCGAGGCCGATGATGGGTTTAAAAATTGAGCCGGGCGCATAATTCTCCTGCGTCGCACGGTTGATTTGCGGGCGCAGTTGCGGGTCATTGAGGCGCGTGACTTCCTCCGGGGGGAAACTGCCCTGGGCAAAGTCGTCGGGATCAAACGCCGGGGACGACACCATGGCCAGCACATCGCCCGTGCGCACGTCCATCACGACAATGGCGGCGCGGGCGTCGGCGCCTTGATGTTGCACGAGCGAACGTTCCGCCGCCTGCTGAATGTCGAGGTCAATGGTCAGCACCACGTTGTGCCCCGGTTCGGGCTGGCTCCAAACGTTTTCGGTCTGGCGGTAGCCGAGATTGTTCACCAGCACGGCTTTGGCGCCGGCGCGTCCGCGCAATAGCGCGTCACAACCGGATTCAATGCCGACGACGCCGTGGTAATCCGGCAGCCGATACGAGAAAAAAGCGTCCTCGCCTTCCACCGAACTGTCGTCGCGCTGCACATAGCCCAGCAAATGCGCCGCCGTCGGACCGAGCGGATCAGTGCGGACGGATTGCAGTTCCAAATCCGCGCCGAGGCCGCCGGAGTAATTTTCCTCGAATCGCGCGATCTGCACGTCGTTGAGATTTTTGAGGACCGGATAGGGCAGCGCGAGCCGGGTTTCGTAATCACGTTCAAACTTTGCCGCGTCGAGCGTCAATGGCTGGCCGAGCCGCCGGCCAAGTTGCGCGACCACGTTGCTGGCCACGTTGAACCGCGCCTGCGCGCGCAGTTGTTGCAGTTGCCCCCTGGTGAACGTGAATGATTTTCGTTCAGCCTTCGTCAGCGAGCGTCCGAGTTTTTTCTCCTGCGCGGCCATGAATTGTTTTCGGGCGACGCGCGCCTGAGCCAACCATTGGTCGTAGGTGTCACCGAATGGCTTGCGCAAATCACCGAGATAAAGGCTCAAGTTGTAGCGCGGGCGATTCTCGGCCAGCACGCGGCCGTGGCGATCAAGAATTTTTCCGCGAACGGCCGGGATGCGCACGGTGCGATACGATTGCGTCTCCAGATGGTTTTGGTATTCGCGCGCCGAGACGATTTGCACCCACCACAGGCCCACGAGCAGAATGCCCAGACCAGTCGCCACCACCGCCGCCGCGAGCCGGAGCGGAGGATCGTTTTTCTTGAATTCGTCGAAAATCAGCATGGCACACAGTCGACAGTCGACAGTCCACAGTCCACAGCAATGTCGTCGCCGGCGCAGCGGCGTTCCGACCGCGGACTTTGGACTGGAAACTGTAGACTCATATTATTTTGTCCCGCCGGATTTCGCGGTCGGGACGGAAACTGGTTTCCGTGCGCGGCTGATAACCGAGCGCGTGGTTGCACCAGTCAAACAACACAAAGATGACCGGCGTCGCTACCGCGCCGCCGGCGGTCATCACCAGCCATTGCCAGATCGAACCCCAGCCGAGCAGCGGTTGCTGGCTGATGGTCAACAGCACCAATACGGACAGGCCGGGCACAACCGCGCTGGCGATGGCGCCGAGGACCAATTGCGCGAACGGCGATTCGCGTAGAATCAATTCGCGTTGCCGCCAAATCACAAAACCAACGGCGGCCAACGGCAGGATGCTTGTGCCCAGGGGATTGGCGGACAACGCGTCGAACCACAGGCCGCCGGAAACGGCGAACAGCGATACAGTCACGAGGTCCGCGTTCAACGCCGCATACACCATCAGCACCGGCAACAAGTCCACCTGCGCGCCGAGCCAGGGACGGAGGCCGGCCAGCGTCGCTTCGCCGGACACCGCGAGGAAAGCGGCGGCCAGAATCAGGATGGTTTGCAGGAGGTTCATCGTTCGGTCATGGAAACAAAACCCAGACTTGTTCCAGCGAACCGAGGTTGACCAGGAGTTTCACCCGCGCCTCGCTGTAGAGGCCGAATTCGACCGGACGTGCGTCCACAATTTGGCCGATGGGAATGCCCTTTGGGAAAACGCCGCCGAGGCCGCTGGTGACGACGTTCTGGCCGGGCTGCAAGTTCGCGCTGCCGGAAAGATAACTGAGTTCGACGAATGAATTGTCGAGCGGACCGCCCGGGCTGATGACGCCCATGTCGTGCGCCAGATTTTCGACGAGCGCAGACACTTTGCAGCTCGGGTCGCCGATCAAAACCACCTGCGCGTGTGTGCGGCTGACGGACACAACACGCCCGGCCAGAAAACCGTCCGGAGACAAAACTGGCAGGTTGTCGGTCAAGCCATCGCGGCTGCCGAGGTCAATTTGCACGGTCCGCCACCAGTTGGCCGGGTCGCGCATGACGACGTTGGCGGGCTTGAGTTTCCATGGTGCCTGCCGTTGCCAGCCGAATAGCGCGTGGAGTTGGTCATTTTCCCGGGCAGTGGCGACGGCTTGCGAGGCTTGAGCGCGAAGCCGGTCGTTTTCACGGCGAAGCGTTTCGAGTTGTCGGAGCAATTCGCGTCGGGGCAGGATTGCGTTGGCGGCGGTGACCGGCAGTTGCTGTGCGGCGCCGGCCAGTCCGAACAGCGGCAAAAACCAGCTTCCGACGGCGAGTTTCAAACGGGAAGTGGCGCGCGGCGGCAGGCTGAGCAACAACAGTGTTGCCAGCGTCACCGCGCCGAGCGCTATGTAATGTTTTCGGTTAAACATGCCTGCCCCGAAATTCTTCGGGTGCAGGTGAACGGGGGCGGGAAATCAGTATTTCACGTTGGTCGCGATACGCCGGACAAACTCAATTTCCTGCAGGACACGGCCGGTGCCTTCGGCCACGGCGCTCATGGGGTCGTCCGCCACGTGGACCGGCAGGCCGGTTTCCTCGGCCACGAGCCGGTCTATGCCGCGCAACAGCGAGCCGCCGCCGGCCATGACGATGCCGCGATCCACCAGGTCGGCGGCCAGTTCGGGCGGACAACGTTCCAATGTGAGGCGGACTGACTCCAAAATGCTCGAAAGCGGTTCCTGCAGGGCTTCGCGAATTTCCTCGGAGCGGATGGTCAGTGTTTTCGGCAGGCCGGAACCCAAGTCGCGGCCCTTGACATCCATGGTTAATTCCTGCTCCAGGGGGAACGCGGAGCCGATACGTATCTTGATTTCTTCCGCAGTGCGTTCACCTATCATTAAGTTGTAGGCGCGTTTCATGTGTGCGGTGATCGTTTCGTCAAATTCGTCCCCGCCCACCCGCAGGCTGCGGCTGAAGACGATACCGGCGAGGGAAATGATGGCGATTTCGCACGTCCCGCCGCCGATGTCCACGATCATGTTGCCGGCCGGTTCGTGCACCGGCAGGCCGACGCCAATGGCCGAGGCCATTGGTTGGTCAATCAGAATCACGTCCCGCGCTCCGGCGTGTATTGCGGAATCTTTGACCGCGCGCTTTTCCACTTCCGTGATGCCCGAAGGGATTGCGACCACGACGCGTGGCGCAATCAATTTTCGATGTTGAACTTTTTGGATGAAGTGGCGGAGCATGGCCTCGGTGATTTCGAAGTCGGCAATCACGCCATCTTTCATCGGGCGGATGGCCACGATGTTGCCGGGCGTGCGGCCGAGCATGCGTTTGGCTTCTTCACCGACTGCCAGCACGTTGGTTGTGCCGGCCTGAATTGCCACGACGGAGGGTTCGCGGAGCACGATGCCACGGTCTCGCACATAGACGAGAGAGTTGGCCGTGCCCAGGTCAATCCCAATATCGTTAGAAAACAGGCTCTTTAGTTGCGCAAACATGAATTTGCCTAACGCCGCACAGTTAACCGCTTAAGCCGGCAAAGGTCAAGCGGCGAATATGTGGGGCGGCGGCGTATCAGTTTTAAGGTGGGGAACAGCGCGCCGCGCTGTCCGGACGCTGCAACGCGGCGTCCCTCCAATGAAATGATATATTATCCTTTGCTGTTCAGATTTGACAGCGCCGGGATTGTTCGTGAAATATGTTACGCTTTTGGTTTTCGGAGCAATTCGGGGGTAGAGCAGTCCTGAAAGTTTTCGGGGTTGGTCGGGGTAAATTCAAATTGAGGTAAATTTGCCGTTGAGTGCCAGAGTAGCTCAGGGGTAGAGCAGAGGACTCATAAGCCTTTGGTCGGGGGTTCAATTCCCTCCTCTGGCACCAGTTAAATGCCAACCTTCATTTATCTGCTGCGCCCCGATCCGACCGTTTTTTTGCCGACCCACCAATGACTTCGCCCGGCGGGTCGAACAAAACCGGCTTGGCCAAAAGGCTGAACGCCTCTAAGCTCCGCCTGTCAGAATTCCAAATTGATGAACAAACGCCCCGTATCGCGCTTCCAGAGAAAACCGCGCTCGCGCTATCACTTTTTGGCGTTCTGTTTTTTCTCGCTGCTGGTCGCCTTCACCCTGCTCCGGCTCGTGCTGCTGGTAAACTTCGGTTCGCCGTCCACACCGCCGTGGAACGTGTTGCTCGCCTTCGCCGCCGGTTTTTACCGCGATGTTATCGCCGCCCTCTGGTGCATGCTGCCCCCGTTGTTCTGGTGCTTCATCGTTGGCAACCGCCTGTTCGCCTCGCTCGTCCACCGGATTGCGTTCCGGTTTTTCATGACGTTGCTCTGGGCCGTGCAGGTGTTTTTGCTGGCGGCGGAATTCTATTTCTTCCAGGAATTCAAATCGCGTTTCAACCCCGTCGCCGTGGACTACCTCGTTTATCCGCGCGAAGTTTTCATCAACATCTGGGACGCCTACCCGGTGCCCGCGGTCGTCGCCGGCTGCCTGCTCGCGGGCGCCGCGTGGATGTGGCTTGCCGGGCGCTTGTGCAAAACCATGTGGACGAGGCCGGTCTGGGTTGGCACGCGGTTTTTGTGGTTTGCCGGGGCGTTGGTTCTGTTTTTCGGCCTGACCCGGACCATCAATTTGAGCCCGCCGCAAGTCAGCGACGACCGCACGCTCAATGAAATCGCCAACAACGGCGCTGTCTCATTTTTCGCCGCCGCGTACACGCGCGACCTCGATTACCATGCCTTTTACAAAACCATCCCGCGCGAGGACGCCTACGCGCGTCTGCACCGGTTGCTGTCATCCACCAACGCGACCTTCACCGGCGGCCCCGACGATATCATGCGCCAAATCGCCGGTGATCCCAACCGCCCGCGGCTGAACGTCGTCATTCTGCTCGAGGAAAGCCTCGGCTCGGAATTTTGGGGTTGTCTCGGCCGTACCAACACGTTGACGCCGGAAATGGACCGGCTCGCCACAGAGGAAGGATTGTTGTTCGACAACATTTACGCCTCCGGCAACCGCACCGTGCGCGGCATGGAAGGCGCCTTGTCGTCGTTCCCGCCGCTGCCCGGCGATGCCATCGTTCATCGCGACCGCTCCGAAAACGTCGAGACCATCGCCCGTGTGCTCAAGCGCGAGGGTTACAGCACCATGTTCATCTACGGCGGACACGCCACCTTCGACAACATGAAGCCGTTTCTCGATGCCAACGGCTATGATCGCATCATTGATGAAAAGGATTTCCCCAACCCGGTGTTCGCCAACGTCTGGGGCGTGAGCGACGAGGACATTTATGCGGGCGCCATCCGCGAATTCCACGAGTTGAGCCGGACCAACCAGCCATTCTGCGCCACGATTTTGTCCGTCTCGAACCACAAGCCCTATACCTATCTGAAGGGCCGCATCCCCGAAGACCCGAATGGCACGCGCGAAAACGTCGTCAAATACACTGATTGGTGCCTCGGCCAGTTTTTCCGGGACGCTCAAAAGGAATCCTTTTGGACGAACACGATTTTCGCCGTCATTGCCGACCACGGCGCGCGGGTCTATGGCAGCCAGGACATCCCGATTTTTTCCTACGAAATTCCGCTGGTGATTCTCGGCCCGGCGGTGGTGCCACAACCGGAGCGCATCCACGTGATCGGCTGTTCCCTCGACGTGCCGCCGACGGTGCTCGGCCTGCTGGGCCGTCCGTATAAATCCCTGTTCTTCGGACGCGACCTGCTGCACGACCCGCCCGACACGTTTCATGCCCTGCTGAATCACAACCGCGACATCGGGCTGTACGCGCGCGACCGGATGGTGGTGCTCGGCCTGCAGAAGACCGTGGAATTTTACGCCGGCGACCCGCACGTTGTGAATTTGGAACTGCTGCCGCAACCGTCGGCGGACGATCTGGAATTGGAGAAGGACGCCGAGGCCATTTTTCAGGTGGCCGACGAGCTTTACATGGACCGCCGTTACCACCTCGATCCGTAGCCGCAAATTTTCCGCACTAACGACCTCTCCATCAAGCTGGCTAGTCCAGCCAACCTTTTGATTTATTTTCCACCGGCGCGGTTGTATTTTTCCGCCATGAAACCCTCGTCTGAACTGGAAAAATCGGCGGCGCGGCAGGTTGCTGCCCTGATGGTGGCGGCAGCGCGGACGGCGCCCAAGACCCGCGGCATTGATAACATCAAAACCGCTGCGATTGACGATGAACCGACGAAACAAAAAGTCATCGCCAGGATGCGCGAGATTGCCGCCAAGGAAGACCGGCCTAGCCTCGCGCGCGATGCCGGCAATATCGAGCACTCCCCGGCGCTGGTCGTCATCGGTGTGGAATCCAACACTGCGGGTTTGAACTGCGGATTTTGCGGCAAGCTGACCTGCGAAGCGCTGGAAAACGAAAACGGCGTCTGCGCGTTCAACTCGATTGACCTCGGCATTGCCACCGCCTCGGCGGCGGAAGTGGCCGGCCGGTTCCACATTGACAACCGCGTCATGTATTCCATCGGCCGCGCGTGCCTGGACCTGGGCGTGTTCGGACCAAAGGTCAAACAAGCGTTGGGAATTCCGTTGAGCGTGACCGGCAAAAATCCGTTCTTCGACCGGAAAGGATAGCTGGAAATCGGAAATTTTAACGCAGAGACGCGGAGAACGCTGAGGACCGCAAAGAACATTCGACTCCGCGAATCTCTGCGCCCTCTGCGCCTCTGCGTTGAGAATTGCGCAGGAAAATCTAGTTTCCGCGGTTCAATTCAACATCAACCTCGCGCCGGATTCCTCCGGCACGATTTCCAGGCGCAACTTCTCCGTGCCCCGCAGAACCACAATCGCCGAACGCACGCCGACCTGGTCTCCCGTCAGTAATTTGTGCAGGTCATCAATCCCGGCAATCGTATGCCCGCCGCATTCCACAATCATATCGCCATCGCGCAAACCGGCGCGGCTCGCCGGACTGCCCGGCTCCACGCCAATCACCAGCATCCCGGTTTCGTTCGGCAGATTGTAATACCGCACCAGCCGCCGATGGATTTTCGCCGTCTGCCCGCCTACGCCGATGTAACTGCGCCGGATGACGCCGTCCTTGATGAGCCAGCCGGCAATGTATTTGGCCGTGTTGATGGCGATGGCAAAGCAGAGCCCCTGCGCCGGCAGAATTACCGCCGTGTTCACGCCGATGACTTCGCCGCGCGAATTGACCAGCGGCCCGCCGGAATTGCCCGGATTCAACGCCGCGTCCGTCTGGATAATGTTGTCCATGAGCCGGCCCGAACTGGCGCGGAACGACCGGCCCAGTGCGCTGACCACACCCGCCGTCACCGTGTATTGAAACCCGTACGGATTGCCGATGGCGATGGCGAGCTGGCCTACACGCAACTGGTTCGAATCGCCCAAGCGCACCGGCTTGAGATTTGGCGCATAAATCCGGATGACGGCAAGGTCCGTTTCCGGGTCCGAACCGACGACGCGCGCCTCCGGGTGCCGGCCATCGGCCAGCGTCACTTCAATCCGGTCCGCGCCATGGACCACGTGGCTGTTGGTGAGGGTGAATCCATCCGGCGTGATAATGAATCCCGACCCGCTGCCGCCAGCCTCCCCGCCATTGCGCCCATTGCCTTTTTTACGCACGTCAATTTTTATTACCGACGGGCTGACCGTTTCCGCCGCGTTGACGACGGCATTGGAATATGCGTCTAGCAATGAGCCGTCCGACACCGGCTCACTGTGGACTGTGGACTCAACATCCAACGCCGCCGACTGATTTGTTACCGGCAACACATCAAAATCTTTTTCTGCAATTCTCATGTTACAACCCCGCCGTTTCCGGCGATTGGTAACAAGTAAACCCATTTCCGAATCTGTCAAACGAGGCTGACACAGGTTGGGCTCACAGTCCCCTGCGAGCCGGAGAAATGTATGAGTTTAAAGATCGCCGACATCCAGGCCAAGACCAAGGAACTGTTCGAAGCCGAACTGGCCATGTTGAATTTGTAGCGTCGCGTGTCTCACGCGATGGCACGTTAGGGATTGCGAAGTTTGGTCAAAACGAATTTCGGGCATTAACAGGGCGTTGAAATATGCGAGTTGCCGGCTACGGCTTCAAGCAACTGGTCAAGCGCATGCTCAAACCGTTGAAATGACCTGAGATTTTTACTTCGGACACACTGGAGGTCTAGCAATTCTGTCAACGCACTCTGGTCACGGCTCGGGCGGTAATTCGGGCAGTTGTATTCCAGCCACCGTTTGCCGTGAGATTCAGGATCACCTGGAGGAAAATTTGCAGTCGGAGAGAGGGCGGGGCGTCCATCGCTCAAGAAGCGGCCTCTGAAAGATTCGGCGCCGGCAACAAGCCAAGTTTCATACTCAACGCAGGCAAATACTACCGACAGGGAAAAGTTTCTGCCTGCACCCGCTCCAGCCGCAGCAACCGCCAGCGATTTGGCAGCCGTGGCAGCACAGAACGGCGAGTTGGAGCCGGGGGGAAAGAACTTCAAGTCGCCATCGTAAACTGCGAGTACAGCTCCGGCATTTGAACGCCGTGCGGCGATGGTTACGCCCTTAACCCATTCGGTATAGTCTGGTTGCTGTCCTGTTCTGTCCGGTCGCATAACTCTGGAGGATGCGAAACGGATGACGTCTTTATCGACAATGAGTGTACGATCGCGATCTTTCTCCAAGAGGAGCTTTCCGATGAGGATGGGGAGAGCAAGGACCTCACCGTGTCCTTCACCGAGGAGGACCAGGCGTTTCATGTGTTCTGCTGCGGCTTCGTGACTTCGTCCAATTTGGCTCTGTCCACAACAAGCAGGTCACCCGTGGTAAGAAGTTGGTCTTTTACAGCCTGACGCTGTTCTTTTGAAACACGACCAACAACAGTCTTCCCGTCCTGCATGTCAACCGCCCTGACGTTATCCACATCGAAGGAATCGAGGAACATGGGACTATGGCTGGTGAGAATTACTTGGCCCCGATTTTCACGCGGTGCGGCTTTGAACTCGTCCGCCAACAGGGACAGTGCACCAGGGAAAATAGCGTTCTCCGGCTCCTCAAACACAAGTGCCAACTTGGAGGGTGTCTGATAAAGGGCTAACAGGTGTGCGTAGAAGCGACGCAAACCGTCTGACTCTTGTTCAAGGGAAAGTTCAAACACATGGCCAGCGGCTTTATGGCCAACGATAGTGCGCGACGGATTCATTAGGGAATCAAGCTCGATAGATTCAATGGACGGATTGACAGCCTGCAAGGCGGCCGTAAGGTTCTTGCGGATGTTCGGGTGATGAAAATCCTGAGTGATACCACGCATGACATCACGAAAGTTTGCTGCGTTGTCCGAAAGACCGGGGAGTTTTTGTAAGAAAACTTGGCCGTGCTGTGGCGCGTTTACAGAAGTCAATGTCGTTGAAGGAAAGTGATAGTAGCCAATCCCAGTGGAAAGGGCAGCATTAGCGAATACCACCTGCTGAAGCGATGGGAAAAGACCTAGCAGCGGTGTGTCATAGTGCTGCGGCATAGGCGACACCTGCGGGACTATTTTCCATTCCCATTGATTATTTTCTCTTTTGATCCGCGAGAAAATCGGATTATTTTTTAGGCTTAATCGTTCCTCCTTTAGCCCCATAGCATTATGTGGGAACTGGGTTAGGCCAGGTGGTCCAAAACCGATGAAGTAAGTATATCGGGATTCTTCGCCAGGAACTGAGAAGCATACCTCGATCGATGTTTTTGGTTTCGTTTCTCCAACCGGGACAATCCGATCCCATCCGAATTCGTATTGGATTGCCTCAACTGGGTTAAGGAGGTAGTTGCGTAAGAAGCGTATTGCTTGGACGAGATTGGATTTTCCAGTTCCGCTGCGACCAACAAGCACCGTGACTGGATCAAGTTCTAACTCGATTTCACGAATGCTTTTGAAGTCGCGAATTTTGATCCACTTGATCATAACGTTAGCCAGAGAGTGGCTGATTTGGACAAGCGGGCAAAGAGAAATTTCACGGCCATCGCTTGCCAGCAATCCAGCCAGCCGTCAACATGGCAACATTGCCAGATGCCATCTGGTGCTACTGCTCGGGCGGCGATTGGATGGCAGGGCTGAAATTCCGGTCTTTTCCAATCCTTCCATGCCTTTCATGGAGCCTCTTTCAGCAACGCGTCCAAATCCAGCGCATGAGTGAACATTGCGAGGCCGCCATCGGGTGTGCGCGGCCATTGCTCTTTTGGACGGTCCCAGTAAAGTTCAACGCCGTTGCCGTCCGGGTCGCGCAGATACAATGCCTCACTCACGCCGTGGTCCGAGGCACCATCAAGTTCGATGCCCGCGGCCAGCAAGCGACGCAACGCATCAGCCAGCAACGTGCGGGTCGGATACACAATGGCCAGGTGATACAGACCGGTCGTGCCGGGCGGTGGCGGCGGGCCGCCCGCGCTTTCCCAGATGTTCAATCCGATGTGATGATGATAACCGCCGGCGGAAAGAAACGCTGCCTGCCGGCCCAGATGCTGCGTCAGCTCAAATCCGAGCACACCGTGGTAAAATTTCAATGCACGTTCGAGGTCCGCCACCTTCAAATGCACGTGACCGATGCGGACTCGCGGGTCAATTGGCGAATTGTTCTGGGCCATGACTTTTTCTAAGCATTTTTGGTTGGTGCAACAAGGATTACCTGTTTCCTTTGAAACCGTGCAGTAGATTCAATTCGCGACTATCAGCGAAATTCGCGTAAAAACCCGGCGTGCGCGCTCAGATTGCCGGCGAAGTTTGAGCAGCGGGAGAATTTGTCTGCGCCTTGGGCAGGATGTCTGATGCCTTCACGTGCAGGACTTTTTTGTCGCGCGTGATGATCGTTCTATCGTCGCCCACCGACGCCGCCACCCGGCCCAGAATCACCCGTCCGTCCGCGAGCCGTATCACATCCGGTTGACTATTGAACCACGGATTATCCGTGGGCGTCCAAGCGATCGGAATGAACTTTTGTCCGTTGCAAATCGGGCAGATTACCCTTCCGGTTCCTTTGCAGACATCGCATTTCACCTTGCCGGTGCCGCCGCAAATCTTGCATTTGCCGAGGTTCACCGCCACACCATTTTGATACACGATGACCTCGCCAAGATGATGCTGATTCCAGGCCTGATATCCTCCCAGGCCACTCTGGTTTGGAAATTTCGCCCATAGTTCGCTTGGATCATGCCCGGCCACATCCATGTGTATCCATGCGCGCGACAGTTTGAGACAAGGTCCCGGACAATCCACCTGACCGTTTTTACAACCGGGCACGGGACACGGCACCGTGCCTTGCCCATTGCACGCGAAGCAGACCTTCTCATTGGGGCCCGGACCGGCCACCTCCCGCGGCGGCGCAGTATTGGTGGTCGCTTTGGTTTGACTTGTGGGAGCAGAAGATGGCCTCCCGCAGCCAGCGAACAGCAGTGCGCCAAGAAAACACGCGAACACCAAGTGGAATGCGAAACGCCTCGGTAGTGGAGCAGCGTCGGCCATGCACCGAGATTATGGCAGCCGTAACGACGTGTAAAGACTACGTTTGACGCGTCTTCCTGCAGAAGACGCATTTTCCCTATATGCGGCGTTCAATGCGTTCAAACGTGCCGCCGTGGAGGAATTCATGCACTTCCTTGAGCCGCAGAAAATCCGTCGGAAAACCCAGCTCGATGCGGCTGGCCTCGTCCAATTGCGCAAGTTGCTTCGCATTCAGCGACCACCTGAGGCAATTCAGATTGTCATCGAACTGCGACAGGGTGCGCGCGCCGAGGATGGGAATCATGCCGCGCCGCGCCCGCAGCCAGTTGAGCGCAACCTGTGCGGGCGTTTTACCGGCGGCCCGTGCGACTTTGACGACCGTCGCGGCGATGGCGATGTTGCGTTCGTTGCGTTCCACAAATACTGGCGTCTGGTCGAGCCGTTTTGCTTCCCTGGACTTCCCGGCGTATTTGCCGGTGAGCCAGCCGCTGGCGAGCGGCGACCATGCGGTCACACCCAGGCCCAGCGCATCGGCCATTGGCAACAGTTCGCGTTCAGGCGTGCGCGCGATGAGATTGTATTCGATTTGCAGGCCGATGAACGGCGTCCAGCCGCGCGATTCGGCCAGCGTGTTCGCGCGCGCAATCCACCACGCCGGCGCGTCGGAGACGCCGACGTACAGCACTTTGCCCGCGCGCACCAGGTCGTCGAGCGCGCGCATGACTTCCTCGACGGGCGTCAATTCGTCCCACGCGTGCATCCAGTACAGGTCCACGTAATCCGTGCCGAGCCGCCGGAGCGAACCGTGCAATGCCTCGGTCATGTGCTTGCGGTGGTTGCCGCCGGCGTTCGGGTCGCCCGGATGTGAGTTGAAGGAAAACTTGGTGGCGATGACGAAGCGTTCGCGCCGGCCGCGGACAAATTCACCGACGAATTTTTCGCTGGTGCCATTGGTGTAACCGTCGGCGGTGTCGATGAAATTGCCGCCTGCCGCGGCGAAGGCGTCGAAGATGGCCCGGGATTCGTCCTGGTTTGCGCCCCAACCCCAGTCCTCGCCGAAAGTCATCGCGCCGAGACACAGTTCGGAGACGCGCAAGCCGGATTTGCCGAGCAGTTTGTAGTTCATAAAAATCCCTTCGTTACTTGTCCGCCATTTTCGGAAAATTTCCAGTTTTTTCGGAAGTGTCCTAAGTTCCGAGGTGGGGACGGCTGGCCCCAGCCGTCCGCGGACGCCTCGGCGAGGCGTCCCTACCAAATAAGGACACCGCCTAGGTGCAAAGCAGATTGTCACGGGCCTGGATTTGGCGTTTAATTAAAGCGCGCCACGACGCGCAAGTTTATGCCATTCCGACTACTTGATCTTGACGGGGTCGCCAATTATTTGCACCTCACGCCCGCCGAAATTGAGGAGCGGGTGAAGAACCGCGAAATTCCTTTTGAAAAGCGCGGCGACCGGATTGTTTTTCGCAAGGCCGAAATTGACGCGTGGGCCTCGCAACGTATCCTCGGTTCAACCGGTCAGCAGTTGGCCGTTTATCACCAGGAAACCACGCGCTTTACACGGAAAATCCTGCCGCAAGAAGCCATCCTGCCGGAAATGCTCAAGTCGGGAGCCATCGCGTCGGCCATGACGTCCAAGACCAAGGCGTCCGTCCTGCGCGATCTGGTGGCGCTCGCGGAAAAAACCGGTTGCCTCAGCGATCCCAAAACCCTGCTGGCCAGCCTGGAGGCGCGCGAGGAATTGTGTTCCACGGCGCTACCGGGCGGATTGGCACTGCCGCACCCGCGGTCCCATGACCCTTACCTGTTTGAGACTTCGTTCATGGTGGTGGGGCGGCCGGTCCAGGAAATCCATTTCGGCGCGCCTGACGGCCAGCCAACGCATCTGTTCTTCCTGATTTGCTGCCAGGACGACCGGCTGCATTTGCACACCCTGGCCCGCCTGTGCCTCATCGTGCAGAAAACCAAATTGCTCGACCGGCTTCGCGAGGCGCCCGACGCCGGGAGCATGCGCGACTCCATCATTGCGGCGGAACAGGAAATTCTGGCCGACCGGAAAACGGTTTCGTAGCAACTGCGCCTTGGGAACCGGTCGAAATAACCATAAGCCCCGGCCCGCCTTCTCCTGCACTGTGGGATTTATCGCGGCAAGCAGGGCGACAGAATCACGCTTTCCTAACGGGGGTTTTCTTTCGCCGCTACGCGGCTCGGAATCTACACACTCACACCCACGGCTGACGCCGTGGGCTACTCTCTGTTGCTGCTCCGCAGCTGTTTGATTCAATCCGCGATAATTGGCGAAATTAGCGTAAAAACCCGCTGGCCGGTTTTTTATTTCCCTTCCACTTCCGCAATTTCCGGCGGCGTGAGCCGGAAATCCATCGCGCCGATGATGCCGTCCACCTGCTTCGCGTTGCGCGCGCCGACAATCGCACCCGTCACCGCCGGATGACGCAGCGTCCAGGCGATGGCCACTTCGCCCGGCGAACGGCCGTGTCGCGCGCCCACCGCCCGCAGCCGTTCCACTACTTTGAGGTTCACCGACAATTTCGGTTCCTGGAATTGATCGTTCTTGTTGCGCCAATCATTTTTCGGCAACGACGCAATGCGTTCGCGCGTCATCGCGCCGGTGAGCAGGCCGGACGCCATTGGCGAATAAACAATCACGCCAACCTTTTCGCGCTGGCACCACGGCAGTTGCGCCGATTCCACAGCGCGCCGGATGAGTGAATACGGCGGTTGCAGCGACGTGATGCGCGCGATGGATTGCAACTTTTGCATTTCCTCGACGCTGGCGTTCGACACGCCAATCCAGTGCACCTTGCCTTCTTTTTGCAGGGCGGCGAGCGCCGTCCAGCCTTCGACCGTCTCGTTTAAATCGTCCGCCGTCCAATGGATTTGATAGAGGTCAATCACATCGGTTTTGAGCCGGCGCAGACTGGCTTCGCATTCGCGCCGGACGGAATCGGCATGCAACGAGTAGCTGATATCGCCCTTGTTGTTCCACAACATGCCGCATTTGGTGAAGACGTAAGGCCGGGCGCCTTTCCATTCGCGTAACGCGCGCGCGACGACCTCCTCGGAATGGCCCAGCCCGTAAATGGCCGCCGTGTCAATCCAGTTCACACCCAGTTCGAGCGCGCGATGGATCGCCGCGATGGATTGCGCATCGTCCTGCGCGCCCCAGCCAAATTCCCAGTCGCCGCCGATGGCCCAGGCGCCGAAGCCGATGGAGGTGATGGCCATGTCCGAATTTCCGAGCACTTGTGTTTTCATTTGGAGATTGATGCTAGCACAAGCCGCCGTGCGGTTCCAATTTGCAGCAGATCTTTTCTTGCGAGAAATTCAGTCCAGCGGCACAAAGCCACGGAAAAATGCAATCGCGGACGGCCTGGTAGAGTCAAACCAATTGTGGCGCCGAGTCCCAAGCTCGATTCTTTTCGGCCACAGGCCGGACGCCACACCACGGTTCCCGCTTAAAATTGCGCAGTCGGAACCTTTTCGATGACACGGAAGCGGATGCGTTTGCATTGCGGGCAGCGGCCGGAGACGTACATCGGTTTTGTGGCTTTACGTCCGATGCCGTGTTTGCTCCACGGTTCGGCGAAGTCGCATTTCAAGCAGCGAATCTGCCAGCCCGGCGCGCGTTTCTTCGCAGGCATGAGCTTTTGGGCAGCCCGCTTTGCAGTTGAATCATTTGTGCTCATGTCACAGCCATTTTTGCCCTTTTCTGAATCCGTTGGCGAGCTTTTTTGTGGCAGAAATTTCCTGGGAAAAGGGGCCATGTCTGCCCTGCTGCATCCCCTGAAACCGCCATCGAATTCAAGCGACGCGTCCGCGACTTGGGCCGCCCTTTCCTGAGCCACAACGAGATGGCGTGGTTGCCCTTCGCAAAGAGTCGGGTTCCTATCTCAATCGCCAAGTGATGCGCGCCTTGTTCAAGTCGTAGGGCGACATGTCCATCTTCACGCGGTCGCCGACGGTCAGACGCACCCAGCGTTTGCGCATCTTGCCGCAGATGGTGGCCAGCACGAGATGTTTGTTGTCCAGCTCCACCCGGAACATCGTACCCGGCAGCACGGTGGTGACGCGGCCTTCGACTTCAATGTGTTCTTCTTTCATGAACCGGTTCAGTTTACCGGATCGGTTGGCAACAGCAACACCCGACCGACCGGCGAACGGGACGCTGCCGAATAAAAAGACGGGGCTCGGTTCACCCGAACCCCGCCGTGAAATCTCAAACGCGATCAGTAGCGATTGCGACTGCCGCCGTATTCACGACGGCCACCGCCAGCCGGCCGCTCTTCGCGCGGCTTGGCGACGTTGACCGTGAGGGCGCGTCCGCCCAGTTGCGAGCCGTTCAGCGCGGCAATGGCTTTTTGCGCCTCTTCAGGCGTGCTCATGGTGATGAAGCCAAAACCGCGGGGACGGCCGGTGACCCGGTCCGTCATCAGGTTGGCTTCAACGACGGTGCCGTGCGCCGCGAAGGCGTCCTGCAGGTCGTTTTCCGTGGTTTCGAAGGATAGATTTCCTACAAACAATTTATTGCTCATGTGATGTTTTAACTGTGAGATCAACCGTTGCTCTAGCCAGACTGTTCCCGTTAATCGGATTTCAAATCATCACTGAACCAAGTTCACCTGAAGATTCACCATGCCGTGGAAGCGTTAAGCTATCTAACAGACGGGTGCAATATCGCTGATTCTACCGGAATAGCAACAACAATCGGCAACTTTCTTTTGGGGGCAAAATCGCGTGTCGCCAGCCCCCGCGCCGGTTCATATCTCATCGCCATTCCGGTATCATTCTTTCAGATGTGGATGGCCGGCTGCAATTACGTGTTCGTCGTCCTCCTGTGGCTCGTTCCGGACCGCCGCATCAAGCGCGTGCTGGTGAAGCGGGAGAAATCCCCTTGATTTGCCGGGAGAGCAGGACACTGTGGTTGACGAGTTCCTTGACCGTTTGCATCAGGTATTGACTCTTCTTGAACTCGGCCACGTTGTTTTCCATGTCTTCGGCGATCCAACCCCGGCTCCAGCCGACGAAGTTGAACGGCGGAAGGGTGAAGCCGAGAGCGGTGAAAAACGTGTTCAATTGCCCGGCCACCTGCTGGATGTTGTCCTGCCCGCCCGTGACAATGAACGCGGCGACCTTCTTCTGGATGAGCACGCGGTGGTGGAGGGTGATCTGGTTTTGCACGCAGTTCAGGCGCTCGGCCATTTTGTAGTAAAGCGACGACGCGTTGCCCCAGCGGATCGGCGTGGCCAGCAATACCACGTCAGCCCACAAAACCAGGTCGCGATAGACCCGGTTCATCCCATCCGCGGCATCCTGCTCCGAAATCGAACAGGGCCAGGTGCAGGCGGTGACCGAATGGCTGTAATAACCCTCGCAATGACGAAAGCCGATGTCGCGCAGTTTGATGAGCCGCGTGGCCGCACCGTGCTGCGCGGCGGCGTGCGCGAGCGCCTGCTCCAACGCGGCTTCGCTCGTCGAATAACGGGCGAGTTGCATTCCCATGTTCGTGGTGGAAATGCCGAGCACATTGAGCGACGCCGGCGTGGTCTGGCAGGCAAGATTCCGCAGGTCGGCCAACGGATCATCACGTTTCGGAGGCGAAATCGCCGGGATCGATGGCGTGTCCGACACGAAAATAAAGCCATCCTGAATCTTTACGTCATGCACCGCCTGCCGCACCCCGCGTCCCGGGGGCGCGTTACCGCTCGCAATGTCGAATTTCCAGCCGTGCCATGGACACGCGACACGCAGCACACCGTCGGTTCCGCGCTCGACTTTTCCTTCGGCCAGCGGGCCGCCCTGGTGGGGGCAGGTGCCGCAGAGTGCGGTGATTTTTCCTCCGTGATGAAACAGGGCAACATCCTGCCCCGCGAGCGTTACGGCCTTTTGCGTTCCTTCCGGAAGTTCGGAAACGGCAATGGTCTTCGTGTAGTTCATGCTGTTGTTGTTTTCAGGCGGCGCATCATGCCTTCGCGTAAACCTCTGCTCCTTTTCCCACAAATTCGCGAGCTTTTTGTTCCATCCCGACTTTCGGTGTCAGTTCTCAGCCACGCCCAGTTCCCCACCGCCGCATCGAGCGTGTGCTGGTGAAACGAGAGCAGTTGGGACGAACCGAAAAATAAAAAGGCGGAGTCCGGTTTTCACCGAACCCCGCCCTGAAATCCAAAATGGATCAGTAGCGTTCGCGACGACCGCCGCCGGCCGGACGTTCTTCACGCGGCTTGGCCACGTTGACCGTGAGGGCGCGGCCGCCCAGTTGCGAGCCGTTCAGCGCGCTGATGGCTTTTTGCGCTTCCTCGGCGGAGCTCATGGTGATGAAACCAAAACCGCGCGGACGGCCGGTTTCCCGGTCCATCAGCAGATTGGTTTCCACGACCGTGCCATGCGCGGCAAACGCGTCCTGCAGGTCGTTTTCGGTGGTGTCAAAGGAAAGATTCCCGACAAATAATTTGTTGCTCATGTGATGTTTTACTGTCCGACAAACCGGTACTTTCCACAGACTGTTCCCGAACATCGGGTTTAAAATCATCACTGAACCAGGTTCACTTGAAGATTCACCATGCCTTGAAAGAGACAAGCTATCTAACAGACCGGCAAAGTGTGACGGGTTCCAGCGGGATGGCAACAACTATCGGCAACTATCTTTTGGGCAATAATCCTGAGAATTCCGTTGATTATCATTCCAACCCGATCGCTGCCTTTGCCGGATGATTTTGTGTCCATCATTTACAATGACCGCCCCGGCAGGCATGATGGGCGTCCCTTCGGAGAAACTGACATGCCGCAGGTGAATCAATCCGCGAAAGAAAATCAAAATTATGGGCGATAGATCCCCGAAGTCGAACCAGAAGAAATCGAACCAGAAACAGGCCAAAGCCAACAGTGCCGACCAGATGAAAAAACAGGCCATCGCCGACAAGCAGGCCGCCGGCAAGAAAAAGTAGCCGGCGGCTCATCGCTGTCTCTCCTGACACAAAAATCAGGAGGGACAGATTACTCCCCAAAACTACATGGCGGTGAAACTGCAACAAGGCCAGATCTGGAAACAGGGCGGGGAATACGTCCGCATCGTGCGGTTGGAACGGCTCGAAGTGGAATACAAATCCTTGGCCAGCCTCGCCAGCAAGGCCGGCACGAAAATCGTCACCAGCAAAAAGGACTTCTGCCGCCTGCTCAAAGGCGCGCATTTGTTGTCGGCCCGCAAAAAATCTCCGAAGGCGGAGTAATCCAGGAACTGGAATCGCCCATCCCTCGCGCTGTTTCTGCTCTGGCGTCACCGGTCAAATTTTGCTGGCCTCCTGAAGCCGTGAACGACCTGAAAACCTTCTTACTGTGAAAGTTTAATTCAGGCTTTCGGCGGCCATTCCACGCCGGCCAGCTCTTTCGGCAGTTGCTTCGGGTCAACCGGATAAATGAGCGACATGTCGGGTTTGGTCTTTGCACCGGGCAGAAATTCCAGTTCCTCTGGCGCACCCACGATAAGCCAGAGTACCTCGGCGTCGGTGTCGTTGAACACCTGGCGCAACTGGTCCGGCCTGACCAGCACGCCGCCGTATTTCGGCACGGTCAACGTCTCGTCGCCCACGCGCAGGCGGCCCACGCCTTCCAGCACGAAATAGAACTCCTCCGCCCGGATGTGCTTGTGCAGCGTGTTCGCGCTCCTGGGTGGCAACCGCCAGAGCCGCGCGCCAAGATTCTCACTCCCGGTGCGCTCCAGATAATCCGAGTTCGGGATTTTCATCAGGTTGGAGGGCCGCCAGAAGAGGTCTTCCGGCTTGATGAGATGGTAACCTTGAATGCCTTTCATGGACTTGCTGGCGAACGTATCACCGCCGCCAAAGTAAACCAACTCGCGCCTGTGGTAAACCAGACTCTGCCCATGATTGGCTGCCTTTCATTCGGCCGGTCAGTCACGCTTTGTATTGTTCATCGCTGACTTTTTCCATCCAATCAACCGCTTTGCCTTCGAGCTGTTCCTGAATGGCGATGTGGGTCATGGCCGTGGTTGGTGCGGCGCCGTGCCAATGCTTCTCGCCTGCCGGGAACCAGACCACGTCACCCGGTCGAATTTCTTCGATCGGTCCTCCCCAGCGCTGCACACGTCCGCAGCCAGCCGTCACAATCAGTGTCTGCCCCAGCGGATGGGTGTGCCATGCGGTTCGAGCGCCGGGTTCAAACGTGACGATTGCGCCGGTAACACGCGCGGGATCGCTTCCCTTGAACGGTGAGTCAATGCGCACCATGCCGGTAAACCAGTCGGCCGGTCCTTTGTTGGAAGGCTGTGAACCAATTCTTTTAATTTCCATATTTAATTCCTTTCACTTTTCGTTTTTTTTATTTGGTCATTCTAAATCGCTTACAACTCCTGACGCGTGGGCCGGAATAGAATCTCGTTCACGTCCACGTCGTCTGGCTGGTTCATGGCGAAGGCGACCGCCCGCGCGAATGAATCGGCAGGGATCGCGAATGCCTTATAAAATTTCTGAATGTTCTCGGCGACGTCTGCTTCAGTGATGCTGTTCGGCAATTCCGTAGCGACCGCGCCCGGTGAAATGATTGTCGTGCGGATATTATAGGGCTTCACTTCCACGCGCAGTCCTTCAGACAGGGCGCGCACGGCATGTTTGGTCGCGCAATAAACCGCTCCGTTCGGGGTAACTTTATGACCGGCCACCGAGGAGACGTTGATGAAATGCCCTGCTTTCTGCTGCTTCATGTATGGCAGCGCCGCGGCAATGCCATACAGCACGCCTTTAATGTTCACGTCAATCGTCCGATTCCAGTCGTCAATCTTGAGGCGTTCGAGTGGCGAATGCGGCATCAACCCGGCGTTGTTAATCATGACATCAATGCGCCCGAACGTTTGCACGGCTGCATCAACCAATCTCTTCACCTGGTCACAGTGGGTGACGTCTGTGGCGACGGCGAGCGCCTTGCCGCCTTTAGCGGTCAATTCGTCTGCCAATGACTTGAGACGCTCGACGCGCCGCGCGCCCAGCACAACGCTTGCGCCTTCTGCGGAAAGAAGCCGGGCGGTCGCCTCGCCCAATCCGCTGCTCGCGCCTGTAATCACAACGACTTTCCCTTTGATGTTATTGCTCATAATTTTGACTCCTATTTTCCAAATCGCTCAAACCGGTATGCCAGTTCCGGGCCTTCAGGTCCTCCATACGCGAGATGAGCGATAATCATCGCGAGCGGCTCGGTGTAACGCGCGTTCTTCAGAGAGCCGACATCTATCGGCTCGAAACCCACGTCACGAATCAGCGTGGCAGTGATATTTTTGCCCCTTTGTTTGTCTCCACAATACACCATGCTCGGCGGAGTGGCTTTGCCTCGGGCCTCGAACACGCCGAACAGCACTTCGCTGGGAATGTTGTTGAACGCGGAGACGATCTCTGCATCGGGAACTTTTTTGGCCAGCTCCTCCGCGCCCGACGTCGTATGACCGAGAACGAGTTCGGTATTGGAAGCATTCAGCGGGAGCGAGCAGCTTACGATGACCTTGCCCGACAAATCACCTGCCTGGTTCAACACGTCGTCTATTCGAGACCAGTGCACGGCCAACAAAAGAGCAGCCGCTCCTTGCGCGGCCTCACGCGGTGTGCCGGCGCGCGCGTTACCACCGGCGTCGCGCGCGAGCCGGTTCAGTTTCTCCCTGCTGCGCGCGTAGCTGAAAACCACCTCATGCCCCGCACGCGCGAAGAGCGTCCCAAGTTTGCCGCCCATCAATCCCGAACCTAGAATACCGACTCGCATATTTCCTCGTGTTCGGTGCTCAGCGTCCGACCAGTTTTTGCAGCTGTTCCGGGTAGCGCGCACCTTGAACCGTGATTTTGGATGCAGCGCTTTCGAGTTCGCGCAGATCTTCCGGCGTAAGCTGAACTGAAGCGGCTCCGATATTTTCGCGCAAGCGATGCAGCTTGGTGGTGCCGGGAATGGGAACAATCCACGGCTTCTGCGCCAGCAGCCAGGCCAGCGCGACCTGGGCGGGAGTCACCTTATTTTGTGCAGCGAACTTTCCAATCACATCCACCAACGCCTGATTTGCTTTTCGGTTTTCCTCGCTGAAACGCGGAACTTTATTGCGGAAATCGTCGCTGCTGAACTTGGTGTTCTCGTTGATCTTTCCCGTGAGGAAACCCTTGCCCAAGGGACTGAACGGGACGAATCCGATTCCGAGTTCTTCCAGGGTCGGCAACACTTCCGCTTCAGGCTCTCTCCACCACAGCGAGTATTCGCTTTGGAGCGCAGTCACCGGCAGGACGGCATGGGCGCGGCGGATGGTCTGCACCCCGGCTTCAGACAGTCCGAAGTGCTTCACCTTGCCGGCACGAATCAAATCTTTCACCGTCCCGGCCACGTCTTCGATGGGCACGTTTGGATCAACCCGATGCTGGTAAAGCAAGTCAATCGTTTCGACCTTGAGCCGTTTGAGCGATGCTTCAACGACTTGTTTGATGTGCTCGGGCCGGCTGTTCAAGCCGCCCTGCTTGCCACTGTCACAATCGAATCCGAACTTGGTGGCGATGACCACTTGTCCGCGGAACGGGGCAAGGGCTTCGCCCACGAGTTCCTCGTTCGTGAACGGGCCATAGACCTCGGCGGTGTCGAAGAAAGTGACACCCTGTTCGACGGCGGACCGAATCAGGGAGATCATCTCCTGCCTGTCTCCAGCCGGACCGTAGCCGAAGCTCATGCTCATACAGCCCAGCCCGATGGCTGAGACTTCCAGATTGCTTTTCCCAAGTTTGCGCTTTTGCATATTTGAATCCTTTCTTTCAGTTAAATGTTGAAACGACTTTACCTCACCGGCGCGCGGCTGTCGCACGTATTCTTGCTCCACCTGTTGCGGGATTGCTCGAAAGAGCGGAACGGATAAGACGTCGCTCAACCACGCATGAATACCGATCAACCGGGACTCCGATTGACTTCAATTCCTCCCCTGGCAGAGAGCTTCACTATTGTCAACCAACGCTGGTTGTGATAATCCGTGCCGCATGAGCACGAAGAAACTACTTCTTATCGCCTTTGGTTCACTCCTCTGGGGCCTGCTGCCCGCTTCCGCCGGTGAATTTCCCGACAGTTGGACTTGGGACAGCAAACCGGAGCAACGCGCCAGCCACGCCGCCTTGGAAGGCAAGCCGATGCCGCCGCTGGACGTCACCGGATGGATCAATGGTGAAGTCAAGCCCGCCGACCTGAAGGGCAAAGTCGTCGTCGTGGATTTTTATGCAACTTGGTGCGGCCCCTGCATGCGGGCCATTCCCCATAACAACGAGATGCTCAAAAAATATCAGTCCAAGGGTCTGGTGATCATCGGCGTTTGCACCAACAAGCGCGGACAGGAAAATTTTGCCACCAACGCCAAGGAACACAGCATTGAATACCCGGCCGCCCGCGATCCCGAGCTTAAGTCGCAGAAAGCCTGGGCGGTGCACTATTATCCGACCTACGCCGTCATTGACCGCAAAGGCATGGTACGCGCGATCGGCTTGCAACCTCAACACGTCGAAACCGTCGTCCAGAAGTTGCTGGCGGAACCCGCGCCGTGAGGCGGCAAACCAGGCGGCGTCAACGCTGCCGACGGTAATCGCTCGGGGAAAGGCCCGTTTCTCTGCGGAAGAGTTGTGCGAAATGACTGGGATTGGCGTAGCCCATGTCAAGGGCAACGTCCACCATGCTCTTTTTCGTTTCGCGGAGCAGTCGTCGCGCCTCATCCATCCGCAACGTGATTTCGTGGCGGGATTCCTTTTCTTCGGAAAAAGCCTTGTGCTTGACTGCACACGCCCGGTCTGTCATCTCCAGGATTGTGATGAAGCCTTTGATCTTTGCTCTCGGTGTTGTGTTTGCGTGTGGCGGTCTGAGCGCGCAGACGCCTGCTTGGCAGCCATCGCCGGGACACACACAAATCCCGATCTGGCCGGGGACAGTGCCTGATGTGCAGCCTGTCCCGGGGCCGGAGTATGTGACGAACGTGTTGTCGCCTGGCGGCGTATCATGGATTGCGGTATGCAACGTCTCGCAGCCGACGATGACGGTCTATTCGCCAAAGGGAACGAATACGGGCGTTGCGGTAGTCGTGTTTCCCGGCGGAGGCTACAATTGTCTGGCCATCGATCTTGAAGGCACGGAGATCTGTGATTGGCTGACGTCCAGGGGCATCACCGCGGTGCTCTTGAAATATCGTGTGCCGACCCGGGGATCGGGGGCGTATGCGGAGTCGCCGCCGGCGTTGGAAGATGCGCAGCGGACGGTGGGGCTGGTGCGTTTTCACGCCGCCGGGTGGCATGTTGATCCGCACAAGATTGGAGTGATCGGGTTTTCGGCCGGGGGGCATATGGTGGCAGCGATGAGCACACATTTTGACAAGCGTTTGTATCCGGCGGTGGATGCGGCTGACAAAGAAAGCTGCCGCCCGGATTTTGCGATAGCTCTTTATCCGGGACATCTGTGGAAAGACGATGGGAATTTTGAGTTGAATCCGAATGTTCCTGTTACCACCAATACGCCGCCCACGTTTTTGGTGCAGGCTGAGAATGACCCGGTGGACAACGTGAACAACTCGCTGGTTTACTACCTGGCGCTGAAGAACGCCGGGGTTCCCGTGGAGATGCATTTGTATGCGCAGGGCGGGCATGCGTTTGGGCTGCGACGCGCGAAGTTTCCGATTACGGAATGGCCTCAATTGGTGGAGACGTGGCTGGGGACAATCGGAATGATTCCGAAGTGATTCGTATTTGAGGCGCAAATATGCAAAAATGAGCACCCTCTTGTTTATTCCAGGGTCCCTTCCCCCCGGCTCCACCGTCTGATCCTTGCCACTTCCTTTTGCGGAATTCCCAGCGAAACCAGAAACTCGTCATGTCCCTCTGGCGCGCGCCGCTCGAATTCCGTATGCCACCGTTTCCTGGCGTTCTGGTCCATGCCCGCTGCCTCCAGCATCTCAACCCACAACTCCACATTGACCACCGGCGGAGGTTTCCCTGAAGCAATCCGGCTCAGCATCACCGCCAAAAGCCGCTGCTGGTTTCTCAAGCTCAGAATGCTCGCCGCCGTTTCGCGCATCCGCTGCTCCACCAGCTTTGCCCCCGGTTTGCCGCCCGACGACAGCACGGCCCGGATTTCTTTCAGCGTCAGGCCCGCCTCCCGGAAATAGCAAATCCGCTCCAACCGCCGCTGATCCTTGTCTGTGTAGCAGCGATATCCGGAACCAGTTCGTCCGGATGGCGGCAGCAGCCCCAACCGGTCGTAGTACAGCAATGTGCTGCGTGACAGGCCAAATGCCCGCGCCAGCTTGGAAATCGAATAAGTCTTCATCGCCGTCAGGAACCGAAGGGTGGCGGCGCGCCGGGCGCCACCAATCCCGCGTGCCGATTATTTGCTGGCTGCCCGGATTTCATCAATCTCTTTAGTCGGCAGTCCCAGCCACTCCAGAAAACTTTGGTGTCCGGCCGGGTGGCGGGTCTCGAACAGCTTGTGCCATTGTTTCCTCTTCGCCTGGTCCAGGCCGATCTCCTGGAACATGGCAACCCATTCCTTCACATTAACATTTTCTTTCATAGGTTCATTCACATCCATCGTTCATTGTTCAGTTTCGTCATGGCCACACGGCCATGACGCAGGAAACGCTAAAGTGTGAAGCAATAGACAGGTCAACCCCCGGTTGCAGTTTTTTTCGATAGCCTTCGTGCTGTTCCTGCTATGGCGTCACCGGACCAATTTCGCCGGCCTCTTGAAGCCTTGAAACTCCGCGCGGAACCTCGGTCTGAAGGAAGACAATTATGGTGCTTGAAGTTGAACTCTATGTTACAAAGCGTCAATGGCAACGGTCGTTTTGGACAAATCAGCGCTACTCGCCCAATACAATTCATCTCAACCACTGTATGCGCGGTTGGAGGATGAGGTGCAATTTATTCTTAGCGAGCAGCTCAAAGGCGCAAAAATACCGATTCATGCGATTGAACACCGAATCAAGAATTTCGACTCAATAATTAAGAAAGCAGAGAGAGATGAACTCGCTGACCCAATTAATCAACTCAATGACATTTTGGGTTTTCGGATCATTTGCCTTTTTTTATCTGATTTAGATCGCGTATTTGCCGTTCTTAGGAAGAGCTTCAAAATTGTCGAGGTCGATGATAAACGCGTTACAAAAGAAGAAAATGTTTTCGGCTATTTGTCAGTTCATTTAATTGCCACTCTTCCTCGCTCTCACAAAGGCCCTAGATATGACGGACTAAAATTGCTGCGATTTGAGATTCAAGTTAGGACTATCTCAATGCATGCATGGTCGATCATCTCGCATTATTTGGATTATAAAACACCCAATGCCGTGCCGTCGGAATTAAAGCGGGATTTCAATGCGTTGAGCGGACTGTTTTATGTCGCGGATCAGCACTTCGAAATGTTTTTTAAGTCGAGCAAGATATCTCGCAAAAGGGCATCTGGTGCTGTGCATCGCCCAAAAGAGACCTCAAACACAGAAATAAATTTTGATACGATGTCTGCTTATCTCAAAAAACAATTTCCAAACCGAGAACGTTCAGATGCTGTGATGATCGGGATGGTGATTGAAGAGATGAACAAGGCTGGAATCAAATCCATCAATGTGCTGGATGAAAAGTTGCAGCTAGGCGCCAATGCTTTTGCGGCGTATGAGCAGAAATATCCTCCTTACGCGAAACAAGGGAATAAATTTTTGGATGTTGGAGTGGTAAGGATAACTCTTCAAATTGTTGACGAAGCCTTTCGTAAAATTGTAGGAAACTTAAATACCAGTCAGTTCGATGAGTTTAAGTCACTAGTCATCGCAAAATAATGCTGACATATCACATCTTCGCGTAAACCTCCGCGCCTTTTTCTACAAACTCCTTCGACTTGGCTTCCATGCCCTTTTTTATGGCTTCTTCCTCGGCGATGCCTTGTTCGGCGGCGTATTTGCGGACGTCTTCGGTGATTTTCATATCAAATTCAGCGATACACTTCACGGCGGTGGCGGACGCGGTTGACGCGCACCACGCGGATGGTATCGGCAATTTCATAAATCACCCGGTAGTCGCCCACGCGAATGCGCCAGTCGTTTTTGCTGCCAACCAATTTGCGGCAACCGGGCGGGCGCGGATTGTTCGCGAGTTCCTGAATTGCCGCAATAACGCGGCCGTGAACCTCGGAGGAAAGACGGCCAAGGTCGCGTTCGGCCGAGCGTTCAAGGAACACGCGATACATGGTCAGCGGCGACGGCGTCCGGCCAGATAATCTTCGAGTGGACGATATTGTCGCGGCTTTTTGCGGGCAGCCTTCAGCCAGGCAATGTCAGAGGCATCTTCGGCCCGTTCCAGCAATTCTTCGTAATCGGCAATCGGCAGAATGACGGAAACGGGCTTGCCCTTGCGCGTGACAATTTCAGGTTCAGGCAGCGTCGTCTTCACGGCGTTAATCTAGCAGACTCACGCCTTCGCGTAAAGCTCCGCACCTTTTTCTATGAACTCCTTCGACTTCGCTTCCATACCCTTTTTCAACGCTTCTTCTTCGGCAATGCCCTGTTCGGCTGCATATTTCCGGACATCTTCCGTAATCTTCATCGAACAAAAATGAGGTCCACACATGGAGCAGAAATGAGCCGTTTTCGCCCCATCTTGAGGAAGTGTCTCGTCATGAAATTCACGAGCCGTTGTTGGATCGAGCGACAAATTAAATTGGTCCTCCCACCTGAATTCAAACCTGGCTTTTGAAAGCGCGTTGTCGCGGTATTGCGCGCCGGGATGGCCTTTGGCCAGGTCGGCGGCGTGCGCGGCGATTTTGTAGGCGATGACGCCGTCTTTCACGTCTTTCTTGTCCGGCAGGCCGAGATGTTCCTTGGGCGTGACGTAGCACAGCAACGCGCAGCCGTACCAGCCAATCATCGCCGCGCCGATGCCGCTGGTGATGTGGTCGTAGCCGGGCGCGATGTCGGTGGTGAGCGGGCCGAGGGTGTAGAACGGCGCCTCATGACACCACTCGAGCTGCTTGTGCATGTTTTCCTCGATCAAATGCATCGGCACGTGGCCGGGGCCTTCGTTCATCACTTGCACGCCTTTGGCCCACGCGCGCTCGGTGAGTTCGCCTTGCACCTTGAGTTCGGCGAACTGTGCCTCGTCGTTGGCGTCGGCAATCGAGCCGGGCCGCAGGCCGTCACCGATGCTGAAGGCCACGTCGTAGGCGGCCATGATGTCGCAGATTTCGTCCCAGTGCGTGTAGGTGAAATTTTCCTGATGATGTGCGAGGCACCATTTGGCGAGGATGGACCCGCCGCGTGACACGATGCCGGTCATGCGACGCGCGGTAAGCGGAATGAAACGCAGCAGCACGCCGGCGTGAACGGTGAAATAATCCACCCCCTGCTCCGCCTGTTCGATGAGGGTGTCGCGGTAGATTTCCCAGGTAAGGTCCTCGGCCTTGCCGCCGACTTTTTCCAGCGCCTGGTAAATCGGCACGGTGCCGATGGGCACGGGCGAGTTGCGCAAAATCCATTCGCGGGTGGCGTGGATGTTTTTGCCGGTGGACAGGTCCATGACGGTGTCCGCGCCCCATTTGGTGGCCCAGCGCATTTTCTCGACTTCCTCTTCGATGGACGAGGCGAGGGCGCTGTTGCCGATGTTGGCGTTGATTTTCACGAGGAAATTGCGCCCGATGATCATCGGCTCGAGTTCGGGGTGATTGATGTTGGCCGGGATGATGGCGCGGCCAGCGGCGACTTCGGAGCGGACGAATTCCGGGGTGATTTCGGCAGGGATGCGCTGCGGAAAACGGCGGAAAACGGAAGGGGTGAAACTCGCCGGCTGGAAGCCGGCGCTCCCGGCGATTTGGCTCGAACCGGCGTGCTGTTTGTTCAGGTCGTTGCGGACATTGTCCCGCGTAAGATCGCCAAGGCGAGGCTGGGATGATGGAGACAGGCTGGAAGCCTGTCCTACGCGCAGGTTCTCGCGGATAGCGATGAATTCCATTTCCGGCGTGATGATGCCCTGGCGCGCATACCAAAGCTGCGTGACGGGATGCCCCTTGCTTGCGCGTAGAATTTTCCGTTTTGGCAGGGCAGCCTTGCCGAGGTGTAATGGTGTTTCGTCTTGTCGCCGCGCCTGTCCAAACCCGCGGTGTTTTTTCGAGAGATAACCGTCGTCAATCGGCTGCACTGGCCGTCCAGCGTATTCCTTGACATCACCACGAGCACGAATCCACTTCTCCCGCAACGGCGGCAACCCTTCCTTGACCGTGCCGGTGAAATTCGGGTCACCCCACGGGCCGCTGGTGTCGTAAACACGCACCGGCTCGTTCACTTCAATCTGGCTGTTAAAACCTTTCGTCGGCGCCAGTTCGATTTCGCGCATGGGCACGCGGACGTCCTTGTGAATCTTGCCAGCGACATACACGCGTTTGCTGTTGGGTAACTGGTCGGAACTGTGGGGGGCAGATTCGATGACGCGGGACGCGTCACCGGACAGGCGGGACGCCTGTGCCACCCCAGCGGATTCGAATGAATCTTTCGTTGCAATCATAACAATGTGTCGAGTGTCAGGTGGCAAGCATTTCCGTCGCGTCACTTGTCACGTGTCACGTGTCACCGGGAATGGGGGAAGGAATTGTGGCTCCCTTCGCCGGCATTATCCGGATCAGGTTCAACGGGTCGGCGACGCTCCCGCGTCGCCCTCTCAGCCTTTGCCTGCCAGCTACGGTCATAGACCGCCGCTACAACAAGCCGGGTTGGCTCCCCGAATAAGTGGAAAGTAGGCTGCCCAGCCGGAGGCGTCAAGCCGGCGAAATCACTGCAGGCGGCACGGTCTGAAACTCGAAACAAATCTGGCCTGCGACTTGCTGCTTTCCCGGTTGCATGAAGGAAAAGAAAGAGTTTGAATTAGTGGAGTCATTTGACATGGATGATCCCTCGTTACGCGAGCTCTCGCCGCAACTCGCCTTTATCCTCGGGGTTGAATGGCAGATGTTCCGACAGCGGCTAAAATCAGGACACCCCTTTACCACCCTCTGTTTGCCTCAGAATGCAATCCGCCTGGTGAAAATGGCTGAACATCACCGGCGCTTTGTTGAAGACCGGCCAAACATGTTCGCAGGCTGGACGGAAATTTTTGTCGGTGATGAGATTGCCTGAGTGATTACATCGCTTGAGTAGTCCCTGCTGAAATTTGGCGGTACCGGTTCACGGCGTCCTTCATTTGATTTCTTCCGCAAAAGCCTTTGCCCCTGGTTTCGAAAAATCACGCAGCCAAAGCTGGCCAAGCCAATTTGGCTTGCAGTATTTTGCCGGCGGTTCGCGTTGATTGCCACGGATTGATGATATGCCCGGTTTGAATTCAACCAATCATAAGACGGCCGACCTGGTTCATGACGCCGCGGTGGAGGAAGCCTCCGCCGTGTTGCAACGGTTGGGCGCGTCCCTGTCGGGCTTGAGCGAAGGGGAAGCGTCGGCGCGGCTGGAAAAACACGGCCTCAACGAAGTAGCGCATGAAAGGCGGCAAAGTTGGCTGTATCGGCTCTACATCGCCGCCCGCAATCCGCTGGTGATTCTGCTCACCATCCTGGCGATCCTGTCTTTCGCCACGGATGATTTCACCGGCGGCATGGTGATGCTCCTGATGGTGGTGTTGGGAATATCGTTGCGCTTTGTGCAGGAAACGAAGGCGGACAATGCCGCGGCCAAACTCAAGGCGATGATCAAGGTCACCGCCACGGTCCTGCGCGACGGCCAGGCGCAGGAAATTCCCCTGCAGCAACTCGTTCCGGGCGACGTGGTGAAATTGTCCGCCGGTGACATGGTTCCCGGCGATGTCCGCCTAATTTCCGCCAAGGACCTGTTCATCATTCAGGCCACACTGACCGGTGAGTCCATGCCGGTGGAGAAAACCGATGCCTGCGACTCGCGCGAAAAGATTTCCTCCATTGAACACTCGAACATCTGTTTCCTCGGCACGAGCGTGGAAAGCGGTTCGGCCACCGGCGTCATCGTCGCCACCGGCGCGCAGACGTATTTCGGCAAAATGGCCCGCAGCCTGGCCGGCCAGCAGGTTGAAACGGCGTTTGATCGGGGCATCAAGCGGTTCACCTGGCTGATGATTCGTTTCATGGCGGTGATGGTGCCATTGGTCTTCGTCATCAACGGCCTCACCAAGCACGATTGGAAAGAGGCGTTTTTCTTCTCGCTGGCGGTGGCTGTCGGTCTCACGCCGGAAATGCTGCCGATGATTGTGTCGGTCTGCCTGTCCAAAGGCGCCCTGGCGATGTCGAAGAAGAAGGTCATCGTCAAACGCCTGAATTCGATTCAGAACTTCGGCGCCATGGACGTGCTCTGCACCGACAAGACGGGCACGCTGACCATTGACCACGTCATCCTCGAAATCCATTGCGACGTCTTCAAAAACGAAAGCGAGGCGGTGCTGCGCGACGCTTACCTCATCAGCCATTTCCAGACGGGCCTGAAAAACGTCCTCGACCGGGCCGTGCTGCGCTACCAGGAACTGCACAAGGAACTCGGCATCGAAACTTACAAGATGGTGGACGAAATTCCCTTCGATTTTTCACGGCGCATGATGTCGGTGGCCGTCGAAGGACCGGACGGCGAACGGCAATTGCTGACCAAGGGTGCGCCGGAAGCGGTGTTCGCCAAATGCACGCATTTTGAGAGCGAGGGTGAGATTTTTCCGATGGAGCCGATTCTGGCCGGCGACCTGGTCCAGCAGGTGGATGAATTGAGCGAAGATGGTTTTCGCGTGCTGGCCGTGGCCACCAAGAAACTGGGCAATCAAACCACTTTTTCCAAGGCCGATGAGGGTGATTTGGTTTTGACCGGTTACCTGGCGTTCCTTGATCCTCCCAAGGACAGCACCGGCAAAGCCATTGAGGTTTTGCGCCAGCACGGTGTCACGGTCAAGGTGTTGACCGGCGACAACGACCTCGTCACGCGCAAGGTTTGCAGCGAAGTCGGCATCCACGCGGAAAAAATCCTGCTCGGCAGCCAGGTCGAGGCGATGTCCGATCCCCAACTGGCCGAGGCGGTGGAAACGATGGACGTGTTCGCGCGGCTTTCCCCGGCGCACAAAAAACGCATTGTTCAGGCGCTCCAGAAAAAGGGCCACGTGGTCGGTTTTCTGGGTGACGGCATCAACGATGCTCCAGCGCTGCGCGCCGCCGACGTGGGCATTTCTGTGGACAACGCAGTGGACATTGCCAAGGAATCCGCCGATGTGATCCTGCTGGAAAAGAGCCTGATGGTACTGGAGGAAGGTGTGCTCGAAGGCCGCAAAGTGTTCGTGAACATCCTCAAATACATCCGCATGGGTGCCAGCTCGAATTTCGGCAACATGTTCAGCGTCATCGGCGCCAGCGCCTGGCTGCCCTACGTGCCGATGGCTCCCATCCAAATCCTGACCAACAACCTGCTTTACGATTTTTCACAAGTCCCGATTCCAACCGACAACGTTGGCCCGCAGCAAACGGCCAAACCACGACCCTGGAACATGGGCGAGATCGCCAAGTTCATCGTTTTCATCGGTCCCATCAGTTCGATTTTCGACTACACCACCTATGCCGTGATGTGGTTTGTTTTCAAATGCAGCAATCTCGGCCTGGTACCGCCGCCGGAATTGATGGCGCGCTTCGCCCACGTCGCCGACGCCGACCACACCTATGCCGCCGCGCTGTTTCACACCGGGTGGTTTGTGGAATCGTTGATGACTCAGACGCTCATCATCCACGTTATCCGCACCAACCTGATTCCGTTCATCCAGTCGCGGGCGAGCTGGCAGCTTTCCATGACGACCATCCTCATCATGCTCATCGGCGCGATCCTGCCTTATTCGCCCCTGGCGGGGCCGCTGGGGTTCGTGCCGCTGCCATGGCTGTTCTGGGTGCTGCTGGCGCTGACGCTGGTTTGCTACGTCGCCCTGACGCAGGTCATCAAAACCTGGCTGATCCGCAAGGCGTGGGTCTGAACGAGTGACGGGGAACCCGTGACCGGTGACAAAAACCGGCACGTCACTTTTGGACCGGCGCTAAATGTGCCTGCGTGGCGGCAATTTTCTTTTCGAGCGAATCCGTCAGCGATGGCAGCAACGTTTCGAGGCGTTGATAAATCCTGATTGCCTGCGGCCATTCCCCCAGCGCTTCGGCCAAATCCGCTGCCTGCAGACCGGCTTTTCGGGTCCAGAATGCGTCCGCCTGTTCGTCATCGCGCAAATTGTTTTCGTAGAAGACATCCAGATAATTCTTCAGTGCCAGGTCAAGCAGTGCTTGCCGGTCGCTGCCGGCCAGCCCGGCGGCCTTTTTTTCAAGCGCCAGTCCCAAACCGGTTTGTGCCTGGCTGCGCGCGGCGATGTCGGCGGACGGAGAATCGACGACTTGCGCGTAGGCATTCGTCGCCGCGTCGTAATTGGTCAGTTGCAGGTTGCAATCGCCGATTTCGCCCCACGCGAGGGCGCCCAGCTCGTTGGTGGGATACAACAGGCAAATCTGGCTGAAGATATTGGTGGCGAGCTGGAAATTGGCCAGCGGATTGTTCGTGTCGGCGGAGTCCATGCGCATCAGCGCCGCGCCGTGGGCGAACGTGGCCTGCACCCGCAAGGCCATGGGGCAATTGGTGTCCTCCTCCAGCTTGCTGAAATAATCGCGGATGGCGTCCGAATAACCCTGCCGCGCCACGGCGGCGCGACCGGCCATCATGCGTGCCGGATAAGCGAGGTCCATGGGCGGAAAATTCTGGTAGATGAACTTGTAATTTTTCTCCGCGTTCACGTAATCATCCGCGCGGAAGAAATGATCGGCCACCCACCATTGCGCCCGCGGCGCGAGGTTGTTCGTCGGGAATTGGGCGACAAAGTTGGTGAACAGCAGGAACGCGTTTGTTTCATTTCCCGCCTGGAAATTCGCCCACGCCAGCGCATAATCCGCCTGCGGCCGCAGCGTGTTGGTGGGGAAATCTTTCAGCCACTTTTCGTATCGGCCGATGGCCGCCGGCCAGTTTTGTTCCTGTTCGCAGGTGCGCGCCACGGCCAGCTCCGCCTCCGGCCGCAGTGGTGAGTTCGGAGACAGGGTTTCAAACCGCTGAAACACGGCCCGCGCCCTGACCGGCTGATTCAGATCCGACAGTCCTTCGCCGAACAACAACAGGCTGTTATCGGCCAGGCCGCTGGTCGGATAAATTTTCAGGATTTGCGCCAAAGCGTTGCTCGCGCCCGCCATGTCCTCCAACTTCATGCAGGCGCGCAACGTCTGGTAAAGCGCCTGGGCGCCCAGCGTCCGGCCCACGTTGGGAAAGTTCGTGAATTCCTCCGACACCGCCTCGTAATTTGTCCGCGCGCCCGCGAAATCGCCCGTTGCAAACAGCGCGTCGCCCAGTTTGAACCGGGCCACCGCCAGGTCCTCCGATGGCGGCAGGCGGTTGGCCGCGCTGCGAAAGGCCGCGAGACTCGCATTGGTCTGGCCGTCCAGCCACAGGCACCAGCCGCGGTCCAGGTCGGCCCGGCCCGCGAGCGGGCTGTTCGTGAACGTGCCGAGAAACTGGTTGAACCGCGCCTGGGCCTCCTGCAGCTGATTCGTGGCCGCCGGGTGCGCCACGTAATCCTTCAAATGCAATTCGCCCAGCGACAGCAACGCAACGTCCGCCGCCGGAGAATCCGGAAACCGGGTGATGAAACTCCGCAGCGAGTCCTCAGCGGTGGCAAACTGGTTTTGGGCAATGGCCAGCTCTGTGATTTTCAAAACCGCCTGCCGTTGCCGGTCCACCGGCGCGTTCGTCAGATTTTCCTGATAGGCGGCCAGGGCTTCGGCCTTTAATCCCAGTCGCTCCAGCAAACTCGCGTGCAACGTCACGCTCTCCGCGCGCAGGGATTCGTCATGCCCCGGCCGCGCAATCTGCAGCTGGTTGGTGGTGGCGGCCAGCGCCGCGTTGGTGTCACCCATGGCCAGCCTGACCTGATAGACCAGATACGCCAGTTGCCAGCCCAGGTCCGGCCCGAGGGCCTGTGAGTTCACGGACGCGAGGGTCGCCGCCGCGCCGGCAAAATCCTTTTGTGCCAACGCCGCCTGAGCCAGCAGCAGGCGCCCGCGGGTGACGAGCTCATTGACCGGGTCCAATTGCGCCGCGCGCTGAAACACGCCATTGGTCTCCTGCAACAGCGCGCTCACCTGCGGCCATTGGCCGAGTTCCGCGCGCGCCGCCGCCGCCTCCACCACCGCCCGGAGCCGCAGGGATGATTCGGGGAAATCGCGCGCCAGCGAAATGAACGTCTCCGCCGCGGCCGCCGGATCCCGGTTTTGAAACTGCGCTCCGCCAATCCAATAAACGTATTGGTCGGCGAGCAGGCCGGCCCCGGCCTGGCGCACACTGAGCAACGTGATGGCCTGCGCCAGTTTTCCCTGCTTGAACTGCGCCTGCGCCTGCAACAACACGGCCTCCGGCGCGTTGGTGGATTTCGGATATTTTTGGACGAACTGCGCAAACTCCGTCTCCGCCCGGCTCCACATTTCATCCTGAAACGCGCCCACGGCGGCGGCGTAGGCGCGCTGCTCTTTTGTGCCGGCGGCGACGAGTTGCCCGCCGCTCAAAATGAGCGCGCCCAAGACTAAAGGCCATCGCCAGCGGAATGCCATGCGCCCGAATCTAATCAACGCTGAGCAGTGAAAAAAGCGGGAAATGAAAGCGGCTCGGCGCTTACTTGTTGAACCGGAAGTTGGTCAGGTCGTAGTCCTGCATGACATATTGCTTTGCTTCCAGCCGCATTTTGCCGGCGCGCTTGGCCTGCGTTTCGCCGCCCGCCGCGACAAAATCCGTGTAGCTGATGATTTCCGCGCGGATGAAACCTTTCTGAATGTCCGTGTGAATCGTGCCGCCGGCTTCCCAGGCCGTGATGCCCTTGCGGATCGGCCAGGCCCGGTTTTCCTTGCCGCCGACAGTGAGAAAACAGATGTAGCCGGCTTCGGCAAACGCGCGCAGCAGCAGTGCGTTGGGATTTTTCATCTCCGGCGGTTCGGCTGTCACAACCGGTTTGGCGGTGAAAAAATGGCGCGCGGCGACGGCCTGCAGGTCCGCCGGTGCCAGACCGGAGTTGAAAACAAATTTCTCCTGTTCGAGGAGCGCCTGGATTTTTTCCAATGCCTGACGCTCGGCCGGTTGCGGGTCGCGCCCCAGGCGCGTTTCCACAAATTCCAGGTCTTTCAAGATGATATCCGCCCGGCCTTCCGGCGACACGAGAATCGCGTCGGCGTCCAGGAGCTGGTCGTCGCCCACCACCTCCACCTGCGCGTGGGTTTTCTTCTGCGCCTCAACCAGTTTGTCGGCCTCATCGAGGCGGGGATCTTTGAGGTTGTGTATGCCCAATTTGATTCCAGTGAGGCCGAACAAGGCAATTTTCATAAATGCTGATTCACCGTTTGCCCAGGACGCGGCCCAAATACTGGCCGGTAAAACTTTCGGCGCAGCGGGCCACCGCTTCCGGCGGGCCTTCCGCGACGATGCGGCCGCCGGCATCCCCACCCTCCGGGCCCAGGTCAATAATCCAATCCGCCGTTTTGATGACATCCAGGTTGTGTTCGATAACGACGAGGGTGTTGCCGGCGTGGCGCAGCTTGAACAGCACTTCGAGCAGTTTCGCCACGTCATGGAAATGCAGGCCGGTCGTCGGTTCGTCCAGAATGTAAAAGGTGCGCCCGGTGGCCTTGCGGCTCAACTCGGTCGCCAGCTTCACGCGTTGCGCCTCGCCGCCGCTCAAGGTCGTCGCCGCCTGCCCCAACCCGATGTAACCCAGGCCGACCTCGGCCAGCGTCAGCAGCGGCTCGTAAATCTGCGGCACGGCGCGGAAAAAGGTCACCGCCTCGTCCACGGTCATGGCCAGCACGTCGGCGATGTTTTTGCCCTTGTAGGTGATTTCCAGCGTCTCGCGGTTGTACCGTTTGCCGCCGCACGCCTCGCACGTCACATAAACCGGCGGCAGAAAATTCATTTCGATTTTCAACACGCCGTCGCCCTCGCACTTTTCGCAACGGCCGCCCTTGACGTTGAAGCTGAACCGGCCCGGGGCGTAACCGCGAATCTTTGCCGTGGGCAGTTTCGCGAACAGATCGCGGATGTGATTGAACATGCCGGTGTAGGTGGCCGGGTTGGAGCGGGGCGTGCGGCCGATCGGCGCCTGGTCAATCACAATCACCTTGTCAACGTTTTCATAACCCCGGAGACCGCGATGCGCCCCGGGTATTTCCCGGGAGCCGTAAAACTTGCGGAACAGGGCGCGGCGCAGGATGTCGTCCACCAGCGTGCTCTTGCCGGAGCCGCTCACGCCGGTGATGCACGTGAACGTGCCGAGCGGAATCCGCGCGTCAATATTGTGCAAATTGTTTTCCTTTGCGCCGAGCACCTCGAGCCAGCCGCGGTTTTCGGACGGCGCCAGGCGTTTTTTGGGGATGGGAATCGTCAGTTCGCCGGTGAGATATTTCGCGGTGAGCGAATCCGGATTTTTCAAAATTTCCGGCAACGGACCCGCCGCCACCAGTTCGCCGCCGTGCACACCCGCGCCGGGGCCGAGGTCCACGATGTAATCCGCGTTGCGGATGGTTTCGGCGTCGTGCTCGACCACGAGCACGGTGTTGCCGAGGTCGCGCAGGCCCTTGAGCGTGGCCAGCAGGCGGTCGTTGTCGCGCTGGTGCAGGCCGATGCTCGGTTCATCCAGAATGTAGAGCACGCCGACCAGGCCGGCGCCGATTTGCGTGGCCAGCCGGATGCGTTGCGCCTCGCCGCCGGAAAGCGTGCCGCTCTCGCGGTCGAGCGTCAGGTAGCCGAGGCCGACGTTTTTCAAAAAGCCGAGCCGGGCGCGGATTTCTTTGATGACCTCGTGCGCGATTTTTTCCTCGAACTCCGTCAGCTTGAGATTGGCGAAAAATTCGTCGGCCTTTTCCACCGACAACGCGCAGACATCCATGATGGACAGGCCGGGAATGGCAGGACAGGCGTCCCGCCTTTCTCTAACTTTTTTAGACGGAGACAGGCTGGAAGCCTGTCCTGCGTTTAAACGCGTGCTTGCTTCCTCGCCGCCCAGCGTCACCGCCAGGATTTCCGGCTTGAGCCGTTTGCCTTTGCAGACGTCGCAGAACTGCGGGCTCAGGTAGGGCTTGATGCGGTTGCGGACGAATTCGCTCTCGCTCTCGGTAAACAGGCGTTCCAGGTTCGGCAGCACGCCTTCGAACGGGCGGCTGACGGTGTGCAGGTTGCCCGCGCGCCAGAAACGAAAGTCCACGTCGTCCTCGCCCGAACCGCGCAGCAAAATTTTTTTGAAATCGTCCGGCAGATTTTTCCAGGGCGTTTCCAGGCTGATGTTGAAATGGGCCGCGACCGACCGCAGCATGGCCTTGTAATAAATGTTCATCCGTTTCCCGGCGCGGCGCCAAGGCTGGATCGCGCTGTCGAGCGGCTGTTCCGGGTCGGGCACAACCAGGTTTTCGTCCACAATCATCTTCTGGCCGAGGCCGTGGCAGGTAGGACACGCGCCGGCCGGCGCGTTGAACGAAAAATGTTTCGGCGTAGGCGGGTCGAAACTCCTGCCGGTCGCGGGTGAACACATTTTGTTCGAGTGCAAAGTTTCGATCCAACCGTTTCCGTAGCCGCCGACGTCAGTCGGCGGATTTTTCGCCGTGGCCGGCTGATTGGTCCGCGAATTCACATTCGCGGCTACCGCGGAAGATTGATGCAGCGTGAACATAACGCCCTCGCCCCAGCGCAACGCGGTTTCGACCGAATCGGTCAGCCGCACCCGGATTTTTTCGTCAATCACCAGCCGGTCCACGACGGCTTCGATGGTGTGGAATTTCTTTTTGTCGAGCTTCACCCGCGTGTTGGCTTCGAGTTCGACGAATTCGCCGTCCACGCGGGCGCGGACGAAACCCTCGCGCGCGAGGCGTTCGATGACGTCGCGGAACTCGCCTTTTTGCCGGCGGACGACCGGCGCGAGCAGCATCACCCTGGTCCTGGCCGGCAGCGCGAGGATTTTGTCCACGATGTCGCTGGTGGTTTGCGAGACGATGGGCACGCCGGTATCCGGACAATGCGGTTTGCCGATATGCGCATAGAGCAGGCGCAGGTAATCGTAAATTTCGGTGGTGGTGGCGATGATGGAGCGCGGGCTGCTGGCGGAGCTGCGTTGTTCGATGGCAATGGCCGGCGACAGGCCCTCGATGAAGTCAACCTCCGGTTTTTGCATCTGGTCAAGGAACTGGCGGGCATAGGCAGAGAGGCTTTCGACGTATTTGCGCTGGCCCTCGGCATAAATGGTGTCGAAGGCCAGTGACGATTTGCCGCTGCCGCTCAAGCCGGTGATGACCACCAGCCGGTCGCGCGGGATGTTCAGCGTGAGATTTTTCAAGTTGTGCTCACGCGCACCGCCAATGCGGATGAATTCCTTGCTCATGGCCGCGAATTTCTCGCTTTCAACAAAAGGAAGAGGCTATCCCAAACGGCCGGGAAAGCAAAGAAAAACACGGGCGCACCTCAATTTGGGGTCGTGTATCGCCAGAGTGTAGTTAAATCTATTTCTATTTGATTTGCAATCACTTGTGATTGGAATTGAATAAACATGATTGACGTTATTGCCACAGTATGCTTGGCGGATGTTGAAATGAAAAACACAATAACATTAGAACAAGTAAGGTCTGAATTGGTTAAGCACGAACTGCGTTGCAAAGAGCTTGGTAAAATCATTGCCCGGCTCGAATCAGCGCAACGGCGCTACGATTCAATCACACAATCACCAACTAGCCAAAACGGTGTAACTACTCCGTTTGGAATAACCGAGGCCGTGAGAAACATATTTGACGCCGAACCGGAGCAGGTGTTTTGCACGGCTAGGGTTCGGGAGCTTCTGCAAAGTCGCGGCTTTGACACTCGCCAGCGAATTTTCGGTTCGGCGATAAGCACCGTTTTGACCCGGCTTGGCAAGGTGGGTTTCATCATCATCACGACCGATGGTGAAGGAAACCGAACCTACAAACGAAAGGCAGAAATGGCCGGATAAAATTTCCCCGGCGGGTTACTGCCGCCGGGGAAGGGCTGGTAGCTCAAATGGACAGAGCAGCCTCATGCGAAGGGGCAAGATACAGGTTCAATTCCTGTCCAGCCATTCAAACAACCAGTTTTCGAGAACGGACGCGGGGCTGAACAAGCCGTAACGGTTAATTGCGTTTCATTCGCGCAAGACACCGCGCCCTAATCCCAAAGAACAAAACTAAAATCATGCCCTGTCAGTGGTTCTAAGCACCGGCAGGGCGCAACCGTAGGCCAAAGACCTAACTGATTGCATATCCTTGCAGATACAAGGGCACGTTAGAGTTTTGGCCGAAGAAAGTCGAGCTAAAAATGACGACGTGTTGTTGTTGTGGCGGTGAGAGTAAAAAGTCAGGAACATATCGGAATAAAAATCGTATGGTGCAACGTTTCCAATGTCTGCGATGCGGCAAATCATTTTCCGCCGCGCAACCGTTGGACGATTTGCGGATTGACCACGACAAAGCGGTTCAGATCATCAAGCTCTTGACCGAGGGCGTTGGCGTTCGCGGGACTGCGCGCCTGGTAAATTGCATTCCAAACACGGTCTTAAATGTGTTGGCAACAGTCGGGCAAAAGTGCGATGCGTTTCACGATAGAGTTGTCCGCAATCTCACAATTGGTTCTTTGCAAATAGACGAACTGTGGGCGCGCGTCGGAGCGAGCCAACGGCAAACGATTAAAAGCCATGTGGAGCGCGGCGACCAATACACCTATCTTGCCGTCACCGCGCGCGAGAAATTCATTGTCAGCTATCACACCGGCAAACGTGATTTTGACAACACGGACACCTTTATCGCGGATGTGGCCGCGCGGATTGCTGGCCGCATTCAAATCACAACCGATTCATGGCGTTCCTATCCATTTATCATCAGGAAATATCTATTGGAACGCTTGGACTTTGCCACCATGCAAAAGATTTACGAGACGCCGCTCAATGAGCGCGTGGAGGCGCAACGGCGATATTCGCCGCCACGTTGCACGGGCGTTCGCGTGCGGATTCGCGCCGGAGCGCCGCGCGCGGACAGAATCAGCACGTCATTTGTTGAACGCGCCAATCTGTCTGTCCGCCACTTCAACAAACGCTTTGCCCGTTTGGGTTTAGGCTATTCACGCAAGCTGACCAATCATCGGCACGCCGTCAGTCTGTTCGTTGCCGCTTACAACTTTTGCAAAATTCATCATACGCTCGGCACAACGCCAGCGCACGGCGTAGGCTTGACGGACAGGGCATGGACAATTGAAGAACTGATTGACAATGCAACGAGTCAATAAGAAAGGGTAAATTATGATTGATTTCCGCGCCCAAAAATGTTCTGCGTTCGCCATGAGAAATTTTTTCCCAATGAAAGGAGGTGAAACAACAAATGGACAATCAAGACAGATTGAAAGTAGATTCAAACCGCACGGTTACGACTCTGCCAATTGTTTGGCAGTCTCTCGTAACCCGGCTGCAAGAGTACGACCTTCTTGCACGGCGTATAGTAAATCTGCTTTCTCCTTCCCGTTCAGATTTGACGCCAAAGGCGTCACAATCCCCGCCATTGTCGCCTGCATCTCTAGCACAGTTGCCATAAGGCTGGAAAGCGCGAGAACGGCTTTAGTCAAATCTTCATTGGTTGCAGTCATAGATTGGCCACTCTTGCGAAACACATCCGTTTCCGCAAGCCCAATTTCAGGGCTTCCGGCAACACTCTAGCGATACACGACCCAATTTGGGGACAACGTGTAATGGCAAACCTGGTGTAGGCTCGCAGGGATTTCCTGAGGGTAACCCGGCGTTTGACCCCGACAACCGATGTCGGGGTTAAAATGCCGGGCTATCCTCAAATGTTCCTTCGGAACATGGCCGCGTCTGTACCCGCTCAAAAAATGCACCAGCTCGGAAAACGCCTGGCTACGGCAGCAGGAGGAGCCGGTAAAATTTCAACGGGCCGAGGCCGCCTTGCGCGCCATTGTCAAAGAAATTGAACAGGCTGTTCGAGGGGCCGACGAGTGTGCTGTAACCAATGATGTCCGGGAACGTGCGCCACGTGACGACCGGCACCAGATTGGTTGTCCATTGCACCTCGAAGAGATAATTCGTCGGCGCGGACCACGTGAGCCAGAAACCGTTCGTCCCGGTCATGTTGGTCGAGACGACGCTGCTGAGGAACACCGCGTTGGTGTGCGTTGACGCGCCCGAGCCGGCCAGCACGATCCGGTAATAACGCGCCGGCGGCAAACCGGGCGGCGTTTGCGAGCCGTCGTCGAAGAAGGAGAACCACCCGTTCGTGGGCGTGGGCGGGCCGGTGTAATAAATAAAATTGGTGAAGAACTGCCAGTTCGCCGGCGACAAAGTGTCCGACCATTGCACCTGGAAAACGTCGTTGGTCGGCGCGAGCCACGTGAGCAGGAAACCGTTCGTTCCGTTCAGATTCGTGAACGTGATGCCCGAAACCGTAATCGGAATGTTCGCCGCGGTCTGCAGGTGGAAATCCACTTCGAGGCCGTAAGTGACGGTGAAACTTTTCGGGTTTTGCACGATCAGCCAGTAAGTCCCGCCGGGCACCAGCGGCGGAGTGCCGGTCGTGGACAGGGTGTAAGACCCATTGGTTCCGCTGAACAAAAAGAGATTGGTCGCGGGCGGGGGGTTCGTGGCGAACCACACGTTCACCGGCGCGCCGGCAAAGAGCAGGGTGTTGGTGGCAAAATCCGCGTTCGTCGGCACGTTGACCCGGAAGTAATCAAGGCCGCCGGTGGCAACGGAGTTTGTCTGCGGCACACCGCCGGCGAGGCTGCCCACCAGCAGCAGCCGGTAAAAGCGCTGGGGGCCAAACCCGCCGGTCTGCGAGCCGTCGTCGAAGAAGGAGAACCACCCGTTCGTGGGCGTGGGCGGGCCGGTGTAATAAATAAAATTGGTGAAGAACTGCCAGTTCGCCGGCGACAACGTGTCCGACCATTGCACCTGGAAAACGTCGTTGGTCGGCGCGAGCCACGTGAGCAGGAACCCGTTCGTCCCGCCGATGTTGGTGTAGGTGATGCCGGAGATGAAAATGGGGGGCGGGGCCAACAACAAATGAAAGTCCACTTCGAGGCCGTAAGTGACGGTGAAACTGTTCGTGTTTTGCACGATCAGCCAGTAAGTCCCGCCGGGCACCAGCGGCGGGGTGCCGGTCGTTGACAGGGTGTAAGACCCATTGGTTCCGCTGAACAGAAAGACATTGGTGGCGGGCGGGGGGTTCGTGGCGAACCACACGTTCACCGGCGCGCCGGCAAAGAGCAGGGTGTTGGTGGCGAAATCCGCGTTCGTCGGCACGTTGACCCGGAAGTAATCCAGGCCGCCGGTCAAAACGGAGTTTGTCTGCGGCACACCGCCGGCGAGGCTGCCCACCAGCAGCAGCCGGTAAAAGCGCTGGGGGCCAAACCCGCCGGTCTGCGAGCCGTCATCGAAGAAGCTGAACAGGCCGATGCCATTTGTGGGTGGCGGCGGCGGGCCGGTGTAAGTGATGATGTTGGTGAAGGTGTTCCACGCGACGGGCGGATTGAGGCTGCCCGTCCATTGCACCATGAAGATATCGTTGGTGGGGGCATACCACGTGAGCAGGAACCCATTCGTCCCGCCGATGTTGGTGTAGGTGATGCCGGAGATGAAAATGGGGGGCGGGGGCAACAACAAATGAAAGTCCACCGCGAGGGCGTAAGTCACGCTGAAACTGTTTGTGTTTTGCACGCCCAGATAATAAGTCCCGCCGGGCACCAGCGGCGGAGTGCCGGTCGTGGACAGGATGTAGGAGCCACTGGTCCCGCTGAACAGAAAGACATCGGTCGTGGGCGGCGCATTCGTGTCGAACCAGATGTTCAGCGGCCCGGTGGCGAACAGCAGACTGTTGGTGGCGAAATCCGCGTTGGTCGGCACGTTGACCGAAAAGAAGTTAGTGGCTCCGGGGGCAATGGTGTACGTCTGGCCGTTGATCAGGCTTTGCGCTATCAGGAGCAACCGGTAAAAGCGCTGGGGGCCAAACCCGCCGGTCTGCGAGCCATCATCAAAGAACTCGAAGAAGCCAATGCCGTTCGTGGGCGTAAGCGACGTGTACGTGATGATGTTGGTGAAGGTGTTCCACGTGACGGGCGGATTGAGGCTGCCCGTCCATTGCACCATGAAGATATCGTTGGTGGGGGCATACCAGGTGAGCAGGAAACCGAACTTCCCGCCGATGTTGGTGGCCATGATGCCGGAGATGACGATGGGCGGGCTGGCCGCGGTCAAATAATGAAAGTCCACTTCGATGGCGTTGGTGACGGTGTAACTGTTCGGGTTTTGCACGCCCAGATAATAAATCGAGCCGGGCACGATGTTCGTCGGCACGCTCGTGGTGGTCAAAATTGAAACGCCATTGGTTGCGGTGCCCATCAGCAGATAATCCGGCGGGCTTGCGCCGACGGGCAGGTTGTTTGAGTTAAACCACAGGTTCACCGGCCCGGTGCTGAACAGCAGGATATTCGTGGCGATGTCCGCGTTTGCGGGCACGAGGACGCCGAAATACGCGAAACCGCCCGGGGGAATGACATTCGTTTGCGGCTGGCCGCCGATGAGGGTGGGCGGTGGCGGTATGACATTGGTGTTGGCAAAGAGGAATTCCAGTTGCCAGCCCAGAAGCGTGCCGGCGTCGCCCGCGCGGTCATCCTGAATTTCCAGGGTCCATGTGCCCTTGCCGCTGGTGCCCTTGGCGCTGGTGCCGTTGATGGCGCTCATGTCCTCTTCCGGCTGGTAATACAGATTGCCGCCTTTCGCCCCGGACAGGGAGAAGTCATCCAGCAAAATCCCCGGCTCAATCCCGCTGATAGTCACCGGCGTCTGGGTCCAGGCGGCCGTGAAGGTGGCCCCGCCCGACTGCCAGGTGGTATTGTTGCCATAAATGACACTGGTGCCGACTCCGGGAATGGTGACGCTCGCCACGGCGAGGTTCTCCGGAGCCGAAACCTCGGAGCTCTGAAAGAATTTGCCCGCGCCGCCCAGGGTATAAATGGCCTTGATTTCACTCGCCGAAAGGGCGCGGTTGTAGATGCTGGGTTCATCAATCGTACCATCGAAAACGGCGGGGTGGTCGCTGGCCATGCCTAGTGGGTTGCCGGGATTATACCCCAGCCACAAATTGTAGCTCGTTTGTGGAACGATGACCAAATTAGTGCTGGCAGCAGCGACCCCATTCGTATAGAGAATCGCCACACCGGTCGTTTGGTTGTAAGTCAGCGCCACATGTTGAAAAGCATTCGCCGAGATCGCGTTTGGTCCCGTTTGGAAGACATTCGTTGAGTCAGTATTGGCATCCACGAGGTTGGCGGTAAGAACGCCGGGGGATGTTACCCACAAGTAAACTCCGCTGAGGCCGGTGGTTTGTGCATTGATAGCGTCGTTCCACTCAAAAACCGGATGAATAGCGCCACTGGTCACATCGGTGGGATTGATCCACGCTTCCAAAGTCAGTCCGGGTCCCGAACCAACGTCCAGCGACGAACTGGCGGGAATTTCCACGTAAGCGTTGGCGTCGCTGATTACGAAACCATTGCCCACCTTTCCGGCGCCATAGGTAGGATTCCCGATACCATCATTGACTCCCGCCAGTTCATTGGTCGTAGTGTTTTCACCGCGCCACCAGCCGACGACGCCCGGCCCGCGATAGTTGTAACTGAGGGTGTAGGTCACACCGGGGATGGTGGGCAGGTTTGTGGTAATGGTCCCGAGCACCAATGCCAGAAATTGGTTTCCGACCGGGGCATTGGGCGGGTCATTGACCACGCTCACCTGGTTGGTGGTCACGCCCCAGCCGGCCACGTTCGTGGGCGCCACATAATCCCCCGCCGCCGCGAAGTCAAAATCGCCCAGGGTGAAATTGGTCGTGAAATACACGGGCACAAACGGCGGCGGCGCGTACTTGATGGGCGTGGTTGTCAGGTTCGTGTTCTCGGTGAACGCGAGGTAAAGGAAGTGGGTCTGGGAACCGCTGACGGTGTAAGTCCAGTACGTGGCCTGGATCGGATTGCTGTTCGGGTTCATGACGACCGTGATCTGGGTGCTGGTGCCGGGGCCGAAGTTGAGGTTGAACTGACCGGGGCCGCTGATGAACCCGGTGTTGGTGAGCACGGTGCCCTCGTAAAATATTTCCATCTCGTCCGGGACGGGGAAGAAATTGTAGTTGACGGTGAACGAGCCGGCGGTTTCGCCGGTGTCAATGACGTTGGTGGAGGGCTGATAGCTGCCGGAAGACGATGCCGGGGCAAAGAAACTGTTGGTGATGGTTGCGCCGCAGCCGTTGGTACTGGTGCCGCCCCGGTTTTCCATCAGCAGATAGCGCGTGCCGTCCGGGGTGATTAAATGAAACACCAGGTCCGAAATGCGCGGATGGTCCACCCGCAGCCCCACGTTGAAGTCCTGGATGGTGTCCGTGTTCGGCACGTTGATGATCGAATACGACACCGCGTCATCCAAAATCGGCACCGGCCCGCTCGAACGATAATCCACCGTCGTAATCGCCGACTGCGAGAAGTTCAACTTGGCAAGAATATAAAGGTTTGTCGTCGTAGCGAGCGGGTTGCCGAGCGGGTTGTAAACGACATACCAATAACGTCCCGGCGTCAGCGGCGGACCCACTGAGAGCGAATTGCCCGGTATAACACCATTGGTCAGCCCTGCTGGCCCCAATTCATTGGTGTCGGTCGCTGGTGGAAGTGGTGGAACCACATTTGGCACTGGTTCGACAAAGAGTTGCATTGGTGCAGGAAGGGGCGGCGGCAGATTCGTCGCAAACACCGTAAAGCTGGTATAGCCTACCGGCGCGTCAATGTAATCCCGGTAAGACTGGCCCGGTTGGAGTGTGATGTAAATGCCGTTGGCGGCGTTTTGGTGAGGTGTAATGGTCAGACTGTAGTTCGACACGTAGCCGGCCTGGGTCGGGTGCGTGTCCGCTTCAACCAGCATCCACGGGCCGATGCCTTCCTTGCCGGTGAAGTTCAGCAGACTGCCCGGTCCATCCGACGCCCGGTTGGTGCCGCCCGGAAAATCATCATAGCTAAAAGTGAAAGGTCCCGGCGCACCGCCGAACTCATCGTGGTTGTTGAGCACCGTCCGGACGCCGTTGTGATTGAGCGTGCCGATGAGGTCGCCATAATTCGTGTGAACAATCGCGTCGTTCGCGATGACCTGATTCGCGGTCATCGGATAAATGGCCAGCCCGAAAATGTAAGCGATGCCCGGGTGCGGCAGGTTGCCGTCGGGGATGTTGACCGGGAGTAGCTGCCCATTGACGGTCTGAACGCCGTTATTCAACGTGCTGAACGGCGTCTGGCTGAAGATGGGCAGAAAATCGTATTCCGATGCCATCTGGCTCTCCGACTGCACGCCGATGTAATAGATTTCCTGGGGCTGGGAGTTCGTGTCCGCAACGAACTCGGTGCCGCCGCGGCTCAATGACGCGCCGTTGAAGACCGGCGGAATGCCAACTGATAATCCAACCTGGGTGCCGTGGACGCAGTTGGAAATCGTCACCGGGTTGAGATTCGTCAACCCCGAATCCGTAGTTACATACACGTCAATGTCCGCTTCCGGGGTGGTGGCGTTGGCCGTCGAATCCGCAAACACACCCATGCGCGGGATGGAAAGCGTGTCCGGCAGGAACGTGATGAAGGCGGCGTTGGAATAACCGAGCGTATTGGTAATCACATAAAAATGCCACTGGTTGGTCTGACCCAGCGTAAGGATGGCGTTGGGGGCAAACCCGAAATTGGTTCCGGTAAGAATGGTATTGGTGCCCAGCAACGGCGAGCTAGCGCCGACGAACTGGTTGAGCAGCGGCGAATTGGTGGCGACGAGAAAATTGATCTGCTGGTCGCTTGTGGGACTGGTGGCAATGCCGGCGTCGGTCACCGTCATCGCATTGGTCACTTCGCCTTCGCCGCACGAAATCACCAGCGCAAAATCCTGCACGATGTTGTTCGTCTGCGCGGTGACGGCGTTGACGTTCACGCCGCGGCCGATGACGGTGATGGAATAATTCGTGCCCAGTTGCGGCTGCGACGAGATGAAAACATTCTCGATATTGTTGATGTTATCAAAATTGGCCGGGTCGTTCGTGCCATGGGCGTTGTTGAAGGGAAAGCTCGAGCTCGCGCCGATGTCGTTGCCGTAGAAAATAACGGGATTTGCCGGGTTATCGAGATTGGTCACGACGAGGTCGAGATTGTTGACGAGCTTGACGGCGGCGGCAGGGTCGCCGGGCGGGTCGGTCCAGGCCAGCGTCACGCGCAACGGATACGCCTGCGCGCCATTGGTGGGATTGACGCTCACCAGGAACGTATGGCGGTCACCGGTGGCCAGCGCGTTGGTCGGGCTTTGGTCAATAAAGAAGCTGGAGCAGCTTGCGTTTGGGCCGGATACGTTCGTCACGCCCGACGGCAGCGAGTCCGGCAGGCTGATCAAACCCCAACCTTCGGGGTTGTTATTGTTTTGGACCAGCAGGTTGTAACCCTGGGTGGGACGCGCGCCATTGATGAGCAGGGCCTTGAGCAACGCCGGGCTGGGCACGGTTCGCAGCGTGTTGGTGAAGTAATCGTCTATCAACGCCAGCACGCCGGACACGTCCGCCGCGGACATGCTGGTGCCGGTTTCATAACGGTAATACGGCCCCGGCCCGGTGCTGTTGGGGTTGGGCGTGCCGATGAACTGGTTCAAATTGCTCAACACCAGTTGCGAGTTGCCGGGGTTGTTGGTTGTGAAGATTTCGGTAACGACATCCATAGTGATCGGCTCGCTGGTGCTGTTGCTGATGGCGTAGTAGAAAGCATATGAGTCACCATATATGCTTTCGGTGTTAAGGATGTCGGCAATGGTCAGGCCGCCGTCGAGCGGGATGGAAACCTGGTTGTTGGTTGTAAAATGATCGTAGACTGGTGTTAGACTCAGCAGTCCGAAATAGATCGGCAGATTGGGAAACGGAACCGGCGAATCCCCGTTGGGAAGCAACTGGATGGTCACTTGAACGGTATTCGTAAACACAGGCGGAAATGTATTTGCTCCCAGCCTGTTCGGCTTGATGGGTGCGATGTGGTTAATCCCGACGCTGATGTTGGTCGGGCTGGCAAAGAAAAACGTCCCGATGTCCCACTGGCTGGAGCGGGTGGAAACAATAAACGTGCCCGGCGCCACCACGTCCGGCTTGAACCGGCCATAGGTACCCTCCGTCAGGATGCCCACGTTGCCGCGGCCGGAAGAACTGTAGACGCGGGAATCGGTGCTGGTTTCGTTGAACCACGGAGTGGTAACTGTGCCATCCGCATTGGTCACCTGATTGTTAATGTTGCGTAACTCCTGGATGGCGCCCACGGTGATGACGTTTTTGGCCGTGGCGGGCGATTCGATGCTGTCGGGCGTGCCGTTGGGTGAACTGTCCGTGTCGTCGCCATTGCCGTCGTTGCCCGCCGAAAACACGAACAGCACCGGCTGCGAGCCGGTCACCTGCGCCAGCGCATCGCGCACCGCCGCGTCGTAGCTCGCCGCCGCCAGGTCATAGTCATTGTCGCCATCGTAATTCCAACTGTTGTTGGAAATCAGCGCGTTCCTTTGCGCCGGTGTTTCCTGCAAATAACGGTCGGACGTGGCGTTGGTATCACCACCCAGGGAACCTACCGAAATCAATTGGGCCGCCGGCGCCATGCCGCGAAATTGGCCGACCGCCGCGAAACCGTTGGTGCCAAAGGTCGAACCCGGCACGTTGCTCACGGTCGTGGACATCGCCCCGTTACCGGCAATGATGCCCGCCACATGCGTGCCGTGGCCGTCGGTGTCCACGAGGCTGGTTGGCAGATCGCCGGACACCCGGGGCAACAAATCCGGATGCGTTGCGTCAATGCCCGAGTCGTTCACCTCCACGAGCACATTCGCCCCGGAAAGATTCATATAATTGTTGGTTGTTTGCGCATTCGCCGCCACGCCCACCGTCGCGCGCGACAAATCGTTCGCCGGGACGCGCTTGTAGGACGGCTCGACAATGTGCACCGTGGGAATTTGCGCGACGGCGGTCACGTCGCTCACGTTCTGCAGGACGAACAACGGGCCGAGCGGGGTGGTTTCTTCCGCAACGACGGTCACGCCGATTTTTGCCAACGCGGTTTTGGTGGCGTCGGCCGTGCCCGGAAACGCCGCCACCTTCAATTCACCCGCCGGCTGGTTGTTCGCCACCGCCGCCAGCAGCGACGAACTCAATTTGTAATATGGCTCGTAGGGAATCACCGAAAATCCTTCCGACGCGATGCTGTTCGCGCCGCTCGCGGAAAGGTTCACGAGGTAGGCATTGTTCGGGATGTAGGAAACGATTTGCGCGCCCGCTGCCGCCAGCGTCGCCCGGAAGGCATTGTCAATCGGGCCGTGGGCCTGGACGATGTAAGCGCCCGGGTCGCCCGTGGCTTGCAGGTTTTTGGGAATGGCCAGATCGAGTTTGGCCTCCGTGTCAATGAGCGCGTTGGCCAGCAGTATCGCGTGCGGATCGCGCGTTAATTCGCCGATGGTTTTGGTGGTGTTGGCCAGGCGAAAACGGAATCGGTATGCCCTGGCCCGGGCGGCGGCGGCGGCCCGGGGGTTGTTGGTCGAGAGAAAGGTCAAAGGCGTGGCCTGGGCCACGGTCGGGCCGGAACGGACCGTCGGGGCAACCGCTTTGTGCGGACGGTTGGACCCGTCCTCCGTAGCAATACTGCGGAGGGTGGACGAGCCGGCCCGGCCATTCCCACGCGGCCAGAAGAACCACGCGCCCGCCACCAGCAGCAGGCACGCGGAAATCAGAATGATGCGGCGCGAACGCATAAAGTTGGTCGGTTAATATGTCATACAGCGGTCAACAAAGCGAGGCATACACTGCCCCTCACCTTGACGCTCTTCCCCGGTGAGAGGGAACAGCCGTTCACTTCTCACGAAATTTCTGATGTCACCCGATTCGCCAACTGACTGGCGACGATTCTCCCTCTCCCGCCGGGAGAGGGCCGGGGCGAGGGGAAACAAAATCAACGATTTCATCTTCTTTGTGTCTTCTTGTCTTTGTTGTTCACAATCCAGGTAGGGGCATCTCGCCGAGATGCCCGTGCGGACGGCTCGGCGAGCCGTCCCTACCACATTGTTTTTCGTATTTCGTGTTCGTGTTTGATATCTTGTCGGTTAATCCGGCGGCAAAGGGTTGAAACTTTCCACTACCACGCGCGGCGCGGACGTGCCCGCGCCGTCCACGCGCACCACCGCGCGCGCGGCGCTCTCCGCCACCACCTGATAATTCGTGCACATGCCGAAATAAGTTCCGCCGGTCACCAGCGAATTGGGCGCCGGCTTGAGCGCCTGGCCGTAGCAATAAATCACGTAACGCGGCGGCCCGGCGCGCAACAGCGACATCACCTGCTGCGGCAGCCATTCATACATCTCATCGCTGATGCCATATTGCTGTTGAACGCCATCTCCGACTCCATTGGTAATCGCATTGAGGAACGGCGAATACTGAGTCAGTTGCGGCACGGAGAGAATGTAGCCAACGTGCTCAAAAGCGCCTTTTACGCCATCCGGATTCGTGAAATTCGTGCGCGTGTTGTAAATGCCCTGCACCAATTGCCACAGCGCCGAGTTCGTGCCCGGTCCCGCCGGGGAAATGGGGTAGTCCGTGTAAGTCGTTATCGAATTAGCGCCCTGCCGAAACGTGGGCTGCAAAAGCGTGTTATCGCTCGCATTGTTGTAAAGGACCATGACGCCGCTGAACAAGGCCGACCACGCCGCCAGACCCGCCATCGGGTCGAGCTTGTCAGCCGCCACGTTGACGGAAAGCTGGCCCCGCGTGGCGTTGTCGTTGAACGCCGTGGTGAATACGTCGAACAACAGCCAATCCTTCTTCGGCGCGGTATTGGCGGCATCAAACGGATTCACATTGCCCGTCCGGTCAATCCAAAGGTTGGTGCCGTAGTTGCCGAACATGTTTGTGAAGGACAGGACATCCGATGCCTTGAGATAAACCGTCTGCCACGGCGTGCCGCGGTGGACGCGGCCCAGCCAGCCGACCGTCGGGAATCTGTTCGTCGGGAAATTCCAATCATCCGAGCTGTAAATCAGCGGGTCCTTGATGGCGAGCGTGTAGGCATTGGTGTCTCCGGTGGCGCCCCACGGCCGGTAACGCTGGTTCAACTGGCCCAGATTGCCCGGCCAATTCAGATAGACCCGCAACCCTTGTCCGGCGGTGGGATCTGTCAAGTCGCTGGCCAGGTAATGCACCAGCGGGTCATTTGCCTGCCAGACGATGTCTTGCACGACCAGCGCCGTGGGCATGTAAGGCATTTGCATGGCATTGGTCATCAGGGCCGCGCCGATTAGATTCTGGTCGGGCACATATCCGTCATACGTAATCTCTGAATCCGGGCCAATCGTGAAGGCGCGAAAAGCATTCATCGCATCATAAGCCATCTTCTGGTCGCCCCATAAGGTTTGAGTCCAGGTTGGATTTCCGTTTCCCTGGGAGATGGCATACTGGTTGGCAATTCCGTTGGGAGCACTGGTAGGGCTAATTTGGTTCGTGTCCCATAGATCATTGTAGTTTGTGGTCGGGCTCGTGTCATACCCCCTCTGGATTTCCGCTGTCAAATCCCGAAGGCTGTTCGGCCCGGCCAACTGCACGTAATCAATGACCTTCCCATTGTTCGGATCACTGGTGTCCACCATAATCAATCGCAGGTTATTGGCCATCGTCAGCCACCAGTGCGGTTCCGGATATGTGCCAAAGCCGGTGCCAGTCGTTTCATACCACAAATCCAGATTCGTGGTCAGATAGGGAGAGTTGCCGTTGAACATATACCGCGAATCCGGTATGGCGGCAAAGTTCGTTGGTATGATTCCCAAACCGGATGGGTCCGGGAAATTGGTCAGGAATGAAAGCGGAGCGAATTGACTGCCGGGAATGTAACCCTGCCACGAGTTGGTCGTCACCGATACGCTGGTGAACAGATGGTTGCTGAAGCCGTTGTTAAAGAGCTGTCCTCCTTCGCCCATCACTTCGTCGTTGGTCAGTATCATCGTCAAATCATCGGTGATGTAAATGGTGAGCGGGCGGGTGTAATTGGAGTGGTAGGAGTTCCAGCATTCCACACCAAAATGGTTGCTGAGGCTCAGATTATACATCACGTAATAGCCCCAGAATGGACTCGACGGGGGCGGCGCCGGCGTCGACATATTGGTGCTCTGGCGGGTGACCATCAGCTTGCGCGTGAGCCGGAAGGCGCTCTCCATGTAGAACTCGTTGAAGTTCGGAAACCCTTTCTTCGCGCCAATAATCCACGGCACGCCATACACATTCACCGGCATGTTGTGGACGGCAACGTTCGTCGTGGCCAAAGCCGAAGCGTTAACGGGGAGAGAGAGTTGAAGGTCGTTGACTACGCCGTTGACTACGTTGACCGACGTAACTTCAGCATAGCCGCTGACAAAGAGATTGGTACCCATGCCGCGAATGCCCGCACTGTTTGCATCCCGCGAAAACAGCGGTCGGAAGACGTGCGGATAATCCGGTGAGCCGTTGATGCTGTTGTTCGTTGTTGCGTCGTAAATATTGGCCGCCAGTTGGAGCAGGCGGTTGACGGCGGGCGTATAGACAAACTGGTTGTTCACCCAGACCGGAATGTTCGTGATGCCAAACGCAGGCACCTGGTTGGTCATGCCATAAAACGGAACGTTGGTGAGACCAAGTCCGTTGGGCGCGTTCCAAATATAACGGCCCTGCGCATCAACATAAGAGAAGTAATTCGTGTAGATACCGTAATAAGTCGCCAGATAATTGGACTGGTCAACATAGATCCAGTTGGTGACAGCAGTGTAATTCGTGTAATAGTCGAACGAGCTTCCCTGGAACCAGTTGCTGCTGTAAAGGCGCAGCATCCGGTCGGCCGCCGCCAGGAAGAAATTGGTCGTCGTCCACGGAACGAAATTGGTTTCTGCGCCGGGCATGACGGCGATATTGGTGATACTTCCGTTGCGGTCGGTTTGGACGACGGCGTTGGAATAATTGAGGTTGATTTTGCCCGAGTCCGGCACGGAATCGGAACCCAGCTCGTCGAGCATCCGGTAAAACGTGTAGCGGTCGTAGGTGGGAACGGTGGTGCCGCCGAACGTATTCGTGCCGGCGGCGAGCAGGCGGTCGGTAAAACGGGGCACGGCCGCGCCGATTCCGGTTTTGTTGGTGTCAAACAATTCCTCCGGCGTGAAGAATTGATTGGTGTTGTCCGCGCCCGCCCACGGCAACTGGGGTCTGTCCGGGGAGGAAAATTCGTTGGTATTCAAGGTCGTCATCAATGGCCCGTCCGAATAACCGTCAATGTTGTCGTATAAGAACGCGAAGTGTCCGAGACCAGCGACGCCGTATAAACTGTCCACCGAAGCGAGTGAATTGTAATCGTTCGCGTAACGGTAAGCCAGCAGCGCCCGGGCGTCGTCAAAGGCGTAACCGTGATTATAATTTTTAGGTTCGTTGTATTGGTAATAAGTCGGAGCGCTGGGTTGAACATTGGGCGGATCGATGGTTTCACCCCACTGGTTGGTGTTCAAGTCGGCCAGAAACGCGGCCAGATTGATTTCCCAGGAGCCAACGCCTTGATTGCGGAAATAGCCGTCGCCGTTCGCCGGCGGGTTAATCGTAATCGGGATGGATGATGGCGCACTGGGTTCGTTGAGGACCTGGTTGTGAATGGCGTTGAGGTCGAGGGTGTTGCCGACGGGCACGGCGATGAAGGCGTAGCGCGACACAAACCGGTTGTTCGGCCCGTGCGGCGCGTCGGGGTGGTCCAGCACGCCGACCCACTGGGGGTCACCGACTTCGGGAATGGTGCCGTTCGTCACGCCCAGATAGTCCACGTTGGGCACGTTCGTGCGCGTATCCTCGAATCGGCCGTTGCGGTTGAGGTCGAGATAAAACCGGTTTTCGTTTGTGTGGAAGACGAGGTTGGTCATATAGACCGGCACGCGCGGGAGAAAAAACAGATTGGCGAAATCCTGATTGAGGTCGTCGGCCTTGAACGCCGCTCCGTTGTACGTGTAATCGAAATTGACGTTGGTGGGGTTGGCGCCTCCCGCCGGATTAAAACCGTAGCCATTGATGTAGTTGGTGGAGACGAGCAGGCCGAAGTTGTAGGCGGCGGCATTGGTGGAGGCAAAGAGGTTCGCGACGATTTGCGCCTCGGCGCCGGCGAGCGCGGCGTCGGCAGCCAGCCGGGCGGTGGCGGTGTCGGTGGTGGTGGTGACGGCGTTGCGTTCGCGGCGGCTGATGGCCAGAAAGGCCACGGCCATGACGAGCGTCACCGACAGCATGATCAACGTGATAACCAGGGCCATGCCACTCCGAGGGTGACGGGTGACGGGTGACACGTGACGGGGGAAAGGTGACGGGTGACACGTGACACGTGACACGTGACACGGATGCGGCGTGCGGCTTATCTTGTCACCTGCCACTTGCCACTTGCCACTTTTTGGCATCACTTGCCACATGTCACTTTTCAGTTTCATTGGTAGGCTGAGGGATCAACATTGGAAATGGTCACGCGCTGGCGAAAGAGGTGGACCTTGCCGGCCTGTTGCTGGAGGTAGCTGTTTTGCTGCTGGGAACCGTTCGGCCATGTGGCGGCGCGCTGGAGCACACGGTCTTCGAGCACCCCAAGCTGGATTTCCACCGACGCGGGCAGCGTGTTGCTGAACATGTAAAAACCGCACTCGCCCAGGGTGGACGGAAGAAAGAGGACGTTGCGCGCGGTGTTGGTGTATCCGAAGGTGTAGCCGTTGGTCATCCAGAGGCCATGGGTGTCGTAGGCCCGCACGCGCAAATCCACCACCCCGTCGAGCAAATGGCTCCAGTTGGCGTTGGTAAAGGTGCCGGCTACGACCGACGCCATGAAATTGGTGAAAAGTGTCACCGGATTGGGCGAAGCCTCGACGTTCGTCGTCATATAAAAGTGATAAAGCGGGTTCAAGTAGTTCGAGTTCGTTGCCACATCCACCGCGTAACCCATGCCGAACCAGGTCGGACGGCCGTTCAGATTGCCACGGCCCAGGACGAAAAAGGTTTCCAGCACGTTCGTACGCGACTGACCACTGCCCGTCAGGGGTTGCACTAACGGCTGGGTGTAATACGAGTTGGTGCTGGCGTAAAAATTCACCGGATTAGTGCTGTAATAAACGCTGGTCAGATCATTGCTATTGCCCAATGACGGCGCCATTTGCCGCAAATCGGCCGCCATCAGGTCCATCGTCGCGCGCCCGCCTTCCAGCACGTCGGTCTGGGTGATGCTGGCCCGAAACGCCGTCTGCGCGCTGTTGAACACCGCCATCAACGCCAGCACGATGAGCGACAACAACCCGATCACCACCATGATTTCGACGAGGGAAAAGGCGCCCGCCTTCGCTCCGCTACGGCGCGGCAAGCGTGACGGGTGACACGTGACAAGCGGTGTCGCCTGCGAGCCGGCCCTTGTCACATGCCACGTGTCACTTGTCACTTTTCGGTTTGTTTTCACAGCGGGTTGACGGCGTTGGTGAAGGATTGCGGCTGGTAAAAATACAGCGTTTGATTGTTGTTGGTGAGCTGCAGGATTTGCCCCGCGACCAGCGTGCGGAAGGTCTGGCGGCCGGCGCCCACACCGCCGTTGGGCAGTTGCGGCCACAGAAACGTCAGCCGCAACTCATGCAGGCTGTCGGCAAGCTGCGTGTTGTAAGGCCGTTGGCCGGGAGGCAGCACAAAGACGTTCGTGTCGGTCGCCACCGGCGCGTTGACGCACAGGATGCGATAGCCAAAAGCGTCGCCCAGAATGATGTCGTTGTCCTGCGGCGGTTTTTCCACCGCCGGCCCGCTCAAGGAGCGGACGTAGGCCACGATGTGATTGCTGTAACCGCCGGACAAGAGATTGGGGATGGGCGTGCCGTTGGTAACGTCCGTGTATTCCGGTGTGCTTAAGAATCCGACGATATTGGTGAAAATGTTGTTGGGGAAAGTGTAGCCGTAGGTGTTTAGTGTTCCGCCGGGATAAATACCCCGGAAATTGGTGATGGCATAGACATAGTTGGTGAGGTCGTCAAGGCCGCGCGCGCCGCTGCGGACGGCTTCGAGGAATACGGTGGCGTCCTGGTTGATGATGGTTTCCTCGCGGTTGTCGCGCTGCGTGCGCATGCCGATGGGCAGCACGCCGATGATGGCGACCAGCGCCACGCTGATGATGGCCAGGCAGATGGCAATCTCGACCAGCGTGAAACCGGCATGACGGGTAGGGCGCGCAGTCCCCTGCGCGCAGACCGCGGCGGTCAGGGGACTGACCGCCCTACCTGAAAATTGAAGATGCCGTACGGGAAGGTTCATGGTCACATTCGGTGATATTCCAAAACCGCGCGGCCGGTCAGCCCGTCAATGTGGACGATTTTGTAGGCGATGTTGGTGCTGTTGCCGGGCGGAATTTCCGCGGCGTCGGCATCGCCGAATTGCAGCGCCTTGGTGTCGAGGTTGATCGCGGGCAGCACGCTGCCCTGCGCCAGCGGGATGTTTTCGCCGTTACCGGCGGTGTCTGGATGCGTTCCCGAAACCAACTGGCCGCGATAGTCGAACGCAATGTACGGCAACGAAACGCCGTTGGTGGCCGTTTCCGTGGGAAACGGGATCGTGTTGGTAACGCTGAAACCGTAAACGTTGTAGGACTTGGTGGAATCAATCGGGTCGGTAATTGTGAAGTATTGACTCGGTGAATTGGTGAATTTCATCAAGGCGATGAACGCGCCGTCCGGCAGCGTTTGCCAGGACGCGAGATAGTGCCAGGCGTGCTGCCCCGGTTGATCACCCATCGCGCCGCAGGCGATGTAGTTGTAACCGGACAATTGCCGGTCGCACAAATTGGTGGCGGCGATTTGTTGGGCGGGGGTCAGGCCGGCCCACCACGTGTTGCCGGCAGCGGGAGGAGCAAATCCCCCGACCACCCAAAAATTCGTCGGGACGAAAACCATATAGACGGTGGTGCGCTGGCTGATGGCCAGTTGGCGGGCGCGCGCCACGCCGTCGAGCAACTGCCGCGAGGCGCTGATGGTGACGTCCGATTTGCCGAAATGTTTGAGCGCCGGCACGGTCAGCGCGGCGAGGATGCCGAGAATGGAAATCACCACCAGCAATTCGAGGAGCGTGAAGGCAGGTGGGTGACACGTGACAGGTGACACGTGACACGGATGCGGCGTGCGGCTTATCTTGTCACCTGCCACTTGCCACTTGCCACCTTTTGGCATCACTTGGCACATGTCACTTTTCATTTTACTGCCAGCTCAGGACGTTGTCTTTGTTCACTCCGGAATTGGCGCTTCCCCGCCACGGATTCGGAGGCATGGGAAGTGGCGTCCGGTCAATCATGCCATCCGGCCCGGCAGACCAGACCATGACCTTGCCGTGATATTGGAAATTATCGGAGTTGCCGCCCGGATCGGAATTGAACAACCCATCCAAACCGGTCTGGCCGTTTTGTTGAGACACATTCTGCAAGCAGAAAAACGAATCCCGGCAATTTTCGTCGTAGTTCAAGTCCATGGTGATGATGTAAGGATTGCCCCACGGGTCGCGGTAAGCGCCGTTCAGGTCCAAGCCACCCGGCGGCTGTCCTTTATCAACCGCCGGGTTGTAGTCCGACATTTTTGGGCTCAGGTAAATCGTCTGCTGCGGGTTTTTCTGATAATTCATGTTCGCCAGCACCGGCTGGCCGTTGGGGTAATTGGTGAGGTCCATCAAAATGGCAATAACCTCTTCGTTGGTCATCATGACTCCGGACGTGGGCGTGGTGTACACCGGCTGGGTAACAAAGCCAGCCGCATCGACGAGAGTGCCGCCGTAGGTGAAATCATTTGTGGCCGCCGCCTGGACGACGCTTGAAACCGGAAACCGGCCATAATCCGAGTCGTATTTCAGGATGGCCTGCGCGATTTGGTCAATCTCCAGGCGCGCCTGGACCTTCTGCGCGCGTTTTCTGGCCGCCGACAGCACCGGCAACAGCATGGCCGCCAGAATGGCAATGATGGCGATGACAGTGAGCAATTCGACGATGGTGAAACCCGCGCGGGGACAGCGTGAACGAATCGGCATGGTTTTCATGGTAGTGAAAAAGGCAAGGTCATGGCGTGAGCGATACTGAAGCAGCGATGGCCTGGACAATGGTTTTACCGCCCGGCGACGGGGCGTCGCCGCCACCGGCACTTGCACCATGATAAGCGGACACCAGCCGCAGTCCTGCCAGTCAACGGCTACCGGACGTTGACTGTGGCTGAATCCGGATTGGGTGGCGACGCACATAAAAACTCAGGGCAGCGTATTGTTCAACTGCACTTGTTTGCTCCAGTTGCAGATGAGATTGGTTTTCCCGCTGATCGCAAGCTGAACCCACAGGTCGTACGAACCGGGATTGTTGGTCGGGTTCGAGGAATTGTAGCGCCACGGGTTGATGCCCTGCGCGCCTGTGCCCAGCGGACTATATGCAAAGTCCGGCCCGCCGACGGAAACGACCAGCAGTTTAATCGGGAGTTGGTTCCCGGGGAAGTTGTTGGTGAAGACGGTAACCTGGTCGGGTTTCAAACCGGGCAGAAAATTTTGGGCCGGGCGCGTATCCTCGCCCGCACCGGGCTTGGTGCAGTTCATAAACCCATTCACGCAATTGTTCCCGCCCGCGTCGGAGCCGAAGACATTCTTAAAGTCATTTTGGGTCGGGGTAGGAATTGCGATTTGGATGGTGGGGTCGTCGAGCGACTGATAAGTCAGGACGGTGCCATTGGTGATGACCGCCGTTCCCAGCAATTCAAAGTAAAGCTGGTTGACGCGGGGATCGCAGGGATTGTCCGGCGGGTAAAAGCCGTAGGCGGCCTTGTAGCGTTCGATGGCCGTTTCGATCTGCTCCATCTCCGCCTGCGCACTCCGGAGGTATTGCTGGCGCTTGATCCCCTTCAGCACCGGGATGGTGAAGGCCGCCAGCATGGCGATAATGGAGATGACCGTGAGCAGTTCGATAAGGGTGAAAGCCATGGCGTGACACGTGACACGTGACACGTGACGAGAACACGCCTCGCGCGCCCCGTTGGGTGCCTTGTCACCTGCCTGCCGTGCCGGAGCGTGGCGAAGGCTGGCCACCTGCCATTTGTCACCGTTTATCGTTTTCATCGTTCCTTCAATTCATCTTCCATCCGTTCGCTCAACCACTGTTTGATCATGCTCTGGTAATTCAGATACCGTGTCCGGGCCAGCCGCTTGATGCGCGCCAGCATCCGTGGATCAATCCGCAGCGTGATGGTCACCGACTCGGAGGCCTCGGCGCTCCCGGCGGTGGCCGCTTCCATCAAACGCAGGTCCGGCCGGTTCTCCGACCAAAAGTCCGCCTCGGCTTCTTCGCTGTCGAAGAGCGGCACGTCTTCCCAACTGGCAAAGGTCCGCATAAAAAAGCGTCACGTGACACGTGACCGGTGGCATAAAGCCGTGTCACCCGTCACGTGTCACCTGTCACCCTGCAACGTTTGGTCCATCTTTCGCTGGTAAAAAAAACGCTCCTCCGGTTCAAATGCGCGCGCGTGCAACACCCGGACCATCCGGCCGTTCGTCCGGTACACGCTGCAGATGCCAACGCCCCCCGCCGACATGCCCAGATTGAAAAACCGCGCCTGCACACCGAATCGCGGCGAATCGGGCAACAGCCGGACGGCAAACGGATCCTCAAAAGACTCTTCAATTTCCCGTTGAGCCAAAGAACCACCCACTTCAAAGGGCGGATTATTCCAATCGAACTCCATAAGGGGCTAATTGTAAATAGAACGCCCATGCAATGTGTTTACAATGTATTTACGCATAGGTGCCATTACTTGTCAATGGTTTTTTTTTGTTACCGCCAAAGAACGGGTTCCGACTGGCAACCAACATCATTCGCCGCCCGCGGCCCCGCCCCCGCTGAGGGTGGTAATCATCTTGATCAGCGGCAGGAACATGGCAATGACGATGCTGCCGACCATAAGCGCCAGAACGACAATCATGAGTGGCTCAAGCAAGGAGGTCATGGCGGCGACGGCGTTGTCCACGTCTTCGTCGTAGTTGTCGGAGATTCTCAGGAGCATTTCCGGCAGGGCGCCGGTCTGCTCGCCGACGTCCACCATGCTGACCACCATGGGCGGGAAGACGCGGGCGCTCTCCAGCGGCGCGGTGATCGTTTCGCCCTCTTTCACGCTGTCATGCACCTTGGCGACGGCGTTGCTGATGACGACGTTGCCGGCGGTTTCCTTCACAATGGTCAACGCCTGCAAAATGGGGACACCACTGCTGACGAGCGTGCCGAGCGTGCGGCAGAAACGGGAAATGGCCACCTTGCTGATGACCGGCCCGACGGCCGGCAGCTTGAGTTTGAGATTATCCCACAACAGCCGGCCGATTTTGGTCTTGAGAAACAGCACGATGAGAACCCACGCCACCGCCACGGCCCCCAGCGTCTTCACAATGTTATGCCTGACGGCGTCACTGACCGCGAGCACGAAGAGCGTGAAGTCCGGCATCTGAACGTCCATGCCGGCGAAGACCTCCTTGAACCGGGGCACGACAAATGTCATCAACAGGATCAAGATGCCGGTCGCGACAAGCATCACGGCTATCGGATAAAACAGCGCGGATTTGACCTTGCCTTTGATCTTCTGCGCCTTTTCGGAGAATTCAGCCAGGCGTTTCAAAACCACTTCCAGCACGCCGCCCAGTTCACCCGCCTTGATCATGTTCACAAACAAACGGTTGAAGGTCTTGGGATGTTGCGCCAGCGCCTCGGAAAAGGTGCTGCCGCCCTCGATCGCCAGGGCCAGTTCGCCCAGGATGGTTCGGAGCGCGGAATTGCGCTCCTGTTTTTCGAGCACGCGCAACCCGCGCAAGAGGGGCAGGCCCGCGTCCACCAGGGTCGCCAGTTGCCGCGTGAAGGACGTCAACACCTTTTGGTTTACCCGGCCGGTGAGGCCGGGGATTTTGATCTGGAGGTCGAGCGCGCCGCGTTTTTTGCCGCCGGCCCTGGCCCTTTTGACGGCCAGCCTTTCCGACATCTTATCGGCCTCGGTAATCCGGGTCGGGAACAGGCCCATTTCCTTCACGCGGCCAATGGCCTCGTTCTGCGTGGCGACGTCAAGGGTGCCTTTCGTTTCGTTGCCCCGGGCGTCCAGTGCCACGTAGTTGAATTTTGGCATAACGACTAAGTGTATTTGACGATTTCCTCGATGGTTGTATCACCCTCAAAGATGCCGCGCAAGCCGTCTTCGCGCAAGGTCACCATGCCCAACTCGACGGCTTTCTGCCGCAACACCGCCGTGGGCGCGCGTTCGTTGATGAGAGCGCGGATGGCTTCGCTGATGATGAGCAGTTCAAAAATGCCTTTCCGGCCCCGGTAGCCGGTGTCGTTGCAGGTCGAGCAGCCGCGCCCGTAGTGAAACACCTTGCCACCCAAATCATGCGGTGAAAGATTCAACAGCGCCAATTGTTCCTCCGTCGGATCAAACGGCGTACGGCAATTCTTGCAAATGACCCGCACGAGCCGCTGCCCCAGCACGGCCATCAGGGTCGAGGAAATCAAAAACGGCTCGACGCCCATGTCCAGCATGCGCGTCACCGCGCCCGGGGCGTCGTTCGTGTGCAGCGTGCTCAACACCAGGTGGCCGGTGAGCGACGCCTGAATCGAAATCTGCGCCGTTTCCAGGTCGCGCATTTCGCCGACCATGATGATGTCCGGGTCCTGGCGCAAGAACGAGCGCAGCGCCTTGCCAAACGTCATGCCAACGGCGTCATTAATGGCGACCTGCATGATGCCCTCGATGTCATATTCCACCGGGTCTTCCGCCGTGAGCAGCTTGGAATCAATCGCATTGACGCGGCGCAAACAGGTATACAACGTCGTCGTTTTTCCGCAGCCGGTCGGGCCGGTGACGATGACGATGCCGTTGGGGCGTTGAATCACCTCCGCCATGTAATCATGCACTTGTTTGGGAAGGCCCAGCGCTTCCAGTTCCAGGTTCACCGACGACCGGTCGAGCACGCGCAACACCACCGATTCGCCAAACTGCGTCGGCAGCGTGGACACGCGGAGGTCAATCTGGCGCGTCCCGATCGCGTAACTGATGCGGCCGTCCTGCGGCAGGCGCCGTTCCGAAATGTTCAGATTCGACATGACCTTCAGGCGCGAAGTGACCGGCAGCGCGAGGTGTTTGGGCGGCGGTGACATTTCGTAAAGCGCGCCGTCCACGCGGTACCGGATGCGGAATTCCGTTTCAAAGGGCTCGAAGTGAATGTCGCTCGCGCGGTCCTGAATGGCCTGTTGCAACACGAGATTGACGAATTTCACGATGGGCGCTTCATTGGCCAGGTTGGTCAAGCGCTTTTCATCATCGGCATTGGCCTCGCGGACTTCGCGCGCGATTTCCGTGTCGGCTCCGAGTTCCTTGAGAATCTCCGAAAAGCTTTCGCTTTCGTCCTGGCCGTAAAGCTGGTCAAGGGCCTTTTCGATTTCGGCGGGGTCCGCCACGACCACCTGCACGTCGTGTTTGGCGGCAAACTGAATCTCGTCGGCCTGCGCCGGGTCGAGCGGGTCCGCCAGCGCCACCTGCACCGTCGAGTTTTTCAACGCGACGGGGACGCAACGATACATCCGCGCGACTTTGGCGGGGATCGTCTGCACCAGTTCGGGCGGAAATTGGCGGTTGCGCAACGACACCACCTCGGTGCCGAGTTGGGTGGCGATCACGTGCAGGATGTCGTCGAGTTTCATGACGCCGAAGTCCTGCAAGACCTGGATCACGGATTCGCCGCTGCGTTTGAGTTCGGCGACCACTTCCTCGTACTGCAAATCGTCAATCAGCCCCTGCTCTTTGATGAGCGACAGCAACGGACTGGAAATCTCTTCGGCCATAAAAAATCATCATGCCTTCACCTTGGACGAGCCACCCGAGCCGGTGGCCTGGGCCAGTTCCAATTCCTGCAACTTCTGTTGAATCGACGTCGGGTCCTGCGACCGGGTGATAACCTCCTCGCGCGAAATCAGACCTTGCAGATATTTGTCAATCAGGAACGCGTCGAGCGACAGCATACCCCATTTGGCGCCGGTTTGGATGTCCGACTGGATGCGGAACGTTTTGTTGTCACGGATCAGCGCAGCAATGGACGGCGTGTTGACCATGATTTCAAAAACTGCGATGCGCCCCGGCTTGTCAATGCGCGGCAGCAGCAATTGCGAAATGACCGCCTGCAGCACCGTCGAGAGCTGGATGCGGATCTGTTCCTGCTGGTTCATCGGAAAGGCGTTCACGATGCGGTCAATCGTCTTGGCCGCGCCGGTCGTGTGCAGCGTGGCGAAGACCAGGTGGCCGGTTTCCGCCGAGGTGACGGCGGCTTCAATCGTTTCCAGGTCGCGCATTTCACCGACCATCACCACATCCGGGTCCTGGCGCAACGTGCGGCGCACGCCTTCGGCGAAATTCGGCACATCCACGCCGATTTCGCGTTGCGTTATCAGCGCCCGCTTGTGTTTGTGATAGTACTCGATGGGGTCCTCGATGGTGACAATGTGCACCTCGTCCCGTTCCTCGTTGATCATATTGATCATCGTGGCGAGGGTGGTGGTTTTGCCGCAGCCGGTCGGGCCGGTCACCAGCACCAGCCCGCGCGACTTGTAAAGCAGTTCTTTCGTGCTGGGCGGCAGGCCGATTTCCTCCATCGTCAGCAGTTTGTTCGGAATCTGCCGGAGCACGATGCCGAAATTTCCCCTTTCCTTGAAAACACTCACCCGGAAGCGCGCCACGTCGCCAAACGCAAAACCAAAGTCCGCCCCGCCGCGTTCGCGCGTGCTCTGAATGTGTTCCTCGGACGTGATGCTGCGCATCAACTCCTCGGTTTCCTCCGGTCTGAGCATCGGGCCTTCGACGCGGTGCAAAATGCCGTGCACGCGGATGACCGGCGGTGTCCCGACCCGGATGTGCAGGTCGGAGGCGCCCTCGGCCACCACCAACTGCAACAAATCGGACATGGAATAGGACATGGCTTAAATTATGACCTGCGCATCGCGAATGTCGAACTTTCCATTCACAAAAGCAATTCCTCGGGGTCCAGACTCGGGATTCATCATTCGGGGGTGGCTTACGCTTCGTCGCCGATGGTGGCGCGAATGACCTCATCGGGCGTGGTCAGGCTGGCCAGCACCTTGCGGATGCCGTCCTCGCGCAGGGTGCGCATGCCCATTTCCCGGGCGCGCGCGCGCAACGCGGACGCCGGCGCCTTGTCGTAAATCAATTTCCGCGCCTCGTCGTCAATGAGAAAGATTTCGAAAATGCCCATGCGCCCGCGGTAGCCGGTGTTCGAGCAATTGTTGCAGCCGTGGCCGATCAGAAAGGTGGCGTCCTTCATATTGTCCGGCGTGAGGTTCAACGCGCGCATCTCGACCTCGGTGGGGCGATACGGTTCCGCGCACTTTTTGCAGATTTTGCGGACCAGGCGTTGCGCCATGAGCGCGCGGGTGGACGACGCGACCAAAAAGGGTTTCACCCCGATGTCAATCAAACGGGTCACGGCACTCGGCGCGTCGTTGGTGTGCAGCGTGGAGAACACCAAATGGCCGGTCAACGAGGCATTGATGGCAATGTTGGCGGTCTCAAGGTCGCGAATTTCCCCGATCATGATGATATTCGGTGCCTGGCGCAAAATGGAGCGCAACGCCGCCGAGAAGGTCAGGCCGACAGCTTCATTCACCTGCACCTGGTTGATGCCGCCTAAAATGTATTCCACCGGGTCTTCGACGGTGATGATTTTCCGATCCGGGCGGTTGATGAAGTGCAGGCAGGAGTAAAGCGTTGTCGTTTTGCCGGAACCAGTCGGCCCAGTCACCAGCAGAATGCCATCCGGCAGAGCGATCAGCTTTTCAAAGGTTTGCTGGTCATCTGTGAAAAAACCAAGCTCCCCGAGGCCGAGCCGCAATCCTTCCTTGTCCAGAATACGCATCACGATGCTTTCGCCGTGGTTCGTGGGGAGACACGACACGCGCAGGTCAATCAGCTTGTTGCCCACCTGCGCCTGGATGCGTCCGTCCTGCGGAATGCGGTGTTCGGAAATGGACATGTTCGACTGGATTTTCAGTCGCGTGATGATGGAGGCCTGCAGCCGTTTCGGCGGCGCCTTCATTTCGTGCAGCAAGCCGTCAATGCGGTAGCGCAGCCGGAACCGTTTGCCCAGCGGTTCCAGATGAATGTCCGAGGCGCGCATTTTGAAGGCGTCCGTGATGATCTGGTTCACCAGCCGGATGAGCGGCGCATCCGCGTCCACCACTGAACTGTCATCGCTCAGTTCGCCGGTGGGGGCTACTTCAACTTCGCTCTCCGTCAATTCCTGAATGGCCTTGTCCACCACGCTGTCGCCCTTCCCGCCATAATAACGGCCCAGCGCGGTCTCGATGTCCTGCTCGGAGGCCACGCGCAATTCAATTTCTGCGTTCAGCAGATGGGTCAGCGAATCAATTGTGTTCAGATCAGACGGATCGGCAATGGCGATGGCGACCTTGCCATCGGTTTTTAGAATGGGGACGACGCGATATTTTCTGGCGATGTGGCGCGGGATGATGGAGATGACTTCGTCGGGAATCCGCAGGCCGCCGAGTTGGACGACCTCCGCGCCGAACTGCGCGGCCTTGGCCTGCGTTACATCAGCAGGGCGGATGACCTTGTTGGCCAGCAACAAGTCCACCACCCCCACGCCGGCCGTGTGGGCCTCCTCGCGGGCGTTGGCAACCTGTTCGGCCTTCACGGAGCCAAGGTCCACCAACAAGTCCAACAAATAATCGTCTTTTTCAGCCATGGCGCTCTTGCATTACACTAACATGTTTTCCGCGACCCACAGACAAGTTATTCATTCGAAACAGCAAATGTCAATGCGAACTCGCAAGAGGATGCGTCTTGAGGGCGTGTTGCCCAAATCAAAAAGGCGTGCGGACAGCCATGTCCGCGCAAGCCCGCTTTCGTGGCGTTTTGCCGAAAAGCCGTGGATTGGCGGTCGATCCGGCAACACGCGGACACGGCGGTCCGCGCTCCCAACCTCTCGGCAACACGTCCTTGATGCCACCACGCAAACCGGGAGGCCGGAGCGCTGGTCCCGGGCGCCGGGGCGCCGAACAACAAGGCTGTCTGCCACACGCCGGGCCGGAGGCCGGCGCTCCGGTGGCAGTATCAAGTTGAGCCGTCGCAAGGCCCGCGGGCGGGGAGTAAGAATTCGCGGCTTGAGATTTCTCGCCGATCGTTTATAGTTTCACTGGTTTTGGAAGGGCGGAGGATCGCCCAGCCCTTCTTGAAGTTTATGGACCGGCAATGGCGGGGAGCGCCGGGCCTTTCGTAGCAGCCGGGGTTGGTAAATTTCAAGAAGGGCTGGGAGGAAAGTCCGAACACCAAAGGGCGCGATGCCGCGTAACCGGGCCTTTACGGCCGGGATACACGCGGGCGGCGACGGCGTGAGTCGTCCCGACGGACAGTGCCACAGAAAAAAGACTGCCCGCTGTTGCCTTCACGGTGACGGCGTGGCGATGGTGAAAAGGTGCGGCAAGAGCGCACCGCGCGAAGCGCAAGCGACGCGGCACGGAAAACCCCATCGGGTGCAAGGCCAAATAGGGAACCCCGGAGCGGCCCGCTCCGGTCCCGCCAACGCGGGACGGGTTCCGGGTATCGGCTGCACAGACAAATGATTCTCTCCGCTCGCAAGAGTGAAGACAGAATTCGGCTTACAGCCCTTCCAAAACCATTCTCGATTGACGATTTGCGATTGGCGCGACCCCGGACTTTTCGGGAACAAATCGTAATTCGCAAATAATGAGACGCCTCGCGTCGTTCCCGATTTTTGGGGACGCTGATTCCTTTCGCCTATTTCCAAATCACGGTGCCCTTGCCGATGTACACGGGCCGGGTTTTCTTGACGGCGGCGGGCGGGCTCAGGTTGCCAACCCGGTCCACGGCGCAGACGGAAACCCATTCGGGCGCGGGCTTGGCAAACGCCCAGTTCGTCCGGACGGCGGGCAGGATTTCCGTCGTCCAAACCTGGTTGGTGCGAAACTGCAAAACCCACAGCCAGGCCGGCTTGTCCGCTGTTTCCCATTGCAATCTCAAACTGGAGCGGCTGTTTTCAGCAACGGTGAGTTTTGGTTTGCCCGGCGGAATGGAATCCAACCACGGCGACGCCGGCACGAGCGCCGGTTGCGCGCAGGCGGTGCGGACCGCATCCGCCAGTGCGGCATTGTCCGTGAGGTTGCGCAGGTGATAAAAAATTTCTCCGCCCGCCCCGGGCTGCCGGCGCGTGGCCGCAATCTGCCGCGTTATTTCACCCGGCTCCCATTTTTCACCGGTGTTGGCGGCGTTGATGCCCGGCCAGAGGTGCCGACCCTGCGTGTTTTGCCGGACCCACCAATTGAGCAACACCGGAAAGCTTTGCTGGGGCGAGTCTATGGACCAGTAAAGTTGCGGCGAAAAATAATCGAGCCAGCCGCCGGCGAACCATTTGCGCGAGTCGGCGTAGAGTTTCGCGTAGGCGTCCATGCCCCGGACCTGCGGCGGATTCATCGGTCGCCAGATGCCAAACGGGCTGACGCCGAATTTCACCCGGGGTTTGGCCGACTTGATGTTCTGGTAAACGTTCTGAACAAACAGATTGATGTTGGCGCGGCGCCAGTCATCGCGGCCCAGCCCGCCGGGCAGACCGTATTTCCGCCAGCTTGCGTCGTCGGGAAATTCCAATTCGCGTCCGGCCGAATTCTTTTCCGGGTAGGGATAAAAATAATCATCCAATTGCACCCCATCCACGTCGTAACGCCGCACCACGTCCAGGATCACCTTCAGGACGTAAGTCCGCACGAGCGGTTCGCCGGGGTCGAGCCAGAGCTGGCTGCCGTATTGGCAGACCCATTCGGGATGCGTCCGCGAAATGTGATTCGGCGCGACGGGCGACCTGGCCTGCGGATGCAGCGCGCGGAACGGGTTGAACCACGCGTGCAATTCGAGGCCGCGCTTGTGCGCCTCCTCGATGGCGAACGCGAGCGGATCGTAAAACGGTTCCGGCGCCCTGCCCATCGTGCCGGTGAGATACTCCGACCACGGCTCGAGGGCCGAGGCATACATCGCGTCGCACGACGGCCGCACCTGGAAAATGACGGCATTCAACTTCAACTGCACCGCACGGTCCAGCAGCGCGGTCAAATCGGCCTTTTGCTCCGCGACGGGAAGCCCGGGTTTGGACGGCCAGTCCTTGTTGGCGACAGTCACGAGCCAGGCGCCGCGAAATTCGCGCGCCGGTGGCGGCGGAGTAACGGCCGCCGGGCGGTACATTTCTTCCGCCGCGAAAAGCGTCGCGGGCAGCCACAAAAACAACGTCAGTAAAATACGGATTCGAGCCATAAGCGGTCGGGAAATAAGACGCTTTGGCAGCCCGTTGGTAAAGGTTTTTTGAACAAATCATGTGATACTTGACAAGAGCCGGCAGACGTGTTTTCTTCCTGCCGTTGCAGCCTAAATCGGTTTGCCTTCCTGCAAGCCGGTGCGGGAGACCCAAAATCCTCAAAGTTGAGGACGGGGCGCAGGGGTTCCGGCAACGGAATCACCGGGCCACTTTCAAGGCCAAGCCCGACAGCTAATCTCGCAGGCATTTGGAAGGGCGATCCTCTGGGCCGCGAAGTCCGCGGCTTTCAAGTTCACCCAACGTGAAAATGAATTGCGGCAAGCGCATTTATGCCGTAGTTGACAAAATTATGTTGGACGCAATCTATGTCGGATTAGTTTGTGGAGCTTTCATGGCTTTTTTACTGTATGTAATCGGCTGCCAAAAGCTCTGACCAAAATTTTATGGAAAATCTCATCCTCGGAATCATTTCCGTGGCGCTTTGCGTTTATCTCATTGTCGCCATGCTTAAACCGGAAAAATTTTAACTGCCATGAACGCCCATCAATGGTTGGAACTCGCGCTTTACATCGGCGCGCTCGTGCTCGTCACCAAGCCGCTCGGTTTGTATATCAACCGCGTGCTCAATCCCAACGGTCGCACCTGGCTCGACCCGATTTTGCGCCCGCTGGAAAGATTGACATATCGGGTTTTCCGCGTTGATCCCGCAAAAGAACAAAGCTGGAAACAATACGCGTTCGCCATGTTGCTTTTCAGTCTGGTGAGTTGTCTTTTCACTTACGCAATTTTGCGACTGCAGCAATATCTGCCGCTCAATCCGCAGCATCTCGGCGCGCTGTCGCAGCACCTTGCCTTCAACACCGCGGTCAGTTTCACCACCAATACCAACTGGCAGAGTTACGGCGGCGAAAGCACGATGTCGTATCTTTCGCAGATGGCCGCGCTGGCCATCCAAAACTTTTTTTCCGCCGCCGTCGGCATCGCCATCGCCGGCGCATTGGTGCGCGGCATCGCGCGGCACACGGCCACGACCATCGGCAACTTCTGGGTGGATCTGACGCGCATCATTTATTACCTGCTGCTGCCCATCTGCCTGGTGTTGGCGCTGTTCTTCGTGTCGCAGGGTATGATCCAAAATTTCAAACCCTACACCGTCGCCAAACTCCTCGAGCCGCAAACTATTTCGGTCCAGAAAACCGGCGCGAACGGCAAACCGGTCGTGGACGCCAGGGGCAATCCGGTCATGGTGAACCAGACGCTCGACACGCAAACCATTGTGCAAGGTCCGATGGCGTCGCAGATGGCCATCAAGATGCTCGGCACCAACGGCGGCGGTTACACGAACGCCAACGCCGCGCATCCGTTTGAAAATCCCACGCCGTTCTCAAACTTTTTCCAGATGCTGGCGCTTCTCTGCATTGGCAGCGCGATGACGTATCACCTCGGCCGTGAAACAAAAAATCAAAAACACGGCTGGGCAGTCTGGTCGGCGATGTTTACGATGTTTCTCGCCGGCGTTCTCGTCTGCTGGTGGGCGGAAGCCAAAGGCAACCCGATTCATCAGCAACTCGGCGTTGCCGCCGCCGGCGGCAACATGGAAGGCAAAGAAGTCCGCTTCGGCATTTTCGATTCCGCGCTGTTCGCGACGGTGACGACCGACGCTTCCTGCGGCGCGGTTAATTCCATGCACGATTCCTTCACGCCGCTCGGCGGGCTGGTGCCGATGTTTAACATCCAGACCGGCGAGGTGATTTTCGGCGGCGTCGGCGCGGGACTTTACGGCATGTTGATTTTCGTCATCCTCGCCGTGTTCATCGCCGGGCTGATGGTCGGGCGCACGCCGGAATACCTCGGCAAAAAAATCGAAGCCTACGACGTGAAAATGACGCTGCTGGCGTTCGTGATTCTCGCGTTCATCATTCTAGGCTTCACGGCCTGGGCGTCGGTGAGCGATTGGGGCAAGGCCGGCTTGAACAACCAGGGTCCGCACGGTTTGAGCGAAATCCTCTACGCCTACACGTCCGGCGCGGGCAACAACGGCAGCGCCTTCGCCGGTCTCAACGCTAACACGCCGTGGTATGACACGACGCTCGGCTTTGACATGCTGCTCGGCCGGTTCGGCATGATTGTGCCGCTGCTGGCGCTCGCCGGGTCGCTGGCGCGCAAAAAAATCGTTCCCGCCAGCGCCGGCACGTTTCCGGTGACCGGCATTACGTTTGTCGTTCTGCTCGTCGGCACAGTGATTCTCGTCGGTGCCCTGACCTTTTTGCCCGCGCTCACGCTCGGCCCGATCGTTGAACATTTCCTGATGCTGAAAGGAACTCTGTTTTAATCTATGCAAACAAAAACCGTTTCCGTTTTTGATTCCAAAATTCTCTGGCCCGCCATCGGCGACGCGTTCAAAAAACTGAACCCGCGCCTGATGGTGAAAAATCCCGTCATGTTCGTCACGCTGGTCGGCGCGGCCATCAGCACCGTGGACATTTTCCGCTCGCCCGGCCAGACCTTGTTCGTCGCCCAAATTGCCTTGTGGCTCTGGTTCACCGTGCTGTTCGCGAATTTCGCGGAAGCCGTCGCCGAGGGCCGCGGCAAGGCGCAGGCCAAGGCGCTGCGCGCCACCCGCACGCGGACCAGCGCCAATAAAATTTCCGGCGACAGAATTGCAGTCGTGGATGCCGATTCGCTCCGCAAAGGCGATGTCGTGGTCGTGCGCGCCACGGAAATTATTCCCGCCGATGGTGAAATCATTCTCGGTGCGGCAACGGTGGATGAATCCGCCATCACCGGCGAATCCGCGCCGGTCATCCGCGAAGCCGGCGGCGACCGCAGCGCCGTCACCGGCGGCACGCGCGTGCTCTCCGACGAAATCAAAATCCGCATCACCGCCAATCCCGGCGAAGGCTTTCTCGACCGCATGATTTCCCTCGTCGAAGGCGCGAGCCGCCAGAAAACGCCGAACGAAATCGCGCTCACGATTTTACTCGCCGCGCTCACGGTCGTGTTCTTGCTCGCGGTCGTGACGTTGAAACCATTCGGCATTTACTCCGGCACAATCTTCTCCAACGCCGTGCTGATTTCGCTCCTGGTTTGCCTGATTCCGACGACCATCGGCGGTTTGTTGAGCGCCATCGGCATCGCCGGCATGGATCGTTTGCTCCAGCGCAACGTGCTGGCGATGAGTGGACGCGCCGTCGAAGCGGCCGGTGACGTGGACGTGCTGCTGCTCGACAAAACCGGCACCATCACGCTCGGCAACCGTCAGGCGACCGCATTTTTGCCCGCGTCCGGAGTGGCGGAACCGGAACTCGCCGATGCCGCGCAATTCGCGTCGCTCGCCGACGAAACACCGGAAGGCCGCAGCATCGTCGTGCTCGCGAAACAATTTGGCATCCGCGCGCGGACGATTCACGAACTGCCGCAAGCGCAATTCGTCCCGTTCACCGCGCAAACGCGCATGAGCGGCGTGAATTTCGAGGGCAAGCAGATCCGCAAAGGCGCGGCGGATGCGGTGAAAAAATTCCTCGGCGGAACCTTGCCACCGGAAGTCGAACGCACCGTGGAGAACATTTCCCGTTCCGGCGGTACGCCATTGGTGGTTGCCTCGCGGGAACGTGCGCTCGGTGTCGTCCATTTGAAAGACGTCGTCAAGGGCGGGCTCGCCGACCGCTTCAAACGCTTTCGCGCGATGGGCATCCGCACCGTGATGATTACCGGCGACAACAGGCTGACCGCCGCCGCCATCGCGCAGGAGGCGGGCGTGGACGATTTTCTTGCCGAGGCGAAACCGGAGGACAAGCTGGCGCTGATCCGCCAGGAACAGCAAGGCGGCCGGATGATTGCGATGATTGGCGACGGCACAAACGACGCGCCCGCGCTGGCCCAGGCCGACGTCGGCGTGGCCATGAACACCGGCACGCAGGCTGCCAAGGAAGCCGGTAACATGGTGGACCTCGACTCGAATCCGACGAAGTTGCTCGAAATCATTGAAATCGGGAAGCAACTGCTCATCACGCGCGGCGCGCTGACGACATTCAGCATCGCCAACGACGTGGCGAAATATTTCGCCATCATCCCGGCGATGCTCATGGTGACGTTTCCCGTCATCGCGCCGCTGAACGTCATGAAATTACACAGTCCCGACAGCGCGATTTTGAGCGCGGTGATTTTCAACGCGCTCATCATCATCGCGCTGATTCCGCTGGCGTTGCGCGGCGTGAAGTTCCGTCCGCTCGGCGCGGTGCAAATCCTGCGCATCAACCTGCTGATTTACGGCGTCTGGGGCGTCATCCTGCCGTTCATCGGCATCAAACTCATTGACCTGATTGTCGCCGGTTTGCATCTCGCATGAAAAAGAACATGAACTGTCATGGAGTGCGCGGACATGTCCGCGCTTTGGAAAGACGCGACATGGCGCGTCATGGGAAAGCGGCAACATGTTGCCGCACTCCCAAATTTTGAAAAATTATGAAAACTATTCTGACTGAACTCGGCCGCTCGATTGTGGCGACACTGTTCTTTGCCGTCATCTTGTGCGGCTTGTATCCGCTCATCGTTTACGGCGCGGCGCAATTGCTGTTTCCGCATCAAGCCAATGGCAGTCTGCTGGCGGACAAGTCCGGCACGGTGCGCGGCTCGGCATTGCTCGCGCAAAATTTCACCGGCGCGATGTATTTTCATCCGCGTCCGTCGGCGGCGGGCGCGAACGGCTTTGACGCCACCAGTTCCAGTGGCAGCAATCTCGGCCCGACTTCGTCCAACCTGGTTGCCAACGTCACGCAAAATCTCGCCACCTACCGTTCCGATAATGGCCTCGCGACGAACGTACCCGTCCCCGCCGACGCCGTGACGGCTTCGGGGAGCGGCCTTGACCCGGACATCAGCCTGGCCAATGCCGAACTGCAAATCCCGCGCGTGGCCAAGGCGCGCGGTCTTTCCGAGGACCGCGTGCGCAAACTCGTGAAACAAAACACCTGTGGCCGCGACCTCGGTGTTTTCGGCGAACCGCGCATAAACGTCATGACGTTGAACTTCGCACTCGACCAGTTGCCGCAGAAATAGTTTCTTTCGGGCATGGATTTGCCTGCTGACGACCGGTTGAAGCCGGAGGATTTCCTGCGGCTTATCGAAAGAAGCCGCCTGGGCAAGCTGAAGATTTATCTCGGCCACGCGGCGGGCGTCGGCAAGACCTACGCGATGCTGGAGGAAGCGCATCGCCTGAAAAAGGCGGGCGTGGACGTCGTCATCGGCTGGATTGAGCCGCACGGGCGCAAGGAAACCGCCGACCTCATCGGCGATTTGGAAGTCATCCCGCGCAAAAAAGTCCCGCACGCAGGCACCACGGTGGAAGTTCTCGACGTTGATAAAATTTTCGACCGTTATCCAACCGTTTGCGTCGTGGATGAACTGCCTTTCAGCAATGTCGCCGGTTCGCGCAATCCCAAGCGTTACCTGGACGTCCAGGAATTGCTCCAGGCCGGCATCAACGTTATCACAGCGATGAACATCCAGCACCTCGAAAGCCTGCACGACACGGTGCTGCGCGCCACCGGCGTGGACGTGCGGGAGCGCGTGCCCGACCGCTTCGTGCTGGAGGCCGACCAGGTCGTGAATATTGACCTGCCGTCCGATGAATTGCGCGACCGGCTGCGGCATGGGAAAATTTATCCGACGGACCGTATCGCCACCGCGCTGGGGAATTTTTTTACGGAAGACAATTTGAATGTGCTGCGCGAATTGACCATGCGCGAAATCGCGTCCGCGCTCGACCAGCGCCCGCGGTCTGACGCCGCGTCGCCGCCGGAGGTCAGCGGAAAAATTGCCGTCTGCATGAGCACCAATCCCGTCACGACCGCGAAACTGCTGCGCACGACCTCGCGACTCGCCGGCCGGCTTAACCGCGAGTGGATGGCGGTCTATGTGCGGCGCAAAAAGGAGGACCCGGTGCGGATCGCGGCGGATGTGCAGCGGAAATTCATGCAAAACGTCCAGCTCGCGACCGACTTGGGCGGCAGCGTCACCGTCCTGGAAAACGAGGACATCTGCGCGGCGCTATTGAAGTATTGCCGCGAAAACGACGTCAACCTCGTGGTGCTCGGCACGACGGAGCGCCATTGGTGGCAGTTCACGCGCCCGAACGTCATTGAATTTTTCATGCACCACGCGCCGGGCATTGACCTGCACATCGTCGATCCGAGCAGTTGACCCGGATTAAAAATCACGCGTCTCGCCGATGCGCAGCAGATGCAAATTCATTCCGGCAGCCCTGAATTTTTCCTGCGCGGCGGCATGGTCAATTTTGATCGGTGGGAACGTGTCGTAATGCACGCCGAGAATTTCGTTGCTGCGCACAAATTCGGCGGCTTTCACCGCGTCATCCGGCCCCATCGTGAAGTTGTCGCCGATGCACAGGACGGCAAATTTCAATTTGGTGGACTCGCCGATGAGCTTCATGTCCAGCGTCAGCGCGGTGTCGCCGGAGTAATAGAAATTCCCGTCCGCGCTCTCGACGACGAAGCCGCCGGGGTTTCCGCCGAACGCGCCATCGGGCATCGTGCTCGAATGAATGGCGTTGACGAATTTGGCGCGGCCAAAATCGAATTGATAACTGCCGCCGTGATTCAACGGATGCACGCGTGGCGCGCCTTGTTGGTTGAGCCAGGTGGCGACTTCAAAATTGGCAATCACCAACGCGTTGGTGCGTTTGGCGATTGCCACTGCGTCGCCGACATGGTCGCCGTGCCCGTGCGAAACGAGAATGAAGTCCGCCGGCACGGATTTTACGTCAATGGCCTTGGCGAGCGGATTGCCAGAAATGAACGGGTCAAAAAGCAAGGTGCGATTTTTGACCTGCACCGAAAAACACGCGTGGCCGTAGTAAGTGACTTTCATGCCATTTCAACCATTAGTAGGGCGGGCAGTCCTCTGCCCACCGGGAACGCCAAACAACGGCGCGCACGGAGTGGCGCGCCCCACCTTAATCGTCACGCCGTCGTGGCAATCTCCGGCTCCGGCGTGTCGAGGAAGCCCTGCAAATGGCGGACGCGCGTCGGGTGCCGCAGTTTGCGCAGCGCCTTGGCCTCGATCTGGCGAATGCGTTCGCGGGTGACGTTGTACATCTTGCCGATTTCCTCGAGCGTACGCTCGTAGCCATCGAGCAGGCCGAAACGCATTTCAAGAATCTTGCGTTCGCGCTCGGTCAGCGTCGTCAGCACGTCGCTCAACTTTTCACGGAGCAGACTATAGCTGGTGACCTCCGACGGATTCTCGGCGGTCTTGTCCTCGATGAAATCGCCGACGCTCACGTCGCCGTCGTCGCCGACGGGCGCGTGGAGGGACACCGGCTGTTGCGCCATCTTGAGCAGGGCATGGATGCGCGCGACCGGCATGTGCATTTCATCGGCGATTTCCTCCGGCGTGGGTTCGCGGCCCAGCTCCTGCGTGAGCTGTTTTTGCGCGCGCCAGAGCTTGTTCATGATTTCAATCATGTGCACCGGGATGCGAATGGTGCGGGCCTGGTCGGCAATCGAGCGGGTGATGGCCTGGCGGATCCACCAGATGGCGTAGGTGGAAAACTTGTAGCCGCGGCGATACTCGAATTTCTCGACGCCCTTCATCAACCCGATGTTGCCTTCCTGGATCAAATCCAGGAACGACTGGCCGCGGTTGGTGTATTTCTTGGCGACGGACACGACGAGGCGCAGGTTGGCCTCGGCCATGTGCGTCTTGGCCTTCAAGCCGCGGTCGGCGGCGGCCTTCAACTCGCTGAACACCTTGAAAAATTCCTCGCGCGGCATCCGCACGAATTGTTCGAGCACCTGGATTTTGGCGCGCTCAGCTTCCAGCGCCGCGCGCCGCTCCGCAGTGGTGCGCAACGCTTCCAGTTCCTGGATATGCCGCAGGCTCGCCTGGAATTTTTCGTGGACGTTGCCCGCCACAATGATCATTTCCTCGACGACCTTCTGCTTGTAGAAAAATCTGGGAAACAGTTCCTGCAGCTTCACGCTGAGTTTCTTCAACTCCCGCTGCATCTTTTCCTTGCGGCCCTTTTGGAGCGCCTTCTGCCAGGCAAAATATTTCGTGTCCACCTTGTGGTCGAGCGCGTGGACTTTTTTGATGAGCTTGCGCAAATCGCGCAGATGCCCTTCGCGATTGGCGATTTTTTTGTCCACGATCACGCGGTCGAACCGCTCTTTGGGCGGCTCGGACAGCAGTTTTTCGGCGATGGCAATGTGTTCCTTGGCGGTGAAACCGAGACTGTAAACGATGCGTTTCATCTCGATTTCGGCCTCTTCAATCCGCTTGCAGATTTCGACTTCCTGTTCGCGCGTGAGCAAGGGAACCTTGCCCATCTGGTTCATGTACATGCGAACCGGGTCATCGAGGATTTCGAGCCGCGCGTCCTCGTCCTCTTCCTGCTGTTGGGAAGGTTCAGGCTGCCGGGTGCGTTCGGCCTCGGCCTGGTCCATGACGATCTCCACGTCCAAGCTGCGCAGCTTGGTCAGCAGCGCGTCCAGATCGTCCGGACTGAGATTGTCCGGCAGAACGTCGTTGATGTCGTCGTAAGTGATGTAACCGTGCTCCTGGGCGAGGTGGAGCAGCGTCTTGATCGTCTCGGTCAAATCTGCAACGGATTGAACGGGCGCTGACCCCGCGGCCGTCGCATGGCTGTTTTGCGACAATTTTTGCGCGCCAGGACCAGGCAGATTGCCCGCATGCGACCTGGCCTTTCCATTGGTTTCCAGCGGTTTGGGCACTTCCCGTCGCGCGATGGAAATAACAAAGCGCCGCCGCGGCGGAGCCGGTTTTGCTCCCGCGCTGCGTCCGCCGCCGTGTCTGCGCTTGCGCGCTGTGCCGGCTGACGGCGTATTTTTTCGATGCGGCATAAATATCAGACCCGTAAAATCCGCTTTAGTTCAGAGAAACAGGATGATTCTGCTTCACGAACCGGTCGTCGTCGGCTCTGCACAACTGTTCACTTGTCCATTGAACATCAGGAACTGCGAACATCAGAACGCCAGAAGACTGACACGCCGACATGCTAACCGCTTTTGGGGGAAATTCAAGAATAATCGCAATCCTGGAGACACTCGCAATCCAGGCCCAAGCGCGCCTTTTGGCATACAAGATGCTGTAGCAAAGTCGCTTGCAATAAATCCCATCAATCGGAAGCGCGCAAAGCGGCAATGTCACGGCTAATCTGCCGATGTAGTTCCGCCAGCGTAGCAAACTTTTTTTCTTCCCGCAATTTGCCGCCAATTTCCACCGTCAATTCCCCGCCGTAAAGTTTGCCGTCAAAGTCCAGCAGATGCGCCTCGACGCAGGGTCGGCGCATCGCCGACGCTATCGTCGGGCGAAAACCGATGTTGAGCGCGACGCGATATGTTTTTTGCTTCACTTTGGCCAGGCCAGCGTAAACCCCGTTCGGCGGCAGCAGCAAGCCCGTCATGTCCAGATTGGCGGTAGGAAAGCCCAGTTGCCGGCCCACACGATCGCCTCCTACCACGCGGCCGGAAATCGCGTAAGGCCGCCCGAGCATCTGGCTCGCCGCGTCAAGCCTGCCGGCGCGGATCAACTCGCGAATACGCGTGCTGCTGACAATGCGGCCGGCCAGGGAAACCGCGGCGAGTCCATGAACGGCAAAGCCGAGTTTGTCGCCGAGTTTTTTCAGCAACGCGACATTGCCGCGGCGCTGGCGCCCGAAAACAAAATCCGTGCCGACACACAGGCTTTGAACTTTTCCCAAGGCGCGCACCAGGCGGCGAATGAATCCCTCGCCGGTCTGCCGGCTGAATTTTTCGTCAAAGTGAATCAGCAAAAGCGCATCCGGGCCGAGTGCTTCAATCGCACGCAGTTTTTGCGGCAGCGAGTAGATCAAAGGCGGCACGTGGTCGGGCGCGACGACCGCGTTCGGATGCCGGTCAAACGTGAGCACCAGCGCGATGGCGTTGTGCTGGCGCGCGTCGGTGACGGTCTGACGGATGATTTGCTGATGGCCGAGATGCACACCGTCGAAAAAGCCGATGGCCAGGCAGACCTTGCGGCTGCCGGGCTTCAGGTCTTTGGCGGCATGAATGAGTTTCATCATTCGAAAAACGTTTTGCGGGTTGCGGGTTGCGGGTTGCGTCAAGCGACAGCCGGATGTTCGGCGTGCTTGACGGAAGACCTAACCCGTATCACGCGCCGGTCAATTTCAAAAACGGAATCACTTTTTTCTCCAATTCGGCTCTCGTCAATTTCAGCACCGCGTCCAACGGTATTGCGTCGGCCACGTCAAATTTTCCCGCAGTCACGCGCCGCAACGTCGCCAGATGCGCGCCGCAGCCGAGTTTCTGGCCGAGCTCGTGCGCGATACTGCGGACGTAGGTGCCCTTGGTGCAGGCGATGAGAAACTGGCCGAGCGGCTCGCGGTAGCCGGTGAAACGGAAATTGTAAATGTGAACGAGCCGCGGCTCGCGCGCGATTTCCATGCCCTTGCGCGCGAGTTTGTAAAGCGGCACCCCGTCCTTTTTCACCGCTGAAACCATCGGCGGCGTTTGCATGAGGTCACCCACAAACGCAGTAGCGGCTTCGTTTAATTGGTCGAGCGTCAAGGGCGGAACCGTTTTCGTTTCGAGAATTTCGCCGTCGGCATCGTAGCTGTCGGTAGCCACGCCGAATTTGATGGCGCCTTCATAGACTTTGTCGTCGGACATCAATTTTTCGGAAAGCTTTGTGCCGCGGCCAAGCACAATGATGAGCAGGCCGGTGGCATTGGGATCGAGCGTGCCGCAATGGCCGACTTTTTTAATGCCGAACTGGCGGCGGATGGCGTCCACCACGTCGTGCGACGTCGGTCCGGCAGGCTTGTCAATGAGGATGGCGCCGTCGAGCAGGGAAAATTCTTGCATGAAAACTATTTTGCCGAATTCAGGGCGCGCTTGACTGCGGCAATCACCTTGCGTTGCACCGAAAGCGGCTTGCCGGCGATGCGCGCCCCCGCCGCCGCCGGATGGCCGCCGCCACCGAACTGCGCGGCAATCTCATTCACATTCACTTTTTCACTTTTCGAGCGCAGGCTGACGCGGGTCAGTTCGGGCTCGACTTCCTCGAACACGCAGGCGACGACGACCGGCTCAATGGCGCGGATGTGGTCAATCAGCCCTTCCGTGTCGTCGCTCTCCGCGCCGGTGCGGGCAAAGTCGCCCTTTTTCAACCAGAACCAGGCGATGCGATCGTCGTGCGCGAGCCGGAATGTGCTGTAAATGTGTCTGAGGAGCCGGGCGCGCGACACCGGATACGATTGGTAAACCTCGTCACAAATTTTGGCGAGGTTCGCGCCGCGCGTAACCAGTTCCGCGCCGGTGTGGAACGTGCCGGGCCGTGTCGTGGCATATTGGAATGAACCGGTGTCGGTGGAAATGGCGGTGAACAGGCAGTCGGCAATCGGTTTGGTGATTGGCCAGCGCGCGACTTTGAGCAGACGGTAAATCAGTTCGCCGCAGGAAGGTTCGCGCGCGGACACCCAGTTCACGTCGGCGTAGCGCGTGTTGCTTTCGTGGTGGTCAATGTTGATGAAAATTTTCCGCTGCGCAACGCATCTGCCGGCCTTGCCCAGCCGCTCGAAGCTGGCGCAGTCTATGGCAATGACACAATCGAATTTGAAACCACGCCTCGGCTGTTGGAACAATCCGTCGGCGTTCAGAAATTTGTATTTTTGCGGGACCGGGTCCTCGTTCCAGCAAACGACTTTTTTGCCTTCGTTTTGCAACGCCAGCGCCAGCCCGAGTTGCGAGCCGACGCAATCGCCATCGGGCCGGATATGGCCGACGACGCAGATGGTTTTGCTCCTGCGAATGGCGTCGAGAATGCGGTCAATGATTTTCGGGTAACTTTTCATCAGCAATGGGTGGGGCGGGCAGTCCTCTGCCCGCCGCTCGTTCGCCAACCAAGGACGGCGCGCACGGAGTGACGCGCCCTACCTTCAAAGTGGTTGTATGACAGAAACATTTTCATTCTTCGGAATCTTTTTCGTCGGCGGGCGCGGTCTTTTCCAGCTCCTCGATGATTTGCAGCACGCGGTTGCCGCGCACGATGGAATCGTCAAAGGCAAATTTCAACCTCGGCGTGTATTTCAAAACGACCGCGCGCCCGACCAGACCCTGGATGCGGACACGATGGTCGTTGAGCATCTGAAAGCCCCGCTTCTGCTGGTCGGGGCTGCCGAGAATGCTGATGAACACGGTCGCGGACTTGAGGTCGCCCGCCACATCCACGTCGTTGACGGAAATCAACCCGCACTCGCCGACGTGAAATTCGCGGCGGATGGCTTCGCCGATTTCGCGCTTCAAAAGTTCGCGCACGCGCTGGAGTCTGAGTGAAGGCATGGATCAGAAATGGATTGGTGGATTGATGGATTGATGGATTGCTGCAGTGTTGGAGCAGTGAATGTCTCTACTGCTCAACAATCCAATAATCCGACAATCCATTACCCCGTGGTTCATAATTTCGCCGCCACTTTTTCAGTCGTGTAACATTCGATGGTGTCGCCAACCTGGAATTCGCTGTAACCTTCAATGCGAATGCCGCATTCCATGCCGGCACGCACTTCGTTGACCTCGTCCTGGAACCGGCGCAGCGATTGCGCGATGCCTTCGTAAATGACATCCTTGCGCCGGCGCACGCGGACCTTGCCTTTGACGATGCGGCCGCTGGCAACCATGCAACCAGCGACCGGCACGCCTTTGGACAGTTCAAAAATCTGCCGCACTTCCGCCGAGCCGATGATGGTTTCCTTGACGACCGGTTCAAGCAATCCGGCCATCGCTTCTTTGACCTGATCAATCAATTCGTAAATGATCGCGTAAAGCTTGATTTGCACGCCTTCATGCTTCGCCTTTTCGGCGGCGGTGCTGTCCAGCCGCGCGTGAAAGCCGAGAATGACAGCGTCGGAGGCGGATGCCAAAGCCACGTCGTTTTCGGTAATCGTGCCAACGTCGCTGTGAATGATTTCGAGCGAAACTTTTTCCGCCTCAATTTTTTTGAGCGCCTCGACAATGGCTTCGACCGAGCCTTGCGTGTCGGCTTTGACCACGACCTTGAGCACCTTGCTCTGCGCCGCCGCCAGCGAAGCGAACAGGTTTTCCAGCGTGACCTTCGAGCGATTCTCCAAATCCTGCGTTTTGGTTTCGTGGGCGCGCTGTTCGGCCAGTTCGCGCGCGGCTTTCTCGTCTTCCACCACGCTGAATTCCAGACCCGCGTCCGGCACGCCGTTCAAACCGAGCACTTTCACGGCGACCGACGGCCCGGCTTCCTTGAGGCGGTCGCCTTCCTCGTTAATGAGCGCACGGACGCGGCCGTAAAACTCGCCGCATAAAATGATGTCGCCCACGCGCAACGTGCCCTTGCGCACCAGCACGGTCGCGGTCGGGCCGCCGGGTTCGACGCCGGATTCAATGATGTTGCCCTTGGCGCGGCGGTCGGGGTTCGCCTTGAGTTCGAGCAACTCGGCCTGGAGCAAAATCATTTCCAGCAATTTGTCCACGCCCTGTTTGGCGAGCGCGGAAACATCCACGAAAATCGTGTCGCCACCCCAATCGTCCGGCACCAGCCCCTTGTCCTGCAACTGCTGGCGGACCTTCATCGCATTTGCGTTCGGGTGGTCCATTTTGTTGACCGCGACCAGAATCGGGACTTTGGCGGCCTTGGCGTGGTTGAGCGCCTCCAGCGTCTGCGGCATGACGCCGTCATTGGCCGCCACCACGAGCACCACCAGGTCCGTGACGTTCGCGCCGCGCGCGCGCATCGAGCTGAACGCTGCGTGGCCGGGCGTGTCGAGGAACGTGATTTGCGCCAGCTCCTTTTTGCGTTCCGGATGCGGCACGGAAATGGTGTAAGCGCCGATGTGCTGCGTGATGCCGCCGGCCTCGCCCGCCGCGACGTTCGATTGGCGGATGACGTCGAGCAGCGTCGTTTTACCGTGGTCAACGTGGCCCATGATGGTGACGACCGGTGGGCGCGGTTTGAGCTGCTCCGGTTTGTCCTCCACGTCGAGTTCGACTTTCTTGACCGGCGCATGGACGACCCCGCCGCCGCGCTCGCGTTTTTCCACTTCAAACCGGAAACCGTATTTGGCGCAAAGTTGCTGGGCGATTTTTTCGTCAATCGCCTGGTTCACGTTGGCGAAAACGCCCAGTTCCATCAAATCGGCGATGATCTTGAACGGCTTTTGCTTGAGCTGCGTGGCGAGTTCGCGGACGACAATCGGCGGTTTGATGACGATGACTTCGGCGCTAGCCGGAGCAACAAATTTCGGCAGCAGCACGGGAGCAGGCGCCTTGCGGTCCTCTTTTGGGGGCAGTGGCGCAGGGGCTTTGCCGCCTCCTCTGGCCGGCGCCGCCGGCCGGGGCGGCGGTTTGGCCGGGCCGGCTTTCTCGGTGACTTTCGGCGGCGGCTTGTGCGGCAACTGAATGAATCCGACTTTGTCCCCGATTTTGGGGCCAACCGGCTTGGGTGGTGGTGGCGGCGGCTTGGGCGCGACGATGACCGGTGGCGGTTCGGCTTTGATTTCCGGCTTGGGCGGTTCGGGCGGCGGCGCGGTGATGACGACGATTTTTTCCTCGACCGGCGGTGGTTTGGGCAGTTCTTCAACGGTGGGCGCCGGCGGGGCCTTGAATTTGGCGGCCAGCTCCGGATAATCCTTGAGCAACTCCTCCTCGAGGAACTCGGCGCTGATTTTATCGAGTGAACTGGACGGGACCCTGGCGGCGGCAATGCCCAACGCCTTGGCTTTGGCGAGAATCGCCTTGTTCTCCAAGCCAAGCTTCTTCGCGATGTCGTAAATGCGAACGGGCATAAACTTTTCCTGCTATCAGCCGCCGCGGTTGCGCGGGCAAATTTTTCGGACTGCCGCACATGGTCAAAGGCAAAGGGCGAAAGGCGGAATGAAGCGATCCGATCGTTGTAATCTTCGCTTTTTCATTCCGCATCCTTCATTCATCATTCCTGCTTCAACCAGTCACCGGCGGCTCGCCGACTTTCAACGTGTGGCGTTCGGCTTCGGCCCGCGCCGCCTTCAAAATTTCCGCCGCCCTTCCACCGATTTGCGGAATGCTGCTCAAATCGCCTTCATCCGCCGACAGCAAATCCTCCAGCCGCGTCAACCCGGCGTGCACCAGCGCATCGGCCTGCTCGCGCGAAATTCCCGGTATGGCCGCGAGCGACTCAACGGCCTCGGCGACCTTTTCTTCAAACCCTTTCGTGACGACCTGTTCAGCCTCAATGTCCACTTCCCAGCCGGTGAGCTTGGCCGTCAGGCGCGCGTTCTGGCCGCGCCTGCCGATGGCCAGCGACAATTGATCTTCCGCCACCAGAATTTTGACGCGCCTGGCGTCCTCATCCACTTCAAAGCTCTTGAGCTTGGCCGGCGCCAGCGCGTTGGTGATGAACGTCCGGGCATCCGGTGACCACGGGATGACGTCCACCTTTTCGTTGTTGAGTTCGCGGACGATGTTTTTCACTCGCTGTCCGCGCATGCCGACACACGCGCCAACGGGGTCCACCTTGTTGTCGCGCGAATAGACCGCCATTTTGGTGCGGAACCCCGGTTCACGGGCGATACCCTTGATTTCAATCGTGCCGTCGTTGATTTCCGAAACCTCAAGCTGAAAAAGTTTGATGACGAAGCGTGGGTCGGCGCGGGACAAAATGATTTCCGGTCCGTGCGGACCTTGTTCAACCGCCTTGACGTAACAACGGATGCGTTCGCCCACCTGGTATTCCTCGGTGGGCACGCGCTCGCGGTTCGGCAACAGCGCCTCGTATTTGCCCAAATCCAGTATCACGTCCGAGCGTTCGAACCGCCGCACGGAACCGCTGACAATGTCGCCGACGCGATCCTTGAATTCGGTGAAAATGAGCGCCTTTTCCGCTTGCCGGATTTTCTGCATGAGCGCCTGTTTGGCATATTGCGTGGCGATGCGCCCGAATCCGGTTGGCGTGACTTCCTTTTCGATTTCGTCGCCGATCTGGGCGCCGGGCTTGAGGCGGCGCGCGTCGAAGACGGAAATTTGATCGTGCTTGGAAATGACCTTGTCGGAGACGATGAGCTTGGCGAACGCCTTGATGTCGCCGTTTTTCTGGTCAATCTCCACGCGCAATTCGCGCGCCGGGCCGACCGCCTTCTTGGCGGCGGACAACAACGCCTCCTGGACCGCGCCGACGAGGACATCGCGGTTGATGCCCTTTTCGCGCTCCCAGAATTCCAGAACTGCCAGAAAATCCGCATTCATACGCTCGACACGGCATTCCCGCTCGGGGAACAAAAAAGTCGGAGATGGACATCTTCCGACTTTGGCGCGCTGGTTGACCCAGCATACTTTACCGTTCTTGGGGGATAGATTAAGAAGTTGCCTTGAACCCGTCAAGCGCAAACAAACTGCGCCAATTCAGGGTGAAATGGGGTTTGGGGGGTGAAAACCGGCGGCAAATCAGAACCGCACCGGATTCAGCTTACGCCCATGCCCAGGAGGAACTCAATGTTGCTCTTGGTCTTATTCAGCTTGCCCAATACCAGTTCCATCGCCTCGACGGGCGGCACACCGGTGAGCGCGCGGCGCAGCAGCACAATCCGGTTCAACTCGTCCGGATGGTAAAGCAGTTCCTCTTTGCGCGTGCCGGAGCGTTCGATGTTGATCGAAGGAAAAATCCGGCGGTCCACCAGGGCGCGGTCCAGATGCACCTCCATGTTCCCCGTGCCTTTGAACTCTTCAAAAATCACTTCGTCCATGCGGCTGCCGGTGTCCACCAGCGCGGTGGCCATGATGGTGAGCGAGCCGCCCTCCTCGATGTTGCGCGCCGCGCCAAAGAACCGCTTCGGCTTGTGCAGCGCATTGGCGTCCACGCCGCCCGACAGGATTTTGCCCGAGTGCGGCTGGATGGTGTTGTAGGCGCGGGCGAGGCGCGTGATGGAATCGAGCAAAATCACCACGTCGCGCTTGTGTTCGATCATGCGGCGCGCCTTTTCGATGACCATTTCGGCCACCTGCACGTGGCGTTCCGGCGGCTCGTCGAACGTGGAGCTGATGACCTCCGCGCCCTTGCAGGTGCGTTCCATGTCGGTGACCTCCTCCGGCCGCTCGTCAATCAGCAGGATGAAGAGATACGTTTCGGGATTGTTCTTGAGAATCGCATTGGCGATTTTCTGCATGAGCACGGTTTTGCCCGTGCGCGGCGGCGCGACAATCAGCCCGCGCGTGCCCTTGCCGATGGGACAGACAAGATCAAGCACACGGGTGTTGACTTCCTCGGCCACGGTTTCAAGGATGAACCGCTTGTCCGGGAATAGCGGCGTCAGGTTGTCGAAATGCGTCTTTTCCTTCGCCTTGTCCGGGTCTTCGCCGTCCACGCCCTCGACCTTGAGCAGCGCGAAAAACTTTTCCTTTTCCTTCGGCGGCCGGATCTGGCCGGCGATGAGGTTGCCGGTCTGCAGGTCAAACCGGCGGATTTGAGACGGGGAAACGTAAATGTCCTCGGGGCAGGGCAGGTAATTGAAACTCTGCGAACGCAGGAAACCGAAGCCCTCCGGCAGGATTTCCAGGACACCTTCGGAAAACAGCACGCCGGCGCGCTCGGCGTTTTTCTGGAGGATGTGGAAAATGACCTCGTGCTTGCGCATCGTGCCGAAATTTTCGACGCCGAGGTCGCGTGCCATGTGGTTTAACTCGCTCATCTGCATCGCCTGCAGTTTGGCGATGTTGAGCGACGTGGCGATTTTGTCGCGCTGCGAGCCACGCCGCTCTTCCGGCCTTGGCTCCTCCACCTTCGGTTCTTCGGCCAGTTCGACCGGCGTGGACGGCGGCTGCAAGTCGGCGGAACCCGACGGCTCGGCGACAGCGGTTTCCGTGGCGACCCCGCCGTTGTTCAAATCCGGCGATTCGGCCGCGGGAGTTTCCGCTGCCGGTTTCGCTTTGGTTTTTTTCGTTGAGACTCTGGGCATAAAACAAGGTTAAACTGGTTGGATTGACCGGATTTCCATTGCCGGACGTGAAAGGCTGTCACGCATTGGACGCCCGATGGCCGGAAAAGTTCAATATGGATTTACGTCAGCCCAGCGTTCGAGGCAGTGTGACCTCAATACGGCAAGGGAAATTTCGCAGTCAACTCGCGAATACAATGCCGCATCCTGGCCGTTGTGTCAAACACGATTTTTCTTGTGCGATTTTCATTTCAGCGGGTGCTATAAGTTGAACATGACGCCGGATTCAGAGTTGCTCAGCCGTTACGCCAGAACCCGTTCCGAAGACGCCTTCGCCGAACTCGTCCGGCGGCACGTCAATCTCGTCTATTCCGCCGCGCTGCGGCAGGTCAACGGCGACGCGCATCTGGCGCAGGACGTGGCGCAAACCGTCTTCACCGATTTGGCGCGCAAGGCCGCTTCGCTCGCGCGCCGCGAAATTTTGACCGGCTGGCTTTACACCAGCGCGCACTTTGCCGCCGCGAAAATAGTGCGGATGGAGAACCGCCGTCGCGACCGGGAGGAAAAATTTATGCGCGAACCTATTTCCGAAACCGCGCCCGAACTTGATTGGCAAAAACTTCGTCCCGTGCTCGACGAGGTCATGCACCAGCTCAAGGAAGCCGACCGCGAAGCCATTTTGCTACGCTACTTTGAAAACCGGCAATTCGCCGAAGTCGGCGCGAAACTCGGCCTCAACGAAAACGCCGCGCGGATGCGCGTCGAGCGCGCACTCGAAAAACTGCGCGACATTTTGACCAAACGCGGCATCACGACGGCGGCGGCTCTCACGTCCGTGATTTCGGCGAACGCCGTCCAGCTCGCACCCGCGAATCTGGCCGCGACGCTGACGACCGCTTCGATTCTCTCTGCTGGAACCGGAACCTTCACACTTCTGAAAATTATGACTGCAACTCAATTAAAACTCGGCATCAGCGTGCTCGTCGTGGCTGGCGCGGCGACGGCGTTGGTGGTTCAACACCAAACGCAAACCAGGCTCGGCGGGGAAAATCAATCCTTGCGACAGCAAATAAGCCAGCTGCAAACCGACAACGAAAGCCTTTCAAATCGTCTGGCCACGGCGGGCGATTCCAATTCGCTTCCGGACAAGCAATTCAATGAATTGCTGCGGCTTCGCGGTGAAGTAGGAGCTTTGCGCCGGCAGAATGAAAATCACGGTAAGGCTCAATCGGACGCGCATCAGGCCAGATTGTCTCAAACGGAAGCCAACTTGCCCGCAGTGCTGGATGCGCCGACGGTTCCGCTTTCGCCTGCCGCAGATTGGGCGAACGTCGGCAACGCGTCGCCGGCGGCGGCGATGCAAACCTTAAATTGGGCCATATCGAAACATGATGCGAATGCTTTTTCCTCGCTCGTTGCCTGGGACGCTGATGCCGAAGCCAAAGCGGAAGCACTTTTTGCTGCTGCGCCGGAATCCGTCAGGCAAAAGTTTGGCTCCGTTGACGGGGTGCTCTATGCAATGTTGTCTGACATTCCGCCCATCGCAGGTTTTGCCGTCGTCTCACAAAACATTCAAGGCGATGAAGACACTTTGATCGAACAGCATCAGTACCAAGACGGGCGAGTTCGTCAAAATCAAGTGACGTTGCATCAATTTGGCGACGGCTGGCGGATTGTTTTTGGCGACGAGAGAACGTTGCGTGGTTTTGATGCGACCTTGAAATTCGCCGCTGCCGCAAACGCAGGGCAACAACCTTAATACGGCAGCGGGAATTTCGCCGTCCGTTCGCGCACTTTTATTTCGCAGGAGACGACGTAAGGAGTCTCTGACTGGAAAATTTGAGCCTCGTTACCTCAACTCCTACAAAATTTTCTTCGGCGTCAAAAGATGAATTTTTGGAAAATACCTGGCAATCCGTTCGGCGTCGCGCGTAGCCAGTTTCCAGCCCATGATTTCCGCGTGCGCGCCGATGAAAAAATCCGGCAGGGGAATTTTCGGCGCACTCCCGCCGCCCGAAGCGCGCCTTGCCAGCGTGTAGCGGCGATGCGCTTGGCCGCAAACACTGGCGGCAGCCGCCGGAACATCCAAAATCTTCACACCCCAGTTCCGCAGATCGGCCTCCACCCTATCCGGGTGGCGGTCGCCTGCGCATAATTCCGCCACGGTCACTGCATTGACCGCCGCGCCAACCGTGGACGCTGACTCAACAATCAAACGGGTTGCCCAATCAAAATGCTCTGCATCCTCATAAAGGGCGTCCAGAATCACGCTGGTGTCGAACAAGATCATTCCCGTGTCAGCTTGCGCAACTCATCCCAGGGCATCATGGGTTTCATCTTGCTGTTTTTGATTGCCTGCCGGATTTGCGCCTTTGTCTTTTTTTCCGGCGGCGGTGGCGCGGCAAGCCGGACTAGGAGAAAGCGATTTTCATCCTGTCGTTCGCAGGCGAAAACGTCGCCGGGTTTTGCACCCGGAACGATCACGCGCCTTTTTGTGTCGGCGGTTACAGTCATGGTGGGATAATCCCACACAACGCCGGTTTTGTCAATACGGCAGCGGGAATTTCGCAGTCAACTCGTGCACACGCTCGCGGACCTTGTGCGCCGCGTCCACATTTTTGATGTCGAGCAGCACCTCGGAAATCATGTCCGCGATGGCCGCCATTTCCGCCTCCTTCATGCCGCGCGTGGTCACTGCCGGCGTGCCCAGCCGGATGCCGCTGGATTGAAACGGTGAACGCGTTTCGAACGGGATGGTGTTTTTGTTAACGGTGATGCCCGCTTCGTCGAGCGCCACCTGGCAATCCTTGCCGGTCAGGTTTTTCACGCCCACGTCCACGAGCATCAAATGGTTGTCAGTGCCGCCGCTGACGATGCGGTAGCCGTTGCGTTTCATGCCTTCGGCCAGCGCCTTCGCGTTCTTCACGATTTGCTCCTGATACGCCTTGAACGACGGTTGCAAGGCTTCCTGGAGGCAAACTGCCTTGGCCGCGATGACGTGTTCCAGCGGTCCGCCCTGGACGCCAGGGAAAACGGTGGCATCAATTTCCTTCGCGTATTTTTCGCGGCACAAAATCAAGCCGCCGCGCGGCCCGCGCAACGTCTTGTGCGTGGTGGTGGTCACAAAATCCGCGTGCGGAATCGGGCTGGGATGGATTCCCACCGCCACCATGCCGGCGATGTGCGCGATATCGGCCAGCAGATACGCGCCGATTTCCCGGGCGATTTCGCCCATGCGTTTGAAATCAATGATGCGCGGATACGCGCTGGCGCCCACGGTGATCATCTTCGGTTTATGCTCGCGCGCCAACGCGGCGAGCTGGTCGTAATCAATCCGCTCGTCGTCCTTGCGCACGCCGTAATGGACGATTTCAAAAAATTTGCCGGAGAAATTCACCTTGTTGCCGTGGGTCAAATGTCCGCCGTGGCTCAGGTCCATGGTGAGCATCTTGTCACCGGGTTTCAGCACGGCAAAATAGACCGCCATGTTCGCCTGGCTGCCGGAATGCGGCTGGACGTTCACGTGTTCCGCGCCGAACAGTTTTTTCGCGCGGTCAATGGCAAGCTGCTCGATGCTGTCTACGTTTTCGCAGCCGCCATACCAACGCTTCTTCGGATAGCCTTCGGCGTATTTGTTGGTGAGCACGGAGCCCTGGGCCTCCAAGACCGCCGGGCTGGCGAAATTTTCGGATGCAATCAACTCGATGTTTTCCTGCTGGCGCACACGCTCGTGCTCGATGAATTCGGCCACGGCGGGGTCCACATTGCGCAGGCGGAATTGCGGCGCGGCGAGCCGCACATCCATTTTCTCAACGCGGCGCTCGTGCCGCCCACCCTCGAATTTGGCGGCGATGAAGGCGTCAAGGATTTTCCGGCCCAGTTCGGGCGGGGTGCTTTTTCCGCTCAGGCAAAGCACGTTGGCGTCGTTGTGCTGTCGTGCCAGCGTCGCGGCCTGTTCATTGGTTACGAGCGCCGCGCGAATGCCCGGCACTTTGTTGGCGGTCATACTCATCCCGATCCCGCTGGTGCAGATGAGCAAGCCCAGCTCCGCCCGGCCCGTCGCGACGGCCTGGGCCACCGGCTGGGCGAAGTCGGGGTAATCGTCGCCCGGGTCCTTCGACTTCGCGCCAAAATCCGTGACACTCAAGCCGCGTTGCTGCAAATATTGTTTCAAGGCTTCTTTCAATTCGTAGCCGCCGTGGTCGGCGCCAACGGCAAAGTTCGTGGTTGGCACGGTTTTGGCCGCCTGCGGAGCCGACAAGGTTTCGTGTTGCTCCATAAATTTCAAGAGGGTCGCGACGCCCTGTTTAATCTGGTCGCGGCAGTGCACATACACTTCGTAAACGCTGCCCATCGGGTCGCTGATGTCTTTTTCAAATGGTTCGAGTGTTTCGTCAAATTCGCGCAGTAAAAAGGTTTTTTCCGCCGCCGGCGGATACAACAACGCAATCATGTCCAGGTGGCTGCGCGTCATGCCAAAAATGTAATCGGCCTGCCGCGCCAAATCCGTTGTCAGCATCCGGCTGCGCTGTTCCGAAATGTCAATGCCCAGTTCGCGCATGGCCGCCACCGCATGCGGCGTCGGCGGCTGGCCGTCCAGTGCGCCGAGTCCCGCCGACAGGACGCGAAACTCCCCGCGCCCGCCCGTCACCTGGCGAAAAAGGCCTTCGGCCATCGGGCTGCGACAGACATTGCCGGTGCAAATGAACAGAATGGTTTTCATGCCGCGCAAGGTTCAAGGTGAGTGGCCAGCCCCGAATCGTCAACCCGAAATCAAGGGTGGACTTCCCGGACAATCGCCAGTCCCTTGATCAAATCCACTGCGCGCGCCAAAACCGGGTCGCGAATCGCCGGCTTTTGCGGTTCGGCCGCATACGGCGGCGGTGGGCTTGAAAACGGGCGGACTGGACCTAAAGGCAGCGGGCCTTCGTCTTCGTCACCATCCTTGATTTTCGCGCGGACCAGGTCCGCTTCGCTCGTGTGGTCCACCCACGGCAGGAAATTGTTGGTGCCCGCCAGCGCGGCGACTTCGTTGGTTGCCGGTTCCGCATAGGGATTTTTAAAAAACTTTTTTTCATCAGCCGGGGTTTCCTCGACCGCGATGTCCGGTTTTACCGCCGCCGGCACGCTACCGAAAACCAATCCCGCCCGCGCTTCGCGCAACGCCGCCGCCAGAATCACTGCTGCGCCGTGTGTCCCGTTGTTCACGAGAATCGCCAGTGGCCGTTTTGGGTCGATGAACAAACTGGCCGTGGCCGCGGCGGCCTCCGGATCGTCGCCGTCGGCAAAGCGCAAATCCAGAACGGTCCCGGCGATGGTGTTTGTGGCCGCCAACACGCGGTTGGCCGCGCTGATTTCGTCTGGCAGGCCAGCCGCGACGTGGCTGACGCGGAGATACAGCACGTTGCTTTCCAAAACCTCCGATTTCGCCAGCGCCAGCCCGGTCGTATCCGCGGGCGACGGAACCCGTGCCGCCAGCAGGCCGACCAGTGCTAAACCGAAGTGACTGAAAAAATGTCGTGTCATCGTTCGATAAAGTTGCGCGACCAGAGCGCGAAAGTAAAGGTGCTTGCACACGGCCACCGGAAAAATTGGCGGGGCGAGACGCCGTCGAGCCCTGAGGTTTCCAGAGAAATTTTGTCGGATTCCGCCGCTGGGCGGCGATATACTTTCAAAAGCATGACAAGCGATCTGGATCTGCTGGGCCAATACGCGCGGAAGAATCTGCAGGACGCCTTCACGGAAATTGTCCGGCGGCATGTGGACCTGGTTTATTCCGCCGCCGTGCGGCAGGTCCGCTCGGCGCAACTGGCCGAGGAAATCGCACAATCGGTTTTCACCGACCTCGCGCGTAATGCCGGCAAATTGAGCAATGCCACCGGCGGCTCGCCGGTTTTGACTGCGTGGCTTTATCAGGTCACGCGCCGCACGGCCATAGACGTGGTGCGCAGGGAATCGCGCCGGCAGTTGCGCGAACAAATCGCCTCGGAAATGAATGCCATGAATGCCACTGCCAACGAATGGACGCACATCGAGCCGCTGCTCGACGAAGCCATGCATGAGCTCGACGAAACCGACCGTGCCGCCGTCCTGCTCCGTTACTTCGAGAACAAATCCTTGCGCGAAGTCGGTCAAAGTTTGGGAACATCCGACGATGCCGCGCAAAAGCGCGTGAGCCGCGCCGTGGATCGCCTGCGTGAATTTTTCTCGAAACGAAACGTGACGGTTGGCGCGGGTGGACTGGTGGTTTTGATCTCCGCCAATGCCGTCCAGGCCGCGCCCGCCGGTCTGGTTGCCACCATTTCAACTGCCGCCGTTCTGGCCGGAACGGCCGTTCACACATCAACTGTAATTGCCGCAACCAAAGCCATCACCATGACCACACTCCAAAAAACTTTGATCGTCGCAGCCCTGACAGCCGCCGTCGGAACGGGAATTTTCGAAGCACACCAAAATTCCCAACTGCGCGACCAAGTTCAGACGCTTCAGCAACAGCAAACGCCATCAACCGAACAACTCCGGCAATTGCAACGTGAACGCGATGACGCGACGAACCGGCTGACGGCGTTGATCGCAGAGAACGAGCAGTTGAAGGCCAGCCAGAAAGCGGCCGAGCTTCTGAAATTGCGCGGCGAGGTGGGAGCGCTCCGGCAGTCTCTTGCAAACATGGCCGCAACCAACCGGCCTTCGGCGGGTCTCTCAGCATTGATGCGCGATCCGGCCATGAAGGAATACATTCACCAGAAGCAGTTGAAAGCAATCAAGGAACGGTATGCCCCGTTAGTCCAGCAGTTGAACCTCACACCAGAGGATACGGAAAAGTTCACCCAATTGGTCGGCGACGCATTGCTGAAGGGCACCGACCTGGCTTCATCGCTAACACAAGGAGACGGGGATCGGGTCCAAACACTGAAAGCGATGGCCGATACAAGGACTGAAATGCAGAACCAGTTGCAAGCGCTGCTGGGCGAGGCAGGGTATGCCCAATACACGCAATTTAATCAGGCCATACCGGCTCAAACCACGGTCAAGCTGCTGAATAAGCAATTGGGAGACAATGGCCTGAGCGATGATCAAAGTGCTCATCTAGCGCAGATTGTGGCAGCCGAACCGTATGCCGCGACGCACGGCATCGATGGGGAATTGGACCCGGCCTTTTTCAGCTCGCAGGAAGATATTGATGCGTATCTACAGCAGGTGGTGGCGAGCAACCAGCGCATCCTGGATCAGGCCTCCAGCTTCCTGACCTCGCAACAATTGGCCGCCTTGGAGATTGTGCAGAGCAACAGCATCAACGCGCAAATAACCAAGGCTGCGGCATTGACGCAGAAACATTGAAAATGCAGCGAGCCATCAACCAGTTGGAAATATAAAAACAAGCACCGTCGCTGCTACGGTCTGTCGGCGCACTACAAAACACTCCGTCTGCGCCCCAGATGCCAAAACTATTTCGTGTCGTTCTTGTGTTTCGTGTTTTAACAATCAAGTCTCGTTACCTCGACTCCTACAAAGCTTTGGCTACTATGTCGCGGCGGAAATGCGCGCCGTCGAATTGGATTTTCTCCACGGCGGCATAGGCGGCAGCTTGCGCGGATTTCAAATCCTTCGCCCAGGCGGTCACACCAAGGACGCGTCCGCCATTCGTGACGATTTCGTTCCCGCGGGCAACCGTGCCGGCATGGAAAACTTTTGTGTTCGGCAGTTTTGCCGCCTCGGCCAGACCCAAGATGGGCTTGCCCTTCGGGTAACTGCCGGGATAACCGCCACTCGCCATCATCACGCAAACACTCGACATCGGACTCCATATCAATTGGATTTTATCCAACGTGCCACCCACGCTCGCGTTGAGCAGTTCGACGAGGTCGTTCTCCAAGCGTGTGAGATAAACCTGCGTTTCCGGGTCGCCGAAACGGGCGTTGAACTCCAGCACCTTCGGCCCGGACTTGGTGAGCATGATGCCGGGATAAATAATGCCGCGGAAATCAATCCCCTCCGCCGCGCATCCGCGCATGAAAGGCTCAAGAATCCTGCGGCCCGTTTCCGCCAATGCCGTATCGCTCAGGAACGGCGTTGGACAGAATGTCCCCATGCCACCGGTGTTCAGGCCTTTGTCACCGTCCAGTGCGCGTTTGTGGTCTTGTGACGTCGGGAACAGTTTCGCCGTCTTGCCGTCGCACAGCGCGTGCAGTGAAATCTCCATGCCTTCCAGAAATTCCTGAATCACGATTTTGGCGCCCGCCGCGCCAAAGGCTTTGCCGACCAGAATTTCATCAATCGCCTTGTTCGCCTCGGCCGCGCTCGCGCAAATCAGAACACCCTTGCCGAGCGCCAGGCCGTCAGCTTTCACCGCGCATCTGCCGCCGAGTGACGCGGCAAATTTCTTTGCTGCCACCGGTTCGCTGAACGTGCCGGATTTCGCTGTTGGAATCCCATATTTTTCCATGAACTGCTGCGAGAAAACTTTCGACGACTCGAATTGTGCCGCTTTCTGGTTCGGCCCCCAAATCCGCAGCCCGTTTTTCTGGAACAAATCCACGATGCCCAGCGCCAGCGGATTGTCCGGCCCGACGACGGTGAGTCCGATTTTCTTTTCCTGCGCAAACGCGAGCAGCTTCGGCAAATCTTCGGCGCCAAGGTTCACGCACTCGATGAGCGCGCCATTTTTCGCGAGTTGTTCCTGGGCGATACCGGCGTTGCCCGGCGCGCACCACATCTGCGAGGCGTGCGGTGATTGCGCGAGTTTCCACACCAATGCGTGTTCGCGTCCGCCCGAACCGATGACGAGGAGTTTCATTGACGAGGGCATTGAATCAGGAAATCCGGAAATCGGGAAAATATTTTTTAATTCCTTTTTTGGCGTCTTGACCGTTTGACATCGCCACTACAAAATTAGCGTATGGATGTTCTGACACTTGCCCGCATCCAGTTCGGAGCCACCATCGCGTTTCATTATCTTTACCCGCCGTTGAGCATCGGCCTCGGCGTCGTGCTCGTCGTCATGGAGGGCCTGTGGCTCAAAACCAAAAACCCCGTTTATCACCAGATGGCGCGGTTCTGGACGAAAGTCTTCGCCCTCACGTTCGCCATCGGCGTGGCGACGGGCATCGTGATGGAATTTGAATTTGGCACGAATTGGGCAACCTATTCGCGGTTCGTCGGCGACGTGTTCGGCAGCGCGCTGGCGGCGGAAGGCATCTTTGCCTTCTTCCTCGAATCCGGTTTTCTTGCCGTTTTGCTTTTTGGCTGGGATAAGGTCAGCCGCAAGTTGCATTTTTTTTCCACGTGCATGGTCTGCCTGGGCGCGCATTTCAGCGCCATCTGGATTGTCGTCGCCAATTCGTGGATGCAGACGCCCGCCGGCTATCACCTCGTGACTCACAACGGTGTGCCACGCGCAGAAATCACGGATTTCTGGCAACTGGTTTTCAATCCATCGTCCATGGACCGGCTGTTCCACGTGTTGTGCGGCGCGTGGCAGGCAGGTGCATTTCTCGTCGTAAGCGTGAGCGCGTGGTATCTGCTGAAAAAGCGGCACTTGGATTTTGCCCGCGCCTCGTTGCGGGTCGGCTTGACCGTGGCGCTTATCGCTTCGCTGCTGCAACTCGTCAGCGGCGACAGCAGCGCGCGTGAAGTGGCGAAAAATCAGCCAGCAAAACTGGCGGCCTTTGAAGGGCGATATGAGACGCGCACCAACGCCCCGTTGACGCTTTTCGGTTGGGTGGACGAGAAGAACGAGCGGTTCCTGTTTAACGTCGAAATCCCGGGCATGCTGAGCTGGCTGGTCCAGGGCGATGCCCGTGCGCCGGTGACCGGCTTGGACGCTTTTCCGCCCGAAGACCGGCCGCCGGTGCAGGCGTCCTTCCAGTTTTTTCACGGCATGGTGGTGATTGGCTTTGCGATGATTGCCATCGCCGCACTCGGCTTTCTTTATTTCCGCCACGGCTCGTTGCCTGAACGGCCCTGGCTGCTGTGGATTCTGGTGTTTTCCGTGCTCGGCCCGCAAATCGCCAATCAACTCGGCTGGTTCGCCGCCGAAGTCGGCCGGCAACCGTGGATTGTCTATGGCCTGATGCGGACGTCTGATGGTCTCTCCAAAGTTGTGCAGGCAAAGGTCGTTCTCACGTCGCTGATTCTGTTCACGTTCATCTATTTTCTGCTGTTCGCGGTGTTCATTTATCTGCTCAACGACAAAATCCAGCACGGTCCGGATGACGCCGACCTTGTGCCGTCCGGCAAACTGGCGTTGCCCCTGAAACCAAACACGAATGAACCAGCGCGTTAAATCGTTGAATCGTTGCACCGTTGAACCGGTCCTCGTTCGTGCCATCACCACGATTCAACGGTTTAACAATTTAACGAATCACGGTTTTTATGAATAATTTCGATCTGAACACGATTTGGTTCATTCTTGTCGGCGTGCTGTTTACCGGCTACGCGATGCTTGACGGCTTCGACCTCGGCATCGGCGCGCTGCATTTGTTCACCCGGGACGACACCGAGCGGCGCACGTTGCTCAACTCCATCGGGCCGGTCTGGGACGGCAACGAAGTCTGGCTCGTCACCGGTGGCGGCGCGTTGTTTGCCGCATTCCCGAACGTCTATGCGACGGTCTTCTCCGGTTTTTACCTCGCATTCATCCTGTTGCTGGCGGCGTTGATTTTCCGCGCCGTGGCCATTGAATTTCGGAGCAAGCAACCGATGCGCTGGTGGCGGCAGATGTGGGACATCGGGTTTTCTGTTGGCAGCATTCTGTCCGCCCTGCTCATCGGCGTGGCGATGGGCAACATCGCCTGGGGCATACCCATTGACGCGAACGGCGAATTCGCCGGGACGTTTCTCGGCTTGCTGAAGCCGTATCCGCTGTTGCTCGGCGTCACCACCGTGGCATTGTTCATGATGCACGGCGCGATTTACGGTCTGATGAAAACCGAGGGCGCGTTGCACGACAAACTGCGCCGTTGGGCGATGAATTCCATCATCTTCTTTGTTGTTTGCGCCGCAATCACGACGATGGCCACGCTGCTTTACGTACCGCACATGGCGGCGCGCGTGCGCGAGAATCCGTGGCTGTTCAGCATTGCGCTGGCGAACATGCTGGCCATTGCCAACATCCCGCGCGAATTTTATCACGGCCGCGACTGGCGTGCCTTCCTGTCGTCGTGCGCGACGATGCTCACGCTGATGGCGCTGTTTGGCGTTAACCAGTATCCCTACCTCGTCTTCAGCCAGCCGAATCCGTTAAACGGCCTGACGATTTACAACGCGTCGTCGTCGCCAAAAACGCTCGGCATCATGCTCATCATCGCTGGCATTGGTGTACCGCTGGTGATTGCCTACACTGTCTGCATCTACTGGATTTTCCGGGGGAAGGTGAAGCTCGACCGGATGAGTTATTAGGCATTTACGTCTTGGACTGCGCCGGCAGAGCGCAGCGGCGACGGCGCTTTCGGATGGCATGGCGCATTCGATTGTCCAACCCTGCTACTCAAAGCGGTGTCCCCCGAATGCTTTCGGGGTTGCCACCGCAGTCCAAATCGACACTATCCGCACTTCGCCACGCCCTTCTATAACATTTCCAATCAGCCACGCTTGGTGCTTCTGTGCGCGGATGAATTTCAAAATGGCCTCCGCCTTGTCCGCCGACACAATTGCCACTATGCCGATGCCCATGTTGAAAACCTGATAAAGCTCGGCGTCGGGCACGCCGCCCCTGGTTTCGATGATTTTGAAAATCGGCAACATGTCCCACGAATCCTTGTAAATGACGACATCCAGATTTTTCGGCAGGACGCGCGGGATATTGTCCACGAACCCGCCGCCGGTGATGTGGGCGAAGGCTTTGACCGTGGCACAGGCTTCCAGCCTGACTCTAAATTTTTTCTTTGAAGATGGAGACAGGCGCGACGCCTGTCCTACGTTGAATTTCGCAATGAGTTTCTGCACCAGCGGTCCGTAGCTGATGTGGACTTTCAACAATTCAGCGCCAATTGTGCCCTTCAATCCCGGCACGTGGCTTGTCGGCTTTAATCGCATCTGCTCGAAGAAAATTTTGCGCGCCAGCGAATAACCGTTCGTATGCAGGCCGGACGAGGCGATGCCGATGATCGCGTCGCCGCGCTTCACCGTTTTCTGGCCGTTCAATATGCGCGATTTTTCCACGACGCCGACAATGGTGCCACTGACGTCGTATTCACCTTTCTGGTAAAAGCCAGGCATCTGAGCCGTTTCACCTCCGATGAGCGCACAACGGTTTTCCGCGCACGCCCGCGCGAAGCCCTTGATGATTTCGGTGAAGACGTGCGGTTCGAGTTTGCCGGTGCCGAGGTAATCGAGGAAGAACAACGGCTCGGCGCCGAGCATGGCGAAGGTGTAGCGCGAATTAAATTTATTAAATTTCAAACGAAAACAAGATACTGAACTGTCTCGTTTTTTTGTTTTGGGACAAATTAAATCACTCGCGCTTTGCCACTGCCTGCTAAGACTTCACCAATTTCCCAAGCTTTGTGTTTTTGAATGTGGATAAATTTCAGAATGTCTTTCACCCTGCTTTCAGACACAATTGCGACCATGCCGATGCCCATGTTGAAAACTTGATACAATTCATCTTCTGACACTCCACCTTTTGTTTGAATGAGCTTAAAAATTGGAAGCATTTCCCATGAACCTTTCTTGATGATTACATCACATTTATTTGGCAAGACGTTTGAGATGTTATGAAAAAAAGAAAGATAGGGTGATCTCGAACCGTTGTGCGATTTGTCAGGCAAAACACGTGGAATGTTGTCAATAAAACCACCACCCGTGATGTGAGCCATGCCCTTGATTATAGGTGAGTCCTTTGGGGTGCGTTCACCATTCAAAATGTCGTCCCCAGCCAGTGGAACACCTGTGCCGTTGAATTCGATCAATAACTTTTTGATGAGAGAACCATAACTTACATGCACCTTGAGCAATTCGTCGCCGATAGTGTTTTCCAATTCTGGGACGTAACTCGTGGGCTTTAGCTTCATTTGCTCAAAGAAAATTTCCCGTGCAAGTGAGTAGCCATTTGTGTGTAAACCATTTGAAGCGATGCCAATAACGCGATCGTCTGGCTCAATGGTTTTACCATCAAGGAGGCAAGCCTTTTCAACTACTCCAATGATTGTGCCGCTCACGTCGTATTCGCCCGGCTGATAAAAGCCCGGCATCTGCGCCGTTTCGCCGCCGATGAGCGCGCAATTATTATCCGCGCACGCGCGTGTGAAGCCCTTGATGATTTCGGTGAAAACGTGCGGCTGAAGTTTGCCCGTGCCGAGATAATCGAGAAAAAAAAGTGGCTCCGCGCCGAGCACCGCGATGTCGTTGACGCAATGGTTCACGAGGTCGGCTCCGATGGTGTCGTGCCGATTCATCGCGAAGGCGATTTTCAATTTCGTGCCCACGCCGTCCACGGACGACACGAGCACCGGCTCGCGATATTTTTTCACATCGAGCGCGAACAGACCGCCGAAGCCGCCGACCGTGCCGAGCACCTCGCTGCGATGCGTGGGGGCGAGCAATTGCGGCAAAGTGGATTTCACTTTGTTGCCGAGGTCAATGTCAACGCCCGCGCGGGCGTAAGCTTTTTGTTTCATGTAAGATTCGCTGAACGCTTTGTTGAACAAGCACACAACCAGAAAAGCGTTTTGCCTGCGTGCAGTCAACTTTTTTCACCATTTGACAAACGTTAATCAATGTCCACGCCCGCCCAAGCATAAGCCTTTTGTTTCATGTGCCGGAAATTAAACTGCGAAACAGTAAGGCACGCGAGAAAATTTCCGTGAGGGTTTCTGTGCCGTTTCCTAATTCTTAATTGTTAGAAAGAAACTTGCCGGAAAACGCTCTTTGAATGCGGAACGCTTCAATTGTGCTTGAATTAAACCTGCTGCTCCCGTTATTGCAGCAGCCGTAGCAGCGGGAACGAAACCAATTAAGCCAGCGGAAGTTATTGCAGCACCCTGTGCGCCAAACCATTTCATTAAATCCTGATCAATCTTAGCCCATTCAGCGTTCGCTTCTCGCACATGCTCATCAAGTTCAGCAGTCAAATTAGCGGCATTCGCATCCGAAAATTCCTCTGGATCACGACATGATTCCCAAACTCGACGAAAGAAAAGGCGAAGTGCTTCGAGACGGTTTTCTTGCCTGAGTGTTAATGCCGCATTTAGAGACACATTATCCAGCACTTTCAAATCAGAATTTTGAAGAGCTTTCGCGAATGGGGTCCATCCAGCAACATCAATGCCGGCACTTTTCCTATCCAGTTCAATTTCTTTCCAACGGACTTTGAAATCAGTTATCAAGTGTGAACCAGTGATGGAACAGATTCGTTTTGCCAAATCGTAATTCGCGCCCGCCGTTTCCATCAGAAACTCCGAATCTTGACCTGGAAGGCGTTCGACGAAATACGGATGGTTATCTCGTCGCAGTTTTAAGAATCTGAGATATTCATCGACCGTTGGGAACGGCTTTTCCCCGGGATATTCCCCATACATTTTTCTGTGCCAGTCGTCTGGGAAGGACAACATATACCATTCAGTAAGCCCCCTATCGAAGTTTAGCATCTCCGATACGCGCCTATCCGTTTCTTGCTCTAAAATTGACTGAAGTTCTGGCGAAGACTTGTGGCGTTCTCGTGTCAAACGGATCAATTCTTCATGTAGGCCCGGGATAAAATCAATCGGTGGGCGAACGAAATTGACAATTCCCGCCTGTATCCACGGATAAAGGTTTAACCAGAGAAACGTGAATTTAATTGTATTTGCCCTGTGTTCTTCTGGATGAACCAAAGGATTATATTCCGGTCTGATTCGTTTTGGATGTAGAAAAGGATCAACCAAATATATTTTTTCGGAATATAGGGCATGCCGAGTTACCGCTTGAAATATTGCTTCGGGTTCGTATGTTCCAATATAAAGTCCAGATATGCCCTTGCAATCTTTGACATGGCAACGTTCATAATCATCCAAATCCGGCCATATCTCAACTAATGCCTCGTAGATTTTTCGGACTGCTACTGGCGTAAATGCTTTTTTCACGGAAGCATAAGGAATGTCCTGACGCCAATGATCAATTTGCAGGGCGTCAAGAATGCTCCCAATAAAGAAAAGATTTTTGCCTCGAAGTGAGAGATAACGCGTTTGTCGACTAAGCGGCTCACATAAAATTTGGTCCCATGGAAGCTTGCCCAAACAACATCTTTTATATTTCAACCCTGATCCGCAAGGGCAAGAGTCGTTTCTTCCGACTTTTGACATACCTCAATTGCAGAAATTTTTTGCCACGCTGTCAAGTCACAGTATTGCACGCGGTTTAACAAAGATGTCAGCCCTGACAGGCTTTTGTTTCGGAGCGCGGCTGTGGTTGAGAACCCGGCCGCAGCACACCGCACAGCCAAGGATCTCGCGAGCCGGAAAATGCCTGAATCCCGGGTGGTCTGCGGCTCGTCAGTAGCCTCGCCCCATCTTGTGACACCAGCTCCAGGCTGCGCGCATTCACATTCATTGACTCAGCCAGTCCGCTACCTCGCGCCAGGTCCGGCTTCGCCGGGCTTTGCCATGCGCCGGCAGCCACCTGAGTCCCCCGACGCTGACCGTCAGCGTGCCGACTCGCTTCTCGATGCGCTTCCACTTTTCCCAGACGACAAAGCTGAAGCCCGCTCGATCGACGTCAACATCCTGCCCCATCTGAGCGCGAACCCATTTGGTGGGTCGTCCTGGTTGTCTGCCTTTCATTTATGCGGTCTTGGTTTTCACGGTTCTTCCACATGACCATGACCTTACGAAAGCAAGTCTGCGAATTTTCATCAAGGATTATCGCCGGCGCAAAAATGGAGGCTTGGACAGTTTTTGTCCATGGGGATAAGTCAGGATTGACAGCGTATGATTTTGGGCGAACCTGAACTGCGAGGTTGGATGAACGCGCAAGGCCCCATTCGCATCCTGCACGTGGACGGCGACAGTTTCTTCGCCAGTTGCGAGATTGCACTGAATCCCAAGTTGCAGGGCCGCCCGGTCTGGGTCGGCGGCGGGCGGCGCGGCGACGGCATTGTCATCGCCGCCAATCGCGCAGCCAAGAAATTCGGCGTCAAGACCGGCATGGCGTGTTTCGAGGCGGCGCGGCTTTGTCCGCGCGGCGTCCTGTGCAAACCGCATTACGACGATTACCGCGAGCTTTCGCGGCAGATGTTCCGCATCCTCGAAGAATATTCCCCCACGCTCGTGCCCATCTCGATTGACGAAGGCTTTCTGGATTTCACCACGATGGACCGTTACGTCTGGCGCGACACGACGCCGGAGAAATACGTCGGCGAAATCCGGGAACGCATTTCGCGCGAGGTGAAACTGCCGGTCTCCGCCGGTCTGGCCAATTCGTCGCGCCTGGCCAAGCTGGCGACGGACGCGGCCAAACCCGGGTTCATCGAAGTCAAGCCCGGCGAGGAAAAGGAATTTTTGCAGGACCGTTCCGTGCGCGAGCTTTCCGGTATCGGCAAAAACCGTCAACGCGCGCTGGCGTCGCTCGGCGCGGAGACGTTCAGTCACGTGGCGAAGCTGCCTTCGACCCTGCTCCGGAAAAAATTCGGCATCTGGGGCCAGCAACTCTGGTTGTTTGCCAACGGCCTGTGGAGCGAGCCGTTGCTGCTGGAGGTGAAGGACCGCACCACGATTTCCAGCAACACCACGCTGCCTTACGATGAGCCGGATTACGAGGGGGCGCTGACGTTCACGTTGAGCGAGGCGACGCGGCTGGTCGGCCAGTTGCGCCGCGAACAGTTGCAGGCGCGCGAGCTGGGGCTGACCATCCGGTTCAACGATTTCAGCGAAGTCAGCGGCGGCCATCGCTTTCATGAACCGCAATTTCAAAATTCCGTCATGAACGCGGTCCTGGAAAATATTTTCCGCAAATTGACGAGCGACCAGGTCAAGCCAGTCCGCCAAATCCGCATCGGGTTTTGGAACCTGTCGCGGCTGGACACGCACCCGACGCTTTGGGGCAAGACCGACGCGGAACGCTGGGGCGCGCTCGACGACGCGGCGCACCGGCTCAACGAGCAATTCGGCCAGTCGGCGGTGATGACCGGCGCGCAGTTCGCGTTGCGCGAGATGGAGGAGGCCTACAAAAATCCCAAGGCCAAATGTCCGTTCGTGCCGCAACTGGAGATGGTCAAGAAACTGTGGGGCACGGACGCCGACCCGCTGGCGCACAAGGGCGAATGGGAAAAGCGCCTGGCGAAAGTCAGCCGGAACATTCACAAGAAAGAGTGACGGCGGTGGCGAGGTAGGGACGCCGCGCTGCGGCGTCCGCGGACGGCCCAGCGGGCCGTCCCTACCAATTACAAATGGCAATCGGAACCAACTCGGGCAGGGCGGGCAGTCCTCTGCCCGCCGTTCGTCCATTCGTCAGCCGCGGCGCGTTGCGGAGAACGCGCCCTACCGAAGAAACGGCCATTCCATAATTATCACCGTTGCAGAAAACGGAATCGCATTGCGCTTCAACTGGCTTGTTGCAAAATGGGCGGATGAATTTGGATGCGCTTTATTCTGAATTGACACTGAAACCCAACGCCAAGCTCGCGCTGGTCGTGCTCGACGGCCTCGGTGACATCGCCACGAAGGAACAAAATTATCTCACGCCGCTGGAAGCCGCCACCACGCCGAACCTGGACAAACTTTCCAAGGATTCCGCGCAGGGCCGCATGATTCCCGTTGCGCCCGGCATCACGCCGGGCAGCGGGCCGGGGCATCTCGGTCTGTTCGGTTATGACCCGCTGGAATTTCAGGTTGGCCGCGGTGTCATCGAAGCGCTCGGCCTCGGTTTGGAACTCAAGCCCGGTGACGTTTGCGCCCGCGCTAATTTCGCCACGCTCGACGCAAAGGGCATCGTTACCGACCGCCGTGCCGGCCGCATCCCGACCGAGTTGTGCGAGAAACTCTGCGCCATGCTTTCCGCCAAGGTGAAAAAGCTCGGCGACACGCAAATCCTCATCAAGGCCGGCAAGGAACATCGTTTCGTCGTCGTCTTTCGCGGTAGAGGACTGGAAGGCCCGCTGACCGATGCCGACCCGAATCGCGAAGGATTTGCCGTTCCCACCGTCCATCCGCGCGATGAGAACAACGCCGGCCAGAAAAAGATGGCGGCGCTCATCGCGGATTTTTACAAGTCGGCGCAGCCTATCATCGCGAAGGAAAAGCCGGCGAACGGCTTTCTCATGCGCGGCATTGCGCATCAGCCGCACATTCCGCTGTTCGTGGAACGCTATAAACTGAAGCCCGCGTGCCTCGCGGTTTATCCGATGTACAAAGGTCTGGCGCAGCTCGTCGGTATGAAAAAAATTGAAGGCCCGGCAACCATTGCCGAACAATTCGAGCGTTACCTGAAGGAATACGACAACTTCGATTTCTTTTTCATTCACTACAAATACACGGACAAGGCGGGTGAAGACGGCAATTTTTTGGCCAAGATGAAGGCGATTGAAGAGTTCGACGCCGCGCTGCCGGTTTTGCTGCGGAAAAAGCCCGACGTGCTGGTCATCACCGGCGATCATTCAACGCCCGTAGCTGTCAAAGGCCACTCGTGGCATCCGCAGCCGGTGCTGTTGCATTCGGCGTTGAGCGGTTCGGACAAGCTCGAACGCTTCACCGAAACCGGCGCGAACAGCGGTTCGCTGGGCGTCTTCGAGGCGAAGTATTTGGTCCGCCTGATGCAGGCCAATGCACGAATGTTCGACAAGTTCGGGGCGTAAGTTTTTTTTCGTCCTCGTCGTCGTCCTCGTTCTCGAAAATGTTTGGGAAGTCGAGGACGAGAACGAGGACGAGGAGGATTTAATTAAAAATGAACCTGCCAAACAAGCTGACGATTTTGCGTTTTGCGCTGACGGTGCTTTTTCTTTGGGCGCTGTTCTCGCCGCTACAGTTCAACGACACGCTGGCGCTGGCTTTCTTTTCCCTGGCCGGGGCGACGGATTTCCTCGACGGCTGGCTCGCCCGCCGCCACCGGCTCATCACCAATTTCGGCATCCTGATGGATCCGCTGGCGGACAAAATCATGACCTGCTCGGCGTTCATCGCCTTTGTCGAAAGCACGCGCCTGAATCCGAACGCGCCGGTCAAGGTCGCGGCGTGGATGGTCATCATCATCGTTGCGCGCGAACTGGCGATCACCGGCTTGCGGCTGTTGGCGGCATCAAAAAACGTCGTGCTCGCAGCGGAAAATTTTGGCAAACACAAGACCGTCTCGCAGATCGTGGCCATCAACGCGCTGCTGCTGGTGGACGCCTGTGAGGAATGGCCGGTGTGGCTGCAAAAAGTGTTCCGGTCGTGGGTGCCGCAATTCGCCGAAATCATGCTCTGGCTGACGGTCGTACTGACCGTCGCGTCCGGCGCGATTTATTTGTGGCGCAACCGGGCGATTTACTTGAGCGACGTGTGAGGAATTGGATTTGCCATGTAGCCGCGAACTTCAGTTCGCGATTTGTGGCGCGACCTGAAGGTTGCGGCTACCTCTGCTACCGATGCGACGGCAGCGGGAGCGTTTCGCCGGCGTTGGTGGATTGATAAACGGCAGGCGGCAGATTGACTGCCGGATTGCTGCGTTGGTGATGCCGCCACGCCAGGGCGGCGAGCACCACGATCAGGACAATTCCCACGGCGGCGATGCCGACGAATCCCACCCGCCAATTCAGTTTCGCGAGCCAATACATCAGATGGTCGAGCACGGTTTTGGATTCCTCGACCAGTGGCGGCGGCTCCTTGAATTTTTCCGTGCGGCCCAGTTCGGTGTCGAGGGCGGCCATGATTTGCGGCACGTCGAGCTTGAGCAACGTGGCGTAGTTGCGGACAAATCCGCGGATATAAACCGGCGCGGAGAACATGTCGAAGTTGCCCTCTTCGAGCGCGCGGATGTGGTCGGTGCGGATTTTGGTGGCGTCCGCGACCTGTTGGATCGTGAGTTTTTTGGCTTCGCGCGCGGCGTGGAGTTGTTCGGCAACCGTCGGCATTTCGTTTATTTAGCGCGATTGACGTGCAGTTGGCAATCATGGAAATTTTTGAAAAGCAATGAACCTTTTCTCGCCTCGCGCATTCCTCCTGGTGTAAATGCTGGTAGTGGCTGAACGCGAACAACTGCCCGTGCAACAGGCCCGCGACGGACAACCGGAGGCTTGGGACATTCTCTTTCGGCGCTACCAACTGCCGCTTTACGTTTATGTTTTTGAATTGGTGCATGACGAACAGACGAGCCTCGACCTCGTGCAGGAGACGTTCATCGCCGCGGTCCGGCACATCGGCAGCCTGCGCGACGACGGGAAATTCGGGAGTTGGCTCTTCGGCATCGCACACCAGAAATGCGTTCAACGCTGGCGAAAACAAAATCGTGAAGAAATTTTGCGTGAGGAAATCGCCCAAGGGCCGAATGAATTTGAAAACAGCCCGGACGACTTGCTCATCCGGCGGGAACAGGAGGCTGAGTTTATGCAACTGCTGAATCAGTTGCCGTTGCCGCAACGTTCCGTGCTGCTGTTGCACTTCGTCGAGGATTTTTCGATCGAAGAAATCGCCGGAATTACGGACACAAATCCCGGCACGGTGAAATCCCGGATGCATTATGCCAAAAAGTCGCTGCGAAAATTGCTAGAACAACAATGAAAGGCAAAAATTTCAACGCCAGGGCGCCAAGACGCCAAGGTAGGGCGGGCAGACCTCTGCCCGCCGCTCGTCTGCAGACCAATGACGGCGCGCACGGAGTGACGCGCCCTACCAAAACAAAAACATGAAAACACCGCGTGAAATTTTGTTGAAACGACATCAGGCCGCTGAACCCAGCCTCGACGCGATTCGGAAGGGTGCGTTGGCGAATTTGGCCCGGGCACAAAACCGGCAGTCTTCACCCGGTCCGCTCGATTTTCTACGCGGATTTTTCCGGGAATATCGCCGGCACTTCGCCGCGATGAGCGCGATATGGCTGGTGGTGGTTCTTTTGAACTTGAACGCCGGCCATTCGGCGGGCTTGGCGGCGACCATTCCGAGGGGAAAAATCCCATCGCCCCAAATCATTCTGGCGTCCTTGCGCGAAAACCGCCGGCAGTTGCTGGAGATGATTCAACCGCTCGAATCGCGCGATGCCGCGACGCCAGGACCGGTTCGGCGCCAACCGCGAAGCGAACGGTGTTACGAAACCCTGACGGTCTGATTCAAAATGAACCCGAACGAAAAATCCAAAGACACTGGCAAAACCATCTGGCCGGGAAACCGCGCCGTCCGACGCATGTTGATTGGGGCGGCCTGGCTGGTGACGCTTGTCGCGCTGTTTTACGCCGAGGAGGACTGGCGCGGCTGGCACGCCTGGAACCAATACCGGCAGCAATTGGAGGCGCAAGGCGTGCAACTTGATTACAGGGCATTCGTCCCCAAGCCCGTTCCCGACGACCAAAACTTCGCCGCGATCCCATTCGTCGAATCCTGGTTTCTGGAAAGAACCAATACCGACAGACGATGGAGTGACAATTTCTCACAAGCCGCCGCGAAGATTTCGACTTCCAAGCAGGGAGACGAAAAAAGCAACCGCCATTTCATGGATCTCGTTGCCTGGCAAATGGCTTTTGAGGCCATCCAATCCGGCCAGATAAACTCCCATCGGCAATTTGAGTCGGATAAACTCGATCTGGAATCTCGTGTTGCGGCGGCCCCGGCGGTTTTGGCCGGATTACAGACCAGCGAAACGAATCTGGCGGCACTCCGCGCCGCCAGTGACCGGCCATATTCGCGCTACCCGGTCGTTTATGACCTGGAAAATCCGTGGGGAATCCTGCTGCCGCATCTTGCTAATGACAAACAGGCCGTCCAGCGTTTGCAACTCCAAGCCTGCGCCGAACTCGCGGCAGGCAAGAGTGATGAGGCTTTGGCAGACGTGAAGCTCATGCTTTATCTGGCCGATACGGTGAAGGACGAACCGTTTCTGATTTCTTATCTGGTGCGCATCGCCTGTGTGCAAATCGCAGTGCAACCGGTCTGGGAAGGACTGGCCGAACACGCCTGGTCCGATGCCCAGCTTCAGAAACTTCAAGCGCGCTTTCAGCAGTACGATTTCGTGGCGGACATGAAGCGGTCCTTTGATGGTGAACGCGCGGCGGGAATTCTGACCGGCGATCTCCTGGCCCAGAGAAAATACAACTTGAACGTTCTGACGGCTGACCCGACGCCATCAGGTTCGGCACGAGTCAATCTCCTCGGCTGGATTGCCCCGCGCGGGTGGTACCATCTGGAACAATTGAGTTATGACCGGCTCTTTCGGTTGCAGTTGGAAGGGGCATTTGAGCCGGATAAAAAAAGAGTTTTCCCGGGGCGAATTGCGTCCAATGTCAATGCATTGGGCCAGGCCTTTGCCGGCAGCAACTGGGTCACCGTCATTTGTATCCGTCACCAGCTCATGGCAAGAGTGTTGCTGCCCGCGTTGTACAGAGTCACGTTGAAAGCGGCCTTCGCCCAGACCGCCGTGGATGAAGCGGCCATCGCCTGCGCCCTCGAACGCTGCCGGCTGGCCAACGGACAATTTCCCGAAACCTTGGAGGCGCTGGTGCCGCGATTCATCTCCGAATTACCCAACGACGTGATTTCCGGCGAGCCATACAAATATCACCTCACGAATGACGGACAATTCGTCCTCTATTCCGTCGGTTGGAATGAAAAAGATGACGGCGGCGTGCCGGGAAAGACTTTGTTCGATGAAAAGGAAGGCGACTGGGTCTGGCAGTATCCGGCGAAGTGAATTGGGAACATCGAACATCCAACATCGAACGTTAAACATCGAATTGGTTTCCAGCGTCCATCTGCAATTTATTCGGCGTTCGATGTTCGACGTTCAGTGTTCGATGTTTCCCCGAAAGTTTTTCCCGACCACTGCTCCGATGACCGAGCCAATGACCGCTCCGGCCACGAAATCCGAGAACCAATGGATGGTCATGGAGACACCAATGCCGACATAGCACGCGTAAAGAATCGCTACCAACCCCGGCCACCGTTGTTTCGGCCAGAGCGTGAACACCGTCGCGGCCATCGCGAAGGCGATGGTGGTATGCGACGACGGCCAGCCCCAGAAAACTCCGCCGCGCAGAAAACCGAACTGGAAGACATGACTGATGTCCTCGCCCACACGGTGTGCCGGATGGGCGCGGCCTGTAAACGCTTTGTAGGCGACAACGACCAACGCGCCAATGAGTTCAGCCTGAGCGACTGCCCAGCCGGTCAAAATGATTTTGGCATTTCGGACGATAATGCCGAGCGCGAAAAGAATCACCGGCAAGGCAAACGGTAGCAGCATGCCAATCACAACGGCGGGCCACACCCAAGAACGCAGTTCCAGGTTGCGGGTGGCACGGTAATAGTGCCAGTCGGAGCCGGACAAGACGAGTACGACCGTGAGCAAGATGGCGACGAGATGCCAGACAAGCCTCCGGCCCTTGAAGCAGCCGATGAGGTTGCGGGGCAGTGTCACAAAGAATTGTTTCATGCAGAATTGGGAGGGACGGCGTGTCGCCGTCCCAAATCAAAAATCGGGGCCGCCGACACGGCAGCCCTCCCATTCAATCACACCGCGCTTTGCCCACGTCCATCCGCGCCCGTGCCGTCGAGGTCTATCAAGATGTCACGCGGCTCGGCGCCTTTGCTGGGACCGACGATGCCGCGGTTTTCCAGTTCGTCCATGATGCGCGCGGCGCGGGTGTAGCCGAGGCGCAGCCGCCGTTGCAGCAGCGAGACACTCGCCTTTTGTTCGCTGCGGATGACTTCGATGCATTGCTGGATGAGTTCTTCGTCCTCGTCAATGCCGCTTTCGTTTTCAAAGCTGCTCGCGGGCTGGGAAAGTTGCCGGTGAATTTCCATTTCGTAACTCGGCTTGGCCTGTTTGGCGATGAACCCGACGATGTCCAGGATTTCCTGATCGGTGATGAACGCGCCCTGGGCGCGGATGAGTTTCGCCGAGCCAGGCGGCAGGTAAAGCATGTCGCCTTTGCCGAGCAGTTTGTCCGCGCCCATCGCGTCGAGAATCGTCCGCGAGTCCACCTTGGCCGCACACTGAAAAGCAATGCGTGCCGTGATGTTCGCCTTGATGACGCCGGTGATGACGTCCACGCTCGGCCGTTGCGTGGCGACAATGCAATGGATGCCTGCCGCGCGCGCCATTTGCGTGATGCGCGCGATGGCCATCTCCACGTCGGCGGGCGCGACCAGCATCAGGTCCGCCAGCTCATCAATGATGACGACGATGTAGCTCAACTTTTCGGGAATGACGATGTCCTCCTCGCGCGGCACGACGATTTCCTCGTCCACCTCCACGGCGAAGCCTTCCGCGCCCGGCTCGACTTTTTCTTTGCGTGCCGAAAGCGGCAATTCAGGTTCAGCCTCCGGCAGCGGTTTGTTTTTGGGACGCGAGTTGAACGAGTTGATGTTGCGCACGCCGGCGCGCGCGAAAATCTGGTAGCGCTTTTCCATTTCGTTCACCACCCAGCGCAGGGCGAGGATGACCTTTTTCGGGTCGGTGATGACCGGCACGACCAGGTGCGGCAGCGAATTGTAATGCTGCAACTCGACCACCTTGGGATCAATCATCACGAAGCGGAGTTGGTCCGGTGAAAAACGATAGAGCAACGAGGTGATGATGGCGTTGAGACAGACGGATTTGCCGGAGCCGGTGCTGCCGGCAATGAGCAGGTGCGGCATTTCGGACAGGTCGGCGATAATCGGATGGCCGTAAACGTCCTTGGCGAGCGCCAGCGGAATGCGCGCCTTGGAATTGCGCCACTCGTCCGATTCCAGCAAGTCGCGCATCACTACGATGGTCTTGACCGGATTCGGCACCTCGACGCCGACGGAACTTTTGCCGGGCACCGGCGCGAGAATGTTAATGCGCTCGGCCTTGAGCGCGGCGGCGATGTTATTCGAGAGCGCGGAGATTCTTTCCAGCTTCACGCCCGGCGCGGGATGCAATTCATAGCGCGTGATGGTCGGGCCTTTGGTGATGTCGCCGAGCGAGACTTCAATTTCGAATTGCGCGAGCGTCTGCTGCATGAGCCGCGCGTTGGCCATGAGTTCCTCCTTCGACTCGGTGGGCTTGACCAGCATGTCGGGGTGATGCAGGAAATCAATTGGCGGCAAGTGATAATCGCCGATAATGGGTGTGGCGGCGACCGTGAGCGGCTTGCGTTTCTTCGCCTTGGGCCTGGCAGTGGAAACCGGCGCGATGTGAACCTGCGGCTCCGGTCTTTCTTCGCCGGCCTTTCCTGCCTCAACTTTCTCCAGCCCGGCGGATTTCTCGTCCGGTTTTTTGCCCGGAACCTCCTCGGTAGTGGCGGCAGCGGCTTCGCGCGAGGACGCGGCCTCGCCTTCAGCGACGGGCGCGGATTCTTTGGCCGGTTCGGGCGGCGAAACTTTTCTGCCGCGTTCTGATCGAGGTTTGGCGGGCGGCACGCTCAAATCGCGGACGGTCGGCTCCGGCACCGGCTGTAAATCCGCGCCGAGCCCGGAGCGCTCGGCCTCCTCCCGCAGTTGCTTCGCCTGTTTTTCGAGTTCGCGTGCGCGACGGTCGAGCGCGGTTTCTTCGGCGACCGCACCTTCGGCGGCTTCCTTTTTTTCAAACCACCGGCGCAGCCAGTCGCCGAGGCGGAAATCGGTCAGGAACAGCAGGCTGATGAGGTAAAGCGTCGCATAAACAATCGTTGCCCCAACCGCGCCGAGCATCCAAAAACCGTAGTCGTAGGTGAAGTAACCCAGCCAGCCGCCCGCACTTTGCGCGCAGACGTTTTCGCGCAAATGCCGCAGCGGCATGTCCATCATGTGCAGCAAGCCGGTGAGCGACAGCATCAACACCACCGCCCATACGCCCGACCAAAGCCGCCGCTCGCGCAGGTAGCCGAGGAAATTGAACAAATAGCCCAGCCCGAACGCGGCCAGCAAAAACGGGAGCACGAACGCCCCGAGACCGAAGAGAAAAAACGACGCGTAAGCGACGTGCGCGCCAAACGGCCCGATCCAATTGTGAATTGGCTTGTTCGGCGGCGTGCGGATGAACGCGAGGTCGTAACGGTCGAAGGAAACCTGTGCGACCAGCAGCAGCAGTGCCGCGGCCAGCAACGCGACGCCGATGATGTCGTTGAAGCCGTTGCCCGGACCCGCTGGCGTCTTGCGTGACATGGCGGCAGGTTAGCGAAATCGCGCGGCCACTTCAAGCTTGCCCGGAGATCACGGCGGTCCGGTTTTCCGGTAATCGCCGCGGCTGAAATATTTTTCCAGCCAGACGTAGAAGCAGATGAAGAGATAACGGCTGCCCATTTCCTTGATTTTGAACTTGGCGATGCCGGCGTGCCGGTTGCGCCACGTGATGGGCATGACCGTCCAACTGAATCCCCGGACGATGGCCTTCAACGGCAATTCCACCGTGAGGTTGAAATGCGGCGAGATCAAGGGTCGGCAACCGTCTATGGTCGTCCGCCGGTAGGCTTTGAAGGCGTTGGTGGTGTCGTTCAGCCGGATTCTGAAAAGCAGCCGGATGAAGAAGTTCGCCAGCCGGTTGAGCGTCAGTTTCAGACGCGGATACTCAATCACGCCGCCGCCTTTGACAAAACGGCTGCCAAACACGCAATCCCATCCCCGGTTTAACTCCTGCCAGTAACGGGTCACGTCACGACAATCGTCGGATTCATCAGCCATCATAATCACCGCGGCGTCGCCTTTCATGCGGTCCAGGCCGCAAATGACGGCGCGGCCAAAGCCGTGCAGCCCCTCATTTTTCACCGGCACCAGCGCGGGGATCCGGGCCTGGAGTTGGGCGAGAATTTCCCATGTGCCGTCGGTGCTCCCATCGTCCACCGCGACGATTTCGTGTGGAATGTTGTGCAGGCGCAACTCCACATGCAGGTGTTCGATGGTTGAGCCAAGGCAGCCCTCTTCGTTGCGTGCCGGAATAATCACGGACAACAAGGACAACGGACGGGCTGGCAACGATGGCGTTGGGCTGGCCATACTTGGTTTTGGCGGTCAATTTTAGTTACCCACCGAAGCAAAACAAGCCGATTCCAAGCGCTGGTGGCGGGTCAGTTTGAATTGTAACGTCGGCTGTCTCAGCCGACAGTGCGCTGAGGATCGGCCTTCACCAGGTTACGGCGCGACCGGCAGCGCACGCTACAGCAAATTGACCCACTGCCCCAAGCGCTGGAGAATGACGGGTTTATTTCCGCCGTTTCGCCGGGCTGGATTTTTTCGCGTCGCTGTCGGTCACCCCGGGGAAGGCCATGTAATTTTTGGCGTTGGCGTAACAGAGGTTGCGGATCATCGGGCCGAGGAGCTTTTCGTCGTTGGGCAACTCGCCGTTTTCCGCGTCGCGGCCGATCAGGTTGCAGAGCACGCGCCGGAAATATTCATGGCGGCAATAGGACATGAACGAACGCGAATCCGTAATCATGCCGATGAACCGCGAGAGCAAGCCGAGGTTGGACAGCGCGTTAAGCTGCCATTCCATGCCTTCCTTCTGGTCCAAGAACCACCAGCCCGAACCGAACTGGATTTTGCCGGGGATCGAACCGTCCTGAAAATTGCCGATCATGGTGGCGAAGGCGTAATTGTCCGCCGGGTTCACGTTGTAAATAATGGTTTTCGGCAGCGCGTTTTCCTGGTCGAGCCGGTCCAGATAGGCGGCCAGGGCCTGGCATTGCGGAAAATCGCCGATGGAATCAAAGCCCGTGTCGGGGCCGATTTGTTTGAGCGCGCGCGTGTTGGTGCTGCGCAACGGGCCGAGGTGAAGCTGCTGGGTCCAGCCTTTCGCGGCATCCAGCTTGCCGAAGAACAGCATCATGAACGACGCGAACTGGCCATGCTCCTGCGGCGAAACCATTTCGCCGCGCCGCGCCTTGTCGAAAATGTCGGCGGCGGTCGGTTCGGAACAAAAATCCGCGAAACAATGATTCAAGCCGTGGTCGGACAACCGGCAGCCCTGTGAATGGAAAAAGCTGTGGCGCCTGCGCAAGGCGCTCAGGAGCGCGTCCAAACTGTTGATGTCCACGTTGGCGGCCTGCGCGAGTTGCCCGAGCCATTTGTTGAAGACAGCGGACTGGTTGACCATCAGCGCCCGGTCGGGCCGGAAGGCGGGGAACATTTTCGTCGGATGCCCTGATGCCGCGAACCGGCGGTGGTACTCCAGGTTGTCCACTGGATCATCCGTAGTGCAGACGACGTTGACCTTCATCTTTTTCAAAATGCCCTGGGTGGTCAGTTCCGGCGTGGCGAGCATCTCGTTGGCGGTTTTCCAGATGCGGTCGGCGGATTGTTCGTCGAGCAACTCAGTGATGCCGAAGTAGCGCTTCAATTCGAGGTGCGTCCAGTGATAGAGCGGGTTGCGCAATGTATTCGGCACGGTGGCAGCCCAGGCCTTGAATTTCTCATACGGCGTGGCCTTGCCGGTGACGAAGCGTTCGGCGACGCCGTTGGCCCGCAAGGCGCGCCATTTGTAATGGTCGCCTTCGAGCCAGATTTCGAAAAGGTTTTTGAACCGGCGGTTTTCCGCAATGTCGCGCGGGGGAATGTGACAGTGATAATCGAAAATCGGCTCGGCCTCGGCGTATTGGTGGTAGAGGCGTCGCGCGGTTTTGGTGCCCAAAAGAAAATCTTCGTGGATGAAGGTCATAACAGTCAGTCAAAGTAGCGGCGGACGCGAATGCCATACAAACAAATTTTTCTTCGCATTTTTTGCACTGACCATTGCAACGAAAGCGCGCGGTCAATTCGCGCTTGCCAACATGGGAAGGAATGTCAGCCTGAAATGCCTGGTGCGCGGTTAGCTCAGTTGACCGGGATGCCCGGCTTTCGCTCACCGTTCAGCCGGTTTGGCTCCTCGGACTATCACCGCAGCCAGTCGAGCCATCTGTGTTACTCCAAGCGCCGACCATCCTTCCAGCGTTTTCAGGATTCGGTCATGACCCAAATTGAAGGGGTCGAGGTTGGACGGCATTGCATGATCCCACAGAATGAAGAAGTTGGTCGCTGGGAATCTGCTCGTTCTGGTGCTCCAACACGTGGGCATTTTTAATTATCGCCGTTTCGACGGAAGTCGTGGCTTCGGTCACGGTGGTTTCACCGGCCAGTTTGGCGCAGTTTTGTTCCATCGCCACAACGGTCTTGATGTGTTCGATGTTGTTGCGAATGAGTTCCAGTTCGGTTTTGAGGGTAGCTTGTTCCACAGTCAGATGTTCGGCCAGTTGCGCGATGTACACCGGCAACTTTTGACCCCGCGGATCGTGCGTCATAAACTCACCCAAATTGGCAGCGTGCTCGCGGATCAGGCTGCCGATGTGGACGACATTGCCGATTTTGGACTGCTTGATCTGATCGGAAACCAAGGCGGTGGAAGTATTGATGCTCTTGAGCATGTTGCCCACGTTATGCAGCACGCAGTTGGCGATCTCGGCCATTCCGGCTCGCCGGGACGCGGCGAGGAGTTCTTTGTGCGTTCTTTCGACCTCCACTTCCATGCGTTTGCGTTCGGCGATTTCCAACTGCAAATCTTCAATGGCCCTGGTCAGGTGCGCCGTTTTCTCCTTGACCTGTGATTCCAATTCGCCCTGCAAACGTTCTGCTTCCTGCTCTACCCGCAGACGTTCCCTGAGCAGGGTTTCGATGTGGACCAAACTGGTGAGCAGCAACAGCGAAATCAACGAATAGATTACTTCGATCTCGACTCCCAAGGGTACGCCGTTATTGAACGCCGTTACGGATTGAATGAAGTGGAGCAGCGCCAGGAGCGAAAAGGCCCAGAAGAGCGACCAGCCCACTCGCGCCGTCCCGAATATCCGGTTTAATCGCAAAGCGTAGCCAGCGACGATGAATTGCAGCAGGCCGGTAACCAAACCCATGATTTCCGGGAAACTCATATAGCCCTCCTTTGCAGGTTGATAGAACTACCACCTCCCAACGGCCGATCGCGCCCAGGATCGAGGCAATTCGTGCCCTGATTCTGTGCGCATAGCCCTTTGTCAGCCGTTTCCATAACCAGCACTGGAGCGATGTAGCAATTGAGAAGCCAAACGGGCGTGAACGCATCACATCCAAGCAATAAACTTGTCCTGTCATTTGCATTCCTGGTCGGAGGTTTTGCGGGACACTTCCTTTCCTGACTTTTGTCCTGACCTTGGCTGTTTTGCGCTTGCCAGGCGGTTCAAAATGAATGATGTTTGCTTCTTCGCATCTGCGAGAAAGACCATGAAAAACAAGCATTTTGAACGGTCTTTCGGCGGTGATTGCGCGGTTAGCTCAGTTGGCAGAGCACTACCTCGACACGGTAGGGGTCACAAGTTCAAGTCTTGTACCGCGCACCACTTTGCCTTCTCCATGAAACGGGTTGTAAGTTCGTCAAAAACCAAGGCGTGCGCCGCCTTGTGTGCATTGATTTTTTCACATCGAGCCCCGCCAACCGATCGTTGGCGCAGACCAATCTGGCGGTTGCCACCGACGGCAGCGGTCAGTTCAAGACTGTGCAGGAAGTCATCATGGCTGCCCCGTCGGGCAGCCGCACCAACCCGGTTGTCATCCACGTCAAAGCCGGCACTTACCAGGAATTAATTTATATTCAGCACGAGAAACGGTTCCTTCATTTGGTTCGGGCAGACCCGAAAAAGACCGTATTGACGTATGATTTGTGTGCGAATCTCCCCGGCCCGGACGGCAAGGCCATCGGCACGTTCCGCACGCCCTCGACGACAATTGACGCGGACGATTTCACGGCGGAGCACCTCACCTACCAGAACAGCGCGGGGCCAAAAGGACAGGCGCTGGCCGTCCGCGTGGACGGCGACCGCGCGGCGTTCCGCAATTGCCGTTTCCTCGGCTGGCAGGATACGATGCTGCTGAATCGTCTTAACGCAAACCAGCCGAACGCACATTTCAACCCGGGAAACGCACTGGCGATACAACAAAGATACGAGGAGGCCATCGTGCACTTTGCCGAATGCCTTAGGCTGTCACCAAACTACGCCCCAGCTCATAAAAATCTGGGCATGACGTTGTCACGACTGGGCCGACGTGAGGAGGCAATCAGCCACTTAAATGAGGCAATCCGACTAAAACCGGACTACGAGGAGGCCATCCAGCAATTACGCGCACTGGGCGCGCAAAAAAAAGAATGACATTACCGGGACCGTCCCACTGAAGCGCAAGTGGAACATTTGGCGGCCATGAGCCGATGAGCAATGTCCGCAATCACCATTGGGCGAGAATATCATTTTGTAATTGTTTCTTTATGAAGTTGTTACGCATGCAGAAGAACTCTACACCATAACCCAAAATGATGTTGACATGGTTGGGAAACAGGCTAAAATCAGTCCGCCTGGAAGTGTAAGAATTGCAGTAATTTGTAGAACCCTAACCGAAAGGCAGAAATATTATGAAACGTTTAGTTCTTCTTGCGATGGTTGGTGTCGGCGTGCTTATCATTCAAGGTGCCCATGCTTCTCTCCTTTTTTCGGAAGCTTTCAATTACACCACCCCGGGTTACCTTGGCGGCAATGTCAACCCCGGCAGCGGTGACACGTGGGGACCGGGAAACCATGCCATGACGATTGCCGACGGCAATTTGACTTATCCAGGTTTGACGGATCTTGGCGGCAACGAACTCTCAGTAGTTTGGGGTGGAGGCGCCGGCTCTAATACAAACGGGTTTGCGACCGTCACCAGTGGGTCCATTTATTATTCCTTTCTCCTTAATGTCACGACGGCACCCAGCGCCAACAGCTACCTTACTTCATTGAATCCGGGCACGTCCACCCCGAGCGGCAGTGCTGATGCCATCTCAATGTACTTTGGAACTGCTACTGGCGGCTTCAGATTTGGATTGCGCGGCGGTGGTGCTCCTACCGTTTACACCCCCTCAGCCAGTCCCTATACCGTGGGCAACACTTACCTTGTCGTTTTAGGATATGATTTCGGCGCGGCTAACAACAACATGTCTCTGTGGGTGAATCCGACGCCCGGTGGCAGCATGCCCGCAGCGACTTTGACTTTAACACCAACCACTTTGGCGACCGCGATAGACAATGTAGGGTTCAAGGTTCAGGGTACTCCCACAGGCGCCTTTTTGATTGATAACCTCATGATCGGCACGACATGGGAGGATGTGACTCCCACTCCAGAACCTTCCACCATCGCCTTGGGCGCCTTGGGCGCGCTTGGCTTGGTTCTCGCTCGGCGACTGCGCCGCTAACATCGGTTGCCATTTTCTTCACGACGGGCGCTGGATACATCTTCCAGCGCCTGTTTGGTTTTGGGGGAGCAACCCAAACCAATCAGCCCACACTTTTGCCCGGGCAAATCTTGGCATGGAACTAAAAAGATGGCATCCGCAGGCGCTCCCGGACAAAATCACTTGGAAAGCATGACTATTCCCCAATCACCGCCGCGTTCCATCAATTTGGCCGGCAAGCGCACGGTTCTCGGCGTGTGCTTTCTGCTGGCGATGGTTGTGTTCTTCATCTTTGGGCGGACACGCGGATACGGCTTCGTCAATTTTGATGACGATAGTTATTTCTCTTCCAATTATCACGTCAAGGCCGGGTTGACCTGGAAGGGTGTGCTTTGGGCTTTTCGGACGGGATACGCCAGCAATTGGCATCCACTGACCTGGTTGTCGCTCATGCTCGACGTGCAAATCTTCGGAACCGGTCCAACAGGGCCGCATCTGACCAATGTAATCCTGCACGCGGCCAACGCGATGCTGTTGTTTCTCCTGTTAAAACGATTGACTGCTGCTCTGTGGCCTAGTGCTTTTGTAGCGATAGTTTTTGCCATTCATCCATTGCACGTGGAATCGGTGGCGTGGGTGTCCGAGCGCAAGGACGTGTTGAGCGGGCTGTTTTTCATGCTGACGCTGTTGATGTATGCGCGGTATGCACAGGGGGTGACGGGTGGCGCGTGTCAGGGGACAAGCACAGAAGCAGCCACTGCCGCACCCGACTCGTCACCCGTCACACGTCACACCTCACTTTTCTACGGTTTGGCCTTCTTGTTTTTCGCACTGGGGCTGATGAGTAAACCCATGCTGGTGACGCTGCCGTTTCTGCTGTTGTTGCTGGATTACTGGCCGCTGAATCGTTTTGGACTCTCAACTCTCAACTCTCAACTCTCAACCAAACGAGCCCTCTGGCTCGTTCTCGAGAAGTTTCCGTTTTTTGCGTTGAGCACTGTCTCATGTGTCGCAACCGTGCTGGCGCAACGGGAAGCCATCAAGCCAACCATCGTGCTGCCCCTCACACTCCGGTTTGGCAATGCCCTGATTTCTTACGTCACCTACTTCATGCAGATGGTCTGGCCGGAGAATCTGGCGGTTTATTATCCCTACCGATTCGATACGCCGGCATGGCAGACCGTGGGTGCCGGTACATTGGTGTTTTTCCTAACCTTGCTGGCGTTTGTGATGGCACGACGATTTCCCTATTTTCAAACCGGCTGGCTATGGTATCTCGGAATGCTGGTGCCGGTGATCGGGGTGGTGCAAGTGGGTGGCCAGTCACATGCGGATCGTTACACTTATTTGCCCCAAATCGGGTTGTATCTCGCCATTGTCTGGGCAATCAGAGATTTGACGGCTTCCTGGCGCTGGCGTGGCCAGGTGCTCGGCGTAGCGTCATTCAGCGTGATTGCAACCTTGATGGGTTGCACGTGGAAACAAACCTCTTATTGGCGGAATGATGAATCATTGTGGGAACATGCCATCACCTGTACTTCTGGAAATTATACCGCCCATAACAACCTGGGTTATGTGCTGGCCGCCCAAGGCCGAACCACCGAGGCCATCGAACATTATCAGAAAGCCCTCGAGATTGATCCCGACTGCGCGGAAGCTGATAACAATCTGGGCACGGTGTTTCTTAACCAAGAACGGCTGGATGAGGCGCTTGGGTATTATCGCCAAGCTCTTGCGACTGACCCCAACTTTGCAGAAGCGCATAACAATCTGGGCATCCTGCTGACCGAACAGGGCCAAATCACTGAAGCCATCGAACATTACCAGAAAGCCATTGAACTCAATCCTAATCGCGCAGAGTTTTACAATAATCTGGGCAACCTGCTTGCCACCCAAGGTCGAACCGCCGAGGCCATCGGGAAATTCCAGAAGGCGCTTGAGGTTGAGCCGGACTATGCCAAGGTTCATTACAACCTGGCCAATATATTCGCGGCACAGGGACGAGTGGACGAGGCCATTGAACATTATCAACGGGCTTTGGAACAGATGCCAAGCTCCACGCATGCTCACTATCAATTGGGACTCCTGCTGGAAAGCCGGGGGAGGTTTGCAGCGGCAATCGCACAGTTTGGGAAAATTCTTGAACTTGAACCCCGGCACGTGGCGGCTCAAAACAATCTGGCTTGGCTGCTGGCAACGTGTCCGGACGCCACATTACGGAACGGAAACAAGGCAGTCGAACTGGCACAACGGGCCGAGCGGCTTTCCGGAGGCAGGTCTCCGGAAATTCTTGACACGCTGGCAGCGGCTTATGCGGAGGCGGGGCAATTTGACCAAGCGGTGGAAACCGCCAAACGGGCGCTGAACCTTTCCGGTGTCCAAAACAACCGGCCGCTGGCCGAGGCCATTCAATCCCGGCGAAAACTTTATCAGACGGGTTTTCCATTTCGGGACACAAACCAAACCGCTTCTGTTGTTCCTCCAAGCCAACCGTAATTTCCCTATCGTCGGGCCGGTTGATCTCCTTGGCTTGCGTGAGGCAACGTGTCTTGATAGCGGCCACGGACTATGGATACACCAGCCGGAGAAAGACGGCGCCGTTGGTCGGATTAATGAGGATGAAAATTTGGTTGGTGCTCTCGGAATTTGGCACGTTAACCCAGTTACCCGCGGTGAGACTGTTGGTTTGAATCTGCAAGTGCCAGCCGAGATGATCCTGCGGCCAGGACAATTGTAATTGGCTGCTGCTGGCTTGCAGGACGATGTTTGTCGGTGTCAAGGAAGGCAGTGGGGTGGCGCTGGCTTGCAAGGAGTTGGGGCTCTCGCTGCCGGCCACCGCCGTGACGACATAATAATAAATCACGGCATTGGTCACCATCGCATCGGAATAATTCGTCGCGGTCAACCCGCTGAAAACCATCGGATACGGCCCGCCGTCGGCCGTACCGCGTTTGAGATTGTAACTGGTCGCACCCGACACGGCGTTCCATTTCAGAATGATCAACAGGTTCGTTCCCGTCGCCGTGAGATTTGTCGGCGCAGCGGGTGCGGGCAAAGTCACGACCAGTTTCACCTGACCGATGGTGTTGGTGTCGAAAGCATAGTTGTAGCCTGCGGGTGTCGAGCCAAGGGTGGGAAGGTTGCCGCTTAAAATACCGGTGTAAGTCAGCAGAATATTCGTGCCCGCCCCAAACCCGGGGCCGTTCGTCACGTTGATGGTTCCACCCAATGCCAAGTTACCCACCACCGCCACCCGGTTGGTGTTGGGATCCAGCATAAAATTCAGAACGGTGCTGGGAAACAGCATGAAATTGTTGCTGATGGTGAGGATGCTGTCGCCGAGCGTGAGCGGGCCGTCGTCAAAAGCATTGGTGTTTTTGAGCGACGCCTGGGCGTTGTAAAAGGCCAGCGAATTGCCATAGCCGTTGGTGGTCAGGCCGTCGAGCTTGATCAGGCTGGCGGAGGGCGCGCTGTTGGTGACGATAAGTTCGGCGTTATAAAATGTGAAGGCGGTATTGACGGCGGTCGCCGTGATTTGTGAATCGGCAAACTGGACACCACGGGCGTTGTAAACGTCAAAGTCGCCGGGCGCCGTGATATTGACGTGGCTGAAAAGGACATTGGTAACCGGCACTTCCATCCGGCCCCAGATGATGCCCGCAATGCCGCTGCCGGCGACGGTCGCGGTTACATTGCTGATGATGATGTTGCGCCAGACCGGAATGGTGGTAGCGTCAACGGGCTGTGTCGAAGCAATGAACGGAGTAACGGTCGTGGGCGTGCCGTATATGCCGCCGCTGCCGTAGTAGCTGTAAATGACAATCGCCCCGTGAACGATGTTGGTCATGCCGATGTTGTAATAGGAAAGATTCTGCGCGATGCCGCCCTGGCCGCTGCCGCCGCTGGTTTTGTCATTGGACTTCATGCGGATGCCATAGTCCGTGCCGCTGAAGGTGCAGTTGATTACGGTCAGGTTCGACACCCCGCCGGCGGTGTTGCTGCCAATGGAAACACCATGGCCGATACCAAAAGTGCAGTTGGTTACCAGAATGTCATTACAAACCGCGGAACTGCTGCTGCCGCCGAGCGCGATGTTGTCGTCCCCGGCATTGATAATACAATTCTGAATCAGGCAGTTTGCCCCGACCAGATCAATGCCATCCGTGTTCGGTGAATCGGGTGTGTTGATGGTAATTCCTTGGATGGTGATGTTGTTATCGGAACCCTTGAAGACAATGTGCATCTTCGGCGGATTTTGAAGTGTCACGTCCTGTATCAACACCCGCCCGCAATTGCCGTTGAAATAGATCATGTAGGGCCGGTTGGTGTATACTGAACCGGTCGAGTTCCACCAATCCGCGCCCTGTCCGTCAATCGTGCCTGAACCGCTGATCTCAAGGTTGGTCAACCCGGTGGCGTAAAGCAGATTGCCATACACGTCCTTTTGCGCAGGTAAATTGGTCCAAACGCTCAGGGGCAGCATCTTCAAGGTTGCGCCGGCATCAATCTGCAGATTCACGTTGTTCTTCAGCATGAGCGGACCGCATAAATACGTGCCCGGCGCCGGAATCCGGACCGTGCCGCCGAACAGACCGTTGGTGTTGCCGCCCGCCGCCGCTGCCACGATGGCATTTGAAATGGCCAAGGTGTTCGTTGTCACGCCATCGCCCACGGCGTTGTAAGGCGCGTTGGTAATGGTGATGATGTTGTTGGTGTTGATGTTCGGCAGCACCGGCACGGCGGGCAGGGTTGTGGCGAACACCAGCAACCCGACTGCCGCCGGCAGAAGGGGAACCCAGCGCGCGAAACGACTGCGCGTTATCATAATTTTTACAATTTTCTTGTCTGCAAGAATTATATCACAACTTGAATCACTTCACCGGTTCCAATGAACAATTCACCAGTTTCACGTTGGCATCCTGGACGACATCCGATTTCGCGACCTGCTTGAAGGTTGAATAGTAAATCCGCACGTTGCTGATTTCGGCGCCGGGGAAGCCCCGGACATTCAACACACGCGGCGTTTGTGCGACGGTGACATTTTCTATCGCCACATTGCGCGCGACCCTGAAGCACGCCTGTAATTGGGCTTTTGCCTGATGCGCGAAACGGTCGCCCATGCCAAATGAATATTTTCCCAATTCCAGAACTTTGTTCATAATGGTTGTTCGAATGCTTTAGAATGTAACTGATCGGCTACGCCGAAGGCCATGCTCTTTTGCCGGCTGCTTGTCTAAAAATTCCGCACTTGGATTTACGGGCGCTTGCAGAGCAGGCCGGGAGGCCTATGTTTGGGTATGAAAGCGAAAAATATGATGTCCAAAGGCATGGAACAGCCCAAGCCGGTCACGCCCGGCGTCACCAAAGCCATGGTGCGTGAACATGCGTATCGGTTGTATCGCGACAAGCTGCCGGAGCATCCGCTGACGCTGCAGGATTGGGTGCTGGCGGAAAAAGACCTTGTCGCCACGATGGAAGCCGAAGGCGTTGAGGCTTGAATCGCGCGCCAGTAATTTGACCCACCGGCAATCAACACAGGCCGGCTATTGAAGTTTTCTCTAACCCACGCCGCCGCCCGTGCGCTGCTTCAGTTCGCCCTTGACCACGGCCACAGCAAAGTCGCGATTCATTTTGGCAATGAAGTCGAGGCTGATTTCCTTCGGGCAGACGGCTTCGCACGAGCCGGTGACAGTGCAATTGCCGAACCCTTCCTTGTCCATCTGCGCCACCACGTTTTTGACCCGGCGATCTTTCTCGGCCTTGCCTTGGGGAAGATAATTGAGATGGGAAACCTTTGCCGCAACGAACAGCATCGCGCTGGCGTTTTTGCACACGGCCACGCACGCGCCACAACCAATGCACGCGGCCGCGTCCATCGCGAGATCGGCAATTTCCTTCGACACCGGAATTGCGTTGGCTTCGGGCGCGTTGCCGGTGTTCACCGAAATGAAACCGCCGGCCTGTATGATGCGGTCAAACGCGCTGCGGTCCACAATCAGGTCTTTTACAATCGGGAATGCCCGCGCGCGCCAGGGTTCGATGGTGATGGTCTGGCCGTCCGAGAAATGCCGCAGATGGAGTTGACAGACGGTCGTGCCTTTCCGGCCGCCGTGCGGGACGCCGTTGATGACCAGCGAGCACGTGCCGCAGATGCCTTCGCGGCAGTCGCTGTCGAAGGCGATGGGCGTTTTTCCCTCCAGACCCAGACGTTCATTTACTGCGTCGAGCATTTCCAGGAACGACATGTCCGGCGAAACGTCCCTGGCCTCGTAGGTCTCGAAGCCCCCGGGCGTCTCCGGATTTTTCTGCCGCCAAACTTTCAGGGTGAAATTCATTTGTAACTCCGCGTTTCCATCTTCACTTCCTCATAGACCAGCGGTTCCTTATGCAGCTCAGGTTTCCGGTCCAAACCCTTGAATTCCCACGCCGCCACGTAGGCGAAATGCGCGTCGTCGCGCCGGGCCTCGCCGTCCGCGGTCTGATGTTCCACGCGAAAATGGCCGCCGCAGGATTCCTCACGGTGCCGCGCGTCCAGACACAGCAGTTCGGCAAATTCAAGAAAGTCCGCGACGCGACCGGCGTGTTCGAGGTTCTGATTCAATTCTTCGCCCGAACCCGCCACTTTAATGTTCCGCCAGAATTCTTCGCGCAATTCCGGAATGCGTTTGAGATTGGTCTCCAGGCTTTGGCGGCTGCGCACCATGCCGCAGTTTTCCCACATCAACCGGCCCAGTTCCTTGTGAATACTGGTCACACTGCGTTTGCCGTCGATGGACAAAAGACGCCGGGTGAATTGGCGCACATCTTCTTCCGCCTTTTTAAATTCGGCATGGTCCGCAGGGATTTTCACCTGCTTCATCGAGGCAAAATAATGTCCCATCGTGTAGGGCAAAATGAAGTAACCGTCGCCCAGCCCCTGCATGAGTCCGCTCGCGCCCAGCCGGTTGGCGCCGTGATCGGAGAAATTCGCCTCGCCGATGACGAACAGTCCGGGCAGCGTGCTCATCAAACTGTAATCCACCCACGTGCCGCCCATCGTGTAATGCATAGCCGGATAAATCCGCATCGGCTTTTGATAGGCATTTTCGCCGGTGATGCGTTCGTACATTTCAAACAGGTTGCCGTAACGGTCGCGGATGGTGTCCTCTCCCAGCCGCTGGATGGCATCCGCGAAATCGAGATAAACACCACGCCCGCCGGGGCCAACCCCACGGCCCTCGTCGCAAACCTCCTTCGCCGCGCGCGAAGCGATGTCGCGCGGAGCCAAGTTGCCGTAGCTAGGGTATTTCCGTTCCAGATAATAGTCGCGGTCGCCTTCCGGAACGGACGCCGGCGGTTTGCCGCAATCCTCCCTGCGCTTCGGCACCCAGACCCGCCCATCGTTGCGCAACGACTCGGACATGAGCGTGAGCTTGGCCTGATGGTCGCCGCTGACGGGGATGCACGTCGGGTGGATCTGCGTATAACATGGATTGGCGAAAAACGCGCCCTTCTTCCAGGCGCGAAACGTTGCCGTGACGTTACCGCTGATTGAATTCGTCGAGAGGAAAAAGACATTGCCGTACCCGCCGGTCGCCAGCACCACCGCATCCGCCGCGTGCGAGGAAATTTCGCCGGTGAGAAGGTCGCGGGTCACGATGCCTTTGGCCGCGCCGTCCACGACCACAAGCTCGAGCATTTCCGTACGGGGGAAGATGCGGATATTGCCCAGGCTGATCTGCCGGCACATCGCCTGGTAGGCGCCGAGCAAAAGCTGCTGGCCGGTCTGGCCGCGCGCGTAAAACGTGCGCGCCACCTGCGCGCCGCCGAACGAGCGGTTCGTCAGCGTGCCGCCGTATTCGCGGGCGAATGGCACGCCCTGCGCCGCGCACTGGTCAATGATGCTGGCGCTCACCTCGGCGAGCCGATAGACGTTCGCCTCGCGGGCGCGAAAATCGCCGCCCTTGAGCGTGTCGTGAAACAGGCGGAAAACGGAGTCGCCGTCGTTTTGATAATTCTTCGCTGCGTTGATGCCGCCCTGAGCGGCGATGGAGTGCGCCCGGCGCGGACTGTCCTGGAAACAGAACGCCTTCACCTGATAGCCCAGTTCCGCCAGCGTGGCGGCCGCGGCGGCGCCCGACAGCCCGGTGCCGACGACAATCACGTCGAATTTCCGCTTGTTGGCCGGACTGACCAGCTTCATGTCGAATTTGTACCGGTACCACTTTTGCGCTACCGGGCCGGGCGGAATTCTGGCGTCGAGGTTCATGCTACCGGGCAACCTCCTTTCCGGGGACGGCGCTGGCCGTGAGTTGCTGGAGCGCCTTTTCCTTGTAAGCCTTGCCAAAGCCGCACATCACGGCAGTCGGGATTGAGGCGTAGAGGATGAAAATCAACAGGGCAAACCACCGGGCAATCAGGTCGGGAAGATGGGGAACGCCTCCGAACGTCCATTTCCAGCCGATGGATTGAAACATCGCGCGCATACCGTGGCTCAGGTGCAGACAAAGCAGCCCCACGGCAATGATGTAGAAGACGGAGATGGGCCACCGGCTGAAGCCGAGCAGCAACATCAGGTAAAGGTCCGGCCGGCCCGCGGAATCGCGCAGCGCGCTGAAGTCAATGCCCGTCAGGTTGACCGCCCGCACGCCGAGCGCGTAGTGGAGCAGATGGAAAACGGCAAAAGCCGCGATAATAAGTCCGCTCATCATCATCGTGCGCGAGGCATAGCTCGTGGCCAACGGCGCCGGGTCGTTGGCGTAGCCCACGGGCCGGGCGGCCTTGTTCTCGGCCCGCAACTTGAACGCCGACCAGATGTGCAGCCCGACCATCGTGATCAGGACGACGCGCACGGGCCAGAGGATTTCGTGGCGTTCGTGCAGGAACTGGCCGTAAGTGTTGATCCAATAGGGGCCGACAAAGATTTGCAGGTTTCCCATCAGGTGAACGATGACGAAGAACACCAGCACGAAGCCGCTGATGCCCATGAGGTACTTCTTCCCGAGGGAAGAGTGCCAGATTTTCACAAAAAAATTCATGAAGCCCGCACCCAAGGAACCGCGCAGCGAAGTTTATCGCCCGGACGCCATCGCGTCAAACCAGCCCCGCAAGTATAAGCCCGGCAGATTGCGGGCCGGGTTGTTTTAATGTGAACTTTTTGAATAATTCTTAACCCTAATTCACATTTGGAAACCTCCGGTTTACCGCAGATCGCTGGCTGAAATCAGGGAAGCAGTTGCGGACGCGCGCTCCATTCATTCAATCCGCGCTCGCCGCCGTTCGCGGGCGAAAGGCCGAGCAATTCCAACGCCTCCCCCACCAGGTAAAGCGAACCGGTGATGAGGATGAAATCGTCCCGGGTCGTTTTTCCCAGCGCGTCGCTCAAAGAATCGCACACGGCAACTTCGGCCATGGGATTCGCCGCGCGGCAGGCGGCGGCCAGATCGCGCGCGTCGGCGCTGCGCTCGCTCGGGACCGGCACGGTGAAAATCCGCGCGGCCAGCGGCGCCAGCGTTTCGCAGATGTGCCGCCAATCCTTGTCCTGAAGCGCGCCGAGAATGAGCGCGCGACTCGGAAACCGGAAATTCTTTTCCAAGGCGGCGCGCAATGCTTTCGCCCCGGCCACATTGTGCGCGCCATCGAGCAGGATTTTTTGGCCGTTCGGCCTGTGAATCAACTGCAAGCGCCCCGGCCAATTGACGCTCGCCAAACCTTCGCGAACTTTCCCGTCAGTGACGGGGATTTGCTTCTGCAACACTTCAACCGTTGTCAACGCGAGTGTGGCGTTGAGTTTTTGGTGCTCACCAAGCAAAGGCAATTTTTCAATCTGGGAGGGTCGCCGTGTCGGCGACCTGGACCGATTTTGATTTGGGACGGCGGCACGCCGTCCCTCCCGGGAATTGATTTTAATCAGCGGCGCATTTTGTTTTCGCGCGATTTCTTCAATTACTTTCAGTGCTTCCGACTCATCAGTGGCCGTGATGACCGGCACGCCTGGCTTGATGATACCCGCCTTTTCAGCGGCGATTTTTGCGAGCGTGCCTCCGAGCCATTGTTCGTGGTCGAAGGCAATGTTGGTGATGACGCTGGCCAGCGGCGTGACGATGTTCGTCGCGTCCAAACGCCCGCCGAGGCCGGTTTCCCAAATCACCAGGTCGCACTTTTGCTCCGCGAAATATTTCAGCGCCATGACGGTGACGACTTCGAAAAAGGTCGGGTGATGGTCGCGATGAAATTGTTTGAGCAACGGTTGCAAGGCTTCGACCAGCCGGACAACTTCGGATTCAGATATGAGTTGGCGATTGACCTGGATACGTTCGCGGAACGAGACAAGGTGCGGTGAGGTGAAGAGCCCCACGCGCAATCCGGTCGCACGATAAATGCTTTCGAGCATGGCACAGGTGGAGCCTTTGCCGTTCGTGCCCGCAACGTGAATAAAGCGGAGCCGGTTTTGCGGATTGCCCGCCAGGGCGGCGAGCTTGAACGTGTTTTCCAGCCCGAACTTCGCGCCGAACAAGCGCAGGCTGTAAAGGAATTGAACCGCTTCAGCGTAGGTCATCGGCGGGCGGGCCGCTTACAGCGGTTTTGGGTGGGTGCTCGCGTACGCAGCGGCGATGAAGCCCTTGAACAGCGGATGTGGCTGATGCGGCTTGCTCAAAAATTCCGGGTGGAACTGGCTCGCGATGAAAAACGGATGGTCCTTGAGTTCGATGACTTCCACCAGCTTGCCGTCGGGCGAAAGGCCGCTGAACACGAAGCCGGCCTTCTCGAATTTTTCGCGGTAGGCGTTGTTGAATTCGTAGCGATGACGGTGGCGTTCGTTGACCACGAACGAGCCGTAAAGTTCCGCCGCCTTGGTGCCGAGCGCCAATTGGCACGGCTGTGCGCCCAGCCGCATCGTCCCACCTTTCTTCGTCACGCGCTTTTGTTCATCGAGCATGGCAATGACCGGGTGCGGTGTGTTTGGATCGAACTCGGTCGAATGCGCCTTGTTCAACTTCAAAACGTTGCGCGCGAATTCAACGGTGGCAATTTGCATGCCGAGGCAGAGGCCGAGATAGGGAATTTTGTTTTCGCGCGCAAATTGAGCGGCCTTGATTTTGCCTTCGATGCCGCGTTCGCCGAAACCGCCGGGCACCAGGATGCCTCCCAGTCCTTTCAGAATTTTGGCTGCGCCTTTCTTCTCAATTTCCTCGGAATCCACGCGCACAATGTCCACACCGCAATCGTTGCCGATGCCACCGTGGCTGATGGCTTCATAGACGGACTTGTAGGCGTCCTGCAGGCCGATGTATTTGCCGACCACGCCGATGCGGACGCGGTGCTGCGGCGCGATGATTTTGCGGAGGATTTCCTGCCAGTGCGTCATGTTGGCGGGCGGCACATCCAGACGCAACAGCCCGCAGACCAGCTCGTCGGCGCGCTCGCGCTGGAGCATGAGCGGCACTTCGTAAATCGAATGTTCCACATCCTGCTCTTCAATCACCGCTTCCACCGGCACGTTGCAGAACATGGAAATCTTCTGGCGCACGTCCTTGTTCAGCGGCCTTTCGCAGCGGCAGACGATGAGGTGGGGCGCGATGCCGATTTCCCGCAGCTTGGCGACCGATTGCTGGGTGGGCTTGGTCTTCAATTCACCCGCCGCCTTGATGAACGGCACGTAGGTAACGTGGACGAACACGACATTGCCATGACCCGCTTCCAGCGCAAACTCGCGGATGGCCTCCAGAAATGGCAGGCCCTCGATGTCGCCCGTCGTGCCGCCGATTTCGGTGATGACGACGTCCGCCTTGGATTGTTCGGCAAGCACATGAATGCGGTTCTGGATTTCGCCGGTGACGTGGGGAATCACCTGCACAGTCTTGCCGAGGTAATCGCCGCGACGTTCCTTGTCGAGGACGGTCTGATAAACCTGGCCGCTGGTGAGATTGTTCAGGCGGGTGAGCTTGCAATTGGTGAACCGCTCGTAATGGCCGAGGTCGAGATCGGTCTCCGCGCCGTCGTCCAGCACGTAAACCTCGCCGTGCTGGAAAGGGTTCATCGTGCCGGGGTCCACGTTCAGATAGGGGTCGAACTTCTGGAGCACGACCTTGAGGCCGCGGTTTTCGAGCAAGGTTCCCAGCGACGCCGCCGTCAGGCCCTTGCCTAACGAACTCACCACGCCGCCGGTTACGAATATGAACTTCATAAAAAATGTCTAATCACTAAATCCTCATGACGAAATAATTCCAAATGACAAATGTCGAATTTCAGAATGCGCCCGCGTTTTCGTTCATTCGGGCTTGCTCATTCTTTCGTCATTATGGTTTAGACATTCGTCATTTGCTGCGCAGCAGCTTTTCCACCCGTTTCACATCCTCCGGCGCGTCCACACCCACGCTGTCGTAGTCCACCTGCACGACCGCGATGGGGATGCCGTTTTCCAGCGCGCGCAATTGCTCCAGTTTTTCGGCGTTTTCGAGCGGCGACACCGGGAATTTCACCAGCCGCAACAGCGTCCCGCGCCGGTATCCGTAAATGCCCAGGTGCTTCAAAAAAGGAAACGCCGCCAACTGTTCGCTCACCGAACCACTGGCGGCCTCGCGCAGATACGGAATCGTGCGCCGCGAAAAGTATAACGCCCGGCCGGCGGCGTTGACAACGACTTTGTTGACGTTGGGATTGTCATAGTCAGCGGGATTTTTGATGCGCGTGGCGGCGGTGGACATCTCGTTTTGCGCGAGCGCGCCGGCCACGGCGTCGATCACCGCCGGATCAATCATCGGTTCGTCGCCCTGAATGTTCACCACCGCGTCGCATGGGCAGCGCGCGGCGACTTCGGCAATGCGGTCCGTGCCGCTGGGATGGTCGGCGCGAGTCATTTCCACCCGGCAAAACTTTTTCGCCACCACGGCGATGCGCGCATCGTCCGTGGCCACGATGACTTCGTTCAGCGACTTCGCCTTTTGGCAGCGCTCGACAACGTGTTGGATGAGCGGTTTGCCCGCGATGGGCGCGAGCAGTTTGCCGGGGAACCGTGTCGAAGCATAACGCGCGGGGATGATGCCAACGATTTTCACACCGCCATTTAGCCACAAATGAAACACAGATGAAACACAGATTTTATTGTGCGAGCATATTTGTGTTCAATCTGTGGCTGGAAATCCAGTTATTCCACCATCACTCTCTTGGCCGGATTACGCGGCTTGTCCACATCGCAGCCGTTGGTTTTTGCCGGCATGGGTCCGGGTCCTACCACGGCGCCCGCATCGCTTTGAGTGGATGACGCAGAACAAAGCGGGCCAGATTCCTGCGCAGGGGCCAACGCCCCCGGCGCTCGGCGGTGGGTGTGTCCCGCAGCAATGCCCACGTCATTTGCGGACGAATGAAATATTTCAGGAACTTCCGATACAATTCATCAATTTGCCGGTCCGGCATGGCAGTCAGATTGATCGGATTCATTTGGCTGTCCGGGTAACTGAAGTCGCCCCAATCAAGCTTGGACCGCACCGCGGGGTCCAGGTTTTTGTAGATGGGAGTTCCCGGCAATGGGCTAAGTCGCGCGGCGGAAATAATTTCAGGTCGGGCCCAGCGCAGGAATCGCACCGTGGCTTCGAAGTCCTCGGGAGTCTCGCCCGGCAGACCCACCATGATGTCCGCGAAAATGCGCAGGCCCGCCCGTCGCGTCAGTTCAACGGCACGCCGGTTCAACTCTATGTCCGTCTGTTTACCCAACCGGCGCAGCGCCGCCGTCGAACCGCTTTCGAAGCCGTATTCAACCTGGATGCAGCCGGCTGCCTTCATCTCGGCCAGTATTTCGGCGTCGGTCTGGTTGACCCGGAGGCACGCTTCCCATTTCAGGCGCTTGTGCAGGCCGGCCCGGCGGATGGCCGCGCATAATTCCAGCAATCTTTTGCGATCCGCCCCGATGGTGTCGTCTTCGAAACGAATGGCTGTCACGCCGAGGCGCGTCGCGGCGTGGCGCAACTGATCGAGGACGTATTCGATGGAATGATAACGCACGCCCAGCCCGGCGACGAGGTGGCCGGCGCAGAAGCTGCAGCGATGAGAACAGCCGCGGCTCGTGCGGAGATTGGTGGCCGGGAGTTTCAGAAACCTGATCAACCACCGGCTGGGCGCCGCGAAATGTTTCACGTTGAACAGGTCGTAGGCGGGCGGCCCCAGACTGTCGAGATCCTCCACCGCCGCGCGGCAAGGCGTGCGCGCCAGCGTCCCGTTGTGGCGCAACACGATTCCATTGACGGATGGCGAGAGGCCATGATCGGCCAGCTCCAGCATGGTCAGTTCGCCTTCGCCAAGGACGGTCGCATCAATGGCCGGGCAATAAGTCAACAGGTCTTCGGCGAGAGCGGTCGGGTGCGGGCCGCCGGCCACCACCAGTGTCTGCGGGCCCAACAACGTTTTGGCATCTTCCGCCACGATCGCCCCCTCGGGCACACCGGAGGTGACGAGCGATAAACCCACAATCTCGGGGCGGAAATCCCGCATCAGCGCCTGTAGCGATGCCCGGGCTGCAGCCCGGTCGTAATGATTCAGCTCCAATGTTTCCTCGCTGAGATGGATTTTGACCTGATGTCCGCCCCGCCGCAGCACGGTGGCAATGCAGGCCAACCCGGACGGAATCCAGCGGGAACGAAAGGCGCCCTTGGGCCAGGCCGAAGGCAGCGGTGCCGGATAGACGAGCAGGACGTTCATTTGTGTTTTAAGAATTCCCGTAACAACTGTCGGCGGAACGAATCGCGTGACGCGTGGGCGCGCAGCACGACGCCGCGGGTCAGCAACAGATTACCCGGCCAGGCCCGGCGCTCAATCCCCAAGCGCTTCATCAGGTTCAGGCAGTTCGGTTCCCCATACACTTTATGGGCCAATGCCAGCGCCGTTGCCAGCGTCCGGCCTGTCCCGGTCTGTGGAACGGCTTGAGCAAGCCAGGCTTCGTCCAGCGTCCCTGCCGTCCCGCGAACGGCTTGGACGACGTCGCCAAGCAGTTGCAGCCGATCAATGCCGTGGCTGGCCACACCATGCACCGCCGCGATCAGCAACGTGGCCGTGGCGCTAGGGCGAGGCCGGTTCTGATGCGTCTCCAGTTGCAGGTCTTCATACGTCACGGACAACGCGCGCCGCAGTGACGGCGAATTCACCAGGTTCCAATGAATCTCCACCGTGCCGCCGGATTGATTCGGGCGGCGCCAGCTTTCCTCGCCGTAACCGGTTTGATGCTTCATCGGCACTGCGACCGGCTGGTAACCCAATTCTCTGAACACCTGCCGGGTTTCGGGGAGAATCCGTTGTGGAATCAGCAGGTCCACATCGGTGAATGGGCGCAGCGACGGGTGCGAATAGAGCCGATCGGCAAAATCGCCACCCTTTAGGATGACTGCCGGTAACCCCACTTCTTGCATACGGGCGATGATTTCCAAGGCCTGCCGGCGCAGCACGAGTGACAATCCTGTCCGCCGCCGCATTTGTTGCCGTGCCCAATCCCACACGACCGGGTCCGGCTGAAAGGAATGCCATTGTTCATTCTCCCGGCCGATCAACTGTTTGAGATTCTCCATGACGATGACCAGCACGCCATGCCGATCCGCCAGTTCCAGCAACCGCCGCAGCTTCTCCGGTGCCGGTGGAGCAAAGTCAACGACCTCAACCGGGCCGCGGGGATTCGCCAGTGCCAGGAGCAAGGAATGGGTTTGATTCAGCAACATCAGGACCACAGGGAAGCGAGCCGATCCGGCAGTTCCTCCAGGCGCGGGCAAAGGCTGACTTGGAAAGTCCGGCTGGAACGCACCAACTCCGCCAGTGCCTCAAACGCCCGGCCCGCCGCAGCCTCGCGGCGCCGATCGAGCGCCCGGACGTTTTCGCGAGTCAAACGTGTCAGTGCCGTGACTTTGTCCACCGGCTCAATACGGTGGGCCTCCGTATTTCGCGGATTCAGGAAAAGGATCAGCCCCGGTGATGCCGTCATACCGGTTGTCTGTGGTTCCAATGGCCGTGGATCCAGAAGCCGCTCGCCGTGCAAAGTGGCGCTGCCCATAGGTAAATCCCGCAGCCAGGGGAGCAACTCAAGCGTTCGCGAATGCACCTTGCAGTGGATTCGAATTCCCCAGATTTGTCCCGGCTGGTTCGTGGTCGCGGCCTGGTAAAAAGTCATGTCGTCGGCCAGCATGCCCAGACCCGCCCCGGCCAGCGCCAACGCCAGGGTGGTTTTTCCCCTGCCGCTCATACCCGAGAAGATGAGCGCGCGCCGTTGGCCGCCGATCTGAAAGAACAGGCTGGCGGCATGGATTACGTGATGGCCGGCCAACCCGAGGCAATCGCATAACAACGGCAGAAAACAAGTTTCCAGCAGGCCGGCTTTGCTACCCGGACTCACAACAATCCTGGCAATGCGCCCGGCCAGATCGATGTCAGCCTGGACATGGTCCGGCATCTCAATCTGCCGTCGGTTCGGACCGCTGCGGCAGATCATCCGGGTGCCGCCGGGTAGTGTGCCCGTCCAGAAGTCGCGCAATCCCGGGTGGATTTCCTGACGTGGCTGCCCGTAGTCCAGAGTTACATGGAACCCATCCGCACCATCAGCAATGCTGGCGTACGCGCCCAGCATCGTCTCGATCACATCCAGCAGCGATTGACTTTGCGCCTCCACCGTCATTCGCATGCCATGCAAGTCGTAATGTGCTCTTGCCAGTCTCATGCTCGGCTCGATAGGGAAAACAGAAATAAATACACACCACCGCTGCTGTCTTCAACAAGACAGCAACCTTTCCCAACTCGGAATCCACACACGAACCAGATCTCTCCGAAAGTTGGCACAATCGGTTGCCGATAACTCAAGGACGAGAATCTTGTAGCTTTGGCAAGCGTCTCTTGCTGACCGCTTGGGAGTCTTTACCCCGGGTCGGTTGTGACGACTAAGCTACCGCCTTCGGTTACTTCCTTGATTTGTTCGCGCTTTTTGATCTCCGGCTTGACGTAGTCGCGCTTCTTGCTCTCTGGCAGGGTTTGTTTTTCCGGCGTTTTCATATGACATTTCTACGTCGTAGTGACGATCACTGAGGGGACTTCTGTGACTTCCTTGATTTGTTCGCGCTTTTTGATCTCCGGTTTGACGTAGTCGCGTTTCTGTTTTTTGTTTTCCGGCTGGGTTTGTTTTTTTAATGTTTTCATACGATTAAAACTTACTATTAGATGGCCAATTTCGAATCCCAATCCAATCATGCATGTTGTCCCAGCTTAACGGATGTCTGTCAATTTATTTACTCACGCCGCCAATCGTTGCCCCGCGCTCTTCCGGCGGGCTGCAGGTCAGGAGTGTCGCCACCGGCTGTTCGGGCGGCGGGGACAAACAGACGTCGTTGAGGGTGACCCAGCAATGCGCGTGCATCCGCCGGCTGTCGGACTGTGGCGGGAAAACTCCAATGTGCAGGACCGCCGGGCAGCCTGCCAGCCTCAGGAAGTGGAACAAAGTCAGCCCATGCCGCAGGCAGGCGCGCCGTCGCATATTTCGCGGCTGACGCAACCGATGGGCCACCAACCGGGAGATTTCTTCCGGCGGCATGCCGCCATAGGGTTTGAAACGGGGCGGCGGGGTCAACAGACGCAACAATCGTTTCAACGGGAGGATTTTCACCAGCAACGGAATCAGCGTTGCCAGCAGCCAGATATGTCCGGGCAACAGCAACCAGCCTGCGGAAGATGTATGTTCAGGGTTCTTCAACGAGGAGTTTCTCGTCCAGCAACTTCGCTGCTAATGCCGTCATGTCCCTGCTCAACGTTTCCCGGGGAACCTGAAACTCGTTGAAGAGCATGTCAATCACTGCGGCTAGCGATTGCCTGCCATCCAGTCCCCGCAAAAAGGCGGCGGTGGTTTCATTGCAGGTATACAGATAACCGGAGTTGAGCGAGAGCATGACCGTTTCCTCACCGGGCCCCAGCGATTGAAAGGTCACATCATCCGCCAATCGCAGGCGCACGCTCTGGGATAACGAGGGCGTTGACTTGTTCACGCGGGCATTTAGCCACAACTTGCCGCGCCGAAGCAAGAAGCGAAGGCGGGACCGAGCGCAGATGTAGTAAGGATTGCAACCCTATGGCTTTGCCTTTGGCAGCGTATTCGGTTGGTTGTCTTTTGCCGGTGGCTGGCCCGGCGGAGCGGAAAAATTCAGCTTGATGCCGAAACTGCCGTGTTCGCGCCAGCCGAAATAAAAGTTGAACCTCGCGCGTTGGTAGGACGCAAACGGCAGCACGGCCAATTTGCGTCTGGCCACCTCGAAATCCCAGCCGCCCTTCGGGTTGGAATTCCTGTCCGGATATCGCCCGCTCCGCTTGAATTTCTTGTCCGCAACGCCGATGACGTAATTGTCAAAGTTGTGGAGCGGATTGCGAAAGTGCCACTTCGTCACCCGGTGCTTGTCCCCCGGCTTGTACCATGCGGGCGGGACAGGCTCGTCACTGTTTTTAAACCACCAGACCGGATTGAGCTTGTTGTAGAAATGGATTTTCGGCTGGTTGGCCGGCGGCGTGACGGTGATGGTGTGCCAACGGACTGAATTGGTGCCGGCGGGCGGGCGCTTCATCGGGGCCGGCGGCCGGACCGTAGGATCGGGCCGCGAAAAAGCGGACGGGCAAACGATGAACAGCAAAACCACCGCGACCATCAGGCCATGCCAGTTTTTCATTCTGCCGGGCATGACCCATGTTAGCCACAACCTGCACCGGCACGTCACGCTGAAATGCAATATCGGCGGAAGCCAGCGGCGAAGGCGGGAATTGAGAGCGGCCGTTTCTCCGGCATTAGAGCTGACGGTTATTCGCAAACGAAGCGTTGGCAACGATCTGCTTGATGTTCTTGAGATGAAAGTGTAATTGCGCAGCGGCCAGACAACCCGCCGGCGAACGGCGACCGCGGGTCCGGCCCGGCAAATATGGACAAATCCGATTCGAAAAATAGATCGCAAGCGTGGGAAACCCGCCAGCCTGCGCGCCAGAAAACTCCCGACGAAGTTTCTGAAATCGTCGCTTCGAATCGGCCGGCGAATTCTTTGCTCCGGTCAACCGAATTCCGGCTGGCTGGATTGTTGTTCTTTTTGGTGATGGCGGTGTTTTATCCGTCCTTTCACAACGACTTTGTCAACCTCGATGACCATTTTTACGTTTACAACAATGTTCAGGTCCAAAAGGGGTTGACCTGGAATGGTGTGCTGTGGGCTTTTCAGACTGGATGCGCCAACAACTGGCATCCGCTCACGTGGTTGTCCCTCATGCTTGACGTGCAATTGTTCGGCACCGGTCCGGCGGGACTGCATTTGACGAGTGTCATCCTGCACGCGGTCAACACCGTGTTGTTGTTCCTTCTGTTAAGAAGATTGACGGGCCGTTCCCCTGGCGAAAACGCCGGGGCTCCGTCTCCGCCAGCCAGCACGCTGTGGCCCAGCGCCTTTGTGGCGGTCGTGTTTGCCATCCATCCACTCCGTGTGGAGTCGGTGGCGTGGGTGTCGGAGCGCAAGGACGTGTTGAGCGGACTTTTCTTCATGCTCACTCTCGGGGCTTACCTGCGTTACGCGCGGGAAAAACCGGCTCCCGGTTCCCGGCGCTGGTCGCCCGCCTACTTCCTGGCGCTGTTGTTTTTCGCGCTGGGGTTGATGAGCAAACCCATGCTGGTGACGGTGCCGTTCGTTCTGTTGCTGCTGGATTACTGGCCGCTGAGACGTTTTGAGGTTTCAACTCCCCGGCGCCTCGCACTGGAAAAAGCGCCGTTCCTGGCGTTGAGTGTCGCCTCGTGCGTGGCGACGGTCCTGGCACAACGGACAGTCATCAAACCGATGATCGTGTTCCCTCTCCTGCTCCGGTTCGGCAACGCCCTGATTTCTTATGTCACTTATCTCGTGCAGCTGGTTTGGCCGGAAAATCTGGCTGCGTTTTATCCCTATCGTCACGACATGCCGGTCTGGCAGTTTGTGGGCGCCGGCGTCTTGCTGCTTTCCATAACCGCACTGGCGGTTCTGGCGGCGCGGCGATTTCCCTGCTTTCTGGTCGGTTGGCTATGGTATCTGGGCATGCTGGTGCCGGTGATTGGTCTGGTACAGGTGGGCGACCAGTCACATGCCGACCGCTACACCTATTTGCCCCAAATCGGGTTGTATCTGGTCATCGTCTGGGCCATCAGGGATTTGACTCGTTCCTGGCGTTGGCGCCGGCCGGTGCTGGGGGTGGCGGCCTTCGGTGTAACGGCTGCGTTGGCAGTCTGCGCCCGGAACCAAATCGCCTTTTGGCGGAACAGTGAATCGCTGTGGGGACACACTCTTGCCTGCACCACAGGAAATTTCTTCGCCCATTATAACCTGGGTTTTGCGCTGGCCTCACAAGGTCAGACCGATGAAGCGATCGAACATTATCAGCAGGCCCTCGCGATCAGTCCCAACTCTGCAAAAGCGCACAACAACCTGGGCATCCTGTTGTCCCAACAAGGCCAGGCCGCCGAGGCCATTGAACATTTCCAGAAGGCCATTGAACTCAACCCCAACATTGCCGAGACGCACAATAACCTGGGCATCCTGCAGGTCCAACAGGGCCGGACCGCCGAAGCCATCGGCAATTTCCAGGCGGCGTTGAAATTGGACCCCACGCTCGCCGGGGCGCACTTCAACCTCGGGCTGGCCTTCGCGGCAACCGGGAGGCCCGATGACGCGATTGCTGAATTTGAAGCGGGCCTGAAGCTGACTCCTGGCGATGCCCAGGCGCTTTGCTACCTCGGCAACCTGCTGAACAAGCAGGGCCGGTTTGCCGAGGCGGCACAACCATTCCAAGCCGCATTAAGAGTGGATCTGAACAATGCCGTGGCCCATTGCGGCCTCGGCATTGCCTTGATCCAGGACGGACAGCTTGATGAAGCCATCAACCATCTGCGCGAGGCCATGCGGCTGAAACCGGATTATGCCGAGGCGCAGACCTGTTTGAACACCGCGTTGAGTCTGAAGGAGGCCAGGGACTCGCCCATTTCGACGAATGCCAGCCATTCGCGGTAAAGCAACAGGATCAACGAGTCATAAAAAACAAAGCCCAAGGCATCGCCTTGGACTTCAACAGGTTTGTTGAGCTTGAACCGCCAACAATAGTTGTCGGCAATCTAGCGCATTTCCTGACGAACGGTGAGCACCGCAAAGGCCAGCGCCACTACAAACGGCATGGCAAAAATGATCGCGTTCATCTCGGCATTATATCACATTTCAGACATTTGCAACAATTTTGTTACAATCTTGTCACTTTGTTATGGCTGTCATTAGCAGACAGCGTGCCGGTTATCGCTTCGAAATTAGCTGCGGATTGAAAAGTTGTTTGAACGGCCTGGATTGAAACCGAGTTACAAAACTGAACCTGAACCGAAAATTATTATGCCACTATTAAAACTTGAAACTACTGTCGCGCTCTCCGATGAAAAAAAACAGGCACTGCTCGCGTCCCTTTCCAAACTCGTGGCCGGGACGATTGGCAAGCCCGAGCAATACGTCATGGTTGTCGTCAGCCCGGCGGCCATGCTCATGTCCGGCAAACCGGGTAATGCCGCCTTCGTGGACATCCGCAGCATCGGCGGTTTGAGCGACGACGTGAATCAACAGCTCGCGCAGAAGATTGGCAGCTTGTTGAAGGAATCCCTCGGCGTGCCGCCGGATCGGGTCTACCTGAACTTCACCGATGTCCGTCCCGGCAACTGGGGCTGGAACGGCGACACGTTCGGGTAAACTCGAATGAGCCGGACGATTTCAGGCCGCCATGACCGTTGTTTCCACGGATGGTGTCTCTTTTTCAGCGATTTTCACGCGCATTCTTTTCAATGCTTCCTCCTGAATCTGCCGGATGCGTTCACGCGTAACCCCCAATTGAACGCCGATTTCCTCCAACGTTTTGGGCCGCCCATCATCCAGCCCGAACCGCATGGCCAGAATCGTGTTTTCCCGGGGCGTGAGTGTGGCCAGAACCTGTTGGACCAGTTCCGTGTCGTTTTCCCGGACCAGCCGGTCGAAGGGCGCCGCGGCATTCGGGTCCGCCACCACCTCGGAAATTCGTTGCGGCTCATCGGCCCCAACCGGGGCGTCGAGTGAAATGGGTGCCTTGGACGCGTCGCGATACTGCTGGATGCGGCGCGGGTCGAGTCCCAGATGGTCCGCCACCTCCTGGTCCGTCGGTTCCCGGTTAAAGGCATCCCGCAGCTTCACCTCCGCCTTCCGGATGTGCGCCACCTTGTCCACCACGTGGACGGGCAACCGGATGGTTTTGGACTGGTTGGCCAGCGCCCGCATGATGGACTGCTTGATCCACCACGAGGCATAGGTGGAGAGCTTCGCGCCTTTGCGGGGATTGAACCGCTCGACGCCTTTCATCAAGCCGATGTTGCCCTCGTTGATCAGATCAAGCAGCGGAAGCCCCAGGCCTTCGTAGTCGCGGGCGATCTTCACCACGAGTCGCAGATTGGCCGTGATCATCTGTTCGCGCGCCTTCCGGTTGCCCTTTTTGATCCGCTTCGCGAGAATGATTTCCTCCTTCGGCGTGATTAATTTCACCTGCCCGATTTCGCGCAGGTACAATTGCAACGTATCGCCGCGAAGCGATTCCGATGGAACTGGTTCCGCTGGAGCGATGCATGGTTTCAATGCGGTTCTCATATTAACATTTTCTTCAATTTGTCTGCCATCGTCCACCTCAGGCTTTGACCGCGAGTCCTTCCAGCCGGGACACAATCGCCTTTTTGCCGGCGGCGCCGATGATCCGATCGCGGGCCACGCCACCGGCAAAATAAAGCAGCGCCGGGATGGACTGAACCTGGTAACGCCCGGCCAAGCCGGGATTTTCATCCACGTTGACCTTGGCGACTTTGACGCGGCTGGCCTGTTCCGTGGCAATCTCCTCCAGCACCGGGGCGATCATTTTGCAGGGACCGCACCACTCAGCCCAAAAGTCCACCAGCACCGGCTGGCCGGATTTCAGAACCTCGGCTTCAAAATTTGTTTCGTTCAGTTCGATGATCGCTTTCATATTTCCTTCCTCGTTGATGGTTGCTTCGCTGTTCGAAAAGCGCGGGCGACCGGTTACGCCGCAAGGGCGATGACCGGGCTGTTCTGCCGCACGGATTGCTGGCGGGCGTTCCAGGCGGCCACCGCCTGGACTTTCTCCGTCGCGAGGGCGGGAAAAAGCAGGTGCGGATACTTCGTTTGCCAGGCTGCCGCCTCGGCTTCATTCAGGGCCAGCCGGACCAATCGTTCCGGCGCCGTAAGCGCGCGGCTCGTTTCCGCAAAGATCGCTTCTTTGACCCCGGCAATCTGCGCCCGTATCTTCCGGCAAAATGCCCGGCATGCTTTCCGGGGCGAGCTGCCGTTTCCTCGATTTTCATTCGTGCTTGTCTGTTTCATCTTTTTTCCTTTCAACTTAATGTAATATCAACAGTTACATTTTCTCACAAAAAAAGAGACTGTCAACCGGTTTTTTTGGCGGCGCCCGGACACGCGGCCTTGATCATGCCGAGCACCCCGGCCAGGGTGGTTTTCTCCAGGTCCCGTTCCAGGGCATTTTCCGCCGACGCAAAAACCCTGGTCAAAGTCTCCCGGATGCAATGGCCCACCGGGCAGGCCGTGTTGGCTTTTCGGGTGGGACTGGCAAAAGGCTCAACGGCTTCCACGGCCCGATAAACTTCAGCAAGATTGATACGGCCGGGCGAACGGCTTAAACGGGAGCCGGACCCGGCCCCCTTGCGGGTCTCCACCAGCCGGGCCCGCTGCAACGACAGCAGGAGCCGCCGGATGATGACCGGGTTGGTGTTGACGCTGCCCGCCAGCATGGCCGACGTGACCGGGTCGCCCTCCTTGTAAGCGAGGACGGCCAGCACGTGCACGGCCATGGCAAAGCGACAACTCGTTCGCATAATCGTTGCTTAATTAGTAACCGCAAAGATTACAATTGTCAACTGGAAATCAGAAGAGAGCGGCGTCAGCCGCCATGCGCTTTCCAGGACACATTCGGATGACTTAAACCGCGGATGGACACGGATTCACACTAATAGAACATCGCCAGGACCATTCAGCACGGGTAATCCCGTCTCGCGCGGCGGCTGTCATCCAGACGAATTTGCATCAGACGCAATTCCGTCCGCAGGCTCCAGCCGGTGTGCGTCCAAAACTTCATGCCCGCCGCATTGTTGGCGAAAATGAAGATGTTACATTTGGGGATGCCGGCCTTGCGGAGTTTCGCCAGACAGGCATTAACCAGTTGCCGCCCGATGCCGCGCTTCCGATGGCGTCCAGCCACCGCAAGGTGATGCAGGTAACCGCGCCGGCCATCGTGACCGCATAACACGGCACCAATGATTCGCCCACCCTGCTCCGCAACGAAACTGAGGCGCGGGTTGCGCCGCAGATACGCGGCGATGGCGCGGCGCGTGTCGGACTCGTTCAGCCCCACACCCTCGGTGCGCCGCCACAAGGCGATGACCGCGACGCAATCTTTGACACGAAAGGAACGCACGATTGTTCCATCGTCTTTAGGTGTAGTCACAAAATATAGTTTGTAAGTGCCGCCCACCGGAAACCACGAAAATCGACCAGTTCCTGATCCTGCCGCACAAAATAACGTTTGTAACTAAAAGTGCAAATTCCGCGTTCGGTGTAAAATAAAGTTTGTAAGTGATAGTTTTATCGGAAAGAGGATCGGAATCGAACGAAGATAGCGATTTTTTCAAAACTCACTACTCGCCTACCAGCGTCCTGCCACCAGAGGCGTACCGCCTCATAACCGTCGAACGCCAATAAAATCAGGCATTTTTGAGCGTGTGTCAAGCACTCGACATCACGGGTGCAATACCAATTCACTACTGACCAATCAGGACAACTCGCGCTCCCAACCTCAAATTGGGACACGACCTTTTTTCTCTTTCCTTTCAGTTCGGCCTATTTAGATTTATGGCTTTATGAATACCAAGATGCTTCGCTCACTGGTCGTGGCCGTGTCAGGATTGGCCCTGGGCTCCGGATTGGAGGCGCAAACGCCCCGAATTAATTTCCCCGCCGCCAGCCCCGCCTGCACACTCAAACAACGCGTCGGTCTCACGGACATTGAGATCGTTTATTCCCGGCCCGGCGTGAAGAACCGTACCATCTACGGCGGCATTGTTCCTTACGGCCAGGTTTGGCGCACCGGCGCCAACCAGGCCACCAAGGTCACCTTCAGCACGCCGGTGAAACTCGAAGGCACGGACATCCCCGCCGGCACTTATGCGCTTTTTACCATCCCCGGTGAAAAGGATTGGACCATCATCATCAACAAGAACACAGCGCAATGGGGAGCTTTTCAATACAACGAAAAAGATGATGTCGCACGGTTCAAGGTAACACCTGTGACGCTGGCGGAAACCGTCGAGACTTTCACGATCGAATTCAATCACATCCGCGATGAATCGGCGGTGCTCAATCTGGTCTGGGAAAAAACAGTGGTCCCGATTCATCTGGCAGTCGATGTCACCAGCAAACTCGTGCCGCAAATCGAGGCCGCTATGGCGTCGCCGGACAAGAAGCAGGCCGGCCTGTATTTTCAGGCGGCCACATTTTACTACAACCATGATCTCGATCTGAAGAAGGCCCTCGACTGGGTCAACGCGGGACTGGCGGACAATCCCCGGATTGCCTACGAGATGCTGCACTTAAAGGCGCAGATTCTGGCGAAGCAGGGGGACAAAGCGGGCGCGATTGCCGCCGCCAAGCAATCCAGCGAACTGGCCATCAAGGCTGAAGGTCCCGGCAGTTCATTCGTGAAAATGAACCAGGATTTAATTGCGAGCCAGCAACCATGACAGTTTCGCTTCCAAACTAAAATTCAACAAAAATCAATCGCCACTGTCTGAGGTAAAATGAAAAAGTTCATACCCACCCTTGTTATTGTCACCGCCGCCCTCCTTAACGCGCTGCCGGTCATGGCCCAGCAAAACCGTGTGGCCTCCACCGGGGGCGTCAGCCCGCACGAGACCACCAGCAAGGTCATTGACGGCAATCGGGTGACGATTGTCTATGGCCGGCCTTACACCAGGAATCCCCGGACGGGCGAAGTCCGCAAAATCTGGGGCGGGCTGGTGCCTTATGGCAAGGTCTGGCGCACGGGCGCCGACGAGGCCACGCTGCTCATCACGCAGAAACCGATTGTGTTGGGCGGCACGACGATTCCCGCGGGCGCTTACACGTTGTTCACGCTGCCGCAGGAAGACGGCACGGCCAAATTGATCATCAACAAGCAGCTCGGCCAGTGGGGGCTTCAATATGACCAAAAACAGGACCTCGCGCGGGTGGATTTGAAGCAGGAGGCGCTGGAGAAACCGGTGGACCAGTTCACCATGGCCGTCGAGAAAAATTCGGCGGGCGGCGGCGTGCTGAAGTTGATGTGGGAAAACACGCAATTCTCCGTGCCGTTCACGGTTCAGAAATAACGCGGCGCAGAACCAGCTTTGTCGTTTGAATTTTAAAACGTGCGGGCGTCGCGCATGAGAACAAAAGTTTTATCCCCAAAACCCGGCCGCTGCACCAATTGGTTTCTCCGTCTCACAGCCATGAGCGCCTGCCTGCTCGCTGGTTTTCCGGGTGCCAGTCAAGATAACGAACCGCCCGCGGCTCCGGCCATTTTGCCGCAACTGCAAAATTTCCGTGAAATGGGCAGCGTGCTTTACGTCGCAGCGCATCCTGACGACGAGAACACGCAGTTGATTGCCTTCCTCGCGCGCGGCCGCCATTACCGCACCGCTTATCTTTCACTCACGCGCGGTGATGGCGGTCAAAATGTGCTCGGCCCGGAATTCGGCGAAGAATTGGGCGTCATCCGCACCGAGGAATTGCTCGCCGCCCGGCGCATTGACGGCGGCCGGCAGTTTTTTTCGCGCGCGATTGACTTTGGATTTTCCAAGGATTACCGCGAAACCCTGAGAATTTGGGACCGGCAGCAGGTGTTGTCCGACATCGTGCGCGTCATCCGCGAATTCCGTCCCGACGTGGTGATCGTGCGCTTTTCCCCGGTGCCGGGCGGCACGCACGGGCATCACACGGCCTCGACTGTGCTGGCTCTGGAAGCCTTCAAACTCGCCGGTAATCCCAAGGCGTTTCCCGAACAGCTCGACGCCCTGACACCGTGGCAACCCAAACGCATCCTCTGGAACGTGGGTGGATTTCAGCGCAGTGGAAACGCGACCAACCTCATCCGGATCGATGTCGGCGGCAAGGACACTGTATCCGGAGAGACGTTCAGTGAAATTGCCGTGCGCAGCCGCTCCATGCACAAGACCCAGGGCTTTGACAATTTCCGGGGCTTCGGTGGCGGCGGGGCAAGACTCGAATCATTCGCGCTGCTCGATGGGGAACCTGCGACCAACGACATTCTTGACGGCGTGGACACGACCTGGGGCAGGGTACCCGGCGGCGCAGTAATTGGAAAGCTGACCGACGCGGCGATTGCGCAATTCAATCCGCAAGACTCCGCTGCCAGGGTGCCGGCATTGCTCGAAATCAAAAAAAATCTGGCCACGCTTGCCAATGACGACCCGGTGGTGAACGAAAAGCGCCGGCAATTGGATCAGATCATCCAGGAATGCCTGGGCCTGACTGTGGAGACGACAATTCCTGACCCTGAAGTCGTGCCCGGCGAAACGCTGCAACTGCGCCACACGGTGCTCGTGCAGTCAGGCGTTGTTCCCGTCCGCTGGCAGGCGGTGCGTTATCCGGGTATCACCAACCAGGTCAGCGAAGAGGTTGACTTGCATCCGGGCCAGGCCGTTACGAAAGAATCCTCCCAAACGCTGCCGGCTGACGCACAGTTGAGCCAGCCGTATTGGCTGCGTGAAGACCACACCGTGGGCATGTTCCGCGTGGAGGATCCCGCGCTCATCGGGCGGCCTGAAGATCCGCCCGCTTTCCCGGTCGAAGCAGTATTCGACGTCGGCGGCCAGACCTTGGTCGTGGCAGACGAGCCGGTGCAGATCAGCACCAATTCGGCTGGGGGTGATATACGCCGCCGATTGGACGTGATTGCACCCGTCTCGCTGAAATTTGCCTCCGAGGTCAGGCTCTTCACTCCCGGGGCCACGCGCCCGGTTGAAGTGGAAGCCGCCGCGTTCCGTGCCGGCGCCGCCGGCACGTTGCAATTGGACGTTCCGGATGGCTGGAAAGTCAAACCGAAGAATCAATCGTTCCGTTTCAAGTCAGTCGGCGAACACGCACAATTCAAGTTCGACGTTGCCGCTCCTGCACAATCCACCACGGCCGAAATCAAGGCTGTCGTGGAAATCAATGGCGCCCGCTACTCCAACGAACGTGTGGAGATTCACTACGCCCACATCCCGCAGTTATTGCTCCAACCGCCGGCGCGTTTCAAAGCGGTGAGTCTGGAACTCGCCATTCGCGGTCATCGGGTCGGTTACGTGCCGGGCGCCGGTGACAGTGTGGCGGAGGGTTTGGAACAAATGGGGTATCAAGTCACGCCGTTGACCGGCGCGGACCTCACGCCTGAAAAATTGCGCGGGCTTGATGCGGTGGTGATTGGCATTCGCGCGTTCAACGTTCGCCACGACCTCGTCACGAATCTTCCGGCGTTGTTCGCGTTTGTTGAAGCGGGCGGCAACGTCATTGTGCAATACAACAACCCGAACGGTTTGCAGGCTGCGGCCAAGCTGGCCCCGTTCGACCTGCACCTGTCGCAACAACGGGTGACGGACGAAACCGCGCCGGTGACGTTCCTGGCGCCCGAGCATCCGGCGCTGAACACGCCCAATAAAATCACGAGCGCCGATTTCGACGGCTGGGTGCAGGAGCGCGGTTTGTATTTCCCGAATGAGTGGGACGACCATTTCACGCCCCTCATCGCCTGCAGCGATCCCGGCGAAGCGCCGCTCAAAGGCGGACTGCTCGTCACCCAATACGGCAAAGGTTATTTCGTCTATACCGGGCTGGCCTGGTTCCGGCAACTGCCCGCGGGTGTGCCCGGTGCTTACCGGTTGTTCGCCAATCTAGTTTCACTCGGAAAATGAAACCTGCGGAGGACAACCCCACATCGGTTGAGACGCCTGCTGACGGCAAAGATGAAGTGACCGGCTTGCCCGGATTGCGCACCTGGCGCGGTGTTTACATTTTTGTCTTCGGCTGTTTCCTTTTGTGGGTGGTGTTGCTCGTCGCCCTGACGGTGCTCTATTCATGAACCCCCTCGATTTCGTCGTTCTGATTGGCAGCATGCTCGGAATCGCCGCCTACGGCACGTGGCATACGCGCCGGCACCGGAACCTGAGCCACTATTTGAGGGGCGACGAAACCGTCGGGTGGCTGACCATCGGCATTTCGGTCGCGGCCACCCAGGCCAGCGCCATCACCTTCATCTCCACGCCGGGCCAGGGATACGAGAGCGGGCTGGATTTCGTGCAGAATTATTTCGGCATGCCGCTGGCGCTGATCCTCGTCGCCGCAGTGTTCCTGCCGATTTACCGGCGCTTAAACGTCTATACCGCCTACGAATTTCTGGGCCGGCGGTTTGATGCCAAAACCCGTCTGCTCGGTGCCGGCCTGTTCCTCGTGCAACGCGGCCTGGCCGCCGGCATCACGATCTACGCGCCGGCCATCATCCTCTCCACCGTGCTCGGCTGGCGGCTCGACCTGACCATCATCCTCAGCGGATTGTTGGTGATTATTTACACCGTCACGGGCGGCAGCCAGGCGGTGACCCTCACCCAGAAATACCAGATGGCCGTCATTTTCGGCGGCATGGTGGCGGCTTTTATCATCCTGCTCACGAAGCTGCCGACCAGCCTCGGCGACGCGTTCACCGTGGCGGGTGGCTTCAAAAAACTGGAAGCGGTGAGTTTTTCGTCCGATCTCCACCGGCGTTACACCTTCTGGACCGGACTGCTCGGCGGATTTTTTTTGTCGCTGTCCTACTTCGGCACCGACCAATCGCAGGTACAACGTTACCTTTCAGGCTCGTCCCTGCGCGAGAGCCGGCTGGGCCTGATGTTCAACGCCGTGCTCAAGATTCCGATGCAGTTCTTCATCCTGCTGCTCGGCGTCATGGTTTTTGTCTTTTACCAGTTCGAACAACCGCCGGTCTTTTTCAACCAGCCCGCCTGGCACCAGGCAATCCGGCATGATTCCGGCGGAAAGCTTCAAACGCTCCAACAGGAATACACCGCGGCCTATGCGCAGAAGGAACAACTGATCCACCAATGGCTCGACGCCAAACACGCCAGCGACCGTCAGGCCGAGGCCGGGGCCCGCGCAGAAGCCTTGGCGGCGCTGGAACGCAGTAACGCCTTGCGGGACGAGGCCAAGACTGCGATGCAGGCGGACGATCCCGGCGTAAAAAGCAACGATGCCGATTATGTCTTCGTCACGTTCATCCTCGACCACCTGCCGCACGGTTTGATTGGATTGCTGATCGCGGCGTTCTTTGCCGCTGCGCTCCAATCAAAATCCGCCGAGTTGAATGCGCTCGGCTCGACCACCACGGTTGATTTTTACCGGCACGTGTTCAAACGCGAAGCCAGCGATGCGCACTACATCGCCGCCTCCAAATGGTTCACCTTATTTTGGGGCCTGGTCGCGCTCACGTTCGCGCTGTTTGCCAACCTGGTGGAAAACCTGATTCAAGCCGTCAATATCGTCGGGTCGGTTTTTTACGGTGTGCTGCTGGCGTTGTTTTTGGTGGCGTTTTTTGTGAAGCGGGTGGGGGGCACGGCGGTTTTCTGGGCAGCGCTGACGGCTCAGATGCTGATCTTCGTATTGTACTTCCTGCGTCATCAATTCCCGATACTCGATTTCTCCTATCTCTGGTATAACTTCATCGGGTGCGCGGCCTGCGTGCTGCTGAGCCTGGTTATCCAGGCCGCACTGGGTTCTAAGAGTAAACTCGCACAGGCGTCTGTGTCATGAACACTGCACCTGTCATTTGTTTCGGCCAACAGCCGTGCGGGTTCTTCCCGCGGCGCTACCTGTTTGCCAAAATCCGGACGGCCCGGCGGCTGCAAACGGAGCTCGGCGGAGAAATCGTTTTCTTCTATCACGACAGCGACCACGACCCGCGCGAAACCAAAACCATCCTGCGTCATCGCAAGACCAATGAACCGGCGCAGCTCAACTTTGTTTTCGAAAACCGGCTCCAACGGAAATTTTCGCCGCAATACCTCAAACGCATTCCCGCCGACTGGCAGGGCAAGACGTTGCTCCAGTTGCCCAACTATGTGGAACGCAAATTAATCGCGCTTTTCGAGAAGGCCTCCGCGTCCAACGTCGCCGATTTCTGTCTGGAGATGTATTGCGCCATGAATTTGCTCGACCGTATTCGTGTGGTGCGGTCGAGCGACCCGGCCATCCGGCGCGCGGCCTGCGAAATCCCGGAATTTTTTGTGGACGTTCCATTCGAAGGCGAAATCGTCCGCGCCCGTCTGGCCCATGAGGAGAGCAGGGCCGATCTGCCGGACGGCCCGGACTCGCGGCCCGCCGCGTCGAAGCACGGCGGACACGGACAGCCCGTTCCTCCCAGGTTCAAAGCCTCATTGAAGTTGCACGAGGGCGGGGATTCCTATGTGAAGATACCCGCGGTGGTTTTCAACAAGGAGCAAATCAGTCCGGCACGCGACACCCGGCTGCGTTGGATGCAGTCGGTCGTGCATTGCACGCATTACATTGCCGGGGCCGGTGAAAGGGCCTATCTTCGCCCGGAAGAAGCGCCGGAAATCACCTTTGTGAATCGTGAAACGATTGAGCGTTCCGATGAAGCCTACACCGAAATCCCGTCCTGAACACGCGCCGTTGCTGGCCTTCGGTGCGCATCCCGACGACATCGAGTTCGGGTGCGGCGGCGTCATAGCAAAAGAAACCCGCGCCGGCCGTGCGGCACACTTTGTCATTTGCTCGCGCGGGGAAGCCGCGTCCCACGGTACGCTCGGACAACGGGTTGCCGAGGCGAAAAAATCCGCCGCACTCCTTGGTGCAACGGTTGAGTTTGTCGAATTGGACGGTGATGCACACTTTGAAGTTCGTGTGGCTCACACAATTAAACTGGCAGGCATTATCCGCCGGGTGCGGCCGTGTATCGTACTTGCGCCGAGCCTGGTTGAAAATCAGCATCCCGATCATCTACGGCTGGGACAACTCGTGCGCGATGCCTGCCGGCTCGCCCGTTACGGCGGCGTCAAGGAACTGCGCAACTCGCCGCCCCATGCGATTGAGCAACTGTTTTATTACGCGGTAACTCCCGAAGCCGAGCCGGCCAACATCACTCCGGTGCTCATTGATGTCTCCGCGCCCGACATTCTCAGGGCTTGGACCGCCGCGATGGAAGCACATGCTTCGCAGGCTGCCGCGCGCAACTACGTCGAACTGCAACTCACGCGAGCGCGCCTGTGCGGGCTGCGCGCGGGTGCGGGCCATGCCATCGCCTTGTTTCCGAATGATCCACTCGTTTTCGACTCGCTGGCAGCCATGAGCCGCAGTGCGCGGCGATTTTAATTTGAACCACGGATGAATGCCCCAATCCTCCTCGTCGTCGTCCTCGTAATCGTAATCGCGAGAGTCAAATCGAGGACGAGGATGAGGAACGAGAACGAGGACGATGGAATATGAAAATCGGCATCGCCTGTTATCCTTCGGTGGGCGGGAGTGGCATTCTGGCCACCTGTCTGGGCGAGGAATTGGCGCGGCGCGGTCATGAGGTGCATTTCCTCAGTTACGAACGCCCGTTCCGGCTGCCCGAAAATACGCCGCGACTGCATTTTCATCCGGTGGTCATCAACGAATATCAATTGTTCAAGTACCCGGATTACACGCTGCCGCTCTCGGTCAGAATGGCCGAAGTGAGCCGTGACCACGGACTGGATGTCCTGCACGTCCACTACGCCGTGCCCCACGCGACGGCGGCCATTCTCGCGCGTGCGATGCTGCCGCCGGGCCAACAGCCGCGCGTGGTCACGACGTTGCACGGCACCGACACCACGCTGCTCGGCTGCGATCCGGGTTATGGGCCGGCCATCCATCATGCGCTCACCTGTTCGGATGCAGTCACGGCGGTTTCGGCTTACCTGAAAGCGGAAACCCAGCGCGTGCTCGGATTCAATGGACCGCTGGAGGTCATTCATAATTTCTTTGCACCGCGACCGCCGCGCCGTTCACGCGAGGAAGTGCGTTATGAGCTTGGCGTGGCGGACAACGAGGTGATGATTCTTCATTCCTCGAATCTTCGCCCGGTGAAACGCATTGATCTCCTGCTCGAAACCGTCGCGCGCGTCCGCCCGCGCGACGCCTTCAAGCTCGTTATTATGGCGGGTGGAAGTTTCGAGCCGTACGTCAAGGACGTGCAGCGGCTGGGTCTGCAAGACCGCGTGCTGGTGCGCGAGAAGGTGAATGAAATCGAAGATTACCTGCAGGCCGCCGACCTCGGACTGTTCACGTCCGAGACGGAGAGTTTTTGCCTGAGCATACTTGAGGCAATGTATTTTTGCTGTCCGAGCGTTGCCCGGCGCGCGGGCGGAATCCCGGAGGTGGTGGAAGACAACGTGAGCGGGCTTTTGGAGCCCTCTGACAATCCGGACGCCCTGGCTCGGGCAATTGAAAGTTTGATTCAAGAGCCGAAACGCCGGACGACGATGGGTGAGGCCGCGCAGCGCCGGGCGCGCAAATGGTTTTCCGCCGAGGTCATCGTGCCACGTTACGAAGCGCTTTACCGCCGGGTTTGTGGCTGAATCGAATGCTGCCCGTCGCGAATCTCGCCGTCGAAAGTCGCATTGAAGGCCACAATCTCGTCAAAAAGATTTTGGGTACGGCACCCGCGTAGGTTTGTTTCAGTAGTTGCTGACTTTATTTCCCGGTCACAAACTATATTTTTTTACCACAAATATGGCTGTAAAACGACAATAAAGTCGGAAACTGAAAATTCAATATTCCCCTGAAAAATTGCCGATGATCATTTTCACGCTAAACAATAAAGTTGGAAACTGGAAGGCCCCACCACGAATGCCGATGACAATATAGTTGGAAACTGGTAAGTCTGGCGTGTGTTTTTCACCTTATCAGATTGACCACGTAGTGACTTGCCGGGAACAGCCTTCCTGCTGTCTGCGCGATAGATGTTGATGGTATCGAAATAGTTCAAGTCCTGATCCAGCGCATGATGGATTAGACGCACAACTTGCTGCAAGAAACTGAGATGCGCCGCTTTGGGGATCACAAACGACCTGCTCTAAACGATATGAAAAGCTACCGCAAATAATACGCGGCAGGCATGGTTGCCTTATTGGCGCTGGCGGCATTGGCCGTGATAGTATAAAGTTTATAGAGCTTAAACAACCCAAAGTCAATCAACCATGAAAACCTCGTACAAAGCTGCAACCATCATTGCTTTGCTGGGCGGCTTGGCCGTCGCGGCGCAAGCACAGGTGGTGATCGGTAATTGGGAAACCAACAGCAGCGGCGCCAACAACGACGATGGCTGGATCGACTGGAGCACAGGAAACTCGATTACGAATCCCGCGGAGCCTGCCGGCCAATACAGCTTTTCGAGCTTTGGTGCCACCCTCGGTAAATACAGTCTGTGCGTGTCCAACCCGTCGAGCGGGTACAAACAGACCCTTGCCATTAAATTGCAGTACACCCCCGGCGATGTGGCGGCTTTTCTTACCAACCATTTGTTGTCGTGGACGTGGACGGTTCCGGCTGGTAGTGCGGCGACGAATGAAAGCGGGTTTTCTCAGATTTTATCCATTTCAATCAACGCCTCGGGTTATGGATGGAACAACCAAAATTGGGCAAATGCGACCTTGAGTGGCGCTGGCACCAATTACGGCTTGCCTCCCATACTTTACTTCTGGTCCAACAGCCCGGTGCAGCAGCAAACCGTCACGTTGGACTATTCAAGCGTCTTGCCTACGATTGCTGCTTACAACACTCCCACGAACGGTTATATCGAATTGGTCTTCGGCCTCAACGGGAGTGGTGGGACACACGATGTATTTTACTTCGATGACGCGACCTTGTCGGGCGGGCCGTCGAGTACTTTGATCATCGATCAATTCAACCCCACCAATAACCCCTATGCGGGCGCGAATATTTACGCCGCCGGCCAGATTACCAATGTCTGGGGCAATTGGTTTGGAGGCGCCTTCAGCAATATCGTGTGGGATTCCGCCAGTGACGCGAACAATTATCCCGCTTCGGGCTCCATGAAAATCACCGCCAACTTCAATGGCGGGAACAATCAATTCGAGGTTTACGACGGTTTTACCGGCATCAGCCCGCCGCTCAATGGTCTGCATTATACCAATTTCCAGTGCGATGTCCGTTTTGCGCCGGAGTCAGCCACCGTCACCAATGGTGGCGTGGCCATCTTCGGCCACCTGCAATTTGGCACTGCCATCGGCTACAACCCGGACTATTACGGCAGCGTGGAGGTTCCGGCCAGCAACACCAATTGGGTGCACGTCAGCCTGCCCATTAACGCGGTGGCCGACCCGGACCTGCAGAGCATCAACAACGTGTTGATCTACATTTACGGACCCTATTACAGCCCGGGATTAAGTGGAGTTTCGACACTTTGGGTGGATAACATCAAATTTGTCGGGTCTCTGCCGGCTCCGACCAACTGCATTGTGGATTGGAATGATGTCCACCAGAACATCGATGGCTTTGGCGCCTCCTCAGCCTGGCGCAGCACCTGGACTGCGGATCAAGCGGACCTCTTTTTTTCCACAAATACCAGTATTGCTTACACCAATAGCGTGGGCACCGTCACAACCAATAATGGCATCGGGCTTTCGCTGTTGCGGACCCGCATTGCGCCCGACGGCACCACCCGTGAAACCAATATCATGCAGCTGGCGCGGGATCGGGGTGCTAAAATCTGGAGCGCGCCCTGGAGTCCGCCTCCGGCCTATAAAGACTCGGGCTCTGTAAACGGCGGCAATTTCCTGTCGGCGTCCAACCAGGCCTACGCCAACCAGCTCGCCAATTACGTCCAGAGCATGAAGAGCAATTACCAGGTGGATGTGTATGCCATCTCGGTCCAAAATGAGCCGGATTACAGCACCACTAACTACGAATCCTGCGCCTGGACCTCACAACAAATTCACGATTTCGTCCCCTACCTTCACAATGCGCTGTCGAACAACGGAGTCGCTTCCACCAAGATCATGATCGCCGAGGACGGCCATTGGGATTTCGCTCTCACCACGAATTCTCTGAACGACCTGAGCACCTCGAACCAGGTCGGCATTTTGGCGGCACATGATTACGATTTTACGGTCGCACCGGTGAACAGCCATGATAAGCCGCTGTGGGAAACCGAGGTTTCGACCGTTGACAGTTTTGATGGCAGCATCGCGAACGGGCTTTACTGGGCCGGCCAAATCCATTCCTTCCTGACGTATGCCCAGGTGAACGCGTGGCATTATTGGTGGCTGCTCATCAACAATGGCGCAACCGACAACGAAGCCCTGTGCGATTTGTCCTTCAACCCCGCCAAACGCATGTATGTGCTGGGCAATTACAGCCGGTTCGTGCGTCCCGGTTATTATCGCATCGGCGTCTCCAACAATGCGTTCACCTGGATCAGCGCCTACAAAGATCCGGTTTCGTCCAATTTTGCCATCGTGGCTATCAACTACGCTCCCAGCCCGATGACGCAAATTTTCAATCTGACCAACTTCACTGCGACCGCGGTGACGCCGTGGATTACCTCCAGCAACTTCTCGCTGGCCAGCCAGCCGGCCATAGCCGTCAACAGCACCGCTTTCACTTATATGTTGCCGGCCTTGAGCGTGGTGACATTCGTCGGGCGGATCGGTACCAATACGCCGCCAACCTGGGCGTCAGTGGCCAATCAGGTCATCAACGCGGGCGTGAGCCTTTTGGTCACCAATATGGCAACGGACCCGGACGTGCCGCCTCAAAGCTTGACCTTCAGACTGTTGAGCGGCCCGACCAATGCGACGTTTACCACGAATGCCACCGATGCCGTCTTTACCTGGCGACCTCTGGTAAGCCAGGCCAACAGCACCAATCCGGTGTCGGTGTCGGTGTCGGACAACGGCACGCCGAGTTTGAGCGCGACCAACAACTTTACGGTCACGGTCAATCCCTTGACCAACCCTGTGATTGGTTCAGTGAACCTTTCCGGAGGCAAGTTGAGCTTAACGGCAGACGGGCCGCAAGGACCGGATTACACGGTATTGACTTCAACGAACCTGGTGAACTGGCAGGTGTGGTTAACGACGAATTCGCCGGTGCCGCCGCTGACGTTGGTGGTGACCGACCTCAACGACCCGTTCCGCTTCTATCGCCTCCAACTCGGGCCTTGATAATGGATTTGACCATCACAGATGTAGTCACAAAATATAGTTTGTAAGCGCCACCCATCGGAAACCGAGAAAATCGACCAGTTCCTGATCCTGCCGCACAAAATATAGTTTGTAACTGAAAGCGCAGATCCCGTGTCCGCTGTAAAATAAAGTTTGTAAGTGAAACCTTTACCGGAACGAGGCGAGGCTCGGAACCGGCCTTTTTTCCAGCCGTTTGGTGTCCGTTTACCGACTCGTCCGGTCGCTTCGCTCCTCGGCTTCCGCTCTGAACTCAGGATACCGTGGCTGGACACAACAGTTGCTCAACATGGGCGTCAGCAGTTTGCGCTAGCCAAATGGACAACAACTGGCGCTGCTTTGAACCGGGGTTTGGCTGAACCGGCTCACGGTTTGCCCGTCGTTCATCTTCCTTCTCAGTCGCGCCGGTAACCGGTAGAGTTCGCGTCCGGTGGCAGCGACACTTTACGATCTGATTCCGCGCGATGAGAAACTCAGCAACGATGTGCTGCTGGGACGCTTTCTTGAATATGCGGAAGGCCGGCGGTTACAGCTTTATCCCGCGCAGGAATCCGCCCTCCTGGAATTGTTCGACGAGAAGAACGTCATCCTCAACACGCCCACGGGCTCGGGCAAAACCCTTGTGGCCACCGCGCTGCACTTTCAGGCCATCGCCAAAGGCCGGCGCTCGATTTACACCTGTCCGATCAAGGCGCTGGTGAATGAAAAGTTCATGGCGCTGTGCCGCGAGTTTGGTCCGGACAACATCGGTCTGAGCACCGGCGATGCTTCGGTCAATCGCGACGCGCCCGTCCTTTGCTGCACGGCGGAAATTCTCGCCAACATCGCGTTGCGCGAAGGGGCGGCGGCCAACGTGCAGGAAGTCATCATGGACGAGTTCCATTATTACGCCGACCGCGAACGCGGCGTGGCGTGGCAGGTGCCGTTGTTGACGTTGCCGCAGGCGCGCTTTCTTTTGATGTCCGCGACGCTCGGCGACACGACGTTTTTTGAGGAGGAACTCACGCGACTCACGGGTCGTCCGACCGTGGCCGTCACCTCCACGGACCGGCCCGTGCCGCTGGAGCATGCTTATTCCGAGTTGCCGCTGGCCAAGACGCTGGAAAGCCTGGTCGCCGACGGCAAAGCGCCGGTCTATGTCGTTCACTTCACGCAACTGGAGGCGGCCCAGAGCGCGCAGGATTTCACGAGCCTCAATGTCTGTACCCGCGAAGAGAAAGCCGCGATTGCGAACACGCTGGAAGGGTTCAAGTTCAGCAGTCCCTACGGACCGGAAATCAAGAAGTGGCTGCGCCAGGGCATTGGCTTGCATCACGCCGGATTGTTGCCGAAGTATCGCGTGCTGATCGAGCAACTCGCGCAAAAGGGATTGCTCAAGGTCATTTGCGGCACGGACACGCTCGGCGTCGGCATCAACGTCCCCATCCGCACCGTGCTCTTCACGCGGCTGTGCAAGTTCGACGGGCAGAAGACCGGCATCCTGAGCGCGCGGGATTTTCATCAGATCGGCGGCCGGGCCGGGCGAAAAGGGTTTGATGATCGCGGCTGGGTCGTGGCGCAAGCGCCGGAGCATGTCATCGAGAACCTCAAGCTCGCGGAAAAATCAGCGCGCGATGGCCGGAAGACCGTCAAGCGCCAGCCGCCAGAAAGGAATTTCGTCAACTGGGACAAGAAGACCTTCCTCCGCCTGCTCAGCGCGCCGCCGGAACGATTGACCTCCCGCTTCCAGGTGACGCACGGGATGTTGTTAAATGTGCTCAGCCGCAAAGGCGACGGTTGCGCCGCGATGCAGCGGCTCATCCGCGATTGCCACGAAACGCCGCGGCAGAAGCAGGCGCACATCAAACGCGCCTGGCAATTGTTCCGCTCACTGCTTGACCACAAGATTGTGGAGTTCATTCCCAAAACTGAGGACGGCGTTTACCTGCGCGTGAACGTCGAGTTGCAGGACGATTTCTCCATGGATCAGGCGCTGTCGCTGTATTTGCTCGAAACGATTCCGCTCATGGACCCGCAAGCGCCGGATTACGCGTTCGTTTTGCTGACGCTCGTCGAGTCCATCCTCGAAGACCCGGACATCATCCTGCGCAAACAGCTCGACCGGGTGAAGGACCAGAAGATGGCCGAGATGAAGATGGAAGGCATCGAATACGAACAGCGGATGGAAGAACTGGAGAAGCTCGAATATCCCAAGCCGAATGGTGAGTTTGTCTATTCCACGTTCAATGCCTTCGCCGCGCGGCATCCCTGGGTGGGCGAGGAGAACATTCACCCGAAATCCATCGCGCGCGAGATGTTCGAGGAATTCCGCACCTTCGCCGATTACATCAAGCTTTACGAATTGCAGCGTGCCGAGGGCGTGCTGCTGCGGCACCTGAACAGCGTCTTCAAAGTCCTGGCGCAAACCGTGCCCGACGCCGCCAAGAATGACCAGGTCCGCGAGATGGAACTCTATCTGGGCACGATGATCCGGCAGGTGGACTCCAGCCTGCTCGACGAGTGGGAGAAAATGCGCGACCCGAATTATCGCCCCGGCGAGACCCGGGAAGTCCGTCCGCCCGGGGCCGAAGAAGCTGCTGCCGACATCACGCGCGATACGAAAGCATTCACCGCCGCGATCCGCAATCGCATCTTCACGTTCCTGCGCGGACTGGTGATCGGTGATTACGAGCAAGCCATCGTCAATCTCAGTTCGCCGCAGGATGCCGACGGGCAACCCTGGACGGCGGCTCGTTTGCAAGAGGCGTTGGCTGCTTACCACACCGACCACGAACGCATTTGTCTCGACCCCGACGCGCGCAATGTGCGTCACACCTATGTGCTCCCCGCGGCGGACAAAAGAACGTGGCGCGTGCAACAAATGCTGGTGGACCCGGAGGCGCACAATGACTGGGTGGCTGAATTCGAGGTGGACCTGGGCGAGTCCCGGAAGCTGGGCGAACCGGCCTTGCGCCTGCGGCGGATTGGAAGTTTGACCTGATCCTGTTGCCGCAAAAAGTCACAAAACGCGCAAAAGTTGACTACTGACCACTGGCCACTGACCACTGACTACCAGCCACTGACTTCTGGCTTTGGTCTCCAGCGTTTGATTTTCAGGATGCGGAAAAGTGTCAAAAGTGAGGACTTACCCGTTTACGGCAAGAGCGAAGACGCGAGCTGTGGCCAGCCGATTATTCAAAATGCGGGACTAATCCCTTCACACCTTTACGGAGCGGGTTCTGCCAGCAATTTTTTGATGACCGTTTCGAGGTAATCGGGGTAAAGGCCGACGATGCGGACGATTCCTTTGCGGTCAATGACGGCGTAAGTGGGATAGTATTGCACGGCCCAGGCCTTCTCGGATTTCAATTCGGGATCGCGGGCAGCCGGATATTGGATGCCATGTTGTTGGGCGTTTACCGCAAATGTTTCCTGACCACGATCGGACGTGCAGACGCCGATGATGACCAGTCCCTGAGATTTGTATTTTTTCAGGAGTTCGTTGTTATGGGGAATGGCTTTCATGCAGGGCCCACACCAGGTGGCGTAAAGATCCACGACCACGACCTTGCCTTTGATGTCGCCGGAAGTGATGCCGCCATTGATCCAGTTGCTGACGTGAAAGGCGGGCATGGGCTTGCCTTCCAAGGCGGCGTGGGCGGCGCGTTGCTCAGGCTTGTCGTCCCAGGTCCAATTGTCTGGAAATTCGCCGGCGACGGCCACCAGCGTGCCGGAAATGAGCAAACCCAAGGCACTGACAAGTATTTTTGCTTTCATGATATTCGGATGTTAACACAAGCTGCGCTGGCCGGCAATCCGGAAAGCGGCCGGCGCCGTTCAGAAAAAACGAACTGCTTTTGTTAAAGCAAGATGACGCCAAATCCCCTTTGCCAGCGCGGTCGCCTGTCGCGGCGACTTGTCTCGGCGAAGCAGTGCGAAGATGGAAGCCGGGCGAAGATGGGAGGATGGCGGGGAGCCCTGTCCACCATAGCCTCGGCGAAGGCGGAAAGGTGCCCAACCCTGTCGCGCCGAAATGAAATGCAGGCGGTTCGGCTTGCCTCGTCGGAGCTGTGAGGCGAAGACGGGCGGCGGCCTGCCCCGTGTTATTTACGGTGGCCCGCCCCGTGTTCTTTACGGGTGTCTCGGCTTGCAGGCGCCTCAGTGAATTCGTCTTTGCTCCATCGGAGTTTGCTAATGGACGATTTCATCCATAAAATTTGGCCACGATTCTCTCCACTTGTTCAGGGGTTGCCTTCATGCTTGCGCTTTGCTCGCGCACATAAATTTCATGGTCCACGAAGCAAAGAGGCTGTTCGCTGCGTGGCACAAATATTCTCAGAACGACCTTCCCCTCATACGTGATAAAATCGGCTGTCACCGAAATCGCTGGTTTAATTTTCTCTGCCGTTATTTGACGAAGTCGTTTCAGTTCTTCGTCCTTTCTTGTCGGCGAGTCGCAGTCAATCCCTACAACTTGGCAGTCATTATCTACGCCCAAGAAGATCGTGCCACTGTTTGTGTTGGCGAATGCAGCAATCGCCATGGCAAGTGTCTTGTCCGGAAGACCTCTTTTGAATTCAACCGATTGTGATTCACCGTTCTTCAGCGCATCCTCAAGCGAGGCTGCTTGGGGGCGGTGCCGCCAGTCTTCGACTGCAAGGAATACGACCACAACCACCAAGGCTGCCAGCCAAGATGCCAAAGTCGCAATTGCGTTAAAAACGATGTGCTGGCGAATCACGTGCTCCTCGCCAGTGACTTCTTTGGGCACGATGATTGTGCCAACGTCATTGCCTCGTGGGTCCAGAATGGATTTGGAGACGAGCAAATACGACTTGCCGCCTCTCTGAATCAATCCGCGTGATTTTGCCAGCTCGGAAATGGAACTCGGTTCCACTTTGAGAGGAAACCAGTCAACCTCAGATAGCAAGTTGCCAGAATCATCAATGATCGCATAATCTACCTGCGCGGATATTTGGCGGGTGTGAACCTTTACGGCGTCCTCAATTGTAGAACCGAATTCATGAGCGGCACTCTTCAGAAGCTCATCTGGTGCGTTTACATCTTGAGGATTCCAGATGCCCAAAGCGACAATGCCTCCTCTGACTTTTATTGCATACTCTCTCCATGTTTCGCCCGTTTCCGCCACCGTTACGGTTTTCGGTTCGGTGAAAATTGAGTCGTCGAGCAGTTTGGCCCGGCCAATTAGCCCCGGGATGAATCCGGTCGTTTCAATGACTATTCCATCCGACGTGAACGTGAAAACATGTGGAGCTTCAATATCTTCTGACCGGCGATATGCCATCAGGTCCCATTTATCGTTATATGCAATTTCTGCGGCAACTTCGTCTGCCCATTGCTGCGACTGAAGCTGTGCTGATTTGTAAACTCCGTGGCGAACGAAAAGGTATTGGGCAACGGCAATAATCGAAAACAGGAGTGCGAAAACCACGGCGAACATCGGGGCGCGCCTACGAATCACCCTGTAAATGAACTTCGCTGAAAAATCATCTGTGGCCGCAAAATTCATGGGAGTTTACATTTAAAGGCGCGGTCCAGAATGGACGGTAAAAGAGCATCCAGCTCGGCGGTGGTCTCGGCTTGCAGGCGCTTCAGCGCGTCCACCTCTGCCTGCAACGCGTCCAGCTCGGACACGATCCGGCGTTGCTCGGGGAGCGGGGGGACGCTGATTTCAAATGCGCCGATTCGCTCTTGGTTGATGATTGGCAATGTTGCCTGTGGCGCAGCAGCCATAAGTTCCTTCCCCAAGCCGCGCATCCACCAGAAACCATATTCCGGCAGAATTTCGTCAGAGAATTTGATGCCGGTGATTTGCTGGTTGGCCGAACAGCGTTCGTGAGTCAGCGCAACTTTCCCGAGGGAACCGCCGATGGCGACGAGCAACACTGTGCCGGGCTCAAACATTCTGGCTTTTCGTTCGGCCAGCGCGAGTTCCGACAATGTGCGTGATGAAGCGTTCAGCCGTTGCTGATACTCCAAATCGCCAGGCGTATACCACTGGATCGGCCCGCCGTAGAAATCGCTCCGATCGCTCGGCGGAGTTGTGCCGGTACTCATTCTTGAACAATCGCCGATTGGTTTGGTTTTTGTGCCGCTTGGCAAGCGAAGATGCTTCAAGGCTGAGAGGACAACCGCCTCGGCTTCTTCGGCGGCTTGGTGGCGGAGGATGCGGGCCTCGTGGATTTGGGCGGCCAGTTCCTCAATCCGCACCACCGTTGAAAACACCTGTTTCAGAACTTCAATGGGCTTCGGCCAATCCTGCCGCGGTTTGCGCAATTTGACCGCCGCCAAGAACTCAGAAACGTTCTGTTGAATATCTCGCGGTGGCACGGGAATGCGGAATGTAGCGAGACTTTTAAGCGAGACATTCTTCACGCTCGTCTGTGTCGCTGAATTCGCGATTCCCTCTACAATCGCGTCTGTCGCATACAACAGGAAATCCAAGTCCATGTGACCAGCCTTCGGTAGAAACCTTACTATTCGCTGATTGAGCAGGGCGTCAGGCCCAGACCACCGGCATACTTTGAAACTGCCACTCATGCTTAGGAGAAGGTCGCCGGCCCGGGTCAGGAATCTTTCATCGAACTCCCCTTCCCAAAACACAAATTCTCGGCTGCCATCACCACCGAGATTTTGAATGCGGATAATCGGAACGCCGGCTGGGCCAGAGTTGAATGCGGAAGCAGACCATGCGAAGCCGGAAAGAAAATCGACAACGTCTGACAAGTGTGCGGTAGGGAATTGTTTGCTAAGAGCCGAGAATGCGAGTTCGCGGGCTGCGATGTAAACTGCGTCTCTTTGGAAACGCCGTTCCGCTGCGGTTAGTTGTGCAACTTCAGCCATGCAGTAGTCGTTTGATGTTCCCCATGATTTCCGCGATGCGCTGCTCTTTCTTTAGGATGTCGGCGGCGAGTTGGGCGGGCGGCAGATGCGTGATGTCTTCCTTGGCGCGCGGGTTCTTGCGGTCGAGGTTGCAGCCATTGGCCAGCAACTCGGCGGCGGGCATCTTCCAGGCGCGCTCGTTTTCTTTTCGTTTTATGCCAGGGCCAGGTTGGCCCCACCATTTTATGCAGTCGGCGAATTCCTCGAACTGGATAGGTGCGGTTTTGGTGTAATTCTTCCGGCCCTCGGGCAGCGGTTGTTCGTAATACCAAACCTCGCGCGTCGGGCCGGACCGGTCGAAGAACAGTATGTTCGTCGGGATGCTGGTGTAAGGCGCGAACACGCCGTTGGGCAGGCGGACGATGGTGTGAAGATTGAATTCCTTGAGCAGTTCTTCCTTGATGCGCGCGCACACGCCATCGCCAAACAACGTGCCATTCGGCACGACCACGGCAGCGCGAGACTTGCCGCCCTGCCGACGCAATTTTCGCATGATGAGTTGCAGGAACAGCAATGCCGTTTCGGCGGTTTGCTTGTCTTCCGGGAAATTGCCCTGGATACCTTTTTCCTCCTCGCCGCCGAATGGCGGATTGGTGAGAATCACGTCCACACGGTCGCGTTCGCCGATGTCGGTGAGCTTGAAGCGGAGGGAATTGCCGGGGTCAATCTGCGGGGCGTCAAGGCCGTGCAGGAGCAGGTTCATCTGGCAAAGCAAATACGGCAGCGTCTTGGGTTCGCAACCGAACAGAGATTTTTCCTGCAAGACCTTGCGGTCGGCCACGGTTTTGACCTGCTTGGACAGATGATTGAACGCTTCGACGAGAAAACCGCCCGTGCCAGATGCAGGATCAAGCACGGTTTCGCCCAGGCGCGGGTCAGTCACGGTTACCATAAAGCGCACGACGGCGCGCGGGGTGTAGAACTCGCCTGAATCGCCCGCGGCATCGCGCATCTCGCGCAGCATGGATTCGTAGAGCGCGCCCAGCGTGTGCAACTCGTCGCTGGCAGTGAAGTGGATTCCGTTGAGCTTGTTGATGACATCGCGCAACAGGTAGCCGCTGACCATTCGGTTTTGCACACCCTTGAACACCGTGGCGACAACATCGCGCCTGTCGTCACCATTGGAACTGGTGAGCGTGCGCAGGTAACGGAACAAACCAGTGCCCTTTTTGCCGTTCGGCAAGGTGGTTTCCTCGTTGTTGATAAAGGCAAGCAATTCGTCGCCGGTGATGCCATCGGACTTCGCTGCCCAATCGCGCCAGCGATAGGGCGGTTCGATGGCTGGCTTGAACTTTTTCGTGGCGAGCTTGGCCTCGCCCGCGCGCTGAAGTTCCAAGTCATCGAGAAACTTCAGGAACATGATCCAAGTGAGCATCGGCAGGCGGTCGAGGTCGCCATTGAGTCCTTTATCCTTGCGCATGATGTCGCGCGCTGATTTGAGCAGCGCACCAAGCGATTGGGCAGTAGTCGGTTGGGAAAGGGTTTTCATTTGGCTTTCCACGTTGGCTTAGCGGCCGTCTCTCGATATCCAAGGTTGACGAGGATATGTCGTCCGAAATATGTCCAGCGATAAATGGACATGCTTCCGGTTTTTTTGTGAGCATCCAATCTTACGATTCCCAAGTCCAACAGACGTGTCACTGCAGCTTCGTCATATTGTTGTGAGACGAAAGCATCGCGCGCTTGCGCTTTGGAAAGTTTATCCTCACTTGATTCCCGTTCGAGCCATTTTTCGAGGACAGCCAGAGGCAACGTCCCGAAGCATTCCTTCTTCGCTTCGTTTCGCAGAAGACGCAAACACTTATCATCAAGTTTTTCAATGGTCATTTGAAGTTTCAGATTTTTCCTCATTTCGATCTCAGCAAGCAAATTGACTATTGTTTCTTTAATTTTCTGTTTGGAGGACGGCACATCGTTTAATTCGTAGTCGTGAACGCGGATATGACTTACGTCAAAAGGCAATTTCTTGCGGTCACTTCTAATGAGCAAAACTTCGGTAGACTCTCTCAAAGCATGTGCAAGTCCCACCTCATACATGACATTTGCATTTGGTGTGTCAAATGGGGATTGTGTTAAATCACCGAGGACTAAACGCGAGTGAGCGATGCCATCCATAATCTCAATCAGAATATTCCCTGAGATGACGGTGGCATCCACCCTATGAGGTTTGAGTCCAGCCTCGATGATGGCTGGCTTGATGATTTTTGCCCAATTGGGTTTAAGGGCATCGTCGAATGGCATCGCGACAAATACTTCATCGCGAATGTCTGGTCGCCAAAATGTGTCGAAAAATTCTCTCGGATACATATTGCACCTATACTACGTACAGCAGCGATTGGACTTGGTTATCTCCAGCACCGCCGCACTTTTCCACGGCGCCATACTTGGCTTTCAGCGAATGTGCCCATTCTAAAACGAAGTCTTCCCATTCATTGTGGCCCATAAGACGAAGCCGATCTATTGCAGGAATTGGAGGTCCTGCGATGGCAATGTCGGTCAGCAGCGGCGTGGTTGGCGTCGGCAGTTGAGGCAGCGGTATCGTGTTAAGCGGCATACAGCAGCGTTTGGAGTTGGTTCACGGCGTTGCGGAGTTGGTCTGCGCCGCCGAATTTGCCGATGATTTCCGCCACATTGCCGTGCTGTGAAATCGGCGGGAGTTTCAGCACGTCGGGCAGGGTGAACTGGAGTTCGCCGTCAACAGCGTATTTCTCCAGCAGGTCGTTCAGGATTTCGCGGGCTTCCGGCGCGAAGTAATTGAAGAAGGCTACTTGCTGCTTCTTCACGCAGTCGGCGCGCTGGCGGCGGGTGAGCACGGGCGCGTTGAAGGCGAGATGGCACAGCAGGTCGAACGGGTCGGCGTCCGGCTTGCCCGCTTGAACTGCGAGCGTCCGGAAATCAATCCCCCGCTCGTGCAGTTGCTCGATAATTTGTGCCCGCTGTTCCAAGTTGCTCCAGCGTGCCCGCAACTCAACCGTGCTGTGACAGATTGAGCACACCCTTTCGCCAGTGTAGTCCGTGAGTTTAACCACTCGCAGTTGCTTGCCGTCAGAGTCCAATTCGTAAACAAGTTGCGCGGCAATCTCCACCTGTCCGCCGTCGAAGTAATACTTGCGACGTTCGGGTAGCGGGCCATCTACGATGACGGGCGGTTGGACTTCTTCCTGAAGCTTGCCGTCGTCATCCTCGATTTCCTCCGGCGTGATGACTTCGGTTTCCTTCACCTTTCCGTATTCGTCAATTTCCTCCTGGGTGGCGAAGGCGGGGTCGCCGTCAAAGGTCGGGTCGGCAAAGTTGCGCGTGGCCGTGCCGGTGTAGTCGAGGATGTTGAACCAGAGCTTGCCGTAGTCGTCGCGCACGCGCGTGCCGCGCCCGAT
>JBEKHY010000002.1:0-246666 GCA_050012035.1 Verrucomicrobiota bacterium | reverse complement strand
AAATGATTTTTAGTTTTCGCCCTCAAAAGAATAGCGCCAACATCAGCCAGCTTTTGAGTTACTGCTAGCACGATACGACTTGGGCTGGCTCTTTGCTATGGGGTGTAACCCCCATGATGAACCGCCTTGGAATTGTGCCCCAATGCCTGCTGCGCGAACCGCTCCGGGTAGCCGCACTTCAAAGCCCGTTCCGCCCAGCGTAACGATAGCTGTGAAGCGTCACTCCCTCGATGCCAAGCCGCTGGCACGGTTGTTTGAACAAGCAGATACCTTTTGTCAGGGCTGGCCTGTCAGCCTGCGCTCTCGTAAAGCTACAGCCGACGGGCCAGCCGAAGCTCGCCTGCGAGCGAAGGCTGGAGGCGAGGGTCGGAATCGAACGAAAATAGCGGCTTTTTTCAAAACTCACTACTCGTCAACTACCGCCCTACCACCAGAGGCGTACCGCCTCATAACTGTCGAACGCCGATAGAATCAGACGCATTTGAGTGCGTGTCAAGAACTCGGCATTACGGGTCCAATACCAACCAACTACTGACCAATTACCCATTTACTACAGGTTCACTGGCACTTTCACTGGCACTTTTCGCCCCCCAAATCAACGGGCGGTTTGAAACTCTCGCCTTCACACCCGCACCAATTTTTGAATTTTGATCTCATTTGAACAGTTGAAATCTTTGACGCCGCGGCTGGAACATGCCCGGCCCGCGCCTCAGAATCGTCGGGCGAGCAGCCGCCGGAGCCGCAAGCGATTGTAGCGCTGGGCAAGAATGCAGGGCAGGTTCGCCGCTACGGCGTAGCCGACGATGATCAGGTCGCCCCACCACGGGTTCCAGAGGAAGAACAGCGGGGCGCAACCGATGGCCAGCCAATGACACAGTTCGCTGCGCCACGTTTCGCGGACGAAACGCCGCAGGTAGCCGGGAGCAAGTCCGGCCAATGAGCCTTTGGCAAATCCTCCGCCAAACCAGCGCGCCGCGTCCGGCAGCCGATCTTTCCAGCGTTTGATGCCGAAGACGCGTTCGTAAAAATGTCCGCTCCGTTCCCAGGCGCGCGAGCCGCCCGGATTGAACCACGTCACCGGCATCTTGGTAAACAGCCAGGCGAGGCCGAGCTGGATGACGAGCCAGCCGGCCACGTTCAACACGATGATCCACACGATGGGCAGTTCAATCGGCACGGATCTCCCGTCCTTTCCAGGTGACCGCCTTGCCCGCCCGCCAGGCCGAGCGGGCGAATATGACGAAGAAAAATATGAGCGGCGCCGGATACAGCAATGCCGTGTACCAGCGAAACGCCCCCACCAACCGGCCCAGCCATCCCACCTGCGCGGCGCACAACAGATACACCGCGCCCCACCGGAGCCAATCACCGGTCGCCAGACACGAGATTGGCGGCAGCATGAGCCCGGTCATCCACGCCACGACCACGAGCAGCGTTCCCCGCGACGTTTGGCCAGCCCCGGCCGCGAAGCCCTTGGTCCAGCCTTCAATGAGTTCGCGCAGTCCGTTGGAGTACATGCGGAATGAGAATGCGCCCCGGCCTCGCTCGCTGCGAACTGGAATGCCGACGGCGCGAAACTGCTCCGCCAGCCAGAAGTTTTCCAGAATTCGGCCTTTGACGGATTCGTGTCCGCCAACGCGCCGGTAACTCTCCCGCTCCACCAGCAACATCTGCCCGAACAACCCGCGCGGCACTGTGCCGACGTTCATGTTGAGGTTGAAGAACAGGGAGAGGTTTTCGTACGGCTTGCGGACGGCGTGGTACGGCCCGACCGAGAAGGCGCCGCCGGTGTAGCCGGAGAGAATACGGGACAAGCCGCCCGGCTCGAACCATGTGTCCGCGTCCAGGAACAACAGCAGGTCGCCAGTTGCGGCTGCCGCGCCCTGGTGACAGGCCCACGTCTTGCCGCGCCAGCCGTCGGGCAGCGGTTGCGAGGCAATTATCGTCGCGCCAAGTTGCCGGGCAAGTTCGGCGGTGCGATCCGTCGAGCTGTCGTCCACGACAATAATTTCGCGCGGCTTAACAGGCTGCGTAGTGATTGAACGCAGCAGTGTGGGAAGATTTTGTTCCTCGTTGCGTGCAGGGATGATGATGGAGAGTTGTTCGCCGGAAACAGATTGATTCACTTTGCCGCGGCCCCGAGGCTGGACGCGGCCAAGCACAATCCAGCCCGCAAACCAGAGCACGAGCGTGACAGCGAGCAGGATCATCATTTGTCCCACGCAACAATTTTTTTGGCGACGTTCTGGCCACAGAGGACGACCATCGGCATGCCGCCGCCGGGGTTTACCGAGCCGCCGACGAAGAAGAGGTTCGGATAAAGCGTGCTTTGCTTCGGCGCTTTGAAGGCTAGATTTTTCCAACGATCGCTGACGACGCCGTAGATCGAGCCTTTGTTGGAGTAATATTGCCGGCGGATATCCAGCGGCGTCCAGCAATGCTCGAAAACAATGTGCTTGCGAAGGTCTTTCAAGCCCATGCGCACCAGCTTGTCCACGATGCGCTCCTTGAACTTCAAGTAATCTTCGCGTTTCAACGGGTGTTCGTCGTCAATATAGGGGATGTGCGGCAGAATCTTCAGGCAATCGCAGCCTAGCGGCGCGACGGTTGGGTCGGTCCTGGACGCGGCCACGAGATAAATTGTCGGATCGTCAGGCAACTGGTGTTTCTGGAAAACAGTGTGGAAGTGTTCACGCTGGTGGCCGCTGAAAAAGAAGTTGTGGTGGGCCAGTTGCGGATACTGGCAATCGAGGCCAAGGTCGAGCACCAGGCCGGAGCAGGCGGGTTCAAGTTTCTTTTCGAGCGAGGCGATGAAAGGCCGGTCCTCGCGCAGCAATTTTTCGTAGGCGGGGATGACTTCCATGTTCGACACGATAATGTCGGCGGGGTGGAAAGTTCCATTCGCGACGAGGCCGGTGACGCGCGTACCTTCGCGGCGGACTTCGCTGACTTCGGCGTTGAGATGAATCTTGATGCCGAGTTCATCCATAAAGCGGCGCAGGCCGATGGCGATGTTGTAAAGCCCGCCGTCCACATACCAGAGATCGTAGCGAAACTGGATCGTGGGCATGGCATTCATGAACGCCGGCGCGCGATAGGCCGAAGAGCCGACGTATTTGATGAAAAAATCAAAGATGTCGCGGAAGTAACGCGTCTTTAGATGCGACGCCACGCCCTGATGCATGTTGCGGAACAAATCGAACTGGAAAAACTTCCATAGCCCATAATGCCGGGCGAAATCGCGCCACGTGTCCAGGCCTCGCTCGAAGTAGCCATCGTTCGTCAGATCGTAAAGGCCGGCGGAGTAGGCGAGGAAACGCTCGATGTTTTCGGGCGGTTCGCCGACTTTGCGCGCCTCGGCGGCCATCTTTTCCGGTTCTGGATAAAGATCGAGCACCACGCCGTCCTCAAAGAAATTCCTCCAGTGTGGTCGCAATGCGCGGATGGAAAAGTAATTGCTCATCTTTTTGCCGCTGCGTTCAAACAGCCGTTCGAAGATGTGCGGCAGCGTCAGGATGGACGGGCCAAGGTCGAACGTATAGCCGCGCTCCTTGAGCACATTCAACTTGCCGCCGATCTGCGCATTCTTCTCGAAGATTTCAACGTCGTAACCGGCCTGCTTCAATGAGATGGCCGCCGACAATCCACCCACCCCCGCGCCAATGACGATTATTTTTTTGACGCTCATGCTGTCCTCACTTCTTTTCCGTGACCCGTTCCAGACCAGCCCGCGCCACGCTGTCCTGCGGGTGCATCGCCAGCGCCTTGCGAAAATAATCCCCTGCTTCCGTCCGTTGGCCAAGCATTTCATAAGCGCGACCGATGAAAGTCAGGCAACTGTCATACCCCCAGCGCGGGTCAAGCGGCCCGCCGGGAACTTTGTCTTCGTCTTGAAAAAGTTTTTCCGCCGTGAGCAACGTCGTCAAAGCCTCGCGCCACTCCGCCGGCTTCCTGGCCGTGTGAAACTGGCACATGCCCAGCAGATACTGCACGCGCGGATTGGTTGCGCCGAACGCCAGCGCCTGGTTCTGATGTTTCTCCACGCGCGGGCCGTACCAGGCGGCGCGCAGCACGCCGCCGTTGATCTTCATGCCGTAAAGCGTTGCGAGCAGCGCGTGACTTTCCGCGTGACGCCCGTCCAGCTTCACGGCGGTCGTCAGCGCGGCCACCGCCGCCTCCATCGCGGCATCGGCGGCCGGCGCGTTCGTGGGATTGGCGCGCAATTGCAGCATGCGATGAAACTCCGCCGCGCCCAGCCAGTAAAAATTGGTCACGTTGGCCGGCGCGTTGGTGCCGGCCTGCCGAAACAGCTCCGCCGCCGTGCCAAACCGCGCGCCGTCCCATGCCTGATACGCCGCGGTGAACTCCGTGATGCCTGCCGCGGTCAGTTTGTTGGAAACGGCGTCCGCCCGCGCCGGCAACGCGGCGGACAACATCAAAATCGGAAGCCAACGAATCATTGCTTGACGAACTTATACGTGGCGCGAGAACTTTGACCAAGCTGATTATGGATTTCACCACCATTGTCCAACGCCAACGCTCTTTCTTCCAGTCCGGTGCGACGCGCCCGCTGGAGTTCCGGCGGGCGCAGCTTGGAATCCTGCTCGGCGCGCTGGAGCGGAATGAATCCCCTTTGCTGGCCGCGCTCCACGCTGATCTCCGCAAATCGCCGCACCAGGCCTATTCGTCCGAATTCGGGCTTGTGCTTGCAGAAATCCGCCATGCTCTCCGCCGCCTGCCGGCATGGATGAAACCGCAACACTGCCGCACACCGCTACTCGCTTGGCCGGCGCGCGGGTTCATCCAGCCCGAACCCTTCGGCGTCGCGCTCATCCTCGGCCCATGGAACTACCCCGTGCAACTGCTGCTCACGCCGTTGGTCAGCGCCATCGCGGCGGGGAATTGCATTATGTTGAAGCCGTCCGAACTTGCTCCGCACACGGCGGAAACCATCGCGGCGCTGGTGCGGGAAACATTTGCGGAGGAATATATTTCCGTCGCCACCGGCGGGGTGGATGTGGCGGTGGCTTTGCTGCGCGAACGGTTCGACAAGATTTTTTTCACCGGCAGCACCCGCGTGGGACGCGCCGTGATGGCGGCGGCGGCCAAGCATCTTACACCGGTAACGCTCGAACTCGGCGGCAAATGCCCCGCCATCGTCTGCGGCGACGCGCCGATTGAACTGGCCGCGCGCCGGATTGCGTGGGGAAAATTCATGAACGCCGGGCAGACGTGCGTGGCGCCGGACTATGTGCTGGTGGAGCGCGGTGTGCGGGATGCGTTCCTGACGGCGTTGAAAAAATCCCTGCATGAGTTTTATGGCGAAGACGCCAGCCACAGCGCGGATTACGGACGCATCGTGAACGCGCGTCATTTTGAGCGGCTGGTGAAGTATCTGCGTGACTGGAAAGTTGTTCACGGCGGCGCGCATGACGCGAAGGACTTGTTCCTGGCACCGACGATTCTGACGGACGTTTCGCCGGACACGCCCGTGATGCAGGAGGAAATTTTCGGGCCGATTCTGCCGGTGCTGGAATTTGACAAACTCGACGACGCGCTCGCGTTGCTGCGCGAAAGGCCGACACCGCTGGCGCTGTATGTTTTCACACGCGACCGGGCAACGGAGACGCGCGTGCTGACGGAGACGCGTTCCGGCGGCGTGTGCGTGAACGACGTGGTCTCGCACATGATCGGCACCGGGTTGCCGTTTGGTGGATTGGGCGAAAGCGGGATGGGGGCGTATCACGGGCGCGCGGGCTTTGACGCGTTCACGCATCGGCGCGCGGTTTTACGCCGGGCGATCTGGCTGGACACGCCGTTCCGTTATCCGCCACAGAAACTTTCCCTGGCCGGACTGAAGCGGGCGTTTCGTTTTTTGATGGGCAACTGAACTTGCAGTCGTCGCGCGTTTCGTCTAGGAAGAACAGATGCCAAGACGTGTCATCATTGTGGGAGCTGGGCCGGGCGGGCTGGCCACCGCCATGTTGCTCGCCAAGGCCGGGGTGGAAGTCACGGTCGTGGAGAAACAACCGCGCGTGGGCGGACGCACTTCGGCGATCGAAGCCGATGGCTATCGGTTTGACCTCGGACCGACGTTTTTCCTTTACCCGCAAATCCTGCAGGAAATTTTTCAAGCGGTCGGGCGCGATCTGTTCAAGGAAGTGCCGATGACCAAGCTCGACCCGCAATACCGGCTGGTGTTCGGCGCGGGCGGTGAGTTGCGCGCGACACCGGACCTCGAGCGGATGGTGGTGGAGATTGCGAAACTGTCGCCGGCGGATGCACAGGGCTTCCGGAGGTTCATGGAATACAACCGGGTGAAACTGGAGAAGTTCGCCCCGTGTCTGCAGGTGCCGTTTCCGGGCTGGAAAAGTTTGCTGAGCCTGCGCCTACTGGCGGTGCTGCCGTTTCTCAAGCCGTGGAAATCCCTGCACGCGGAACTGGCGGGTTATTTCAAAGACCCGCGCCTGCAACTCGCCTTCACGTTTCAGTCGAAGTATCTCGGCATGTCGCCGTTCCAGTGTCCGAGTTTATTCTCCATCCTTTCGTTCCTCGAATACGAACACGGCATCTGGCATCCGACGGGCGGTTGCAATTCCATCACGCGCAATATGGCGCGAGTGGCCCAGGAACTCGGCGCGAAAATCCAGATCAACACGGCGGTGGAAGAAATCCTGTTTGCCGGCCGCCGGGCCGTGGGCGTGCGCACCGCGCAGGGCGAACAGCGTGCCGACGCCGTGGTGTTGAACGCCGATTTTGCGCACGCGATATCGAAGCTCGTGCCGAACAGCCTGCGCCGGCGCTGGAGCGATGCGAGTATTGCGCGGAAGAGATTTTCCTGCTCGACCTTCATGCTGTATCTCGGCGTGGAGGGGCGCTTCGACCACCTCGCGCACCACAACATCTACGTTACCAAAGACTATCGCCGCAACCTCGACGAAATCGAGCGGCAGCATGTGTTGTCGGAAGACCCTTCGTTCTACGTCGAGAACCCTGTCCGGACCGACGCCACCATGGCGCCGCCAAGCCACAGTGCATTGTATGTCTTGGTGCCAGTGACGCATCAGCATCCAAACGTGGACTGGAACAAGGAACGCGTGCGGTATCGCGGCGTGGCCTTGCGACAACTGACGAAGATCGGTCTGCCATCAGATATCGAGAAACGCATCCGGTTCGAGCGTGTGGTGACGCCCGCAGATTGGGAGAGCAAGGTGGACATCTATCGCGGTGCGACCTTCAACCTGGCACACAACTTTGCTCAGATGTTGCATCTGCGACCGCAGAACCGCTTCGAGGAATTCGACGGTATGTATCTTGTGGGCGGCGGCACGCATCCGGGTAGCGGTCTGCCGGTCATTTTCGAGTCCGCCCGCATCAGTGCGCGCCTGTTGCTGGAAGATCTGGGCCAAACTGCGTGAACCCGCCTCGCTTCAGCCGGACGCCTGAGGGCCTCTTCAAACTGGAAACCGAGTTGTGGCTTCCGCGCCAGCGCGACGAGCTGTTCCAGTTTTTCGCCGACGCATTCAATCTCGAAACTCTCACCCCACCGTGGCCGAAATTTGAGGTGCTGACGCCACGCCCGATTGAAATGTGCGTCGGCCTGCAGATTGACTACCGGCTGCGGCTGCGCGGTCTTCCGTTGCGCTGGCGAAGCGAGATCGCCGCGTGGGAGCCGCCCGGCCGGTTCGTGGACGAACAACGGCGCGGCCCTTACCGCACATGGATTCACGAACACACCTTCGAGGAGCGGGATGGCGGCACGCTCGCGCGGGATGTGGTGCAGTATGATGTGATTGGCGGCCAGCTGCAGCAAACGTGCTGCGTATCCGTCATTCCTGGTAGTTGGTGAGTAATGCCGGGGTAGTTATTGAGTTGTATGGCGGTAACGATTTTACTGGAACCCCCTCATTCTCAATTTGTAAGTCGTTGAATACAAATTATTTATTGGAGGCGAGGGTCGGAATCGAACCGAACGTGCCGTTCACGCTGATTTTTCCAAGTCCCCGCCAGAACGCAAGTTGCAGAACTTACGCTGCTAACCCCTGTAAAATCGCAGGTTTTGACACTTTCGTCAAGCTTTTAACTACCCCTTCAAAACTCCAAAACAACTCCCACACTACTCTGTTATTACTCCGCTGCTGGCAGTTTTGCTGGCACTTCGCCTGTCGCAATTTTTGGACCGTTTAGAAAAAATCGGAAACGGATTCGACCAATTGCATGATAGCTTTCGCACTGAACGGTTCGCCGAGAATTATTGAAATATAAGGTCATTGTAGGCGATAATTATTTTGCGTGGAAATTATAACCAGCCCATCCGCTACAGGCGGAACCGGCCCCGACTTTGAATTCAAAGTCGGGGCGGCCTGTTTGACGCTTTTATTGACAGGTGGTGCCCCGTTCTTCCTTGAAACCGGGACGGTCAATGCAGTGCATTTCCAGACCAAATATCTGGGCTGGCAAACAGACGACATTCTATTGGTGGTGGTGGACGGAAAGGGTTTAAACCGGAAGGCAGCCATTCAGATTAAACGCGCGTTTGTTTTGAGTGAAAAGGATGAAGAATCTGCCGAGACATTGCGGCGCGCTTTCGCAGATTTCCGGAACCCATCGCTATTCAGTCAAAATCACGACGTGGTTGGGCTGATCACGAGCAACCTTTCTGCAAAGCTCGTTAGGGGGCTACGCACTCTGCTCGACTGCGCGCGGGCCTCGACTGATTCCGCTGACATGGTTCGACGGCTGCAAATTCCCGGTTATCTGGGAAAACCCACGCTTGATTACTACAATAATATTGTAGCAATCCTGCGAGATTCAAGCGGATCGCAACCAACGGACGAAGAAATCTGGCGATTTTTATGCCGGTTCAATGTGGTGGATTGTGATCTCAATGTTGAACATGGATTCATCGAGACCATGATGCGCTCATTGCTCGCAATTACAGCCCGCGACAATAATTCAGCCGTGGCCGATGCGACGTGGAACACCCTCTGCACATTGGCGGCCACTCGAACAGGGACGGCTTCGTCCTATACGCTTGAAAAACTTCCCGAACCGTTGTTGCAACAGCACAACCACGCCAGCGGATACCCGGCTGGTGCATTGCGCCTGTTGGAGGATACACGCGTAGTCGTTGATGGAATTCGCACCACGATTGGTGGAAAGATGGAGATTCCCCGACGCGAACTGTTCGGTCAGCTTTGTCAGCTCATCGAAAATAATCCACTCGTGTTTGTGACGGGCGAGGCGGGTTCGGGAAAATCCGTGCTGGCGAAAATGGGTTTTTCTTTGGCCACCATCGGCGCAGTCGGCTTCGCGTTTCGCGCTGAAAGTCTCGCCGGCACTCACATCAATGAAGTTCTCGCACGTTTTGAACTCACCATTGACGGCCTTCGGGCACAAACCGCATTGCATGGCCGAAAAATTCTGTGGATCGAAAGCCTTGAGCGGTTGATGGAAAAAGACGCCGAACAACGAGCGGCTTTTCTCGACCTGCTTCGCGCCATCAAGAATGATCCCACGTGGAGATTGCTTATTACCTGCCGGGACTACTCGGCAGAAACCGTGAGAAGCGCCTTTTTCGGCGAAGTCGGCATACCCTGCGCAGACATCTTCGTGCCAGAATTGAGTGATGCCGAACTGGACGAGGTGACGGCTGAATTTCCCACGCTGCAACGCCCGATGTCGAGTGACGCGCTCCGTCGAATGCTCAAGAAACCATTTTTGTTGGATAAAGCCGTGCAAATGCAGTGGCCAACGACAGAGCCGCTTCCATCGCATGAGCGCGCGTTTCGGGAAAAAGTTTGGCGGGATGTTGTTCGCCGCCCGGATGAGGGTCAGCAGATTGGGCTGCCACGGTTGCGTGGCGAGATTTTAGTTGAAGTGGCATTGCGTCGTGCAAAGGCCATGAAGCCATTCATTTCGGCTACGGATCTTGATGCGCACGCGCTTCACGGACTCGTCCGCGACAGTTTGCTGGCCACCCCCACGACGGGTGATGACCATTTTGCTCCGGCACACGATGTATTTGAAGATTGGGCTTTGGCGCATTGGTTGGACGCAGAATTTGAACGTAGCGAACGCCGCCTGGCCGTGCTTTTTGCCCAGGTTGGAACGTATCCCGCCCTGCGGCGCGCCTACCGGAAGTGGCTGACAGAATTGCTGGACACAGCCCCGCAAACGACCGACACACTGGTTCTGGATGTTATCCAAAATACATCCATTGCTGCGCATTGGCGGGATGACACACTCGTGGGCGTGCTTCTATCGTCCGATGCGAACGGCTTTTTGCGGCGGAATGCCACGCTTTTGATTGCCGATGGCGCAAAACTTCTGCGGCAGGTCATCCACATTCTGCGTGTTGCGTGCCGGGCGGCAATTCCACGGCGGTTGTTTGGGATAGAAGGTGCTGGTGATGTCTTCTTGCCCCGAGGAAACGGCTGGACCGGGGCCGCTGAATTGATGGAGTCAGCCATACCGCAGTTTGGCGAAGCAGATTTTCCATTTGTCCTTGGATTCATGGAGGATTGGGTGCAATTGACACGCTGGGGTTTGCGTTATCCAAAAGGTGCGGAATCCATCGCCAAATTGGCGCTGCACTGGTTGCCAAATGTGAAATCATGGCGCTCTCCTGTCCGTGATGGACGCGAACGGCTGTTCAAAATCCTATTGATCATACCTTTGGCCGCCAAAGCAGCGCTAACGCAAATGGCCATGACTGCGATGGATGACAAGGAGCGCCATCATGATTACAAAGAACTGCTTGAACTCATGTTCAATCATTTTTATTCCGACGCCCTCTGCCGTGACATGCCTGATTTGATGATCAGCGTAGCTGAATACACGCTAGGTATGCATCTTTCTGTAGAGCAGGCCCTTGCGGCTGGGTCTGGATACGACATGAACGCGATGAATGACGCTTTCGGACTCGGTTTCCGATCATCAATGGACGACTACCCCTCAAGCGCGTATCACGGACCATTTTTCAAATTCCTTTCGCACCACCCGCATCGAGGTCTCGATTTCATTTTGAAATTTGCCAACCGTTCATGTGAAGCTTACGCACATCCGTCCAATCGAAGACGTGGCATAAACGGCCCAATGCGCGTTGCCATCCAGTTGCCGGATGGCAAAACCCAGATGCAGTTTGGGGACGGCCGTTTATGGGAATTATACCGAGACTTCACCCATGGCCCCGACGTTCTGAAAAGTGCCCTCATGGCGTTGGAACGCTGGTTGCTCAACAAAGCGGCTCGCGGTGAAACTGATTTGCCTGAAATACTGAATCGTCTTTTAAGTCAAAGCAACAACATCGCCGTGACAGCAGTCGTCGCCAGCGTCGTCACAGCTTATCCAGGTCAGGCTGGCGACGCGGCATTTGCCATCTTGACGTGCAAGCATTTATTTAAGGCGGATTTGGAGCGTTCCGTAAACGAAACGATGAATACGCGTCGCATGAATACGGGAATCTGGTTGGGCCTTGAGAAGAAGTTATATGATGACGAGCGCGCTGAATTCGCCCGCTTGCCGCATCGCCAGCAACATCTTGAATACCTTGCCGTGATGCTGCAAACGTCGCGTTTTCGCAATCAGGTCTGGGCGCTGCTTGACGCATATAAAGCGGCGCTTCCGAAAGAAAGCGAACAGGATGATGAGATCAAGGTGTGGCGATTCAGGCTGCACCAAATGGACACGCGAAATTTTGTTGAAGTGGGCGAAGCAGAAGATGGACGCGTGCTGATTCAAGCCTCAGCCCCGCCGCCCGAACTTCAAGAAATGATTGATGCGAAAAAACCGCAGAGAGAAATCTGGGAGGCAACGACGAGTTTGTTCGTATGGGGCCGGTCGGTCTTTGCGGGGCAGCCGGCACAGGGCATCAAACCAGAACAATGGAAGACAAAACTTCACGCGGCACAAACACAGCTTGCTTCCATCAATAAAGTAACGGATCAGGTTCAGACATCCATCGCGCTTGCCGGACCGGCTTATGTGGCCGCCGTGTGCATCCGGGATCATTGGGCCGAATTAACGGACGCTGAAAAGGAATGGTGCGCAATATTGACCTGCGATTCGGTTGAAGCGGATGCAGATACTTCAGATCAATTTAAAGTAGCAGCGCTAAACCCCGTGGAAGCCTCACGCCCGGCGGCTTTCATTCTGCCGGCATTGTTTGAAAAACAATGCGCCCCCGCTGTTCAAGCCCGGCTGCTGCCAGCTCTCGCCAAGGCGATAACCCATTCCGTGGATGAAGTCGTGAAATATGCCGTGCAAGGCATAGGGGCTTATTTGTGGAAATCAGATCGACCCCTGGCTCTGACATGTATTCACATGCTTATATTGGAAGCGGTCGAGCAAAGCCGATTTTGGAGTGAACGACGGCGGAAGCCTGTCGGAGATGCGGCAACCGAAGATCAATTTCGCGCCAACCTGCTGACGCGGTTGCGTGAATTCGTCGAGAACCGCAAATCTGGCAACGATAATACTATTCTTCAACTTGATTTGACGCGGTGGCCAGGCCGACAGGTTGCACCGCATCTGCTCACGGTTTTCGGACCACAATTTACCGACCCGCTTGCGCGCGAATTTTTCAAACGCAATACAGCCGCTTTGGTTCTCAGATGGACAACCGACCAGAACCGGCGTCATTCGCGGGTTGAGAAACCGGGCGATGAGCAGGAGTTGGACGCACAGGTGGAACACCTTTACGTAGACCCTCTGGTGCAATTCACGCTCAACCAACCGGCACAGGAGGCAAATGAAATTTTGGAGCCGGTTTTCAGTGCGTCCAGCCATCTGCCGGAAAAAGCAGCAGAAGTCGTCAAATGGCTGGTGATACGTCAAGGGGAACAGACACCGGCAACGACTTTCTGGATGTTGTGGCAGCGGTTTGCAGATGGTTATTTAGCCAGTTCCCTACCGGCTTCAGCGGACAACGAACATTCAAATTCCGCCAAACTTCTCCGGGAACTTTTCCTTGGTGATAATTGGGGCGAGGCGCGCGACTGGAATCCTCTCCATGGAGAGGAACAGCGTATGCGGGGATTGTTTGATCGAATGCCGGCGAGCCAAAAAGGTTTCGAGGTATACACATACTTCCTCGAAAAAATCGGCTCTCCAACACTTCCCGACGCACTCATCAGTCTCGCAGCAAAAATGCCCACAACAGGTGGGGCAACTTTGTTTTCCGAGATTACAGTGTTCTATCTCGAAACTATTCTGACCCGCCTTATTTACGGTGGCAATCGCCGCATACGTGTCGAAACTGATCTCCGCCAAGCCACGATGAAGCTTCTCGACGAACTGGTTGCAGCCGGTTCCTCAGTTGCATACAAGCTACGCGACGATTTCCTGACACCAATGTGAATAAACTTCCTTTGGCCGCGCCTGTTCGTAATCTTTCAAAGCAGGCAGCCCGCGCAGGCAATTTGGTTTTGTTCGCTTCCCTAAAGCTTGCCGGTCGAACTGCAAATCGAGAGAATACGCGTCGTGACAGCAGGCCCCAAACAATTTCCGGCGATTTCGGATAAGGTCCACTTCCCCTTGCTCACAGCCGGGTCTGCCCTTCCGTGCGAGCATTTGATGGGCTGTGAGAGGCTGACCTTTTTTACGCCCGAGAATTCCGCAACCACCGCTTCCGTGATTCTGAAAGACGGAGTGGAATGGCACCTATACGGAGACGCTCGCTGGCCGTCGTTGTCCTCCTGGATGGAGATCAACACGAGCCCCGCTGGTTTTTCCGGCTATAGCGGAATCCTTGTGATGACCTATGAAATTGCGGAAAGCGAATCCGACCTGTTTGCTTGGATTGCGCACAATGGTCCTTTACAATACCTCTTCCCCGAAGAGCGCAGTGATGCGGCGATTAATCAACGGCTTGAAGCGCTAAGGCAACAGGCTACCTCAACGGAAATAGTGCCGGGACCGTCTGATTCCGATCCGCGTTTCGTCCAGAGCTACTGCATCTACCGGGGGCCGGGTGACGTTCGGTCCATTGCCCGTTACACGGACCTGCTAAACAGCGATGGAATTCCCATTCCTCGATACAGGATGGCAAACGTCCAACCTTACGATATCGAGATTTGCCGATTCACTTTGCACGCCCTGTTTTGCCTGAACGAAGCAAGGCTGGCAGGAATGAAATTCTTAGCCACGCCGCAACTTGACACCTGCGAACCGCTTTACCTCTTACCTGATGAGAAGAACCCGCCGTGGGCTCAGTTTCACCCATCACGCGTCTTGCGAACTCGGCCAGCAGTCCGGGCCATTCCAACGCCAATGAACCTAGTCGACGGCGTCATGCACATCGAGACTGTCCAGCAAATCATGGAAGTCAGGCGGCTTGAAGCAAATCTCCACATGCTCGCATTCGATCTCGACGCCAGACCACGATCAGCTATCACGAATGACGGCGATGCTTGTATGGCAGCGTTCAGCCATCGGGCAAACGGCGGTGCTATTTATGTGTTACCGGATCGCTTGGTCGAAGAATTTGACAACACCGACTGTGACGAGATTCGGATGAAGGACATCAAGCTTCCTTTTCGGAATCTGTTCCTGAAATTCACGCCGCCTCAACCGCTGTTTCTCGCTGAAGGCGCTCCAGTCGATGGTTGTTATATTGCGAAGCAAGGTGAGGAATATCTGTTCTCCTTAACGTCGCACTGGGATGGAGCGGATTACAACCGGTCGCTCTCAGTTGCCTGTCTCGATCCGACCTTCAGCATTCATTTGCCAGCACCTGAGTTGAAGCTGAACCAGCCATCTGAAAATACGGATTTATGCATTAACGAAGCGGTTGAACTCGGCATCAAGGAATTCCTGGAAAGGAATGCCCCACCCACGGACAATATAAGTCAGACCATCACACGTCCCGATGGGACGACAGCTCATATCGACGATATCAGAGCTCAGAGCCGAAAACGCCGGATTGAAGTCTTCCGTTCCCAAGAGCCGGTGTTTCGTGCCTGCCTCAACACCATCGTCAACGCGGCATGCTTCATTTCGTTTCGGCCGGAAGACATCACCGAGGAGTGGGATGGTGATCCGCCGGCGTGGGTCGTCGAGGCGCTCAACGATAATCGCGACACACGCAGTGTCAGGGATCGCAAACAACACGCACAACGTACCATCTCCAGTGGCGACTACACCCGGATAAAAATCTGCGGGAAGAACCTGTTTACAGACCTCCCCCACGACGGTGCCACTACAGGTCATGGTGTTTCACCACGAGCACATTGGCGCCGAGGTCACTGGCGACGCCAGAGACACGGCACGGGACTTTCCCTCATGACGCCCCGTTGGATCCGGCCGACCATTGTGAAGAAGGATAACAGCCCTTTGGTTGAAACCCGGATCTACGACATTCAATAACCTCCTGACACAACGCTCACCCCGGTTTTCAATTGAAGGGATTGAAAACAGTGCCACGGCCTGTCATGCTGGAGGACATCAGAAGTATTGCGTGAATTTTATGATTTCAAACGAACGACCATCACCTTTCAGTCACCACCCCCATTTTTCACCCAAGCCGCCGGTCAACGAAGACACACTCAAATCGGACCAAGTGCAGATCGAGCGCAAGACCTTCGTCTTTACACTAAAGGAGAATCCGCGCGGACGGTTTCTGCGCATTAGCGAAGATGCCGGTGGTCGCCGCGACACCATCATTATTCCGTCAACCGGTCTGGAAGAATTCAAGAAACTCCTCGATGAAATGGTGAAGGCGGCAAACGAAATACCGCCAAAGAGCAATTCACCAGGACCGACGGAGGGTTGACCTCCAACACGCCGCCTTTAATTTAGAGATGCCTCTGATTGAAGGCCGACAGCTTTGGTCTCTGTCACCACAATTTCTCGAATTTTCGACTGGCCATCAGCAATCAGGGGTTGATATTTGGCCGGCAACATCATGATGGATGCCAATTCCATCCGGTGCATGGCCATTTCGATTCGCCGCAGCGTGAAACCGTGAACCACAACCTCATGGGTTGCAAAAACCAAGCGCAGTTGCTGTTCCTTGTCGTCATTGGTGAATTCGGCAAACGCGAATTGATCGAGCGGCAGCAAGAGCGAATGCCCCGGCGAAATCTCAACGCGCAGGCAGCGGGCCTGCGGTTCAGTGGTGTAACATTCGGGTGATTTGGTGCTCATGTTTCTGCAAATGTTGTTGGTGACGACGACGGGATTGCTTTAATCGGCAAAAAGTGTCGGCGGCCCGCTGGCCAAAGCGGAGGAGATACCCGTGAAGCCGCTCCCAAAGCAGATTGCCATTGCGAGGCCGGAGGCCGCCTGCAAATTCCAATGCCAGCGGCCTGTGGCCGGAGCGGGTCAGGTTTTCCCGCAGTTGCTCCTTGTCCGGCGTGAAAATGCGGATGCCGCGCCGACCGCGTGAAATCGTCACATACCATTGTTGAGCACTGGTCGCGGCCTTGATGGTGGAATCGGAAAAGAGAACGTAATCCACCGTCTTGCCTTGTGAGCCGTAGGACGTGACGGCGTAGCCAGGCAGAAACTCACGAAAACTTTTATCTAGGACACGACCATCCGTAAGTTCAATGCGGCCATCGGCGCGGACTGTCTTCACTGTGACCAATTCCCCGTTGGTAACACGCGCACCGGTGGCCAATTTCCGGTTGGCCTTCAGGTGCAGACGGTCATTTTCTGTGATTGAGATTTCACGCGGCAGGCAGACGGTGATTTTATCGAGCAACTTATTCGCGATGGTGACACATTTGCCATCAACTTCGGCTAGAACCCCGGCCTTGACGATGCCCATCAATTTCCCTTTTGCACCCGGTTCGGCTTGGCGCACCTTTTGGTTGAATACAATCACTGCATCCTTCGGATAAAACCGCTCATCGCGTTTCTGTGCGTTGGTCAAATCCAGTTTGTCCAATGCCTTAACCGCTACGTCTTTTGCGCCGAGCAATCCTTTTCCTTTAAGCGCGTCGCGCACTTGCGAATTGACCCGATGAACTTCAGCCCAAGTCTGCGACACGACAACTGCGGAAACGTTTTGCTGCGCCAGCCGGAGGTATTCGTCGGCCAACTTGCCAGCCTGCTCGCCCAAACCGCAGGAAACCACCGCGCCCATCTTTTCGAGCCGCTTGAATGATTCGGCCAGCCTGCCGGCCGCAGCAGCTTCGACGGCCTTGCGATATTGCGTGATGCGCGTCCGCTCATTCGCATTGCGAGCCAGCGCCGGGTCCTGCCGCCGGATGGTGTGTAATTCGACCGGCTTGATGCCGGAATATCGTTCAATGGCTAGAAGCGCATCCGAAGCCTCGACCGCACCATGTTGTCGGGTATCGCCGGAAAGAATCATCCGCGCATTCCGCTCACGCGCCAGTTTCAACAACTGGTGCATTTGCCGGCCACCGATTTGACCGGCTTCGTCCACGACAATGACCGTGCCATCGGCCAGTTCACCACTGAGCAGAAAATTCACCACCGTCGTCGGTGCCGGGAAACCTGCCCTTTCCATGTCCACGACTTGCTGCCGCTGAGGCGCGAGGACAGCCACTGCCCTGCCCTTTTGCCTGACCTGCTCGACCAACTCACGCAGGACAAAACTTTTACCTGTGCCCGCGCCGCCCCGGAAAAGCGACACCGCATTGGTTGAACCAAGCAATGTATCCAAAGCATGGCGCTGTTCGTCATCCAATTTTGGATTTACCGTGGAGGGAATGTCCACCAATGGGCAGCAATTGCCCGCACCGTCCTTGACGTTCTGGACAATTTCTGTCTCGCGTAACAGCACATCGCGCAACGTCACTTCACTTGGGTGTTCAGCATTGCAGATGTAAGGACGCTGGCGCGTCAGATCCTTGAGTTCAGCAATGGAAAAACCTTCACCGCGCGCATGTTCCAATGCGTGCTGCCACACTTGGCATTCCAGCACGACCGAGTTGCGGTCAAACAAATGGTCCTCGGCCCATTGCACCGCCTCACCAATATCAATGCGCCTGTCAATGGCCTTCACCGACCGGTTTAAAAGCTGGCGCAGGGAGGCGCGTTCGGTTTCACTCAACTGTAAGTCCCATAAAGCCCGCAGTTCATTCCGGCTCAAATCCTTTTGCTTTCGCGTCCGCTCCTCAGTTGCCAGCAACCGGCGCATCGCCATTAAATCACCCAGCGCACATTCCGGTTTTTCGGCCAGCAACTTTTGAAGTCCTTCATCAATCTGCGTGTGCCGCTTGGAAAAGCGTTCGCAAATGCCTTCGGAAACACCCTCGATTTGAAAATCACCCCGCACCTGGTTGCGAATCTGATAACCAAAGCTCCGCAGTTGACGGGACAGTTCGTGGTAATAGACGTTCTCGGCGAATTTTCGCGCACGCAATAATTCGTAGTTTTGTAATGCTTTCCAACGTTTCTCAACCGGATCAAAGGTTGCGTTAAAAACGACGCAATGCGTGTGCAAATGAGGGTCGAGGGCACGGGACGTGTCGTGAGTAAACAGGGCGGCGACAAAATTGCCGGTGGAGCGGTCATTATGCTCTCCCCCAACCCGAACACGAGTTGTGGCAAAGGTTTCAAATTCCCGCAATGCCGACCGGACCGCCCGCTCATGCGCCTCAACAATACGCTCATCTGCCACGGCCAACGCCGCAATGGAAACCGATTTGGGCGGTGAGAATGTAAAATCGTAAAACACCCGCCGGTTGACCGCGCTTTCCCCCTTTTCCATCCGGACCGTGTTCAACCGTTGCGTCAATGTCTGGCCCGTGGCCGGATGCTGGTTCTCACAGAGCCGCAGGAAATCGTCCGCGCGAATCTTGCCAGACAATCCAAGTTGTTCCGCCCCCACCCCAAACCACTGGCCGGCCACACGCTGTCCTTCATCGTAGTAATCGCCGACGCAGAGGTGTTCCTCAAAGTATTCCCTGGCATTCTTCAAATTGTATTGTGTCTTGGCCGTAACCACGGTGGAAACTGTGCCAAAATGCCATCTTCATTTTGTGTAGGTTCTACACAAAACGACCCCGGAAAACTGCTTCACTGGGGGGTATGAAAAAGGACCAGTCCGCATCCTCTTGGCATCAGCCGGCTGAACGGCATGTCGCACGCAGGCATTTCCCATCTGTCTTATGTTAATCCCAACCACTGCTGAATTACGCACGGCCATTGAAGTTCTAAAGAAGCTCGGCCAGCGCATCAACGAACACGCTGCTCATTCTGTGATGCAGTTACCGGACACTCAATTGGGCGACAACTATGCCGCGCATATCGAAGCACGAACCGTTGAACAAACCAGCCACATTGAAACCGTCACCACGCAGTTACAGAACTGGCGTGACGAATTGGTGCAACAAAACAGGCAGCATGTATCTCAATCTGTTTAATACAGGGCACGCGTTACCCCTTCGTCAACGAAGGATTCTGCATCCGCCGATTTTCCGGCAATTCTCCGGCGGCAATGACGCCGAGTTTCAGACGGCCATCTACCAAGTTATCCGCCGGATTGCCGGCGGTATTTCCGGTGTGCATCCGCCAGATCATCCGGCCAAATTACCGGGCAATCTCCGGGCAATTGCCGGGAGGTTGATCAGCCATCACCAGGTATTTGCCCGGCCAATCTCCCGGATGTTTCCGCCGCATTATCGGCGGTCATCTGGCGGTATCGTCAGCACATGTTCCGGGCATTCTCCGGCCTCATTCCCGTCTTATGCCCGGCACTGACCCGAATCCCATCCGGCAGGCCGTAGCACAGTTTCAACCACGCCGCCGGCCGCGTTTCCAAAATCTTCTGCCTTGGCAGGATGTCGTCGTCGAACTGCGTGGGAAAGGCGCTTCGTGCGAGGCCATTGCCGAATTGCTGACCCGGCACGGCGTCAAAACCAGCCGGACGATGGTGAATGAATTCGTATGGACCCTCTACCAACCGAATGGGAACCGTCGTTCAAAACCGCGCTTGAAACCAGCCACAGCGTCAGCAGTGCCACCGTCGACCCAGCCGTTGGCCACACTGACGCCTCACCCGGAACCTCTCCGCGTCCAAAATCCGCCGGTAAAGTCGCGCGGACCGCATATCGCCAAAATTGAACTCGTGAAGCCCGGTGAAAATTATGACTAAACGTCTCGACCTCATTCTCAATGGCAAAGGCGGCGTGGGCAAAAGTTTCTTCGCCATCAACTTCGTCCAATACCTCAAAGACAAAGATGTCCAGTATATCGCCTGCGACTGTGACAATGAAAACTCCACATTGAAACGGTTCCACGACGACGTGGAATTTCTGGATTTGGCCCAGCCGCGCGCCCTGGACACCATGTTTCGCTCCCTGGAGAAAACCAATCTGGTCGTCGTGGACTGTCGCGCAGCGTCAACCGAGGTATTCTTCGATTACTTCGATCACATTGATTTGCGCGGGGCGCTTCAAACTCTGTCTGCCGCACTCACGTTGATTATGCCTGTCAATCATGAGGCCGACAGCATTGACCAACTTCAGCGTATCGCCGCCAAACTGAATAATGTCTGTTCCTATGTCGTACTACGCAATCAGGTTCACAACGACAGTTTCACCCTTTATGAGCAGTCCGCCGTCCGCCAGCGGCTACGGAAGGAACTCGGGGCGAAGGAAATCACCATGACGCGGTTGCAGCCCTGGCTGGTCGAAGAATTGAGCCTCCAAAACCTGACCATTACTGCCGCCGCCAGCGACGGCCACTTTTATCTGCTGGATCGCCAGCGCCTGCAAACTTGGCAGCACAAACTTTACGCTGAAATCGAATCTGCCGCGGAATTCTTATTGCCTCCAAAACCATGAACGCGAAGGATTCCCAACCCGACTTCGACGAAGAATTCTTACAGGCCATCAAACAATGGCGCGAGCGGTATAAGGTGGAGGACGATGACGCGGTTTTCCTCCTCATGGAATTGTTTCGGATTCATCAGAAACATTGGGATGAACTGCGCCACCGCCAGATGCCTTCGCTTGACCAGTTCCGCCAGGATATTGCCTCCACGGTCGAAGCGGCCAGATCGCTCAGGGAACAAACGGCAGCAGTAGCCAAGGCGCTTAAAGATCATCCGGCAACCATTAAAACCGTCCCATTGACCTCAGCCGCTTTTGCCGCGCTGTTCACTTTTCTAGCCGGCGCCCTCATCGCTATTGCTTTGTTATGAAACTCGATTTTTTCCCGCTCCATTTCCCCAATCTTTCAACCTTGCCCAAATCTTTACGACCAGTTCTTCTGTGGTATGCGCTTTTGCTAATAATCGTAGCCGTTCGGTTTTTGCTGGTATCTAAAAAACGTGGAAGTCGCGTCGTGCAACTTGGTAATCTGACTTGGAAACGCACCCAATTCTGTCGCGGCTGGCTCATCACTGGCGACACCGGCTCCGGTAAAACCACTTCCGGCATCAATCAACTCGCCCACCAGGTCTTTCAAAACGAGCCAAAGTGGGGCGGACTGTGTATTGACGAAAAAGGTGTCTATTGGGAAACGTTGTCGGCAATGGCAAAGCATTATGAACGTGAACAGGATTTGATTCACTTGCAAATCCGTGCCGACGATTCGGCACAATGGACGCCGCCACACCGGTTCAACCTCACGGGTGACCGCAGTATCCCGTTCACCACCTATGCAAAATACGTCGTGGATACAGCCACCAGCCTCGGCCAAGCCGGGGACAAGGGCTTTTTCAAAAATCAGGCGCAGACGCATATTGCCCATGCCCTCGAATTGCTCTCTGAATTGCAACAGCCGGTCACATTGTCAGGCGCGTTTAAACTACTGTCCAATCAGGGGTTGCTACAGGAGGAATTGGAAAATTTGAACGACCTGTTTGATGTGCCACGACGTAGAGAACTTCATGACCATTTCACCAACCGTTTTCTCAACCAACCCGGAGAGCAGCTCGGTGGCGTCCGCGAGACCATCGGTAATTACCTGCAATACTTTCTGGCTCCTGAAGTGACAGAGGTGTTTTGCTCCAAGGAAAGCACGTTCAATTTTTCGGCGATTGATGAAGGCAAGATCATTCTCATCACCATGCCACAGAAACTTCAAACCGAGCGGCGTTACATAAACACATTTTTGAAACTGCTCTTTTATAACCATGCCTTGCGTCGTTTCGACCAGGCGAAGGAAAAGCGAGGTAAAAATAATCTGCTCATCCTGTGGGCGGACGAGGCGCAGCGGTTTATGACGGCCAGCGAGGATGGCACCAGTGATTACAACTGCGTGGACGTGATCCGCGAGGCGGGCGCAACGATTGTCGCCGCTGCACAATCCACCACATCGCTGATTCCACCGTTGGGCAATGACAAATCAAAAGTCCTCACCCTGAATTTACGCAACCGGATGATTTTCCGGTGCGCCGACGAAGCGGACGCTGTCCAAGCAGCCGATTTTCTCGGCAAAAAGCGTGTGGTCAAACGTTCTTGGGGTTCCAGTGCTGGGAGACGCAGCGTAAACTATTCAGAAACCGAGGAGCACAAAATCAAATCGCATCTGCTCCGCAGCCTGCGTGACCATGAATGTGTGCTGGTCCACTGCGAAAAGGGTTTCCAGCGCATTAAGCTGCCACCATTGGAACCAGATGGAAGTGTTTCCAAATGGTTCAGTTGGTGGAGGCGATTTGTCTAACGCGTTAAAGTCGCAGCTTTAGGATCAGCGGCCCCGTTATCGTTGATTTCAGACTACGTAATTCTGTTCACGTGTTTGGCTTAAGGGTTAAGGCCGGATTCGTCAGCATAGAGTCAGTCACTGAAGTCGCGATGAATGAGTGGATCAATATCGGGAGATTATTCGATTCCAGGACTGCAACATTCCCGTCGGGCAACTTCGCAATCACCTGACCCGCCGTCGTGCTTTTGTAATAACAAACTCCATTCTGCCATGCGGCGCGAAGGCCGATCCCTTCGTCCCAATCTTCCACCAATAGACTGGGCACTTTGTGCAGTTCCACCTCGAATATCAGATTGGCCACACTCAGATTCCCAATATCCCTGGCTAACGGGGGTGTCGGATATTTCTCATCAGAGTGCAGCAGATGAAATACAACCCGCCACTGTTGTTTGTCGAAGTGGCGTTTAGCTGATTTCAAAATGTCGGCGAGTTTCAGGGAACTGTCACCCCTTATTGCTGCGTCAATGATGCCGATCAACAATCGTTCCCGACTGCCGAGACTCTCCAACTTGTTTACCAATTCGTCTTCAATGCTCTGGCGATTGCGTTCCTGAGAGCCTGCCGAAAATCCGAGAGGAAGCTGCGGATACCTGAAAATGTTCATTACGTGCAGGTGAAGGCTCGGCGTTAGCCCTCCACGATAGGGCACAATCATCAAATCAATCGGGCGTTCCGCCAAATTCCGTGCGACATTTACGAGTTGGTCGGCATAGCCATCAAGTTGTTCGCGAGTGATGATGCGCGCGTCTTTGAATGACTCCTTGAGTTCGTAAATCAATTCTGCCGGAGCAGCTTCGAGGATGGTGTATTGGACCGGTTGAACCAACATCGGATTGGCGACCTCCGCCCCCCCACCCGGATGCTGCCTCAACTGCTGCACATCGTAACCCATCACGAATGTACCCGAAGTTGCCATTACCGGCGTTACGGCCGGATTCCCACTGCCCTCAAAGACATAAATCGAATTGCTCATATAGTACTAATTACACGTACCAGTTCTCCGTGTGAAGCGTTGTTGCAACGCCAAACCAAATTGCTACCCTCTGCAACGCCGTGACCAGCGCACGCTTCGCTTCTCTCCACGGGCTGCCGGTCGCCCCTGTTCCCTCTCGACCACGCCCGTTCCGCTGCGCAAAGTGTGCGTTCGTCACGATCAGTATTTGTGGAGTGCCGCAATAGCGACCGGCTTCCGTCTGCGGCTCGGCAGCGGCGTTGCGCTCCGACTGCATTTCGCTAAACGCTTCATTTCGGCTCCGCTCCACTTTCCCGTTCGCCGCCCGCAGACCGAAGCCCAATGTTAACCGCTCATGAAACCACACATGTTTATCCACCCCCCTCTGGTCTTATCCGAAAACATTTCCTAGAAAATCGGGCTCTCTTCGTATAAAACATCCATACACTATGGGCAGTCAGTTCTTCGAGCAACCGATTCTGAATTCGCCCTACGCGTATCCCGGGCGACACTGGGAGCTCGACGCCGACGGCCAGCCGACCAACATCATTACGGAATCGCGCCGCAAATCGGCGTTCATCACCCCGGTCCCCAAACCGAAAAAGCGCCGCCGGGGCGACGGCCAAAAACAGGTTGATTTGGTGTTTCCGGAGCCGGAGGGCATTTCCACGGCGGAACAGCAATACGACCCGAACACCATCATCAATGAAATTCGCGGTTACGTTGACCAGTGGCGAAAGTTGCCCAACCCCGATCAGTGGCAGGTCACGCCGGAAACCGCGCGCTTGCTCCAGCATTGGCGCAGCTATCCGTTTCAGGACATCCGCCCGTTTTTCTGTCAGCTTGAGGCCATTGAGACGGCCATCTGGCTCACGGAAGTCGCTCCGCATCAGGGCGAGCGCGGACGCAAATTTCTCGACTACCTGAAATCCGCCAACGCGCAGGCCAACCCGGAAATTTTCCGCATCGCGCTCAAGCTCGCCACCGGCGCTGGCAAAACGACCGTCATCGCCATGCTTGTCGCGTGGCAGACCCTCAATGCCGTCCGTCGCCCGGCCAGCAAAACCTTCACGCGCGGATTCCTGATTGTCACCCCCGGCATCACCATCCGTGACCGCCTTCGCGTCGTGCTGCCCAGCGACCCGGATAATTATTACGAACATCGCGAGTTGGTGCCTGCCGACCTCTTGGGTGAAGTGAAACGCGCCAAAATCGTCATCACCAATTTTCACGCGTTCAAGTTACGCGAGCGCCTGGATGTTTCCAAAGTCGGCCGCGCGCTGTTAAAAGGCCGTGGCCCGGAATTGGAAACCACCGAAACCGAGGGGCAGATGATTCAGCGGGTCATGCCCGACCTCATGGGATTGAAAAGCGTCCTCGTCATCAACGACGAGGCACACCATTGCTATCGCCACAAGGTCACGCCGGCAGGCGAGGAGGACGAAGAACTCGACGCCGAGGCGAAGGAAGAAGCGGAAAAAAACAGCGAGGCCGCGCGCCTGTGGATCTCCGGCATTGAGGCCGTCAAGCGCAAGCTCGATGTCCGCACGGTGTTTGATTTGTCGGCCACGCCGTTTTTCTTGCACGGTTCCGGTTATGCGGAAGGCACCTTGTTCCCGTGGACGGTCTGCGACTTCTCGCTCATGGACGCCATTGAGTGCGGCATCGTCAAATTGCCGCGTGTTCCCGTCGCCGACAACGTGCCCAGCGCGGACGTGCCGATTTACCGCGAGTTGTGGGAACATATCGGCAAGAAGATGCCCAAAAAAGGACGCGGCAAGTCCGGCAATCTCGACCCGCTGAATCTGCCGGTGGAATTGCAGACCGCGCTTGATGCCCTCTACGGCCACTACGAAAAAACCTTCGCGCTTTGGGAAAAGGCAAAAATCGCCGTCCCGCCGGTGTTCATCATCGTTTGCAACAACACATCTACGTCCAAACTCGTTTATGATTATGTTTCCGGCTTCTATCGTCCGGGCGAGGATGGCAAAACGCCCGTCCATCACGCGGGCCGGCTGCCCTTGTTTCGCAATTACGACGAATCCGGCAATCGGCACGCGCGCCCCCGCACGCTCCTGATTGACAGCGAACAGCTCGAATCCGGCGAAGCACTCGATAAAGATTTTCGCGAAATGGCCGGGGACGAAATAGAGCGCTTCCGCCGCGAAATGATTGAACGTGGCGATGTTGAAAAGTCCCGCAAAATCACCGATGCCGATTTGCTCCGTGAAGTCATGAACACCGTCGGCAAGGAGAACCGGCTTGGCGAACCCATCCGCTGCGTTGTCTCCGTGTCCATGCTTACGGAAGGCTGGGATGCCAACACCGTCACCCACATTCTCGGCATCCGTGCCTTCGGCACACAGTTGCTTTGTGAGCAGGTTGTCGGGCGCGGCTTGCGCCGCCAAAACTACGACCTCGACGAAAACGGACTGCTGGCCGTCGAATATGCCGACATTCTCGGCATCCCGTTTGACTTCACCGCCAAGCCCGTTGTCGCGCCGCCCAAACCGCCCCGGCCTACCGTTCGCGTTTGCGCCGTCCGACCGGAACGCGACGCGCTCGAAATTCGCTTCCCGCGTGTCGAGGGCTACCGCATCGAATTGCCCGACGCCGGCCTCACCGCCAAATTCAGCGCCGACTCTGCGCTCCGCCTGACCCCCAACCTGGTTGGCCCGTCCATCGTTCGCAACGAAGGCATCATCGGCGAAGGCGTCACCCTCACGGTCGAGCATTTGAAAGACATCCGCCCGGCCACCATTGTCTTTCATCTCGCCCGTCACCTGCTTTTCACCAAATACCGCGACCCCGGCGAAGAACCCAAGCTCCATTTGTTCGGCCAGCTAAAGCGCATCGTCCGCCAATGGCTTGATGCCGGGCAGTTGCGTTGCGCGGGCAGCACCTATCCCGCGCAGGTGCTTTACCGCGAGATTGCCGACATGGCCTGTGAGCGCATCAAAGCTGCCATCACCGAAACCCTCAAAGGGGAAAATCTCATCAAGGCCATCCTCGACGCCTACAATCCCGTCGGCTCCACAGCCCATGTTAATTTCACCACGTCTAAGCAGACGCGCTGGAAAACCGATCCCCGCAAGTGCCATATCAATTGGGTCGTGTGTGACAGCGATTGGGAGGCGGAATTTTGCCGCGTCGCCGAGGCGCATCCGCGCGTCCACGCCTATGTCAAAAATCAGAGTCTCGGTTTGGAAGTCCCGTATCTCATGGGCAGCACGCCGCGCAAGTATCTGCCCGATTTCATCGTCCAGTTGGACGACGGCCAGCCCGATTGGTTGAATCTCATCGTTGAGATCAAAGGCTTCCGGGGCGAGGACGCCAAGTATAAAGCCACCACCATCCGCAACTGCTGGGTGCCGGGCGTCAACAATCTCGGCAAATTCGGGCGTTGGGCCTTTGCCGAATACACCAGCGTTTTCGACATTGACCGCGATTTCGACAAACTCGTCAAATCACTCATCGCCGCCAAGCCGGCCGTAAATCGAAAATCGTAAATCGAAAATTTCTATATGCCCGCGAAACCCAAAAAGCCGACCCCAAAGCCCGCCAAAGGCAAAACCGTCGCCACGCTCCGCCACGACGCCAAGCGCAAGAATCTGCCCACCGCCGAGTATGAATCCCTCATGCGGCAGGAGGACAAGACGCCCATCCAGGTTGCCTACGAACGCCGCAACCGCGACCTTGACCCGCAGCTCATCTGGCGCGGCAAGGATGACGCGGACTGGTCCGATCTCGTTATTCCCGCGCCACCGCTCTACATCCAGGAAAAGGTTCACCCCAAAGTCTTGATTGATGACTTGCTCCACCAGTCCAAGGCCCGTGCCACCGCCACCGCGCCACAGATTGACCTTTTCGGTGATTTCAACGGCCTGCCCAAAGACGCCCGCGCCACCGAGTTCTACCAGCACGACGCCAATTGGACGAACCGCATGATTCTTGGCGACAGCCTGCAAGTCATGGCGTCGCTCGCCGAACGCGAAGGCTTGCGCGGCAAAGTCCAGTGCATCTATTTCGATCCCCCCTATGGCATCAAATTCAATTCCAATTTCCAGTGGAGCACCACCAGCCGCGACGTGAAGGACGGCAACGCCGACCACATCACCCGCGAACCGGAACAGGTCAAAGCTTTCCGCGATACTTGGCGCGACGGCATTCACAGCTACCTGACCTATTTGCGTGACCGCCTCACCGTCGCCCGCGACTTGCTCGCAGACTCCGGCTCAGTCTTTGTTCAAATCGGCGATGAAAATGTCCATCGCGTCCGAGGGTTGTTGGAGGAAGTTTTTGGTGAAGATAATTTCGTGGCACAAATTTCAACCAAAACATCGGGAGGCTCAACCGGCGTTTTTCTTGCGGGCGTCCTTGATCATGTGCTTTGGTTTGCGAAAGACCATGAAAAGGCCAAATACAGAGAGCTTTTCAACAGCAAAGGTCTAGGTGAGGAGGGAGCGGAGAAATACAACCGAGTGCGTTTAGCCAATCTGGAAAGTCGCAGCATTCTCGCATCGGAACGTGAAGGTGAAACACAACTACCTAAAGATGCTCGCGTCTATCGCCAAGATAATATCACAAGCCAAAGCGTTGGCCGCGACAAGGGCGAGGGTGCAGCTTCGTGGTTTCCTGTTAGCATCGCTGGCCAAGAAATCCGGCCGTCAATCAAAGTGCGATGGAAAACGAACGAGCAGGGAATGGACCGGCTATTGCACGCGAACCGCGTTGAAGTAACAGGCAATAGTCTAGCCTACGTCAGATTCCTCGATGACTTTAGTGCAGCAACGATAAACAACGCTTGGGTGGACATTGGAGGCATTCAGAGCCGAGCTGACCCGAAAATTTATGTTGTCCAAACGCCAACCACTTTAATTCAGCGTTGCATTCTCATGTCCACCGATCCCGGCGACCTTGTGCTTGACCCGACCTGTGGCAGCGGCACGACGGCCTACGTCGCCGAGCAGTGGGGACGCCGCTGGATCACGATTGACACGAGTCGCGTCGCGCTGGCGCTCGCCCGCGCCCGCATCATGGGTGCACGGTATCCGTTCTACCTGCTCGCCGATTCCCGTGACGGCCAAATCAAAGAAGGTGAAGTTACCAGAACCATTCCTTCGGAACAGCCCACCCACGGCAACATCCGCCACGGCTTTGTTTATGAGCGCGTGCCGCACATCACGCTCAAATCCATCGCCAACAACGCGGAGTTAGATGTCATCTGGGAAAAATGGCAGGCCAAACTTGACCCGTTGCGCGAATCATTGAATGCCGCACTGAAAAAATCATGGCAGGAATGGGAAATCCCCCGCGAAGTGGATAACAAATGGCCGGACAAAACAAAAAAGCTGCACGCCGATTGGTGGCAGGCACGCATCGCCCGGCAGACAGAGATGGATAAATCCATCGCCGCCAAGGCCGAATTTGAATTTCTTTACGACAAACCCTACGACGACAAAGCCAAGGTGCGCGTCGCCGGCCCGTTCACGGTTGAAACAATCTCGCCCCATCGCGTTCTCACCGTGGATGAAAATGACAACATCGTGGACGGCTGGAAACTTTCCGAGAACAAGGCCAAAACTGCGATTGCCGGCACCCCGGACTTTGCCGCCGTCATTCTCGAAAACCTGAAACTCGCTGGAGTGCAGCAGGCGCACAAGGAAGACCGCCTCACCTTCACGTCGCTCGTTGGCTGGCCCGGCGAATACATTTGCGCCGAAGGCCGTTATTTCGAGGGCAAGGGCGACAACGCGCCGCAGAAACGCGCCGCCATTTTCATCGGCCCGGAGTTCGGCACGGTGTCCCGCCCCGATCTCGTCGCCGCCGCGCGCGAAGCCGCCGACGCGAATTTCGACGTGCTCATCGCTTGCGCCTTCAACTATGACGCGCACTCCGCCGAGTTTGAAAAACTCGGTCGCATCCCTGTGCTCAAAGCGCGGATGAATCCCGACCTTCACATGGCCGACGAATTGAAAAACACCGGCGCGGGCAACCTCTTTGTCGTTTTCGGCGAGCCGGACATCGAAATTAAACCCGTCGGCAAGGACCAGTTCCAAGTCCAAGTCAAAGGCGTGGACGTGTTCAAGCCGCAGACCGGCGAAGTCGTCAGCGCCGGGCCGGAAGGCATCGCGTGCTGGTTCATTGACACGGATTACAACGAGGAAAGTTTCTTTGTGCGCCACGCCTATTTTCTCGGCCAGAACGATCCGTATCAGGCGCTCAAAACCAGCTTGCGTGCGGAGATTGATCAGGAAGCCTGGGAATCCCTGCACAGCGCCGTCTCGCGCCCATTCCCCAAACCGACGACCGGCCGCATCGCCGTCAAAGTCATCAATCATCTCGGCGATGAAGTGATGAAAGTGTTCCCGGTATAAAACGCAAAACAAAACGAACCTGTTATGCTAAAAATTGAACCACATCTTGAATCGTGGTTGCCAACTCAACCGGAATACCGGATGGGCTACCAAAAGGTGATTGCAACGCTCAATACCGGCGGAACCGAGCGAGGTATAATTGTAAATTCCCAAGTTTTTCTGAAGGAAGGCGAATATCCCTACCAGATGTTTGGGGATTGGAATTACGTCCACAATGAAGCGCTAAAATCCAGTCTCAGAGTAACCAGAGTTCAATTGATTCCCCGCGAACCGGAGACCTTGAGAGGAGTTCGCCAAATCGTATTGGCCAATGAAAAGAATCGGGTATTGGCAAACCGCAAGTCGCTAGAAGCCAGCTACGCACGAGCGTCAGGGGATTCACGTTATTACCAATTGTGTTCCGAAAGTCAGAACTTTGCCAATATAGCTGCCAGCGCCGCTGCAGAAGATGCCCCTATAACGCTGACCGAACTCGCGGAGATTTTCAGACGATTCTCGGCCTATGCCAATGATCATCGTGTGACACCGGGCAAAGGCCTCACTCCGGGCACATTTGCCACCACCAAAGAAGATGCCGACGCGAATATAAAGACGGGATCGGATGCCGTCGCAAGATACGCCCTTCCAAACAGCAAGCCGGCGAGCAATGTATTTACAATATCCCCGGCAAAAGATACCGAAGTCAAACGCGGCACGGCTCAACCGGCTAATAACCAACCCGGCGGCGGGGTGGAGGTCATTTTCGTGAACGGGCTTCCCGATGGTACCGTCACCGGCCCCGTCACCATACCAGATAGGTAACAGATGATAATTCGGCTGAATGAATTTTGCACCCAGCGACTGGTTCAGTTGCCGGAGACAGGAATGGGTTACCAAAAGGTTGACCTGGTTTTCAAAGATGGTCGCATCCTAAAAGGTTTGATGGTATTCAACGCTGAAGATTGCCAGACCGAGGAGGAGTTTAATGTCGGGGACATAGTAGATATTAAAATCCACAAGGATCAACAGCCTCGGAGCCAAGGTGATGAAGGTGCTTAAAATTGGAGACTCCAAATGAAAACCAAAGAACTGGACCCACAAAAACTTGGCCCAAAAGAAGATTGGGAAGGCAACAACATCGCTTTTGCCTGCCCTGCTTGTGGCGAGGTGTATATCGTTAGCAAACAGCTTCACGGTGAGCGCCATTGCCCGGCCTGTGGCAAGAGTCGTGGCATGGTGACAGGGGGCAGGGACAGTGGCGGCAAGGCTTCGATCATCTGGGGTGACGTGCCCGCCTTTACTCTGGACCGGGAATATTCGCGCAAAGTAATCAGCAGCGTCCTTGGCGGCAGCGACATTGAATATCTCCCGACCGTGAATAATCGTGTCGTGTGTGGATGTTTCACTCTCAAATGCAATCCGGAAGCGCCGGACATCGTCATCCCCGGCACGGGGCCAATCATTGAGCGGGAGGCGAGGTTTTTTTGCGCCCAGAATTGTGCCGTTCCCATATTTATCAAGCGCCGGCCAAATAAATGGGAATATGTGGGCGATTACAAAGCCGTGCGCTATTCAACCGACCCGGCGGACATCGCCGCGCACCACAAAGGCTCAATCACGCCCCTGAGCAAAGTTACCCGCGTCATTTTCTTGCAGCGCGCAGAGCCGTCAAAATAACCAAAGGGAAAATCATGTCACTACCAAGCCTCAACCATCAGCCAAACACCATGACCATTCAGAGTTTGGTAAGCTTGTATGAGAAGGGCCACCTGAATCTTGAGCCGGGCTTCCAGCGCCAGTCGGTGTGGAAGGAGAAGGACCGGGCCAAGTTGATGGACAGCATCATTCGGAATTATCCGTTGCCGGCCATTTTCCTTTACCGGAATCAGAAGGACGGCGACGTGGTTTACGATGTCATTGACGGCAAGCAGCGCATTGAATCGTTCCTGATGTTCATGGGGTATAAACAGGGGCGTTACGAAGCCAAGACCCAATTGCCCGGTGAGGACGAAATAAAATGGGTAAGCTGGAAACAACTTTGCAAATGGAAGCAGCAGCACATCGTCACCGGCTACAAGTTACCGGTCATTGAGGTGGACGGGGAGTTTGGCGAGATCGTGGAGGTCTTCGTCCGCATAAATTCCACCGGGAAAGCCCTGACCGGGCAGGAGAAACGCCATGCGAAGTATTACAAGAGCGCCTTTTTGAAGGAGGCGGCACGGGTGGCTGGCAGGTTCGAAAATTATTTCTTGGATATGGGCGTGATGGGATGGTCGCACATCAGCCGCATGAAACATGTGGAATTGATCTGCGAATTGATGCTCTCGATTCAAAAAGGCGACCCCATCAACAAAAAGACGGCGCTGAACAACATCATGGCGGACACCGGGGTTGACATGCGCCAGGTCAAACGAGGCGCCCGGCTCACCATCCTCGCTTTGAACCGGGTTCGCAGGATGTTTCCGAAACTTTACAGCACTCGTTTCGTAAAGGTGACGGACTTCTACACGCTCACCACCCTGATTGCCAAATTCGAGCAGGAAGGTTTGATTCTCACGGATAAACGTCGCAACCGGCTGGCATGGGATATTCTAAGTGTTTTTTCCAACAAGGTGGACGAACTGCGGGAAAAACTGAAAAAGGCGCAGAACGTCGGCACGGAGCAGGATTTGTATCGGCAATACCTGTTGACGGTGATGCAGGCCACCGACGAGGTGAACCAGCGCCGGTTGCGCGAGGGCATCGTGCGCAGCTTGCTGGAAAGTCTCTTTGCCAAAAAGGATGCCCAGCGCGGTTTCAGCGATGCGCAGCGCCGTATCCTCTGGAACACGTCGGCAGACCGTCGCTGTCAGAATCCCAAGTGCAAAAAACGCCTCGTCTGGGAAGATTTCACCATTGACCACATTGACCCATACAGCAAAGGCGGACGCAGCCGTCTGGAGAATGCAGCCCTGATGTGCCGCTCCTGCAATTCCTCAAAAGGCAAACGCCGGCGTTGATACCAGGCGTTGGACGGGGCAATGCCGGCAGGTCAAATAAAATTTGTTGAACGTGTCGCAAATCTTTACAATCCGGTGCAATCAGTCACATGCCAGATTTATTCACATGAGCAACAATTCTAACAGGCACATGTTCAAAGGCTGGTGGGGATTCATGCCAGCCACTGCATTTGCCATCCAAAGGACAAATGAAAATTAAACCACTGATTATCGTTGCTCTGATTTTGTGTGCGACGGCTGCACTGTTTATTTTGCTCCGCGGCAAACCCTCAAAAGGCCAAATAGTCGTCATTAAATACGCAACGCACCCGGCTCTCAACCAGTTGGAGGAATCCTTCACCGCCAGTATCCAAGGATTTGCCTCCAATAATTCACTTACCATAGAACATTGGAACGCTGGCGGATCAAGGCAAAAGGCCAAGCAACTTGCAGAGTCGGCTTCCCCCTCCCAAGTCAAGTTGCTCGTCGCGCTTGCCACCCCGGCGGCGCAGGCGGTCAACGACACCCCATCACCCATCCCACTACTTTACGGCGCCGTTGCTGATCCTCAGGGTGGAGGTTTAACCAGTTCCAGTAGAACGGCGGGAATACAAAACGCTGGATCGAATGTTGTGTCCACAGCACTTCAGTTCCTCAAAGCAACTTTCCCAAAAGTTACCAATGTCGGCACGATTTACAACCCAAATGAGCCCAACTCCCTTTTCGTCCAAAAAATCATCGGAGAGCAAGCCCCACTATATGGTATCCGCATAATCGCCCGCCAAGTGACAACGGTGAGCCAGCTCAAGGTGACGGCAGAAGACCTATGCGCGCAGGTAGATGCCATATATTGCTCAAATGATAATCTTGTGAATCTTGGAGCCGCTGCGGTAAGTGCCGCAGCAAAAGAAAGCAAGAAACCATTCTTTATCGGAGAACTTAATTCCATGGAATACGGTCCAACAGCCGCTGTGGGCGTCGATTACACGGAAATGGGCCAAGACATGGCTGTCATGGCGGAAGAAATTATCAAGACGGGAAAAATTCCAGCAAATCCACATCGTCCAACTCCTGTGCCACATATATGGTTCGATGAAGATGCCATAAAATCGCTGGGGGGTTCTGTGCCAGCCATATTACCACCGAACTCAAAAAAATACCCTTAACGTTTATGGACCCATCCATGCTCCCGGCATTTTTGAAGCCATGGATTCCCTGCCTGATACCTGGCATCCTGTTTGGAATCGGAGCCGTGGGGGTATATCTGATAAGCACATACCTGCGGGTTACTGACCTCACTACGCTTGGATCATTTCTTATCTCCAGTGTGGTTTCTGTCGCGGCTAGTAACAAATATGGCCCGATACCAGCATGTCTATTGGGTACGCTTGCTGGCACTGCCTGTGGGGGAGTAACCGCAATCTTGGTATGCGTTTTTCGCGTTCAGATCGTGTTGGCTGGCATCGCCTCCTTTTCGCTTGCAATGTCGCTCGCCCACTTACTTTCAGCCGGAGGCTCGGTATCCCGTTTGCATCAAGATGGAGCATTTCTTCAATCCGCTTTTTGCCTGTCAGATCTCCTGGCAGTTCTAGCCCTCGCAGCAGCCGTCTGTTTTTTCGTTCAAGTTCTAATGCTCACAAGGTGGGGTGGACTCATTCTTGCTATGACATCTTCTCCCGACTATAAAGCATTGCGCCACCGTTATCGTTCCCAAACCGCAGCCGGCACAATCCTTCTTGGCCACACATTAATAGGTTTGTCCGGGGCATTGTGCGGGCTGAAAAATGTAACTATGGGAACAGAATTGGTTAACTCGGCTAACTTTTTGATCATAGCATTTGGTGCGGTCTTTGGCGGATATGTATTCTCCTCTTGGGGTAAAAAGTTTCTTTCATTCATGGGCAAAAAAGTTGCAACAGATGCGTCTTTGCCTGAAATCGGCGGGGAAGCGGGTCTTGCGTTTCGGGATAGTCAATCAAAAGCCCTGAAACTCACTCCTCCAGAACTCAATCGTCTTGGGATGCTGCTAGTTGCAATCGTGTTTGGGTGCGTCTTGCTGAATGCGATAATGCTTTTAACATCTAAATTCGGTGAAGCCTTGGGATACCTCATTCAAGCTCTATGTATCATTGGTTTCGCGCTCTGTGCCGGGGCAAAACACCGGGACTCAACTCTCTAATGCGTATGTCAACCCCTACCTATTGGGACGGTATTAGCGAGAAGGGATTTTCCCTGGCCGTGGAAAACCTCACCGTCAAGTCAAAGACGCAGAAGGAAAAAACTATTTTAGAAAACATCAATTTTTCGGTGAAAGCTGGAGAGTTCATGGCCGTAGTTGGCGAGAATGGCATCGGTAAAAGCACATTGCTCGGAGCAATTGCGGGCGAGGTTCAGGAGCGTGATACGCTTGAATGCGCGGGTTCTATACGAATAGGCAATGACTATGTTGACCGCCCTGCTACCTGGCTTCTTGCGGTTGGAGTCGTGCATCAATCATCACAGGTTGATCTGATTGACCACTTGACAGTGGCGCAGAACATCGCCCTTAGACAATACTTTGCGAGAGCCAAATCACAAAAGCTCATGTTGGTGGACGACGAATGGGCTCAACCGGTGCGAGATGTGTTGTCCAGATCGGATACAAATTTCCATTTCGGCCTCAACCAGTTGGTTAGCGAATTGTCGGGCGGAGAAAGACAAGCGTTGAGCGTGATGATTGCAATGCTTTTGGAACATAAAGATAATCCGTGCGGTCTGGTTTTGCTTGATGAGCACACCAGTAAACTTGACCATACGAATTCAGCGAAGGTCATGGAATTTACGCATAAACTCGTCCGAAAAATCCGTTGCACTGCTATTATGGTGACACATCGCTTTGACGATGCGAAGACGTATGCAGATACCATCTGTTATCTTAAGGACAAAACAGCGACGATTGTTCCAAACTCTTCGGAACTAACCGTTGAAAAAATGAAAGAGTATGTATTTTCAAAATGAACGGTCGAAGAATAGTGGTAATTGGTCTTGGTAAGATAGGCACGCGTCTCTCGGAGGAGATTATTCGTGCCGGGGCAACATCGAACCTGTTCCTATGGAACCGGTCCAGAAGAAGACTGGACGGAATGCTAATGTCCTTGCGAATCTACGCAAAGCTGATAGGCAGCAAAACCATAGTTGAGCGATTCAGCCCCAAAAACCTTGAGCCAAGCGATGTGGTGGTGATCGCCGTCAAAGACAATTATGACCCGCGCGACCTTCTTGCTGACGAAAAGTATCCATCATGGTTTCCTGTGGACGTCAGAACCGTTGGTTTTTATCGGGACCTGCCGCTAATTCGTAATGTTTGCACTACCCTGCAAGGCTTCCAAGGCAATGTGGTTGTCGTAACCAACCCGCTGGATATATTTACGACTCTGGTTAAGTATTGGCTTCCAAAGGCAACCGTGGTCGGACTTGGAGTAAGCCTTGATGCCGCAAGGTTATACTACAAACTTGCCGAGCATGGAATATCGCTTGGTTCTTGGCATAGTTGCCCGTTGGCAGGAGAACACGGAAAGCGAATGGTGGTGTTGGAAAGCCTTTGGAAAAAGCCCCCAGCAAAGTTGGGGCTTGATAAAGATGCACTCGCTAAAGTGTTGGCGGAGTCCCTAGAAACCGGTCCAAAAATTGTGGCCGGTCTGGGCTATACGTTGGATGATTGTGTGGTTGCCTTTACAGAAGACATACGGTGGATATGCGGAATTACTGGTGCTAGGCGATTTTTGTTTGCCTCATACGGAGATTCAAAAAGCGCAACAGGCCAGCCCCTGTTTATGGCCAAAGGCCATATTATGCCATTTACAAAACTGACGGCTCAGGAGTCCGGTGCAATCTTGTCCGCCAAAAACAACAACGCCGAGGTGATAAAAAAGATAATGAAACACGAGGCTTTCATGGAATACATTCACTAAGCCTCAGCAGAATGCCTTGTCTCTTTCGGTTGCACCAGTTCACGGCAATGCTTGAAAACCGTGCAGCCGGTTTACTCGTCGCCCCACCATTGCCGCTCGAAAAAATCCCGGTCAATCCGCACCGGCTCGATGCAGCGCGGGTCATCCGTTTTCGGGCTGTTCACCAAATCGCTGACCGGATAAATCTTTAACGGCTCCTCCAGCAGATGCCCCATCGCCGTCTTGTGCGATTCACTGCGCCCCTCATCGTCCTTCAGCCACCAGCCAAAATGATTCGGCGCCATGATTATCGGCATCCGGTCTTGCAGCGGCGCAATAGCCGCATTCGCCGCCCGCGTGATGATGGCACTCAGTTGCCGCCAAAATAAATTAGTCGATCACGTCGGCAATAATTGGCTTTTGAGCCGCTCAATCGCAGCAGACTCGAACGTCGGAAATGCGCCGGCGTCATGTTGGAATGCTTTCCACGCGTCGGACACCGCGCGACTCACAAAAGCATCCTTCTGTTGCTGCTGCGCGGCGAAACCACGAAATCCCGATCTGGTGCAGGCGTCGTGAACGCATTGCGCCAGTTGCTCCAGAAGCCGCGTTGAATATCTCTTCGCGTAGCCCGGAGGTTGCACCGAAGGTGAGAGTCTCTTCAGGTCCTGCCACAAACGGTCAATTTCGCCAGCCGCCTTGGCGTCACCGGTCAACTTCAGGACGCACTCGATTCCTACCCGGCGCGCATCGTCCGCCGGATGTGTCGCGCTGTCCTGATAAGGATCGCCGCGAGTTGCGCTCAACCGCAGATTCGCCAGCCCGTATGCCGGGCCGCACCAATATGTCGCAACCATGTCGCACGCGAATTCAATGTGCCATGACCCGGTCCACAACCCGTGATTGTCACGGATGATGTCCAGTGATGCTTTCGGCAAGCCTTGCTGCTTCCCCCTTCGAATCGCATCGGCAAAAAACTTGTGGATCAACCCAAGAAGCGGCACTTCAAAATCGGCGCGGCAACGAAAGAGGACGAAATGGGCGAGTTCGTGGTAAAGGTCCGGCAAGGCCAACAACTCAGACGCTTGCGTTTGCGGCGTCATGATTATGTCCATGCCCATCAGCGCCTGAAAATACTGAAAGCTCAGCGCGCCACAGAGCGGCACGGGATCTTTGTAGCCGACTTCGCGACAAATCTGTTGAAGGAGCGCGGACAGAAAGCGGTCCTCTTGCGAACATCGCTTGAGGATGAGCAGCGACGAATCCTCCACGTTGAGGATCAGTTCCGAAAGCCGCTTGAAATCCATGAAGAAATTCGGCTCAAGCAATGGGTCAGCTAGGTCCGGGTCGGCAAGCAAGTCGTCCACCAACGACAAAGCTCGGGTGAGGCGTTGTATTACACTTGCCCGGTGAGCATTGAAATCTGCTGGCAAGCCCTTTTCCAGAGCAGCCAACTCGTTCAAGACGCAATGGCCTCGCCGTCTCAGATCAAGCAGGAGGTTATGTAGCAGACTGGACATCAGATGCGACGCAAGCGGCGAAACGCAGCAGAGGCAGTGGCATCAGCCGCTTCACAAACACGATCCAATGCAGCAAACGCCGCTTCATCGAGCGCCGCGCCGTTGGCCAGGCTTTCCGTAACGCGGCGGAGTTCGAGAATCGTCTCTGGCAGTTCACCCTTCAAGCGTTTATGGAGTCGGTCTAGCACGTCGGCAGGAACTTGAGCCTGGTCGGCAGTCCAAGACTTGCCTTCATCTTGAAGGGCCGAAACCAACGACTCCAACATATGCCGGAGTTCGTTGCGGGATTTTCCGATTTCCGCTTGTGTGTCCGGCGTGGCAGCGCGACGCAGCAAATACAGGCGCTTAAGGTTCAAGACGGCGTCATTGAACTTCCGCGCGAATTCAGCGTTCAGTTCGTAATCGTGGGCTATGATTGATAGGTCGCTCATGGTTTTTTCTCCTATCTAGCTGCGGTTAGCAGCGGTTCTTCGTCGTTTTCCAATGTTCCACCGAACAGCGCGTTGTCCTCATCGGCTCTCCCGGCAAACGCGCGCAAATGCTCGTCGCACAACTTGAGGTCCACGGGCAGCCTCATGCAGCCCGTGGGCACGGGCCAGCAGAGTTGCGACATCCCGAACGTATCTTCAAGAACCCATTGGAGATTAAGATTCCCATGAACCACCCGGACCACGAGTGGTTCTACCGTTCCGGGAATATTGAATGGCCATCCGGTTGTGCAGACAATACCTTCAGTCTCTGTAAGTTTTTCCCAAGCTCTCAGCTCCGGATTCTGTAAACCATTCATGCCCGACTCCGCCAACCGGATTCCATAGGAATAGTGCTTTGGAATTTCAACGGCCCCAGTCAGAACGTCCGTCGGCAACAAGCCTTCGGCCACCAGTTTCTTGATGGCGTCAAGAAATCCCAACCACTCCGACTCAAAAAGCCGGCCATCCCGTCTCAGCATGATGGAGCGTGGCGGCTCATCCAAGTCCGGCAAATCTTGTTTCAGTCCGTCATAAACCAATTTTGCCACAAGCTCGCGGGACAACTTCTCTTTGTGACTCGATTCTTGATCTCGCATGGCGCAAACTGCGCCGCCTTCATACAAAAACGTGAACGCAGCAGTATGGTCGAGCACGTCCGAACCAATGTAAGCATCGTAATGCGTCGGTTTGTTCAGCACCCAGGGCCACTGCCGATTCACGATCATGAGTCCCATGACCATGTTGAGAAGATAGCTGCGGAATTTTCCTTCGGGCACTGGCCGGATAATCTGACTCTGACCGTTGGGTACGCCGTTGTGATAATTGTGCCCATTTCCGTTGGTTTGGTAAAATCCTTCAAGCTTTTCGGCTGACATGCACTGAAATTGCACCCGATTGCGGAGCTTTTTCTTGATGTAGTTGTGGAGATCGGGCTGGGAACCGGGCTGAAGCACCAGCACACCCCGTCCGCCCTCAATCGAGTTCTCGTCCAAGGCACTGATAACGGTTTTCACCTGTTCGCGCAATGTGCGCTTGTTCTCGTCGCTGAACCTGACCAATTGGAGGGTATAGGGCTTGTGGATCAAGGAGGACACGGTTGCCTCGATTCGAGTTTTCAGGTCGTTCACAACCGCGACGCCGAGAGAACGCGGCGCTACTAGGACCTGATCGTCAAGCTCAGACATCACAGCGAAACCGGCGTTCTTGTCTTCGAGCATCGCCGCTCGCGTGCGTGCTAGGTCTTTCAGCAAAACGCTGCCATTGTGTGGGGCTTTACTGATTCGCAGAACCCGTCCGTTTCCAAATCGGATTTCGGGATAATCAAAATGCTTGGCCGTTGCGGAACGAGGAGTTGGACTAATTTTCAGGCCAACCCCCGACAAGCTCATGCCCGACAGGAAAGTGTTCACGATAGCGGTCGCGCTCTCGATTCGCTGCTTCGGCGTCCGCTGGTGTTCCCGCCTTGAGCGGGCTACTCGTGCGTCGTCATTGTTGAGCATCAATTTGCAGAGCGATAACGCACCGTATCTTTCCTCTTCGTTGCCAACATTCCTATACTGTATCGCCGGCGATTCAGGATCAAGGCGGCGACCCGTGGGCGCGTCGCTCGCCTTTTCAACCGTCCAATCGAATACGTTTGCCGTCACTTTCGCGCCTTCTGGACAGAATTGCTGCTCCCGAAGCGATTTCCCGGTTCGCCGCTGGAATTTGATCGGATACATCTGCGGGCCGAAATGATACAGCATCTTTCTCCCGCCGAGTCTCTGAATTGCTCGGTTATCGAATGCTTTGTCCGCCCATTGCGAATCGGTATAGCAATAAATCACCGGGATGGCGATATGCAGGCGACCTTCAACGAATAGAAACCTTGGGCTGAAGCCACCATAAATATCAAAGCTTCGGCGTGGGTCGTCGTTTACCGGCTTCTTGCGGAAGAATGTGTTAGGCCCACTTCGCCACAAATCGCGATGCCCATACAAATGTCCGCGCAGTTCCCACCCCAGAAATGACAGCGCGATTCCGCGTGTCGTATCATCCAGTTGTGAGAAGACAACCGAGTGAATCTCATCTTGCGGACGCAGCGTCGCCACATGCGGCGTGAGCTGATACTCACATCGCTTAACAGGACGATCCGCGGCAACCGCAAACAAAGGCTTCTCACCGCCCCGAATGATCGCGACGGGCAATTCTTGCCCAAACGCCACTTTCTTCGCCAGCAGATTCAGGTTCTTCGCGGCCAGGTCGGGATCGTGCGATCCTAAGCCGAGCTCGCCATCCACTTCAACAAACCGATACGAAATGCGGAGATCGCTCTCATTCGTGACCGGATACAGGTTGAACACATGTTGTTTCATGACTTTCCTCCTAAATGAATGACGGTTGAATGGGGGGGCGCGCCATTTTCCGCGTGGGTAACCGAATTGGTTGCAATGTCATTGCGGCAGCAACAGCCGGACATGAAGCCTTCTCAATGCAAAGCTGCCGGAAAACGCAGTGCTCGCAATTGTTTGGATTATCCGCAAAAGCGAAATCCTGAAGGTTGGTCTCCGCTAGTTTTTTGGAATGGCAAAGTGAGAAAATGCGATTCAAGCTGCGATAAAGGTAGTCTTCCAATTCGTCGAAAACATCCAGTGAACATTCATGTTTGATTACCGCACCATCCTGCACTTGGCATTCTAACAGCTCAATGTGTTCAGGTTGGTGAAGATCGGAAAACAGTTTGGAACGCCAAACCGCCCAACCATACAGCACAGTCTGGAGGCGCGCGTCGGTATCACCGCCAAGTTCATAAGACTTCCAATCAATAATCGTGGGATGTCCAAGCGAACGCTCGAACAGCAGATCAATTTGTACCATGATCTTGATGTCATCGAATTCCACCCAGATTTTCTTTTCAGCCTCGCAGTCCTGTCGGCCAAGCAGGCCTTGCCAAAGATCGGGCAATGCCGCAAGGTTTTGAAAAGCTGTTCTGATTTTATTGCACACGTCTTCAAATTCATCGGCTGAAATCCCTTTCCCTGTTTCGTGCGGAACCAGCGCGCAAAAGTGTTCATGGTCGCCCTTCGCAATTCCCGGCTCGCGATAACGCTTTTGTTCAGAGAAAGCCAATTGAGCATGAGCGCGCTGAATGGTTTGTTCGGCAAGTTGATTCCAATCCAGCGCATTGCCCCTTTTCAAAGCCGGGACAACATAGTGTTGAACCCCCTCATGAATCAACGTGCCGCGCCACAGTTCCAAAGTCTTTAGCTGCTTTAGAACGAAGGCTTCACGTCGCCAATCTTCCTTTGGCGAGTGGTGTGCAGCAATTTCCCGAAAGAAGAATTGACGCTGACAGCGCCGGAACAACTTATCCGTTGAAAATGACCATTTCATCCCTCGCCCCCTTTTTTGCCGGTCACGTTTCTCGCAGACTGCCTCGACTCTAACAAGTCAAGCAAAGCGTCCCAATCTTTCGGTGAAGCGATCTCACGTGCTCTTTGGAAAAAGCGACGTGCTTTTGGACTGCCAGCCAACGTAGCGAGTTCCGGGGGCAGTTTATTGGCCAGTTCGAGCAGTTCGATGGCATCAACTTCAAGTGCCCCCGCTAGGTCGCGGATCGTTTCGGCTCCTGGCAAGTAGCCGACGCGGTCGTTTTCAATCTTGGATAAATAGGTGAAATCCACGCCTGCGGCCTCGGCTAAAGCCCGTAGCGTCATGCCTTTCTTCTGCCGTAATTCGCGCAATTTCAGACCAATTGTAACTTCCATAACGGAAGAAGTATCGCAGATGTTGAGTTGAAGTCAACATCAAAATATCAATTTTTTGACCTGCTCCAAGCACCATCAAATTAGATATTCCAGGGATTAGACTGCCTTTGTGAACCACGCCCGTTCCAGTATGCAAATCGCGCTCTCGTCACGAGCGGCAATCATAATTGACCGAATGATCGGCCAGCTTCCGTCTGCGGCTCGGCGGCGGCGTTGCGCTCCGGCTCCGTTCCCGCCGTCTCTCCGCCTTCGCTCCACTTCTCCCGCTCGCCGGCCGCAGACCGAAGCAGAGGCCCCCATCCAACACACCGGAAGTGACCAACAACCGTATTTTTCACTCCAAAGGGTAGGACTGTATTTGTCCAACTCGATCAGATAACATCTTGGGCGGAAGTCTTATTAATTGGAAAACTTGTGATTGTTCCACCAAAAGAATTCTTTCAATTCTGCGCGAAACACGTGGGGCTTTTGCGCGAACTGGAGCAGCGCGCCAGCGGAGCGGATCTGTCCGATGCGGAAATTGCGAACATCGCCAACAACCACGCGTTGGAATCGGATGAACAACCAGCGTTTGTAACCAAACGGCTCAAAGAGCTTCGCATTCTCGTTTCAGCAGACCAATCCGAGGAGTATTTCCTAATGGCAGAACCGGTGCGGGCAATTCTCCGGTATCTGCTTGAGGAGGCAAAGCCAGCGTCGGCCGAAACAGTTCAGAGTTATATCAACCAGCTTCAAAAGCTTGCGCAAAAATTGAAAGACGCCTTGTCAACGGAGAATCCGACTTTGGCAGAATTGGCACTTGCCGACACGACTCACACCCTGCGGCGGTTGCATGATGACGTGTCCGCAACCCACGTGAGCGTGCTTGCAGAAGTCGCCCGCTACAAAACAGACAGGCGGCCAACATCGGTTCTTGAAAAATATCAGCGCATTGTTTGGTGGATGCAGCAATATATCGCACCGATGCTCGATGTCATTCGCGTGAATGGGCCAATGCAGGCAACATTTGCGGAAGTCGAAGAGGTGTTGGAAAACGCGACCACAAACGCGCTGGTGATCTCTGTGGATGCAGCAGAAAGAAACCTTCGTCTTGTCCGGGTCACAAGACGACACGCGCTCAACGTGTTTGAACAATCCGGGAAAGAAATCGCTCCACTTTATCAGTCGTTGGCCCGTTCCAGCAATCTCGCCACGGGAGCTGCCTGGGCACTTGACAGTCTTCGCCTCGGAACAATTGAGGAATGGATGCAGCAGGCTGTTGTCGGAGTTTTCGGTCTTCGTCAGCAGGAAGCGTTCAGTGACAAGGCGATCATCGGCGCGGTCGAGAGAGTATTGAACAATCCTCCAGCACCACCGCCTACCGTCAACTTGGAGCACAGTTCCAACAAACCGGCGGCCATGCAGCATCGTCATTGGCTCGACTCATTGCCTGATGAAATCACCAAGGAGCTTCCTGTCACCGACATGCTCGGTTGGCTGAATGCTCGTTATCCACAGTCCGAAGCCGAACAACTTCTTGCCGGTTTTTCCACTTTGTTTTTTCATGAGCGGTTCCGCGCGAAATTCACAAGTGAAGCGACTCACAATTACGAAACGCCGCATCACTTAATTTGCGCACATCCCGTGCGATTGGAGGCAGCCTCAAAATGAATTACCCACCCCACCTTCGAGAAGTTTTCGAGAAATTAAAGAACGGCTATCATATCTCGCCGGAGGACGACGTTCTTTATTCAGCACTGAACAGCGAGCGTTACGAAGATTACGCCGACTATTTTGCTGGTCTAGGAATCACCTTGCGAAAGCACGAGCACGATTTTTATTACTTTGAGCCGGAGGCTGAAGATAAGAACTCGCCACGCCTCGCCAAAATCGCTGTCTTTTCGTTCATCTTGATTGACCACATTGCGAACCGGGGTCTTCCGGTCGAGCCGACGATTTTCGCTGATAGTTTCACAATGCGAGGATTGCCACACTTTTCCACCTTGGACAGCTACCGATCAAGGCTTGAACAGGTCGGAGTCATGGACTACGCCGATTTGAGAGAGGTCATCAATCACCTCAAAAACGTGGGCTGGGCAAAGTGGGTTGGTGATGACGAGTTCCGGTTCTTGCGACCCTTTCACCGGCTGTTGAGCAAGTGCCTCGAACTGGCGCAGCAATCTGGACAGAACGCGAACGAGGCCAGCCCGATCCTCAATCAAGGGCTGGCTCAGAAGCATGAAAGCGAGAATGAATCCCATGCGTAACGGCCCGATAAAAATCATCCTCATCAACGCCGGCAAATACGAATACGCGGAGGTGTCCCTCGACGGCGCAATTCAGATCGTGGGCAGGAACAACTCCGGCAAATCGACGCTCATCAACACATTGCATTTTCTATACATTGATGACCGGTCGAAAATGGCGTTTGGTTCTTACACCTTCGACCAGACGCTGGACTATTATTTCACCAGTGAACACAGCTACGTGCTGTTCGAGTGTCGGACGGTTCGCGGTCAGGTTGTGATTGGTTGGCGTGGCGCGAGCAAAGCATCAGGTGCAGACCCGGAGCGTTTCTTTTATCTTGGGCCTTATCGCCGCGAAGATTTCTTTGATGAACGCAGCCGAGTTCGCAAACCGACAGAAATAAACACCCTGCTCATTGATCGGGAATACCAGTCTCTAAAAAAACCTGCGGAACACCGCGCAATTTTGCTGTCCAACGCCGAACAGCGTAACAATGGTTTGGGCATAGTGGCCCTGAAGGATGGAGAACGTTTCTCCGATTTTCGCGACACACTCAAGAATCTGCTGAATCTCGCCAACATTACGCAGGACCAGATGCGAGAACGGTTGCTGATGCTGGCAGGATTACCGACAGACTATGTAGCGATTGATGCCCGCCGGGTCCTGGGAGACGATTATGAACAGCTACGCCGGGAACGTGATGAACTCAGCCTTTTCAAAACTCATCAAGAAGATGTTGGACGCATTATTCAATCGTTCAACGAACGGCAGGTGCTTTGGGGACAACTCAATTATCGGTGGGAAGATTTGAAGGCGCGAAAGAAAAGGTTTGATGAAAGCCATGCACAGCAAATCACCACTTTGGAAGCGAAGATCAACACGACGCGCGAAGCCGCACTCGCAGCGAAACAGTCGTTCGTTTTAAAGGGGGAAGAAAAGGAGCGCCTCCTCCAAGATAAATCTCCGGTTGAAGTTCAACTCAAGAATCTGGAATCAAATAAAAAGACCTATGCCGGATTCGCCGAGCAATTTGAGCAAGTTGCCCTCGAAAAACTTGAACGGGAATTAAGCGACCTCCTGAATCGGCAACAGGAAGCCTCAAACGAAACAGTCGCATCTGTTCGTAGTCAACTTCAAGCCGCGGAAAATGAAGTTGAAGCAACAACCAAATCCATCCAGCACTTCAGCCGGCTGGCAATCACATCCTTGCGCGAGCATTTTCCGGACGAGGAAATCTCTCGGCTGTTCCGTATTCTGAATCCAGACCTGCTTGGGTTGGCCGTCGGGCGAACCGGTGTCACGCTTTCCAACCAAAAGGAAGTTGTTGCGCGATTGCGCCAACTGGTTTCTCGTATCACGGATGGGGTTTATCAGGATGACTCGATGACTGTTTGCCTTGGTCCGGCAAGCGACGTTCTCGCTAAATTTCAAAATGTCGAGTCTTTGGAAAAAGAATTGGAGAGGCAGAAGAAAAACGTTGCGCGGCTCACTGCTCTATTGGAGGCGGTAACTCGCCAGCAGGAGACTGCAAACAAGATTGACCAGTTAAAAAAACAGAAGCAGGAACAAACCGACAAGCTGGCGGCATACAAGCAGTACCAAAAGAATTTGGCAGACGAGACGAAATGGAAGGAAGACATCAGGAATCTTGATCGCGCCATCAACGCCGCTGCAAAAGCAATCGCGGAACTGGATGCAGCGCGCGAAAACCACCGTGACCAGCTTTCAAAACTGGACACCGAGAGGAAAGTTGCCGACGCAGGGTATCAGGAAGTTTTGAAACGCTACGACCAATGCCGCAACCGAATCGCCTTGTTCAATGCCAGTCCGCGTGCGGACGCAGAAATACCAGACGACTTCGACAGCGCAGTCTCGTTTTACTTGCGGGAGCATTCAAGGGCGTCGGATATGTCCCGCGACTTGGAATTGGCATTCGTCAAACTCGGCGTTTTTGCTGATCGTTACAAGGGCAGCGACGAGGCTGAAACTGTCCGTAACCTGGAACAGGAACTAGATGCGCTATCCAAGCGCGAGGAAGCTTTGCAACTGCGTTGGAACAGCCAAATACACGCCTTGAAAGGCCGATTTCAGGAGGTCTTGAATGATCTCAAGCTGGTTGAGAGCGCCAAGGACAAATTGAACCGGGAACTCGCCCGCATTCAGGTCTCTGACCTCAAATCGGTAAAGCTCACTGTTGAACGGCAGGCCGATGAGGTCTCCTTGATTGAGCGACTGGCCAACATTGGTGAATTGAACCTGCTGGACGATACAACTCCGCTCGATAAAGTTTTCGAGCGGGTTCGAGCCAAGATGGGGCGAAACCCTGTCACGCGAATCGCCGATCTATTCGTTCTTGGGGTGAACGTCACCCGAGCAGACAACACGGTGAAGAAATATCCAGACTTCCGCCAAGTAGAATCGGACGGGACAACGATAACCATCAAAGTGCTTTTCAATCTCCTCGTCTTGAAAAGTCTTTTACACAAAGAGGACGTGGCCATCCCTTTTTTCTTGGATGAAATACAAGACCTCGACCCGGCCAACCAACGGGCGGTCATCCAGACAGCCAAGAAGCTGGGCTTCATTGCTATCACCGCCGCACCGAGCGCCATCGGTGAGGTGGACTCCTGCTATTTCCTTGAGCCGGACAACCGAGGCCGGGTGGTGCTGACAGACGATCAGCGCCTGAGCATGAAAGTAAAAACCCAACCCCAAGAAGCGTGAAAACCGGTGTTCAGCCAAAACATCGCGGCCTGTGCCTCCGATTGCTCCAAGAAGGCATGTTGCCGCGGTCCGCGTGCACACAGTCGCTCATCCGCGCGCTCAGACCGTTGTTCGATGCAAGCATCGTGCGATGGAGTAAAGCGAGTGGAGGCCAAAGACTGACGGTCGGCGACCAGGAAGGATATGGACGATGGTTTTATCAGCATTTCCCTCAAGCAGAGCTTTCTGCCGACAACGATTCAAGCCGCATTCAAGCTGTAGCACAATTTCGCAATACAAAAGCCCTCCCCAGCAATTTGCCGGAAATTGTTTGCGTGCGAAGCACACGCGATGGAGTTTTACAGCGCGATGGCGAACCCGTTGAGACAACGCGCGGAACGAAGCAGCATGGCGTCTTTGCATTCACCCTGGCTGACCCAACCGAGTATGTCCTGAAAGGCATCTGTGCGCTGATCGAGAATCTTGCGGTGTTCCACTCGTTTGAAAAATTGGGACTCGAACCTGCCCTGGCCATCTGGACCGGCGGCATAAGTTCAAACCGATTCATCACTTGGCTCGCTTCGAACGCTCGGCACGGTTTGCGCGTTTTGCATCTGCCCGATTACGACCCCGTCGGCCTCAGTGAATTCCTTCGTCACTACGAACGCCTTGGTGAAGCTGTCACTCTTTATGTGCCAAACAATTTGCCTACGCTATTCCGTCGCCATTCAAATCCCTCCCTGCTCGCGGATGAGAAGAACCAACGAACGCTGATGCAACTTCGCAATGCTCGGCATCCAGCCGTTCAGCGAGTTGTGGCCTTGATTGATGAATTCAATGGCGGTTTGGAGCACGAAGCTATCTTCATCAGTTCCAAGCCGCAGTGATCTTGACGACGCCGCGACCTGCGCGCGGTCGGTTTGGCCAATTTATTTCTTGGCTTTTACCTTTGCCCATCGTGCTTTCTGTGCGGCGGCGATTTTCTTTCTGGCAGCCGCACTCATTTTTCGCCTTTTCTTTGGGACACCAGGAGCGGCAGCTTCTTTGGGAGAACCCAAAATTGTTTTAAGTTTCTTTTCCAGTGACTGGATTTTTTCTTTGATGCCAGCCGCCCGGCGCAATTGTTTTGGTGAAAGATTTATTAATAGAGAACTCATGCCCGGCAATTAAGGATTTTTGGCCTGTAAAGTCAATGAGAAGTAATTGTGTGTTCTAATTCCGCCGTGACCAACGCGCGTGTTGCTTCGCTCAACGGGCTATCGGTCGGCCCTATCCCCCCTCTCGCCCACGCCCGTTCCGCTACGCAACACGCGCCCTCGTCACGAGCGCATGGCCGGGACCGCATGAGCGGCGGGCTTCCGTCTGCGGCTCGGCGGCGGCGTTGCGCTCCGGCTCCGTTCCCGCCGTCTCTTCGTCTGCGCTCCACTTCTTCCGCTCGCCGACCGCAGACCGAAGCCAATCGCATGTTGCCGAACCGATATGTACAGATGTAATCTTTTCCCACGAAAACCAAAATCCCATCCCGCACAGTCACCGAAAATATCCGCAACCCGGGTCTGATGGACATTATGCTTGTATGGGTTCAATGCAAAGGATACCGATGCTTGGCCTATTCCGATGCGAGAGGCAATTGGGTGAACTTCTATACTGGCAAGGTGTTGACCGACTTCGTTGAAGTAATTGGATGAATACGAAGAGCAATTCCCGCACAAAGGCAAAATGAAAGCTCACATTTTACCCAATGGATTGACTCGCAAAACAACCGGTTGCCTCACCAAAGCTGGTATTCCAATTGAGAAAGAGACGATCATCAAATTGCTTCAAAACGGAACACTGTATCCATACCGAAATCCACGCAATTACGGCAAATACACACACCGGGAAGTTTGCCGCTGGGCTGGCGTTGATGAATCCACATTGCGACGACACATTCCCTGATTCCTCCTCTCGTCCTTATATCTAATCCTTAGTGCCAGTTGGTTGGCAGAGTATGTCTGCATTCACGGTGTTGATTTCTGCCGCGTTCACCCGCCTGCTTTCCGCGCTTCTGGTTGCTCCGCCGCAATCTCGTGCCACGAAATAATTCGCGTCACTGCATTGCTCCCTGCTCCGCCGCCCGCCAGCGCGGAAATCAGGCTCCATATGCGTTTCGTTCGGAACGGCTCTGCTCTCTCTTGGTGATGAGGCGAAGAGAGCAGTTCCGCTCCTTCAAAAACGAAACGCAAAAACATGAACACGACAGAAAACTTCGTCTCAACGCCTCAAGTCCCGAACAACATCGTCAAGCCGTTAAAATTCCCACCGCAACCGCAAGAATGGAAAATTGTTTCACTGCGGGAATGTCCCACACCCGAAACCATGCAATTGTGCGAAACGCCGACCCAGGCGGCTGATTATTGGCGCACACACATTATTCAACACCCGTATTTTAATCCTGAATGCGAATGCCTAGTGGTTTTGATTCTTAACACACGTCGTAAAATCAAGGGTCACTATTTTGTCTCAGTCGGTACGATGGACACCATCCTTTGTCATCCACGAGAAGTCTTCCGCCTGGCAGTCATGGCCAGCGCATCAGCCATCATTGTTATGCACAATCATCCAAGCGGTGAATCCACACCGTCAGAAGCTGATATAAAAATCACTCGCGACCTGCTCCGGGCTGGTCAATTGCTTAAAATTGATGTCGTTGACCACGTAGTCATGGGCAATTCAAACCACACTTCACTTCGGGAATTGGGTTACCTGTATCAGTGAAGCATCAGCTTCGCTCACGATTTTGGACAAATCCTGTCCAAGCCGGGAATTTTCTCATCTTTGCTTCTTGGCAATATCCCGCCGCGCGTTAAATATTTGGCACGCATCCGGGCGTTGAATTGAGAATATGAACACAGATGTGATGTCCTATTCACCTGACGATTTGAAGGAGGAAATCCAAGCTTGCGTTACTTTGATTAAGGAGGGTTGTGCGGTAGATCCAGAATCAGCCGCGGCGGAATTGCCTCGGTCAATCGTGGTCGCTATTCAACGCGACGGGCAAGACATTGTAGCAATCGGAGCGATCAAACGGAAGCGGCCGGGATATGCTTCTGGTATTGCTAGAAAAAGCGGATTCCCGTTCAACGAGAATAGCCATGAACTCGGGTACGTTGCTGTTAAAGAATCCCACCGGAGGCGCGGATTATCGCACGAGATTACAGCAAAATTGCTTGCTGCATTTCAAAGTCGTCCGCTATTTGCAACCACCTCGAACGAAGGCATGAAGCGGACCCTGAAAATGGCTGGCTTTGTCCGACAGGGCAACGAGTGGCTGGGAACGAAAGGAAAACTTTCACTCTGGATAAAGGACACAGATTTTTCAAAATAGCCCGCCCGCAATTGTCACTTCTTGACGGGCGGTTTTTCAGCGGGATTTTTTAAGGCCCGCTTTTGAGCGCGGGCAATGATTTTTGCCAAGTCAACGCCGAGAGCTGCCGTAATCCGTAGGAGCGTGTCCAAACTTGGACTTTGCACTTCCTTTTCGACGTAACTGATGGTCTGCCGCGCGATACCCGCTTTTCGGGCAAGCACTTTGAGCGAAAGGCCGCGTTTCTCGCGCTCCTCGTTCAAAATACAGGCCAAATGCGAACCGATGGCCCCGGTCAATTTATCGTTCAGCACAGCGGAGCAATACCGAAAAAAAGGGTTGACAGTGGATGCCAGAATTCTTACATGGTGTGGTGTTTTTGAAAATCACGGGGTTTTATGAAGGGCAAAACCAAGATTCTCATTGTTGAAAACGACACGCCAGTGGCGATGATGATGGTGAACGTGCTGACGCAGGCCCAATGTGACGTGCTGGTTGCACCTTCAGGGACAAAGGGACTGGAATTGGCGCGGGAAAACAAATTCGACCTCATCGTGCTGGCCGTGGATTTGCCCGACATCAGTGGGCTTGAAATCTGCAACGAACTCAAACAAAGCCACCTGACCCGTCACATTCCCATCGTTTTCCTCTCCGGGCGACCCTGCGAAGAAGAACGACGGCGTAGCTTGGAACTTGGCGCTGTGGATTACATCGTCAAGCCGTTTGATACGGCGGATTTTGCGCTGCGACTTCTCTCATACGTTAAAACCGGCAACGACCCAATTGCCGTGGCGGAAAGCACAGAGACATGAAAAATTTTGCCGCACCTTTTGGCACCCGTGGCCAATGCAAACGATTTTCGGGGTTAGGCAGGAACCCTGTCCAATCCTGTCCGAAAGGCGGGCACGGCTCACGAAGCACGCGGAATTTGGCCGCGCGAGAGTTTGACCCGGTACTGCGGATAAAGCTCTTTGAGTTTTCCGCCGATGCCTCGCGGAAACAGATTTTCCAGCTTCACGCCGAGAATGCGGGCGAGGATAAACAGTTCGAGGTCAGGAACGCGCCGTTGCTGATTCTCAAGGCTCGTCACCGTGCCCCGGCTTGTGTCCCAGCCCTGCAATTGCATTTTGATCGCAAACTGGTCCTGGGTCCACCCCTTCTGTCGGCGCAACTTTCGCACCTGGGGACCGACAACGTTCAATTCTGCGGGCGGTCTTTTGATTTTTGCACGTTAACAGCAGAGCGCACACAATCATGTCGGCTTTACCTGACATTGCATAACAAATGTCACTTGGATTTCACTTGACCGAGAATAAGCGCGATTTAGAATTGCGCTGAGATGAATATGTAACCCAAATAAACCTTATGAAAACAAGAATTGGGAGGAATGGTTGTTCTTGGAAACCCGTTGTTACTTTGGCCCGCGCATTCACTGTCGCGGGCTTTTTGTTTTGTGCCGTCAGCGCAGTGGCACAACTGCCGCCCGGTTTTAAGGGTGGCCCGACCAATGCGCCGCTGGATTCGTGGTCGTTTTACGACCATACAAATTGGACGAGCGACCTGGGTTATGCTCCGGTGTCATTCACCAACCTCAGTTTTTCATATCTCGGCAATGGCGCGTCCCTTGTCGTTGACACCAACATCCCGGCTTGGCTGCAATACAACGTCTATGAGAGCGACGGAACCACGAACCTGACGGTGAATTCAGGCTCCGTCACTTTCTGGTTCGCCCCAGGCAGTTGGTCAAGCACGAACGCGGGCGGAACGGGGCCGGGCGAATGGGGGCGCCTGTTTGAAGTCGGCAGTTATACGCCCGATTCCAGCTACGGCCTTTGGAGCATCTACGTTGATGACGGAGGCAACAACATTTATTTCTCGGCGCAAACCAATGACCTTTCCAGCAATGTTACCACGTATGTTTCGTTCCCGATTTCCTGGACGACCAACTATTTCCATTTCATTGCGCTGACGTATTCGCCGACGGACACGGCCTTGTATCTGGATGGCGTGCTGGCCACCAACGGCCCTGGCGTAACGATATATCCCGGCCCGGACGTTCTGGCCAACGGATTTTACTTGGGCAGTGACAGCAATGGGGTCTATCAAGCTCACGGCCTGTTCAATACCGTGGCCACTTACAATTATCCGCTGGGCTCCAATGACGTGCAGCAAATCTACAACTGCGAACATACCATTTATGAGATCAATCCGTTTAACATTCCTTACATGAACATTTCGTCCGCGCCATCCAATCCATCCAGTTCACCGGGCGCTTATTATGCCATCACCGGGCCGGGCAACTTGCAATCTGTCGGCACGGTGACCGCCATCACCAGCACCAACGTTTGGATGACGAATGTCACCGCCAGTGTCATTGGCGGTTCAATGGCCTTGACGTTCACGATTCAGGGAGGTTCTGATAACGTTCGGTATGATGTCTTTGCCAATTCGATTCTGGATTTTTCCGGCGACACGAACAAGGCCTGGGGATGGATGGGGCAAGGGTATCACGGCAACACCTACATGCTCACCAACCTGCCGAACACAGCCTGTTTCCTGATTTTGGGGACGCCACAGGACTCGGATTTTGACGGTCTGACGGATGCCTACGAACGGCTCGTGTCCAAGACCAATCCCTATAATGCTGACACGGACGGGGACGGCATTTCCGATTCGGATGAGGTATTGGGCGGCACCGACCCGTTGACAGCCAATCCAGGTTGGATGCTGGACACGGACAATGACGGGTTGCCGGATGTCTACGAACAGACGGTTCCCGGCTTAAACTGGAATTCAGCAGAGTCGCCGCCGGGCTTGCCCGCTTACAGCAACGTTCCCATTCAGTAACCGGACAGCCAACCCTGAATCTTTATTTTATGAAATTGATGAACAAGTGGTTCTCCCTCGGAATCGTGGCGTTATGGGCGGCAAACGGTCTGGCACAACCGGCCAACAACAACGGTGGTTCGCCAGGCGCCTTTGACGAGCAGCAGCAAGCCAGAGACCTGACCGGGAAGCGCGGACAACAGCAGGTTGACCTGTTCACCGGGAGCTTCGGTTACTCCATTCCCATCACCTGCGCGCCTGCGCGAAACGGTTCGGAACCGACACTGGCGTTGACCTATTCCTCCGGCGGTGACAACGGCTGGTGCGGCATGGGCTGGAAGCTGGACATCGGCTGGATTGAGCGAAACACCAAGGACGGTTATCCGATTCAATTCACGACTGCCAGCATTCCCGCGCCGGGGACCGCCTACGATAACACCAAGGGATTCCTCCTGAATCTGTATGGCAAGGAACTTAAATTGTTCGCGGTGGCCACCAATGGTTCTACCGTCGAATACCGCGCCGAGACGGACACCGACTTTCTCCGCTGCTTCCTTGATACGACAAACAACAAGTGGACGGTTTATGACAAGAGCGGCAACGCCTATTATTTCGGTCAATCCAGCAGTTCCAGAGTCGCCAATCCCAAGACCGGCTGGAGCGGTTACAGCGGCACCTTCCATTGGGCGCTCGACGAGGTTGACACGGCCACCGGAGACCAGACGACGGTGGCCTACACCACCTACACCGGCCCGGACAGTTCTTTGCCTGAGAGAACCATTTATCCCACCAGTATCACTTGCAACGGCCACATCAGTCTTAACGGCTATGGCGCGACCTACACCGGCCAAAACACCATCAGTTTCGGCACGGAAATCCGTCCTGACCGGCGCGTGTCTTACCGCTGGGGATTCCGCACTGAGCAGAACCGGCGTTTGACCAACATCGTGTGTCAGGTCGGTTCGCAGAAAGTCTGGCGTTATGCCATCAGTTACGCGACTTCCACGGCCACCAAGCGGTCGCTGTTGAGCAGCTTGACGGTTTACGGTTCCGATGACACCACGGCCCTCCCGACGCAGACATTCATCTACCAGCAAAACACCAATGGCGTTTCGTTCGGTCAGACTATGGCATGGACCAACATGAATCTGGCCGATCCCACCATCTCCGGTGCAACTGATCCCTACCTCACACAAGTTAGCGGAGCCGGGAGCACGATTGCCGACCTCTTTGACATTGACGGCGATGGCCTGCCCGACCGGGTTAGCTATGACGGTTCGGGCACCCAGGACACCTATCAGGTACAACGCAATTTGGGAATGCAAAGCGGCAGCGGTTCATTTGGCTCGCGCTACAGCTTTGGCCCCACGTCCAGCGGCACCAGTTCGACCGCATCCGATTCCAACCCCATCCCCGATGGCGGCTACTATTCCGCCGTGAACAGTGGCTATGCGCGCCTACGAGACATCAATGGCGACGGGCTCCCCGACCGGGTAGCAGACTATTGGAAACATTTCAGCAGCATCTATTACGCTACCACGCCCTACACCAATTTCGGAGTCATGCTGAATACGGGCAGTGGTTTTGGGTCGGCTTTCATGTGGCCGCTGGCAACGAATGACTTGGGCAACGATCCCTCCACCTACATGAGTGTGATCGAATCAGGGACTTCACAGCCTTACGTCGGATTATTTGACATCAATGGCGACGGGCTGCCTGACCGGGTGATGGCCTTATATAATCAGCCGGAAATCAATTTCAAGGTGCAGTTCAACACGGGAACCAATTTTACAGGCGTCAAGCTGTTCGGCCCCTACCGCAGCCAGAACTACACCAACAGCGTTTTTGGAATACCCTGGTCGGGCATCAACACTCCCGACGTTACTATGTTGGACATGAACGGTGACGGACTGCCCGACCGCGTCATGCTGCCAATGGACCCAGCCAATCCGGGTTATCCGTTGCAAGTCACTGACCCGAATTTCAACTATTTCGCCGTCGAATATAACGACGGTTATTCGTTTGAATCCACCAACACTTCCCCCGGCGTGCCCGGCGCGGCGGACAAATGGCCGGGTGTCGTCCTGCAATCAGGAGCCGTTCCTTACAATTACAACGCAATCCAGAACCTGCCCGTTGTCGGCATGTATGACCTCAACGGCGACGGCTTGCCCGACCGCGTCATGCTGGACGAAACCGCTTATAGTCAGGGAACGGCGCAATGGCTGGTTTATCTGAACAATGGGCGCGGTTTCGATACCAATGCTATCAAGGTGCCAATAGATAATCAAGGCGTCACGCCCAAGAGTCGTGAATGGGACGGCTTGAGTTGGTTTGATAGTAACAATGGCAACAGCACGGTGACGACCTTGATAGACATTAACGGCGACGGCCTGCTCGACCGCGTTATGAAGGTTTATGACAACGGTTTCAACAATGCCAACACCAAGTCCAATTTCTTTCTGGTGCAGTTGAACGACGGGCCATTTCCCGATTTGCTGACCAACATCAACAATGGCATCGGCGGCACATTGGCCGTCACCTACAAACCTTCGACGGCCTATGACAACAGCCGGGTGCCCGGCAGTCCCAATTTGGGAAGCGAACTGCCCTTCGTCATGCAGACGGTGTCCACTGTCACTGAATCCGACGGCATCAATCCCGCCCGCACTACCGGCTACGGTTATGCCGGCGGCTTTTATGACGGCACGCGCCGCGAGTTCCACGGCTTTGCTGTGGTGACAGTCACCAATCCGCCGTCGCCCATTGCCGCCGCCTACAACCGGCGAACCGTTCATTACTTTCATCAGGGCGGCGGACAAAGCCGCACCAATTTGGGTGAATATCTTGATCTGATCAATTTCGCCAAGGACGGCATGGAATATCGAATTGAGACTTACGGCAACGACAACAACCTTTACCACATCACGGTCAATCAGGTGAACCAAACCAGCTTGGGCAATGGCCGCTACTTCCCGTTCACGCAGTTGACCTTTGAGTGTGATTATCCGGGCGGCGGCACGCCCAAGGTAACGGCTACGCAGTTTACCTATGACACGACCGCGGGCAACCTGACCAACAAGATTGAATTTGGATTGGTGACAGGCTTCAATCCCACCAACACTGGTAGCTTTTCATTTTCGGATTACGATAGCACCGACACCCGCTATCGCAGCACCCATTACGCCACCATCAGCGGGAACAGTTACATCGTTGACCGCCCTGATGACGTCACCCTCATGGACGGGAACAACAACGTCGTGCGGGAAACGAAATACTCGTATAATTCATCCAGCGGCACCATCTCCACCAAACTGACAAGAATTGCTTCCGGCTACTATGCCACGAACAGTTATGGCAGTTACACTTCGTATGGATTGGTCGGCCTGACCACCGACCCGGTTGGCGTTCAGACGGAAATCATCTATGACTCGACATATAACACTTATCCGGCGACGGCCAGAATTCGGGCCACTCCCGGCTCGGATTCTGGCAACGATCTGATCACCACAATCAGCTATGACGCCCGTTCCGGGCTGCTCGTCAGCTCGACGGACCCGATGGGCGTGACCGTGACCAATTCTTACGATACACTTTTCCGCCCAACAGAGAGCGACAAGATTCCCGCAGGCGGCGGCTCATCCGTCTGGATTAAAAAATTTGGCTATCCGACCACCTTGAAAGCTATTGCTTCCGGCGTGGCGACCAATTACACCGACACGGTGATGAATGACGGTGTCGGCGGCTTTACTAACCGGATTTACATTGATGGCTTCGGGCGCCCAATTCAAACGCGCACCCAGGGAGAGAACGGAAATTATCGGGTGGTTTCCACTGCCTATGATGAACGTGGGAAAGCCTTCCTAACTACATGGCCAAGTTTCGGGACTTCCATCACTTTCAGCAAACCCACTAGCCAGACAGCGATTTGGATTGGCTACGAAGCCGCCGGACGTGTAGCCACGAACAGGTTAGTAACTGCTTCGTTCGACTCCAACGGCGCATTCAGCAGTAAAACCGACCTTGCCGGTGACACAGGGTCCGCGCTGGCACCCAAGACTTGGAGTTACGTCAACGGCACCGACCCGTGGTGGATTATTTACACCGATGAAGACGGTAAAGTTCGCCGTTATGGCTTGGACGCTTTTGGGCGCACCAACCAGATTCAGGAAGTGGACGGCGGCAATACCTACACCACGACCCTGAATTACAACTTGGCCGACAACCTGACCAACATCGTCAATGCCAATTCCGAAAATATCTATTATGCCTATGATAATGTGGGTGGCGTTGTCGCAACGGCCGATCCATATCTTGGTCAGTGGACTTATCAACGGGATTATGCAGAGCGACTTCGCGTGCAAACGGACGCTCGCGGGGATGTCCTCAAGCTGTCTTACGTCAATCCGTCCACCAGTCAGCAAGACCCGTTGGGCCGGGTGCAAACCAAGGAGATTTATGGCCTGAATTATTCCAACCAGACGCTCGTTCCAGTATTCACAAACACCTATGTATATGACAGCAGTGATGATGGCGGCTATACAGTTTATTCAGGACAACTCTACAAGATAACCGACAGCGAGGGATGGCAGAAGAATAGTTACGACACGCGCGGGCGGCTGGTCAAAACCACGCGTCACTTGAATATTATCAACTGGGATTACACCACCAGCTACACCTACAACGACGGCGACAAAGTTACGTCCATCTTGTATCCCAACAATGGCCCGACCATCACCAACACCTACTTCCACGGTGGGAGCATCAATCAGGTGTCCCGTGGCTCCTATAATTATTACGCTATCAACGCCGGAAGCTACGACGAGTTCGGATATGCGACCAATTTTTCGTATGGCAACGGCCTGACGACCACCCGTGCTTACTATTCCACCTCTAAACGTCTGCAAAGTATTTTGGCAGGTTCCATCTTTAGCCGCACTTTTACCTACACGCCTGGCGACGACATCGCTTCAATCAGCGGCACCGGCCTGACCAACACGATGAACGTGACGTATGACAATCTGCACCGCATCAAAACCTACTCTGGCCTGACGGGCAGTTACGGTTACGACGCGGTTGGTAACATAATCAACAACGTGGAAAGCGGCGTCTCGTTGACCTATGACTATGGCGTCCGGCGTCCGCAGGCCGTCAAGACTGTTGGTGGCAAAAAATATCTCTACGACCTGTGCGGCAACATGATTGTGCGTCGGAGCAACACTACCAATTCGCAATCACTGGTCTATGACGCTCAGAATCGGCTTGTGCGGTTGGCGCAAGCCGGGACGAATTTCACGCTGGTGAAGTTCGGCTATGCCGATGACGGCACACGGTTATGGAAATGGTTTAATCAGACACCGACCAATCTCCAGATTTGGATTGGGAACATCTACGAGGAAAAGGGCGGAAAGGTTTTGTTCCACGTTTATGCCGGAGGTCAACAGGTTTGCACGTTTGAAAGTGGCTCCCCACTGGCAGGCGGCAGCGATACAACCAAGGTGGGTTACTATTACCACCAAGATCAAATTACCTCATCAAGTGTGTTGAGTGATTCTTCTGGCAGCCAGACAGAAGTGAACGCGTGGTATCCGTTCGGGCGAGTGCAGACAGCCAGCCCACAGGCACAGTTCAAGGTCTCTCGCCAGTTCACAGGACAAATCAAGGACGACGAAACCGGGCTTTACTATTACAACGCACGCTATTATGACACAGATTTGGGTAGGTTTAGCCAGCCAGATTCAATCATTCCCGACCTAAGCAACCCACAAAGCTATAATCGTTATAGCTACTGCGTGAATAATCCACTTCGGTATAATGATCCCAACGGGCAGCGTCCATTGACAAAAGCCGAAAAAGCTGCCCTTAAAAGACTTGCTAGGCTACAGGCAATGGTAAGCGCGCAAAACAAGGAACTTGCAAAAGAAATTGGCGATTTCATCAAGGACTTTAGCGCAAGAGTCGCCGCCGTCCCAGATAATCAGAAAGACCCTCCGAATATAGCTATCGCCTCGTCTGCGATTGTCATTTGGAACAGTGATAATGATAAATATAATCGCGAGCGAGGAAAAGAACAGGACACTCCCGTGGAGGGGCTAACAACATTGAGCAAAGACGATAATACTACCTGCAATTATTTTGTCGCAGACACAATTTGGAATGCAACAGGTGAGTTTCTTGGAAAGAGAAGTTTGCGTGGGCATGTTTGGCCGCCAACAGCTAACGCTTATGCAACACCTGAAAAGGATAGTCGGCTACACATGTTTTCAAAAGTTTCAACTACGGATATGGGGGATATAATTTCATTTCCTGAACCCGGAGATCATGGACATGTTGGCGTAGCTTTAGGACACGGTATCTACGTTAGTGCCAGAACTGGCGATGTGCCAGGCACTACTGGTAATAGCCCGGTTCAGCCATTTTCTGGAGTTCAGGTTAAAGATGTGCCAGCAGATGAACCGCATGTTACAATTCGTCACAATTAAAGCTTATGAATGACAGAAAACACCTTGGTATGCGAAGCAAGATTTTACGTCAAATTGTCAGTTGCCTAATCGTTTTAGGCGTTCTGGCTATTGTTGTTTTTTTTGTATTTAAACCTCGTGTTTTTTGGTATCACTCGAAAGTTTTTTCCAACCAAAATATCTCTGGAGAAGTATTTGAGTCATCTGACGGGATTTTTATTGTAAGGCTTGATTCCGGCCCTCAACTTACGGTGCAACAAACCCCTCCAAGAGTTTTTCTGCTGACAGGTTCTAAAATGGCCGGAGTTCGCATAGGTCACTTTTTATTTCTTCCTGCATCTGCAATCGGTGGACTGGACTTAAGCAGGAGTGAAGGTTTTAATCGGCAAGTGCCCGTTGTAAAAGACGGGATGATTACGATTGACGACCCCGTGAGTCAAAATGGGATTATTTCCTTCCCAATAAAAAAATGATTTTGGGCAACCAGCAACCAACCACTACTATGAACAGGGCTGTCGCTCACAGTTTGGTATGAGAGCACCATGACAAAATGGAAATCCGTTCTTGCGTCCGGCGACGCTCCGGGCTGAAATAACCCAATGAAACTGCTGCCTCTCCTGTCACTCCTGGCACTTCCCGCCGTGGCGCAGGCCCAACTCACCTTTACCACCAACGCCGACAACACGCTCACCATCACGGGTTACACCGGTTCTGATGGCTCAGTGACGATTCCGGGCACTATTGAAGGATTATCCGTCACCAGTATTGGATATGATGCATTCGATTCGGCAACCAGCCTGACGAACATCACGATTGCCAACGGCGTCACAAGCATTGGGGACTGGGCGTTCGCTAGCTGTTCCGGCCTAACCATAATCAATATCCCCGGAAGCGTGACCAACATCGGGATGGGCGCGTTTTATTACTGCACCAGCCTGCCTGAAATCACGATTCCCGACGGCGTCATGAGCATCGGCGGCTGGGCGTTTAATTCCTGTTCCAGCCTGACCAGCATCACGATTGGCAGCGGCACCAGCATCATCGGTAACGAGGCATTTGTTGGGTGTTCCAGCTTGACAGCCTTCACGGTGTCAGATGGAAACCCCTTTTTTAGCTGTGATGACGGAGTTTTGTTCGACCGGAACCAAACATTGCTGGTCGCGTATCCACCTGGCAAAGCCGGCAGCTATGAGATTCCCAACAGCGTAGCCGCCGTCGAAGGCTACGCATTTGCTTTTTGTCCTTATCTGATTGAGGTGACGATCCCCGGCAGTATCACGAATCTTGAGGACTATGCATTTTATGGCTCCAGCCTGACCAGCCTCACGGTTTCCAACAGCAACATGAACATGGGGCAATGGGCATTCAGCTTCTGCAACAATCTCACGAATGTGGCCTTTGTGAATTGTCCAATCCGTATCGGAGCGTTTGCGTTTTGTTCTTGTCCATCCTTGGTCGAGGTAGCGCTAGGAAACAAATGTATCGAGATTGAATCTAATGCCTTTAACACATGCTCTAGCCTGACCAACATCATCATTCCCAGCAGTGTGACAAGCATTGGCGACTACGCCTTCAGTGGTTGCATCGCTCTGACCAATGCAATTATCCTTTCAGGAGTTTCCAATATCGGAAACAATGCATTTTCGCGCTGCTATAGATTGACCAGCGTCACGATCCCCGGCACCGTCACCAATATTGGAAACTTTGCCTTTGATCATTGCGCCAATTTGACGAGTATTACCTTGTCTAACGGCGTGAGCAATATTGGTAGTGAAGCGTTTGACTATTGTGGGCGGTTGGTCAATATCACAATCCCAGAAAGCGTTTCCAGCATTGGTGATTGGGCGTTCTTCAATTGCATCAAACTGCCCGCCATCATTCTTCCCAATAGCCTTACGAACCTCGGCGATGGAGCGTTTTACTTTTGCACCAGCTTGACCAACATCACGATTCCTGGAGGCGTCCCCAGCATCCATACCTATACATTCCAGTATTGCTACGACCTGACCAGCATAACTTTCGGCAATGGTGTCAGTAACATTGAATTCCAAGCTTTCCTTTTTTGCACCAGTCTTACAAACGTAACTCTCCCCGCGACCCTCACCAACATTGATCCCTTGGCGTTCGACCGCTGCCTTGGCCTGACGGGAATAGCCGTGAACATCAATAACCCAAACTATTCCAGCTTGAATGGCGTGCTGTTTGACAAAAACCAGACCACGCTGGTCATTTACCCGCCGGGCGGGGCTGCTTCCTATAACATACCAGATGGTGTCACCACCATCGGGAGCGAAGCCTTTATCCGCTGTTACACCATAACAAACATTGAAATTCCCGCCAGCGTCACCAGCATCCGGGATGGTGCGTTCTACCAGTGCGCCAGCTTGACTGGCGTCGTGCTCCCCGACGGCGTCACCAATATCGGCGACTATGCGTTCTATTCCTGCACCAGCTTGGCCTGCATTATCATTCCCAATGGCGTCACCGATATTGGGAGTTATGTATTCTCCGACTGTGCCAGTTTAACCAATGTTACGATCCCTGACAGCGTCACCAGCATCGGTGATGCGTTCGATGGCTGCACCAGCCTGACCAGCATTACGATTCCCAGCCATGTATCCAACCTCGGAAGTTTTGCGTTTAATTACTGCGCCAACCTCCAGCAAATCTACTTCAGCGGCAACGCTCCCGACTATGGTTATCCGTATGTGTTCTACGGGACTCCGAACGTGACCGTCTATTATCTGCCGAACGCCACAGGCTGGGACACGGAGTTTGTCGGACAGCCGACCGCGCTCTGGCTACCCCAAATGCAAACGACCGGGGACAGCTTCGGCGTGAAAACAAACCAATTCGGCCTTAACATAAACTGGGCCAGCGGGCAGACGGTGGTGGTGGAAGCCAGCACGAACCTTATCAATTGGCAGCCGTTGCAAACCAATACACTCACGACCGGCTCGGCCTATTTCAGCGATCCGCAGTGGACGAATTATCCCAGCCGTTTTTACCGTCTGCGTTCACCATAAGATTTGTCCGTAATGCGTAACAATCAATGCAATGTCCGCGTTTTTCCGGCACAACAAACATGCCGTTCCTCTGCTACGCGTTTTTGAATAAATTGTACGGGACATCGGTAGCACGGAGGCGGTAAGATAACTGTAACGCGGTTGATTTGCGAACATGCCGAAACGTCGCATAGAACGGTTTTATTACCGTAACGGTCGCATCCACGCGGAAATCAGGGAAGTGGGAGGGCAGTTGCATGGTCGTTATCGCACTTGGCATTTCAACGGCCAACTGGCCGAGGAATTGCACTACCGCCATGGCCGCTTGCACGGCACCAGCCGGCAATGGAATGAACACGGCCACTTGCTCGGTTCCTTCACGATGAATCATGGCACTGGCACACAGCGTTACTGGCACGAGAATGGCCGGCTGCTCATGGAGATGGATTCCATTGACGGCAAATTTCACGGGCGCACCCGGGTTTGGCATCGGGATGGCACGCTGGTTCAAGAGAACTACCTCATCGGGAACAGGAATGTGACCCGCGCTGCTTATCTGAAAGCCGCCCGGAAAAATCCTGACTGGCCGCAATATAAAGGACAGCCAGCGGGCAAAGTGGCGCGCGACACCATCGCGTTGAAACGCAAGCAGCACGAATTGTTCATTGAATCCATCCTGGAAAGCTCCCACGCCGAGGCCAGAAAATGGTTAATTGGCGGGAAACGCCCTGACCTTCGTTCACTGGCAAAATTCCGCACGGCGGGGGCGGCACTTCGTTTCGTGGAAACATTATATGCTGCCGGGGCCGGGACCGTCGTTGTCGCCCCGGTTTATGCAGGCAGGGGAAGAAAATTATTTGCCGACTGGCTGCTGGTCAAACTGCCGAGAATGCCATTCAAACGCAAAGCAGTGCGAAAGCTCTGTCAGAATTTATGTGACCGACGCGACGGCGCACTGCTGCCGGACAAGGATATGGGCGAAAGCCACCTGTTTTTAAGGCTCTGGTAAAAATCCTCGACCAGAGCAGTTGAAGCCGCCGGGATCAACGGGCGGGAACTGACACGGCAGCCTCGCTAATATCACTCCGGCCTGCCTTTCGTCACTTCCCGCCCGCTCGTCCCGAGCTGTATCAAGGGAACGCAGCCGCGCCCCGCTTCCGTCTGGCACGCAACTCGTGTCGTTCCGCGCGGGCTACACTTCGCCACGCGCTTCACTCCGCACTCGTTTTGTGCCAGACCGAAGCGATGTGAAAGCAGCAGGCGGTGAAAACTAGCAGCAGAATATCATCCGACCGCATCCTCCAAGGGTTGGCACTGGCGCGAATCGCCGTCTCGATGGTATGGCTCAACTGCGCCCGTCAAGGTAGTTCCGCCCTGTTGCCCTTCGGCTTCCACCTTGACAGTGCTCGTTGAGCCAAAGACGTTGGCGATTAGGAATTCGCGCCGGGATTTGTGGCCAGAATAATTTGAGCAGGGTCATTCGACCTTGATTCGGTCATTGGCTGAGTCAGCCGTCAGGCAGCCATCGGCGTGTCCCTTGAGCAGCAAGGCTTCGGCAATGGCGTCACCCACGAGCTTTTCCGTTGCGTCCCGCATCGGACGTGCGCCGAGTTTCGGATGAAAGCCCTTGCGAACAAGAAATGGCAGGACTGATTCGGCAACCTTGACGTGGTATCCCCGCTTGTCCAGGAAGGCGATTTCCTTGTCCAGAAACTTCTCGGCAATTTCCAGTTGGTGGTCGTAGCTCAAACGGTGAAATACGAGCTTCTCGGCAATGCGCGCGAAGATTTCGGGGCGGAGTGATTGTTGGGCGCGGGAAAGGACATGGCGTTCCAAGGTCGCTTCCGTCGAATGTTGCAGGCTCATCAACTCGGCAGAACCGAGGTTGGAGGTCATCACAATATAAAATCCGCTCAAATCGAGCGTTTCACCCGTGGCAATGGTGACGCGGGCAGCGTCCAGCATTTGCAGGAACACGTCCATGATACGCGAATGAGCCTTTTCCACCTCGTCAAATAACAATGTGCCCACCCGGGTCCGGCCGTAGGCCGCACCGAGGAACCCGCATTCGCCCACCCGTGCGCCGAGCAAGAGGCCGAGCGACTCCTGTGTTTGAAATTCGGACATGTCGAAGCGGATGAGCTTGTCCAGGCCGAAAAGGGCCGTGGTGAAGACCTGGGTGAGTTCGGTCTTGCCGACACCCGTGGGTCCAAGAAACAGGAAACTGCCGCGCGGCCTGCCGGTCTTGCTCAAACCAAGTTCGCCGCGCTGCAATACCGACACTACGCGCGGAATGATATGGCTCTGGCCGCGGATCTCCGCGCGCAGGGTCTGGTCAATGGTTCGGAGGCGTGCAGTCCTTTCAGGTTCAAGCGTCGTTGTCATCATGCTTTCACCCTGCCAGAAAGATTTTTTCATTTTGTGTAGAACCTACACAAAACGCTCCACCAAAGGTGATAGACCATCGCGCGTGATTGGCGGCGTATGCCGCCTGGAGAAAAATGATAAACAAAATAACGCGCGACATTATGAAACCAAGCATCAGATTCCTCATTCGTCTTCGCCCGCTCCTGACCGTAGCGGCGCTGTTCCTGCTCAACACCCTTTCGGCCCTCGCCCAGGGCACGGGGTTCAATTCCACCGACCTGAAGACCGGCCTCAGCAACAGTCTGGCCGTCATCATGATGTTTGGCTTCGTTCTTGGCATTTTCGCTGTCATCTACGGCGGCTTTGCCATCCGGCGTGGCGACGTTGACCAGGGCAAGATGTCCATCATCGGCGGAGCGATTATCGCGGCGGCTCCTGCAATCGTCTTCGCTTTCTACAAAATCTTCGGCCTGGATTCCAACAGCGCAGTCGGTGTGGGCAACTTTTGAAAAGGTGCTCCTGTACCCATTTTACTTCTGACTGACACATGAGCGCAAAAGCCGAGCTTCGTCTGACTGACACCAATGCCGCGTCCGATTCCAAAGGCCGCACCTGGGGATTGGAGGGGAGTCTCTTCTGGTGGTTGGTGGGCGGCATCGGCGCGGGCATCACGCTGTTCTTCGTTCTCCTGGTCATGTGCAACCTGTCACTGACCGTTTCCCTTGTTGTGGCGCTGGTGCCGCTGCTGCTTTGTCTGGCCTACATCTTCGGGCTGCGGCAGGGCAAACCACCCGGCTACGACCAGGATTGTTTTGAATATCTCCTGTCTGGTCGGGGTTTTGGTCCCGAAACCGGACACACCTGCATCCATCCGCTTTATGAGCCATAAAAAGAAATCACACACGTCCAAACCGTTTGGCGGTTCGGTGGAACTCATTCCGCCGCAACCCGCCTTCATCGAGTTCATTGACTCGCACCGGCTATGGGGATTCAGACGATTGATTCATTTCGTTCTGGAGGAAAACCCGGAGCGTCAGGGCAAATCAACCTTGCCACCCGACCAACTCGTTTTGTTCTACACGACGGCCATTGTGACCCTCAAAGGCTGGCGGTTGGAGTTGATGCTGGGACCACTGGTCAACGGACGAATTGCCCGCATCCATGCCGAGAAACATCTGGGCGCGCTGATCATCGAGGAACCGTGGGTCTCGGAAATTTGCGTCATTCCGTTCGACAACCCCGGTTTGCCCGAACGCAAACTGGAAATTCCCATCACCACCAAACGACGGCCATGAACGCGGGCGAACTCAGCATGTTGGAAAGCCGGCGCCAGGAGTTGCTTGGGCAGCTCAGAACCGCCGAGGCCAGCCTGCGCGGCGGCCTGCACGCGCGCGGCTTCGGCACCATCGCCCGTGAACACCTGGAACGGGCGCTGGCGCACATTCAGGAAGCCTACATCGCCATCAACGAATCCAAACCGGTGCGCACCGTGCCGCAACTGGTGGATGATTTGATCCGAATCCAACAGGTCTGCGATGAATTCCGACGACAGCCACCACCAGGCGTCACCGTGAAGCCTCATCGTCCCTGACTTTTTATGTTTGAACGTCCACCCAACGGTTTCTTTGTCCGCGACCTGATTATTTTCAATCATCTCCGGCGTGGCGGTTATGTCTCCAAAGGCTTCGCCTTTGAAGCGCCCGACCTCACCAACAGTCCGATTGCCGACCTAAACGAGTTTCAGGAACAGCTTTGCCTCCTGCTGGCTTCGCTCAACGAAAACCAGCGGTTGCAGGTGCAGTATTTCTGCGATTCGGATTACAAAACCGAACTGCTCCGGTTTCAACAGGAAACGGAACGGTTCGAGAACACCTGGACGAAACGGTCACGCAACGAACGGTTCGTCCGCTACTGGCAGGCGATGACCGAGCGCAAACTGCGGCGGCAACGAGTGGTGTTCTACATCTCCCGCGCGCTGGAGAACATGCCCAAGATGCTCAACACCAATAAGGCGTTGCGCGAGTATTACCTGACCCTGCTCGACCAGTTGGAAACCGAGTTCGCCCACGTTCAACATTTGCTCAAGGAAATCTTTGCCAGCGCCGGAACGCGCGTGCTGCCGATGAATGACGTTGACCATTTCAAACACTACAAACAGTTTTTGAATCCGTCACTCGCCGACCGGTTTGATTTTGATCCCGCTTGTGATTTCGTGCCCGAACTGTCCATCCAGGAAAATTGCTGGCACTCGGAAGGCAATGGCCAGAGTGATTTCGGGTTTTACCTGGACGGTCACTATCACTCCGTCATTGCGCTCACCCGCTGGCCGCGCAGCACCTATCCGGGCATCATCCAGCGGCTCACCAATCTGCGGCTGCTGGATTACACCATCACGGTCAACGTTGATCCGCTGCCCATCACCCAGGAAATCAACAAGGAGGAAAAGGAACACGACCGCGTGGCCGGTGACTACGCCAGCGAAAAGAAAATCTCGCTGCTCACTGTAATGGAAAAGAAGCAGAAGAAGATTCATGCGTTGATGCAAGGCCAGACCATCCCATTTAACGCGCTGTTTGTCATCCGCGTTTGGGACAAAAGCAAGGACGGTCTCAACGCCAAGGCCAGCGCCATCAAGAACGCCATCAACTCGATGAACTCGGCGCAGTATTTCGAGAGCAGCCTGCCCAGCACGTCCAAAAACATTTTCTTCCAGACCTGGCCGGGCTGGACGTGGGGCCGCTACGAACATCGCAAACTGTATTCCGAGCACCGTTACCTGGCCGACATGCTCCCTGTCACCAGCACGTTTACCGGCCATCTGGCTACTGCCGAAGCGATCTATGACGGCCCCGCCAACAACCTTATCGGCATCGAAACATTCTCCGGTTCCAAGGACAACAAATCGCCCCAGCACGCCGTGCTTTTGGGCATGTCAGGAGCGGGCAAGTCGGTGAGCGTCTGTGACCTGCTTTCGCAGACGGAAGGTTATTTCGCCTACACCGTCATCATTGAGGAAGGACTGTCCTACGGCATTTACACGCAGACGGTGGAGGAAGGTGCGCGGCCCATCATCATTCATCCCGACGGCGACATCACCATCAATTATCTCGACACCAAGGGGCTACCCCTCACCCCGGACCATCTTTCCGCCGCGACTGCGCTTGTCGCACGCATGATCGGCACGTCGAGTCAGGAGGACAAACAAATGCTGCGACAGGCGCAGATCGCAAAATACCTCAACCTGCTTTATGAGGATGCGTTTCAGGACTGGCAGAAGAAACGGCATGACCAGTTGCTCGACATTGCCCGGCACGCACTTGCCTTGCAGAAATTCCGGGTCGAGCGGATGCCGCCGGGCGCGACCACCCTCGAAACCTTTGCGGACTTCCGGGACTGGAAGGCCAGCCACCTCAATGAGGCAAACGAGTATCTCGCGGCGTTCAACGAGGCCGAGGTACTCCGGTTCCTGAAAGAACCCAAGACCAGCAAGGAAGTCCGCAATCTGGCCTTTGCCTACTTCAATGCCGAGGAGTTCCCGACCCACCGGATGTTGCAGGAGTTGATGATGCTCGACCCGATGGGCGCGGAGCGCGACCAAATCATGGAGATCGCGACGCTGTTGCTGCCGTGGTGCCGGGACGGTAATTACGGCTGTTTGTTCGACGGCACGAGCAACCTTTCGCTCACCGGCAAAATCGCCCATTTTGAATTGGGTTACATCCCCGAGTCAGCCAAGGAGTTGAAGGCGGCTGCCGGCTTCCTCATCACCAACCACGCGCGCAAACACATCATCACGCTGCCGCGCGCGGTGCGCAAACGCAACGTGTATGAGGAAGTCGCCCGTTTTCTCGACATCCCCGGTGGACAGGAAATCGTTCAGGAAAGCTACGCCCAGCTCCGCAAGTTCAATTGCTGGAACATTTCCATTGTGCAGCAATATGCGCGGTTCAAACAGTCCCGCATCCGCTCTGCCGTGTTCGGCAACTCGCGCCAGTTTTTTATCATGCGCCAGAACGACCGGGCGGACTTGGAGGACATGGCGCATGACATCGCACTGCCCGAAGTCACCAAGCACGCCATCATGAATTACCCGCTGCCCGACCATCAATCGGGACAGAAGTATTCGCCGTTCACTTATTTCCACACCGATTCGGGCCGCAACCTGTGCGGCACGGTTCACAATATTGCTTCGCCCGAAATGCTCTATTGCAGTTCGTCCAGCGGTGAGCATTTCGACAAACGCGCCAAGGAACTCCGTCAAAGCGAAAATATCGTCGAGGGCATCATCGCTCACGCCAGCCAGCCTGCTTAACCAAACACTGCTTATGAAAGACTCCATGTTCATTCGATTCATTCCCCTTGTCTGTGTCGTGTGTCTGTTCACGGGCTGCGCCGCCACCCGGACCCTCAGCGATGTGGGTTTGGGCGCGGGCGGTGCGGCCTTGGGCGGCGCGCTCACCAAAAATAATCCGGCGGCCATCGCGGGCGGCGCGGCGGGAGGCGTGCTCATCAGCGAAGGAGCCAACTATCTGGCTTCCAAGCAGGCGGACAAATCCTACCAGAACGGTTACGACAAGGGCCGCAGCGACGCCGTTAAACAACAATACTGGCTCTATGTTTCCATGCAGCAGGCCAAGGTAGGAGATGATGGCCGTGTCCGGCTCTACGAAGTTCATTTGCCCGAACAAATCATTGACGGCGTGATTTTCCAACCCACAACCCAATTGCTTCGCATCGAAGAATAAATCAACAACACCTAACGAAAGGAAAAATATGAAAAAACTCATTCTCACCACCCTCGTCGCCCTGCCGCTGGCGTTCTCCGCCCGCGCGCAGTGGATCGTTTATGACCCGACGATGAACATCGAACAGATATTAGACCAGGCCGAGAACATCGCCAAATACGTCCAGATGATTGATAATCAGGTGCAGCAAATCCAAACGCTCACCTCGCAACTGACCGAGTTCAAGCATTACGAGGACCTGTTCGGTGATCCGTCCAAAGTGATTCTCTCAATGGTGCCCACTCTCAATGCTGATTTGCAGAGCCTTGAGCCGGGTAAAAATCTGGAAAACCTGCTTTCAATCGCCGACGGTAATTACGCACTGACCTACAACGATTCGGGCATCTACGCCACGGTCGGCGTCAGTTTCCAGACGCCGGGCGGCCAGACCATCCAGCGGCCGGCTGACGTATACAAGCCGTTCGCGGCCATCAATCGCACGGCGGACAACTTCGTTGCCGTCGCTGACGACGCAGCGAAACGCCGCGCGACCATCAAGGACCAGATCGCGCAGACAACCGAGCAACTCAAAAACGCAACCACAGACGCCGAAGTGCAGAAGTTGCATGGGGTGCTCACCAGTCTGACCGCCGACCTTGCCAGCACCGATGATGAGGTGAACCAGGCCACGGCCTCGGCCCTCGTACAGGACATCCAGAACCGGAATGATCAGCAGAAACAGGTGCAGGCGCTGACCGAACAGCAAAATGCCGAATTCGCGGAGGCCGTCAGCAACTACACGGCGAAGTTCCAGTTGCTCAATGCCCCGGCTGTCTTTCCCACCCCATAACCTGCCCGTCATTCATCATGGCCACGTTCGAGAGCATCTTTCCCACGTTTCTCGCCAAATGTGCCGAACTCCACACGCTGCTCTTGAGCGTGGCCTTCGCCCTTTTCATCACCGGCATCATCGTAACGGCGGCCCACGGTTTGACCCACAAGGCCACGCTGCATTTGCTGGCGCGCATCCTGTTGCTCACGTCACTACTTGTATTCCTGCCCGCTTGGGGCAACGAACTTCAAACCTTGTTGCAAAACTCGATTCTTTCCGGTTTAGGCGTTGACCCGTCCAACGTCTATCAGCAATTCAACCAACTCCTGGTCATCAAACGCGACCCCGGCTCGTCGTCGTCCTGGTGGAACATAATCTCGCAGCTTCACAACTTCACCACCGACCTCATCATCACCGCCTTGCTCTGGCTCGTCGGCCAACTGGCTTCGCTGATGATGTTCTGGGGCTACATCTTCCAGAAAGTTATCTTGAATCTTGGCTACGCCCTTTCACCGCTCTTGATCGGCTTCATGGCGATACCGGCGTTGAAACACATCGGCAGTCGTTATCTCTTGAATTTGGTTGGTGTTCTGTTGTGGCCGTTGGGCTGGGCGGTCGCCGCCCTTATCACGCAGGGTATTCTCGATTTCATGACCGACCCCAGCTTTGAATACCTTGATCCCACTTCCACCCTGCCCGACCTGCAAAAGACCATCGGTGTTGCCGCCGTGGGTTTCTGGATCATTTTCAGCACCGTTGCCGCGCCCGTCATCATCCAGCACGTCATCACCCAGGGCATTCAGGCCGGCAGCCAGTTGCTCTCCGGTGGCGCCAGCAGTTTCATTCAGACGGCCGCCACGACCGCAGGCGCTGCCGCCGTCGCTTCATCCACCGGCGTGCCCGCCATCACCGCCGGTGCAGCGGGCATCGCGGCGTTGTTAAGCACCATGTCCACCGCCGCCAACATGGGCAGCGCCGGGGCCATCATCATCGCCGGTTCCGGCCTGCCGCCACGCTCCGCGCGTGGCCGGCCCGGTGACGACATCACTGGCAATAAGGCCGTCCGCGAACTCATCGCCAAATCCAAGCCCAATTACTACTGACCTATGGAAACATCCGATTTGAACACGACACCAACGAATCCGGCCGCAACCATGCCCACCCGGAAGGGCTTCGATTTTGCGCGGTTGCTGGTGCTGCGTGACCGGCTGCCGTGGTTCTGGTTTTTCTTCACCGTCGCGGTGCTGCTGCTTTCGGCCCTTGACCGTTATCACATCGTTTCACAATTCAAACAGCGCGAGCGCGTCGTCATCATTGACCCGGCGGGCACCTACTACGTCAGCCCGTTGCTTCAGTTTCAGGAAGCAAAACAATTGCACGTCCAACAGGCCGAGCTGGCAACACTCTCATTTCTCGAACGTAATCCCAGGGATTTTGACAATCCCGATCTACTCAAATTGATGTTTCTTAAAAATGCGTTCAACAAGGCGCAGGACGAACGCATTCAGGAGTCAGTTGAATTTCGTGCCAAGCAACTGCATCAGAAGGCCGAGATTGGCCGGATTGACATTCTGGCCACGCGCGAAAACGAGGTGCTGGCCGCCGTCACCGGCCAGATCATCCGCAGCGGCATCTTTCAGGACCGGGCGTTCACCGAGGCGTTTCCGTTCACGCTTCGCTTGCGTCTCATTCGCAATCCCAACATGGCCATGAACGGACGTTTCCCCACCGCTGTGGGCGACTTCAAATATGAAATCAATCGTTAGTTTACTGTTGCTCACCGTCGCTGTTGCCCTGGCCGATTCAACGGCCATCCAGCGGGTCATGCTCGACGACCGCGTGGTCGTTTCCGTGCCGGTCGCCACCAACCGCGTTACCACCATCAATTTTCCCGGTCCCATTGAGGCCATTGACGGCGCGGGTTTCACAGTGGACGGAAAAACACCAGGGCAATTTCAACTCGCCCACGCCAAAGGCTCTGGATTCCTTTCGGTCCGCGCCCTGTTACCGAAAGCCGCCAGTAATCTGAACATCCGCTGGAATAATCGCACCTACGTCTTCGCCTTGTTTGAGAGTGATGTGCCCGTGCTGGCGCTCAACCTGGAAGCGCCGCCAACACCACAGGAGGAAGGCGTTGGCCATGCGCCGGAAGTCAGTCCGCTAAAACTTCTGGCATTGGTGGACAAGGCCAAAGCATTCCCATTGCTCAAAGCACAGCAGCCTGAAGCCGTCGCCAACGTAGGTTTCACCACCTACGACGACAAGCCGCTGGTCAGCGACTACAACGATTACGAAATCCGGATTGAACAGGCGTTTCGGTTTAATGCCGAGGACACATTGGTCTTCCGCACCGCCATCACCAATAAAGCCAACGCGCCGTTGATTTATCAGCCCGACAGTTTTGCCCTTCGCGCTGGAAATCGTCTGTATCCCCAATCCCTCAGTGATGCCGATGGCATGGTCCCACCAAAAGGTCGGAGCATTGTCTATTTCGCCGTGACTGGCACACCCGACGGTGGACACAATAATCTGTCCCTGAAGAACGCCTTCACGGTGCTCGTGACGCGACTTTCACCGCCACCGCCCGTCGTTGTCGCCATCAACGCGCCGGGCGTGCATCCGATTCGTCCACCCAAAGGCCAGCCATGAAACCGCGCGACTTCCTGAATTTCTTCAAAACCAAAAGCGGCAAGCTGATCACCTTTGCCGCCGTGTTCGCTGTGGCGCTGATCATTTTCAGTGTCATGCGCAAACGCCACACGGCTCCTGAAGACACCATTTCTGTCACGCCGCTGGCCACCAAAAATGTCGGCGACAGGCCCCAAGTCGTGCAATCCGTCGTTCGGCCCATGCAGGCTTTTCATCCGCCACCGGCTAAATCCCAACCATCATCATCGGGTCTGGCCGCTTCCACGAATTCATCGCCGCAACCGTTGCCAGTTGTGCCGCCCAACCAATTGCCGCAACTGTCTCCCATCAGTTTGTTCGCCGACAGCACAGCAGGCGTTCCCCAACCCAAAAAGTTGAGCGCGGTTTATGCGCCGTTCGGTCGGCTGATTCCCTGTGAAACCGTCGTCACGGTGGATTCCTCCTCCCAGCAAACGCCCATCATCGGTCTCGTCACCGAGAACATTTATTTCGGCGGAAGGCTGGTCATACCCGCCGGCACGGAGGTTCATGGGACGGCGAAGGCCGACCGTCAGCGCGACCGCATTGCCACCAGCGCCGGTTGGACTTTGGTCTGGCAGGACGGCGAGGAAATGCACCTGGCGGCCATCGCCTTGGACCGCGAGTTCGACAACTCCACCAACCAGACCGGCTGGGCCATCACCGACGGCAGCGCCGGACTGCGCGGCCAGCTCATCAAATCCGACAACCTGGCTGACATCAAACTCTTTGCCGCCACGTTTCTTTCCGGCGCAGCCAGCGCGCTGACGGAAAAACAACAGACGGTCTTTGGCCCCGTCAACAGCCCCACGCTCAACAACGCGCCGTTTGCCGGCGCGCAGGCGGTGCTGCAAACCTACGCGCAGCAGATTCAAGACTCGATTCAAAAGAACGGGTTCTATGTCCGCGTGCCTTCGGGCAAACAGTTTTACCTTTACGTTCTGCAAACCATTGACCGCGCTGATGCCACCTTCGGCGGCACGAGCATTACCGAAGAAAAGGACGAACAACTTTCAACCCAATCCAAACCATGAAGAAATTGCATTTGATTCCCCTGTTGTTTCTGACCGCTTGCTCGACCACACCCAAGCTCACCCTGCGACCGTTACCACAACCGCCAGTGATGGACAACTCCGCCGTCCGTTATCCCGAAGACGTCCATGCCTATCATGTCGGGCGATACACCGATCCGAATGACGATTTGGTGATGCACGAGCAACATGTCGTCTATCGGATTGAAGAAAACACCCGCTGGAATTTTCATCCCGGTCCCTATGGCGGCAACATCCTGGCGTTGCCACCCACGCATGACATTGCGTTCTCACCGACACCGGTCAACGATGCCATCCTCACCGAGGTGAACTCGCAGCGAATTGCCACCGCCCAAATCATGGCCCAAGCCCGGCTTCTGTCGGCGGCGCTGGCCCAAGTCCAAACCACCTTGCTGGATACCAAAACCAATTTTCAACAGACGGCGTTTTTGCGCGCGACGTTGGCCGGGATGAACAAGCGGCTTGACGCGCTCGAAGCCAATCAAGGGCAATCGCTGGCCTTGCCAGCTTCACCTACGACTAATGAACCGCCTGATTCGTTGAATCCCTGACACTTTGTCGGCGCATTGAAGGGGCCGTGAATCTGTCCCTTTCCGCCGGCAACTCGAAACCAAAAAACCAAACTCATTATGAGCAAAGTAAAAACACCCCCAAATGCGCCGCCCAATGGCGGTCCTCCTGTTGCTGACGCGCCCAACTTTCGGAGCAATCCGGAGGTGGATGCCAAAATTGACGCTTACATCAAGGAAAACCCCAAGTATTGGAGTTTCATCCAGGCCATGCCCCGTGACCGGCTGGAACGCACCGTCGTCCTGAACGAAGTCCGCCAGCTCGACCGGCAGCAGCGGATGCGCGAGGGCATGATGAAACGCATCAACGCAAGCCCTGAATTGAAAAAGGCTTACGAGACGCTGGTCAAGAACGTGCCGGAAGACCAGCGCGAAGAGGTCATGACCCAGATCGCCCGGCAGACGCAACGCGCCGTCTCCCGCTCACAAACCCAAACGAAAGGAGAAGCCGTCGGTGTTTAATGCTGCTCTCGGTGCCGGTCTGGCTCTGGCAACAGGGTTCAGACCGGCTCTGGCGTCAATGTTTGCCGCCGTTGCAATGGATTGAAGCACATGAATTCGTCGGCATTTAATTTGCTCAAATATCAGCAGGCGGGGTTTTTGCATCCCTCCGTCCGAAATATGTGCAGTCTGGTGATTTTGTGGACAATTCAGTCTGGAGACTATGCGGCATTCGCGAGGATGATTCTGGATTTTTTATTTCTGCTTCTACGCTATGAACCAACCTCAAAAATTAGAAAGGAAGGGCGGGTGACAGCAATTTTCCAACCTGATTTTGGCGGTGGAATCATGACAGCGGGGTTGTCTAATGACGGGCTGCGCCATGCGCCACCTGAATATCATCGGTCCAGTGGTGGCTAAACTGCGCTTTGAGCGGAAGTGGACACAGGAAATTCTGGCGGCGCGCGTGCAATGCCAGGGGGTGGATGTCAGCCGCGACATGCTGGCCAACATCGAGTCGGGCCGCACCAAAGTCACGGACGAACAAATCGTTGGTCTTCAAAGAGCATTCGGCGTGCGTATTATCCTGCTTTTCCCCAAGGCGGTTCAGGAACTCGATGAAAAATTCGTCCAGCGTGAGAACATTCGGCCCCTGAAACAACGCCTCCCGCGTAAGCCATAACTTGTTAAACCGGCTGTTGCTTGCTCCTCGGAGCCGGCATTGGCAAGATTTCGATGGCGCTCAAACGAACAACGACGGATGATCAACTGGAGCTGTTTGCTCCCAATTCACGTGAACACCCTGACTCAATACGGAAAGATGGCCGAAAAACACTGGCGCGAACATTGCCCGAAGCTGGTGCAGGAACTGGAACGGAACGGACTGCTGTACCAGATGCTCCTGGAGGCGGAGCACAAGACGAAGGAAGAAATGGCCGACTTGCGAATCAAATTGACGAAACAGGGACTGAACGCGCAACAGGCACACGACCGCGCCTGGGAACTGACCCGGGAGAAATATATCCTGCGGCCACCGGAGGCTCAGTAGCCGGCCACCAAACGGACGGCCAACCGGAATTTGGAAAATCGCCGGGCAACTCCAACAACTATCGCATCACCGACGACAATCGTTTGGGAGCAGGCGGTCCCAAACAGAAGTTCCAGCAAAACCTGCGTGCCATCCAGGTGCTTCGGAAACTGGAGGTCGAAGCGCGACCTGCCACCCAGGACGAGAAGGCCGCGCTTGTCAAATACGCCGGTTGGGGCGCCATACCCCAAGTGTTTGACGCCTTCAATGTCCTCTGGCTTGCAGAACGTGAAACGCTCCAGGCGGAACTGACGAAGGAAGAATATGAAAAGGCCCGTGCAACGACACTCAACGCCCATTACACGGCTCCAGTGGTCATCCGTGCCATGTATCAAGCAGCGGAACGGTTCGGTTTTCAGGGTGGCAGGATTCTGGAACCGGCCTGTGGTATCGGCCATTTCATCGGCCTCGTGCCAAAGGAAATGCTCCGCCGTTCGACCATCACTGGCATCGAAATAGATCCTCTGACCGCCCGCATCGCCAAAGCGCTCTATCCCGATTCCGACATTCGCGAGCAGCCGTTTGAAAAAGCAAAACTTGCGGACAATTCTTTCGACTTCGCCATTTCCAACGTGCCCTTCGGCGATTACACCGTCCACGACCCGCGCTGGAACAAATACAAATTTTCCATTCACGATTATTTCTTTGCCGCCGCGTTGGAAAAAGTGCAACCGGGCGGCATCGTCATGTTCATCACCACACACAGCACGCTTGATAAGTTCGATTCGACCTTGCGCGATTTGCTTGGTGCTCGGACGGAATTGCTCGGTGCAATCCGGCTGCCCAATGATGCCTTCAAAAAAAACGCAGGCACGGAAGTCACCACTGACATCGTGATGTTGCGCAAGCTGCGCGCCGGTGAATTGCCTGCCGGTCCCGCATGGCAGGCGGTGAGGGATTTCACCAACAACAATAAAGAAGAATTCGCACTCAACGAATACTTCATTGCCCATCCCGAAATGATGTTGGGCAAAATGCGGCTGTCGGGCCGGATGTATCGAGACAATGAACCGACGCTGGAGCCGGATGGCCGCGATTTGGGCAAGGCGCTGGCACAGGCGATTGAGCGGCTTCCTCAAAACATCTACGAGTCGCAAGTTCAGAAAATTGCCGGGCAATCCTTTGACCCAGGCATCCCTGCGCCTGATTTCATCAAGCCCAATGCCTTCTGTGTTCACGAAGACGGCCGGGTTTGCATCCGTGAGGAGGACGTATTGCGTCCGCTGGACGACCTGCCCGCCGAAACGCGTTCACGGATTCGGCGGTTGATTGAAGTGCGCGACGCCGTCCGGAGCTGCCTGCGCTCCCAACTTGACGGCAGCAGTGAAGGACAGGTCGTTGAAGCGCGCGACCAACTCAATCTGGCCTACGACCGTTTTGTTTCCCGTTTTGGCCCTGTCAACGCCCGTGTCAATCAAAACGCCTTCGACGGCGATCCCGATTTCCCGCTGCTCCTGTCTTTGGAGCATTACGATGAGGAAACGAATGTGGCGGTGAAAGCCTCAATTTTCCGCGAACGCACCATCCATCACAAACAACCTATTGAGTCGGTTGCATCACCGAAAGAGGCATTGCTGGTTTCGCTGAATGAAAAAGGCCGGGTGGACCTTGACCACATGGCCGGATTGCTGGCACAGCCGACAGAAGATTTTTTGCCTGATTTGAAGGGGCTGATTTTTCTTAACCCGCAGACCAAACAATGGGAAACCGACGACCAATATCTTTCAGGCAATGTCCGTGAAAAGCTCGTTGCCGCCGATGCCGCCAGCGTCACCGACCCGCATTTCCATGAAAACGTCGAAGCGTTGAAATCTGTCCAGCCGGAGGATTTGTCCGCCACCGAGATTGACGTGCGCTTGGGTGCATCCTGGCTGCCACCGGAAGACGTAAAACAGTTCGTTCACGAACTGCTCGACGTTTCGTCCGGTGTCGAGGTCAATCACATTCATTTACTCGGTTCATGGCATGTCACCGGCGATTGGGAGGCAAAAGGGGCGACCGCCAACACCACGGATTGGGGCACGAACCGTTACTCCGGCCTCGAACTCATTGAGGAAACGCTGAATCTCAAAACGCCCACCGTTTACGATTACGTGGACAAAAAACCCGTCGTCAACGCGCAGGCCACCGAGGCCGCGCGCGAAAAACAGGAGCGAATCAAGGAACGGTTCAAGGAATGGATCTGGTTGGATGATTCAAGAAGGGAGCGGCTTTGCCGCCTCTACAACGACACGTTTAATCATTCGCGTCTCCGCACGTTTAACGGTGAACACCTGACGTTGCCAGGGGCAAGTTCGGCCGTTCAACTGCATTTGCATCAAAAATCGGGTGTGTGGCGCATTTTGCAGACGAACAACACCTTGCTTGGCCATGTCGTCGGCGCGGGCAAGACCTACACGATGGTCGCAGCCACGATGGAATTGAAACGGCTGGGGCTGGCGCGTAAACCCATTTTCGCCGTCCCCAATCACATGCTTGGCCAGTTCTCGACCGAATTGCTCATCCTGTATCCGGGCGCAAACATTCTGGTTGCTGGCAAGGAGGATTTTGAAGCCAAAAACCGCCGGAAACTGTTCAGCCGCATCGCCACGGGAAATTGGGACGCGGTGATCGTCACGCATTCTGGCTTCGAGCGCATTCCGCTGTCCCAGGAAACCCAGCTTCGGTTTTTCAAAGAGCAATTGGATGAACTGGAAGCAGCGATGCGCGAACATGCCGACAGTTCCAATCGCCGTTTGGTGAAAGACCTCGAGAAGGCAAAGAAACGGCTCGAAGCGCGGTTACAGGCGCTGGCCGCCGACCACAAGAAGGACAACACGCTCACCTTCGAGGAACTCGGTGTGGACCGCCTCTTCGTGGACGAGGCGCATTATTTCAAAAACCTGTTCTACGTCTCCAAGATGACGCGCATCGCCGGGCTGCCACAGACGGCCAGTGAGCGGGCGTTTGATATGTTCCTCAAGGTCCGCCATATCCAGTCCGTCAATGGCGGCGGGGGTGTGGTCTTCGCCACCGGTACGCCCATTGCCAACAGCATGGCCGAGATGTTCACCATGCAGCGGTATCTTCAGCCCGACGATTTGAAGAAACACAACCTGAATCATTTCGATTCATGGGCGGCCACCTTTGGCGAGCCGGTGACGGCCATGGAACTTGCGCCCGATGGCGCGGGCTACCGGCTCAACACGCGCTTCGCCCGTTTCATCAATGTCCCGGAGTTGATGCAGTTGTTCCGGCAGGCGGCGGACGTGCAGACCGCCCAGATGCTCAATTTGCCGCGCCCGAAACTGGAGGGTGAAAAGCCGGCCATTCGCAGTGCGCCCGCCACACCAGAACTCAAAAAGTTTGTGCAACAACTGGTTGAGCGCGCAGACCGCATCCGAATGCGGCAAGTCCATCCCCATGAAGACAACATGCTCAAAATCACGACCGAGGGACGAAAAGCCGCGCTCGACCTTCGGTTGATGCTGCCGTCCGTGTCTGACAACCCCCAAAGCAAGGTCAACATTGCCGTCGAAAACATCCACCGAATATGGGAGTCAAAAAAAGATGATCGCCTTACCCAGCTTGTCTTTTGTGACCTTTCCACTCCCCGAGATCGTGGTTTTTCCGTTTACCGTGACATGGCGCAGAAGTTGGAACGTCTCGGTGTGCCCGGCGGAGAAATTGCCTTCATTCAGGATTACGATTCAGACGCGGGGAAGTTGTCTTTGTTCCGCGACGTGCGCGCCGGCAAGGTTCGCATCCTTTTCGGCAGCACGCAGAAAATGGGTTCAGGCACCAATGTTCAGGAACGATTGATTGCGCTTCATCACCTGGACGCTCCGTGGCGGCCTGCCGACGTGGAGCAACGTGAAGGACGCATACTGCGGCAAGGGAACAGGAATTCCAGCGTGCAGATTTATCGTTACGTCACCGAAGGCTCGTTCGATGCTTATATGTGGCAGACGCTGGAGACAAAAGCCAAGTTCATCGCCCAGGTGATGACCGGCGACCTGACCGTTCGGCGCGTGGAAGACCTCGACTCAGCGGCATTGACCTATGCCGAGGTCAAGGCCATTGCTTCCGGTAATCCGCTGGTGATTGAAAAGGCGCAGGTGGATGCCGAATTGATGCGGCTCACCCGGTTGCGCTCTGCCCATGCCGAGGAACAATATCGCATCCGTGCCAGTCTGCGCCATGCACGGGAAGAATCGGAAACTTATACCGAACGGCTGGCCCATCTGCGGCAGGATTTGACCGTGCGGCAGGACACTTCCGGCGACAAGTTCCGCATCGAACTGGATGGCCAGACCCTCGATAATCGCGGCATCGCTGGTGAATTGATCGTGCGTCAGGCGCAGAAACTGAAATTTCGTTTCGGCGAGGACGTTCGTGTCGGGCGGTTTGCCGGTTTCGACCTGTTCATTCGTTCCGGTTTCAACAACACCGCAGAACTCGTTTTGCGCGGCAAAAACAGTTACAGCACCCGGATCACCGATACGGCGCTGGGCACCATCCGTTCCCTGGAATTGGTGGCGCAGGGGTTCGAGGAACGTGCCGGACGGCTGGAGTCCGATATTCGTGACTCGCAAAAGCGGGCAACTGAATTGGAAGCCAAGGTCGGCGCGCCCTTCGAGAAAGAGGAACGGTACCATCGCCTGGTCAAAAAACAGTCGGAAATAGAGGACAAGCTGGATCTTACCAAAAATCAGGCTTCCAGCCAGCTTGAAGCCGCTGAAAATACCGAGGCAATCGTCGAAGGTGAGCAGCCCGAAAGAACGCAAACCTTCAAACACAAACCTATTCGGGGCATGAAAGTATGAACAAGGAAGATAAATATATGTTTCTTGCTTTGCCATTACTCCCGGCCCGGCTGAATGCCTTGGAAGCTGCATGGTATCTCGGCTTTCAACCCCATGAGATTTCAATTTTGATTGGCGCGGATTTGTTGAAACCGCTTGGCCATCCTTCAGTCAACACGACCAGGTTTTTTTCGGCTGAATCACTGACGGCGTTACGAAACGATGAGAAGTGGCTTGGAAAAGCAACGGACGCCATCAGCACCCATTGGCGGCGCAAAAACAGACAAAAGAGAACTGGCCGTGACAAGACCGGCCCAGCGACACCAAGACTTTAATCTTATCAAACCTTCATACTAGACAACGTTTTGGCATCTTAACAAAAACCATGCTGACCAGAATAAACGTTCCAAGCGATAGCATAATGGCTGAGGATGGTTCAGGAACCGCTATGTCCTCGATAGACCGCGAGAACGGGGAGTCTGGTATGGTTGGCCCTGGCCCACTGAAAGTGCCCGAATACGGCGCGGGAGGCGGAGTTAGGAGGTTACCGAGATCGTAGGTATCGGTTATCACCTGTATTGTATTGGCATCCAAGCTGGATTCACTGTGAAAAACGAGAAAGTCCCCTTGAATCTGAGAGGCGTTCTGGTAACCCCAATATGACGTGTAGCCGAAACTGTCTCCAATGCTGTCAACATAGACATACCCATCATCGTAATTGCGATTTATCCCTCCGCCGGTTGCAGGACCTGGGTCGCTCTGCGCAAGCGAGGCAAGTGGAATCATCCCGGCAAATACTGTCACCATCCAACGAAAAATAGTTTTCATGGTGTTTCCTTTCCGAGTCATGAGCCTATGAAAGTAGATCCCTGCATTTTTATCAAGGAATACACGTGTTAATCGTCATCGTTGTCACGGTCTGGCTGGTCTTGCAACGGCGGAAATGGGTCAAATGATTCTGGCGGCGGCGTTGGTCGTCCAATTGGTATTTGCACTCCAATGACCGGCGTGACATGCAGCACGGGTTTACCCTTCAGTAATTTTCGCCGCAGCCCGCCGCTCAATACCCAAGCCAGCAATGGAATCAGGAGAAAGACCAACCCCATAAAGATGTAAACGCCATAGTCGGAAATGACTCCATCCAGGAATTTCAAAACCGATTGCTCCAGTTCGAGTGCTTTAATTTGCATGGGTTGCATGATGTCCTCCTTATGCGGTGATGGCTTGCGCCACAGGTTCAATTCCTACGCCGTTGGCAAAGAGCTTCCGCTGCCGCTCGTATTCGCTTAACGACGGCAGTTCTACCTGCGCCTTGCGTGCGTAGGCGCGATGCACGGCTTTGCTATTATGTCCCAAGTTTTCCATCGCAAAACGTTCGGGATAACCAGCGGTCTTCGCCCGTTCCGCCCAAGCGTAACGGTAGCTGTGCAACGTGACGCCTTTGATGTCAAGTCCGTTGCAGCGTTGCTTGAACTCCGTTGCCCGGTCCCCTGCGCGGACACTTCGCAGATACGGAAACAACGGGCCGCTCCCCGGCAAATCCCGAAGAATTTCCGCCACGTCTTCACCAAAGCGCATGATGGCAATCGAGCCGGTTTTCATGCGTGCAAAGCTGATGACGTGATGTTCCCAATCAACGTTCTCTGCTTCCAGAAATGCCAGATCGGATTGCGACGCACCCATGTGCCATGCCATTTGGTAAAATGCCTTGCGCTCCGGGTTATTCTCGCGCTCGATAATCTGGCAATGCTCCTTCCAAGTGATGGCCCGCTTCTCTTTGAACTCAATCGCCGGCCACTGGCGCTTCACCACCACCGGCCACGGCAACCAGCCCATGTCCAACGCAAAGTTGTGGACGCGGCGGAGGAAAACATTCGTTGAGACGGTGCCGATATTCAGCACCTTCAAGAAATGTTCGGCCTGTGTTTCCAGAATCGGCAGGTCGCGAATCAGGTCAAACGCCTTGTCTTTGAGGGCACGTTGCCAACGCTCCTTAGTTGATCCACGTTTAGTTCTCGCCAGTTCTTCCATAGGCACCTGCCATGTCCGCTTGGATACCATCGGATCGGTCGCGGCCAGATAAGTGCGTGCCAACCGAAGGTTCAAATGCGCCTGACGATGGGATTGAGTTTTGGCGGCGAACAACGCGGATGCTTCAGCGCGGTCGCGGGTGCACAGACTTTCCTGCTTGCCCGTGTCCCCGTCATGGACGTAGAAAATCCCGCCGTTACGGCGGTAGAGTCGGAATCGTTGCTTCATAATTTTTCATGAAGCAGCGTAAGTCTGCGATGCGTCCGCGTTGTGTAAGTCCTACACAATCCGGCGCGGCCAAGTGCTCGCCAGCGAGTTCTGCCGGAGTTTCAGCGGAGTTTTGGCAAGTCGTTCCCGAGTTTCGCCAAGTCCGCCGTCTGCTGGCAGTTTTGCTGGCAGTTGCAACTTGGTTCTTCACAACTCGTTGATGCCCAAGCATCGGAGCTGGAGGCGAGGGTCGGAATCGAACCGACGAATGAGGCTTTTGCAGAGCCCTGCCTTACCACTTGGCTACCCCGCCATCCGCCAGCAGCGCAAATTAATTCACTTTTGGCCGGGTGCAAGCCTGAAAGTCCAAAGGCCAGAAAGGAAACATTCAACACTCAGCACTCAACGCTCAACATCCAATTGGGCGTGGAAGCCGAGCTGATGCCGCTTTGACCACAGTTCCTTCGGCTTGAAAATACCGACCGGCGTGATGATGCCCGTGATCAATTCCGGCGGCGTCACGTCAAAACCCGGATTCCTCGCGCCGCTCGTCGGATTCGCCACGCGCACGTAAACCCGCCTGCCGGAGTGCGGAGTGCGGAGTGCGGAGTGCGGATTTGTTATCGCGCCCCAGGCGCCGAGGACTTCACTCTCGTGGCGTTCCTCAATGGGAATGTCGAAGCCGGATTTCAAATGCCAGTCAATCGTCGAAAGCGGTATCGCAACGTAGAACGGAATGCCATGCCGCTTCGCCAAAACCGCCTTGGTGTAAGTGCCGATTTTGTTCGCGACTTCGCCGGTGCGGCCCAGCATGCGGTCGCTGCCGACGATGACCAAGTCAATCTCACCGCGTTGCATCAGGTGCCCGGCGACACTGTCGGCGATAATCTGATGGGATATTTTCTGCTGTGCCAGTTCCCAGGCGGTCAAGGTCGCTCCCTGCAAGCGCGGGCGCGTTTCGCTGCAAAAAACGTGGAATTTTTTGCCCTGCGCCTGCGCGGCATACAGCGGCGCGGTGGCCGTACCCACATCCACAAACGCCAGCCAGCCGGCGTTGCAGTGGGTCAGAATCCTCATGCCGTTGCGAATGAGCTTGGTGCCACAGCGTCCGATGGCTTCGCAATGCCGCACGTCTTCATTGGCAAATTCCTCAGCGGCGGCCAGCGCGAGCGCCTGTTGTTCCTCCACGGTTTTGCCGGCGCGCATGGCGGCGCGTACGGCGTGCATCGCGTTGACGGGATCGACCGCCGTGGGCCGCGCGGCTTTGAGTGTCCGATAAACCGCCTCAATGTGCCGGGAATATTTCTCCAAACTTCGGCCCCGAAAGGCGAACGCGCCTTGGGCCAGACCATAAGCTGCCGTCGCGCCGATGGCGCCTGCGCCACGCACAACCATGTTGTGGACGGCCGCGGCGGTTTCGCGGAAATTCTTTGTGGCAACGATTTTGAACGCGTGCGGCAACAACCGCTGTTCAATCAGCAGGACGGCGTTGTGCGCACGGTCAAAAGTGACAGTGCGGTAATGCCGGGTGTGACCGTGAACGGTGACGTTCATAAAACTTGTAAAATCGTTAAACCGTTGAACCGTTGAACTGCCTAGTTGTTGAACCGTTTTAACGATTCAACCGTTCACGTTTCAACGAACCTTGACTTTCAGCCGGCGGATTTTGTCCTCGATGTCGCGGTAAACCGGTTGCTGGCGGAGTTTATGAAGGTCCGGATCCTTGGCGAGCCAGTTGAAATCGCGGTAGCCGAGGTTCAACGCCTTTTCCAACGCGAGCGCGGCGTGGTCAAATTGTTCGGTGAGCGAATAGCTGCACGCGAGATTGTAAAAAACGAGCGCGTCGCCCGGCTGCAGGCGCGCGAGGCGTTCATCCACTTTGAGTCCCTCGACATAGCGTCCACTCTGCGTATAGTGATCGCCCAACAATTGCAGCGCGTCCACGTAATCAGGCTCGCGGCGGACCAGCCCTTCGACGAATTCGATTTTGACGCCCAAGTCGCGCTGTTCGGAGCGCGTCATCTTCTTTCTGGCACTGCGTTTGACCGGCATACGACGTGGCGAGTGTTCTGCAGCCAGCCGGCCAAGTCAAGCGCAGTGGATATGAAGTAATGTTCTGTTTTGAACGGGGCGCGGCTGTGTCGGAGACCAGCCGCAGCATTTTAACGCACTGCGGCTGACGCTGCGCGCACAGCCGCGCTCCGCAAAATTTCAAATCAGGACACCGGGGGATGGAGAAAACTTTTTATGGAATCCAGCGGCGCGTTGCGCCAAAATCATCGCCGATCGCTTCCGGTTTATGAACTGTTTCGTCACAGGCGCCTCGGGTTTCATCGGCTCAAACCTGGTCCACGAGCTTGTCACGCGCGGCCATCGGGTAAAGGCGTTGCTGCGCCCCAACGCCGACGTGCGCGGGCTGGCCAGCGTGGAGTACAAGCGCGTGACCGGCGACGTGGGCAATCGCGAGTTGCTCAAACGCGAAACCGAGGGTTGCGAATGGTGTTTTCACGTCGCGGCGAGTTACCAACTGTGGCTGCGCGATTACGCGCCGATGTATGCCACGAACATCGAAGGCACGCGCAATGTCATCGAAACCGCCGCTGCCACAGGTTGTGCGCGGATCGTTTATACCAGCACCGTCGGCTGCATCGCGCTGCCAAAAGCCGTGAACGGGAAAATCGTCGCGGCGGACGAAACGGACCCGGTTTCCGAGGCGCAGATGGGGAACCATTACAAACGCTCGAAATGGCTGGCGGAACGCGTGGCGAGGGATTTGGCGAAAAAGGGGCTGCCGGTCATCATCGTCAATCCCAGCGCGCCCATCGGCCCGCGCGATGTGAAACCCACGCCGACCGGCCAGTTGATTGTGGATTTTCTGAACCGCAAAATGCCCGCTTACATTGACTCCGGCTTGAATTGGGTGCACGTGCGCGACGTGGCCATCGGGCACATGCTCGCCGCGGAAAAAGGGAGATTCGGCGAGCGTTACATTCTTGGCAATGCGGGCGGCAACTGGACCCTTGAGGAAACTTTCCATGCGCTGGCAGAAATCAGCGGCGTGCCCGCGCCGAAAATGAAGCTGCCGCATTGGGTGGCGCTGGCTGCCGGACACTTGAGTGAGGGCATGGCGTGCGTCACCGGCAAACCGCCGCGGGTGCCGCTGGCCGGCGTGCGCATGGCCAAATACAAAATGTGGTTCAATCCGGCCAAGGCCATTCGCGAACTCGGCCTGCCGCAAACGCCGGTGAAACAGGCATTGGCCGATGCGGTAGCCTGGTTCCGCGCAAACGGGTATGTGACAAGGTGATTTGCCGCCAGATTTACCAACGGCCAATTTACGTTGAGCAATTGGCAAAGCAGTTCTTGCCTTTGCCCCGTGCGTTGTGAAAAATTTCAACCAACTTATGGCACACGTCAAATTGCACATTCCGGGGCCGGTCGAGGTGAGCGAGAAAACTTTCAAGGCTTTTCGCAAGCCGATGATCGGCCATCGCAGCCAGGGGTTCAAAGACCTTTACGCCGCCATCCAACCGCAACTTCAGCAACTGCTTTACACCAGGCAGCAGGTCTATATCTCCACCTCGTCCGCCTGGGGCGTGATGGAAGGCGCCATCCGCAATCTCGTCGCCAAAAAAGTCCTCAACTGCATGTGCGGCGCGTTTTCGGACAAGTGGTTCGACGTGTCCAAGCGCTGCGGCAAGCAGGCCGAGCCGCTGCAAGTGCCGTGGGGGTCGCCCATCCGCGCCGAGGCCGTGGACAAAAAACTCGCCTCCGGCCAATTCGACGCCATGACCGTCATTCACAATGAAACTTCCACCGGCGTGATGAGCCCGATTTACGAAATCGCCGCGCTCAAGAAAAAATATCCCGACGTGATGTTTATCGTGGATTCGGTCAGTTCCATGACGGCCTACAAACTGGAGTTTGACGCGTTGGGCATTGACGTGTTGCTGGCCGGCACGCAAAAGGCGCTCGCCCTGCCGCCCGGCACGGCCATTTTCACCTGCTCGAAGGCCGCGCTGGCCAAGGCGGCCACCATCACCGACCGCGGCTATTATTTCGACTTTGTCGAGTTCCAGAACAACGCGGAGAAGAACATGACGCCAAGCACGCCGAGCATCGGCCATGTTTTTGCATTGCAGTCGAAGCTCGAAGACATTTTTGCCGAGGGCCTGGAGAACCGGTTCGCCCGCCACAAAAAGCTGGCCGAAATGACGCGCGCCTGGGCGGCCAAACACGGCTTCACGCTGTACCCGGACAAGGGTTTTGAATCTGTCACGCTCACCTGCATCAACAACGGCGCAAAGCCCGGCGGTCGCGCACCCGTGGACGTGCCGAAGCTGCAAGGGCTGGTGAAGGACCAGGGTTTCCTGATTGACGGCGGTTACGGAAAAATCAAGGGCAAGACCTTCCGCATCTCGAACATGGGCGATGAAACCGAGGCGACGATGAACCAGCTTTACGCCGCCCTGGACAAGGCGATGACCCAAATCTAAGTTGCACGAGTGGCAAATTGCGTCGAGACTCCAAGCGATGTCGGCGCGAAACCCTGTTCAACAACTGAGTGGTCGGAGCCGGTCACAAGTGCCCCGATGGCTGCGCATTGTGGTTATCGGTCGCAACCCCAAAGTCACGCTGGTGCGCGCGGCCGTTTTGGCCGTCTTATGCATTCTCGGCTACAAATTCACCCTGCTGCACATCCGTGTCGAAGGCATCAGCATGTTGCCGACCTATCAGGACGGTTCGGCGCATTTCGTGAACCGGGTCGCGTATTTGTGGCATGAACCCCGACGCGGTGACGTGGTGAGCATCCGGCTGGCAGGCATCCACCTGATGTATCTGAAACGCGTTATTGGCATGCCGGGCGAAACGGTCGCTTTTGTCAACGGCCAGGTCCTGATCAACGGCCAGGCGCTCGATGAACCTTATGAGAAACTTCCCTGTGGCTGGAACTTGCCGCCCGAAAAACTCGGCCCGGACGAATATTTTGTCGTGGGCGACAATCGCTCCATGCCGTCGGAAAATCACACGTTTGGAAAAGTCGAACGCAATCGTATCGTTGGCAAAGCCATTCCATGAAAACTGTTTTCCGTTTCGTCCTGCTGGCGGCGCTGGTCGCGCTTGGCGTCTGGCTGTGGTTCGTGCTGTTTCCCAGCCCGGAAAAGGCCATCCGCCAGCGCCTCGCGGAACTGGCCCGTACGGCTTCGTTCTCATCGGGTGAAAGCGACCTGGCCCGGCTGGCCGCCGCGCAAAAACTGGCCGGCTGTTTTTCCACCAATGTCGAAGTGGACATCAATGTGCCGGGACGCGTCCAGCACACCCTCATAGGCCGCGATGAAATCAAACAGGCCGCCTTCGGCGCCCGCTCGACTTTGAGCGGGCTCAAGGTGACTTTTCCCGATATCAACATCACGGTCGCGCCGGGCAAACAATCCGCCACGGTGGACCTTACCGTCGAGGTGAACATCGCCGGTGAACATGATTCCATCGTGCAGGAGATGAATTTCACCCTCCAGAAAACCGATGGCAAATGGCTGATTACGCGCGTCGAAACGGTTCGCACGCTTTCTTGAGATTGGGACCGCACTTTTGCGGAGCGAACTTTATCACTGACGGCAGACATCCAACGGACTACCACCGGCGCTGTTAACATCCATCAACCCAATCCAACCTATGAGCGACAAACCTGCTGGAGCTGAAAAGAAAATAGCCGCCGGAATCTGTGGTATTCTCCTTGGTGGCCTGGGCATTCACAAATTCATCCTCGGTTACACGAAGGAAGGCATTATCCAGATTCTGCTTTGCTTTCTTTGTGGTATCGGCGCACTCATCGGCCTGATCGAAGGCATCATCTATCTCACCAAGAGCGACGAGGATTTCGTCAACACTTACATCACGAACAAAAAAGGCTGCTTTTAACCGGCCAACCGGTCTTGAAACCGCCGCTGCGTTTCCAGACGCGCGGCGGTTTTTTTGGTCTTTGAACGCCCGCGCTTTCTTTTCATACTCACCGCATGAACGTCCTGGTCACCGGCGGCGCGGGTTACATCGGCTCCGTTTGCGCGGAAGAACTGCTCAACGCCGGCCACGTCGTCACGGTTTATGACAACCTCACCGAAGGCCATCGCTCAGCGGTGGATGCGCGCGCCAAATTCATTGTCGGCAAACCGGAGGAACCCGGCGACATCCTCAACGCCGTCAAGGCCGCCAAACCTGATGCGATCATGCATTTCGCCGCCAGCGCGCTCGTCGGCGAATCCATGGCCGACCCGAAAAAGTATTTTCACAACAACGTGGTCAACGGCCTCAAACTGCTCGATGCCGCCGTTGAATGCGGGGTGAAGAAATTCGTCTTTAGTTCGACGTGCGCGACCTACGGCCCGCCCGACCGCGTGCCGATGACGGAGGATTTGCCGCAACGCCCGATCAATCCCTACGGCGAGTCCAAGCTGATGTTTGAAAAAATTCTCCAGTGGTACCGGCAGATTTACGGGTTGGAGTTTGTCGCGTTCCGGTATTTCAACGCCGCCGGCGCCAGCGAGCAATTCGGTGAGCATCATCGTCATGAAACGCACCTGATTCCGCGGGTGCTGCAAGTCGTGCTGGGTCGGCTGCCGCAAGCGGAAATTTTCGGCGCGGACTATCCGACGCCGGACGGCACGTGCATCCGCGACTACATCCACATTATTGATCTTGCGCAGGCGCACATGCTCGGTTTGCAGCCGGGCAAGACCGGTTTTTACAACCTCGGCAACGGCGACGGCTATTCCGTCCGCCAGGTCATTCAGACGTGTGAAAAGGTGACGGGCAAAAAAATCCCCGCTGTCGAAAAACCGCGTCGTCCGGGCGACCCGCCCAAGCTCGTGGCATCCGCTGAAAAAGCGATTCGGGAACTCGGCTGGAAACCAAAATCCCCAAAGCTTGAAGACATCGTCATCACCGCCTGGGCGTGGCACAAAAATCACCCGAACGGTTATCCGGATTAGCCGTGCCAAGGACCGGCGCGTTTACGACGGCAAATCCCTGCCGGTTGTCGTCACGGTGAGCCTGCCGTGTTTCACGCCTTTGGCAGCAATGAGTTCGTCCGCGATTTTCCGAATCACCCCCGCCTTGCCGCGCACGAGCAACACTTCGAGGCAATTATGATGGTCCAGATGCACATGCACGGTTGAGAGGATCACGTCATGATGGTCGTGTTGGATGTCGGTGAGCGTGGCTTGGAGGTGCGGTTTGTGGTGATCATAGACCAGCGTGATGGTGCCTGCGATGTCTTCATTGCCGAATTTTTGCCGGTGTTCGACGAGGCGGTCGCGAATCATGTCGGCAATGGCCAACGAACGGTTGTCGTAGCCTTTCTCGCCCGACATCTGATCCAGTTGCCGCAGAAGCGACGGCGGCAGGGATATGCTGAAACGGCTGACGGTTTCTTTTTTCATGGCCGAACGATGGCATCGTAGGCCAACGCCTTGTTTTGTCAAAGACGGAAACGGCTCGGTTCACGCAGCTTTTCCCTGCCAATCGAAATTCTATTTTGAATTTGTTTCGGACGGCGGGACTTTCTCGATTACGAAAAGTTCCTTCTCAGGAAGGTCGCCGCATTCGCGGGCGAGCGATTCCAATTGCGCATCGGGCGCGTTGCGGATTTTTTCCAAATACTTTTGGTTCGGCTTGAGTAGCAGCACGGGGCCAGTCCCGTCCTTGCGACGGACGCTGACATGAGCATCAGTCATCGTCAATGCCTCTGCTAATCGGATGTCCAACCGGCCAATGCTGTTGCCGGTGCCGACGACCAATCCGTCGGCGATACAGGAATACGGCGTCCTGAGCGGAATGTGGCAGACGACATCCAGTTCATGTTGCCCCCATGTCGCATTGAGTTCGCGCAAGGCCGCCTTACCCATGCGCCATCCGAGAACATTCCACGGCCCGACGTGGCCGTGCAAATTCTTGATTTCATTCCACCAATTGGTGGGTTCCTACGCCTGATTCCAGATGTTTGTGCCAGCGGCAGAGATTTCGTCGTCGTGGGCGAAAAGTTTGCCAACGGTTAAAAGGGTAATGGCTGCTGACAGGATGAGGATTGATTTTTTCATGGTTGCTTTGGTTTTACGGACTGGTGAATTGGGTTCCGCTACGGTCGGCGAAACGGACAATGACGCCGCTGTCCCCGGTGCAGCGATACCAATCGTCGCCGCTTAAAGGCGCGTAGGTGCCGAGGCTTTTCGGACTGTTGGGTTTTGGCCCCAAACTCCAGACGACCCAATGCACGGGGCTGATTTTTGGATCGGTGAAGTATTTCCCACCGCCAGACATGTCGGTCGGTGCATTAGTCGGAACCCAAAGCGAATAATTGCCTGCCGCCGCGCCGTTGAGCAACTCCAGCCCCGGCGCAGCGTATTTATAGGTGTGGCCGGGATTGAACACGTCCTCCAAATCGGCTTCCAATCCGCCTTGGTTTCCGTGCGGCAAGTAGCGTTCGTTGGCCAGTTCCACCGGCAATTCGCACCAATGCGAAGCTAAATCACTGTTGCAATTGACTCGCACGGGCGGAACCTTGCCGGCGTTATCGGTGGAATACATTTCCAGCGCCAGACTAATGCCGTAAAGCTCGGCACGGACTCTGGTGACTTTGGCCTTTTCCTGGGCACCCGCCAGCGCTGGCAAAAGCAAACTGGCGAGCAAGCCGATGATAGCAATCACCACCAGCAATTCCACCAAAGTGAAAGCTGCGACTGGCGCGCAATGATTTTCAGATCGCAATATCATGCCGTCTGTTCATTGCACCTGTTTAAGCCGGAAAAATCTCTGCGCCTCTATGGGTTGCAACCCGATGGTGTTTCGTCCGTTTACGACCGCCTGCGTATTGGTCATCACCGCCCAATTCGGATTGGAAAGTGAATCGCAACTTTGCAACTGCCAATTGGCCAGCGAGCCGGGCCACGAAACCACCACCGAGCCGCCTTGAACGGCAATGTTCAAAATGGCCGCGTCCGACGGCGCGATTTCTTGCACGAACAATTCATAACCGAACGTGCCGTCCGTGCCGGAACCGGATTCCTGAAGGAAAACGCCTGTGGCATCGAACTGATTCGTCGGCGCCGGGCCGAGATCGTAAAGCGGATGAATCAGCGGAATTTGTCGGCCTTCGCCGTCCGTCGCCGTGCAATAACGCGAATCCCAATCTGAATTCGTGCTTCAGCCGTTGGTTGTGACCAGCGTCAGACCGTTGATGCGCACGCGCATTCCCTGCCAGTGCTCGCCGCCGGTGGCGCGCGTCGGATCAAAAATGTCGTAATGCCCCGTCGCGCTGAGATTGGTGCTGATTACCGAAGAGAGCGAAATCACTTCCGGTGCGGGCAGACTGTCATTTGACGACACCAGCGAAATGCTGAAATCGTAGGCCGGATCGGTGCTGTGTTCTTCGTTGATGTTTTGCATGCCGCCGTAAAACAGCGAACCGTTGGCGGTGATGATCACCAGGTCGCCTTTGTGAAACGCATGACCGGTGGCGGGATCGTGGCTCACGCGGTTGACCTCTGCCGTCCAAGCGTCATCCGTGTAACTGTCGCTGCCGTCATGCGGCTCCCACGGCAGGTTGCCGTAATTCTGTGCCATCCAGCATTCGACCCCGCCGCGATCTCCGCCCGCAATGGTCTGCACAAACACCTGCCACTGGCCTCCCATCTGAAAAGCTCCGGCCCCGTTGCTCCAGGGAATAAAGTCAGGGGTGGAATCAAGCATCTCGCTCGGATCGGTCAAAAGCACGCCGGTCAGAACAATGGGAAAACTGCCGTTCCAGGTGCTGACGCCATTGGCATCCACGGCTTCCAGATTCGTGACGGTTTCAGCGCGGGCGACGCCGATTGCAGGCAGCAGCCCGCAGAAGCCGGCGGCCAGAAGATTGATGACGGTTTTGCCAGCGCGGCGCAAAACCGGCGCTTGACCTGAATTTGAAATTAATGTTACGTTCATCGCAAATGGTGTTACCAACGCCACCGGTGTTACGCAATACAAAAATAGTGTTACGATAAGTATTAGTGGCCATTTATGCAAATTCCAGACGAAGTTATTGACAGCGAGGCGGCTTCTTGCAATGCGATTCCCGCGCCTTCTCTCGTTGTTCCGGCCAACGTCAAAAGTCGGATTGTCTCCCTGTATGCGTTGCTCATTGGTTTTAATGTCGGGGCGTGGATCTGGGCGCTGATTGCCTTTCATCACTATCCGGTTCTATTGGGAACGGCATTCCTGGCCTACACGTTTGGTCTTCGCCATGCGGTGGATGCCGATCACATCGCGGCGATTGACAACGTGACGCGCAAGTTGATGCAGCAGGGCAAACGGCCGGTCGCCGTCGGCTTCTTTTTTTCCCTCGGCCATTCGACCATCGTTTTCGGTTTATCGGTCGCCATCGCCCTAACTTCCGCCGCGATTAAAAATCACTTCGATTACTTTGAATCCGTTGGCGGAATTATCGGGACCTCCGTTTCCGCTTTCTTCCTTCTGGCCATCGCCATTGCCAACATCATCGTCCTCGTTTCGGTCTATCGCACCTTTCAACACGTCAAGCGGGGAGGCCGTTTTGTTGATGAGGACCTCAACCTGATTCTCGCCAAACGCGGCTTCTTCGGACGCATCTTCCGAAACTTATTTCGATTGATTGAGCATGGCTGGCAGATGTATCCCGTCGGCTTTCTTTTCGGCCTCGGTTTCGATACCGCAACGGAGGTGGGCCTGCTCGGCATCTCGGCGACGGAAGCCGCCAAGGGACTTTCAATCTGGTCAATCCTCGTTTTCCCGACGCTTTTCACGGCGGGCATGGCGTTGATTGATTCGACCGACAGCATCCTTATGCTCGGCGCTTATGGTTGGGCCTTCGTCAAACCAATCCGCAAACTTTATTACAACATGACAATCACCTTTGTTTCTGTCCTGGTGGCCTTGCTGGTTGGCGGAATCGAGGTGCTGGGTCTGATTGGTGATCATCTTAAAATCCACAGCGCTGTTTGGGACATGATTGGCTCCCTGAACAACAACTTCGGCGTCATCGGCTTCGTCATTATCGGAGTCTTTGTGGTGAGTTGGGCCGTTTCAATCATCATCTACCGCATGAATCGTTATGATGAGATTGAAGTGGCACCGGCCCTGCCGACTGAAGACCGCCAGATTCTCAGCTAAAGCTCGCATCCGTCACATATTCTGCGGCAAATCCATCCGCATTAAAATTTGCTTGCCAAAGCCCGTGGTCAGCCTTCATTTTCTGACATGGCAGCAACACGACAGTCCGGCTTTGACGATTCGTTCTACCAACCGGCGGATCAGTTTTTCCCGGCAAACAATCATCTCGGTCTGACGTTCGACGACGTCACGCTCGCAACGTTCTATTCCGAAATCCTCCCGCGCGACACGCAGCTTGAAACCCAGCTCACGAAAAATTTGCGCCTCAACATCCCGATGATTTCGTCCGACATGGACACGGTGACCGAATCGCGCATGGCCATCGCCATGGCGCTCAACGGCGGGCTTGGCCTCATCCATTACAACATGCCGGAGCGCCAGCAGCTTTCCGAGGTCAGCCGGGTGAAGTTTCACGTGCAAGGCATGATCCAGGAACCGATCAGGGTTTTGCCCGAACAACACATCGGCGATGTTTTGAAGATGATCGAGGAACGGAAATTCTCCTTCAGCACGTTCCCGGTGGTGGACGCGACCGGGAAATTGATTGGCCTCCTCTCCAGCCATGTAGTCAAACCGCGCTACGCCAAACGCAAAGTGGCCGAGGCTCTGACCCCGCGCGCACAGGTTCGCACGCTCAACCAGAAAGAACTGGGCAAGGACCCCATCGCCCGGGCCGACAAGTTTTTCAACGAGCACCTCGGCATCCACAAATTGCTCGTGGTGGACGACAAGGACCATCTGCACGGGCTGATTACGTTGAGCGACATCGAGCGCATTGCGGCAGAACGTAATGCGCAGTTCAAGCCGGCGCGCGACGCCAACTTCCGGCTGATTTGCGGCGCGGCGGTTTCAGCCACGCGCAACGCCTTCGGCGAACTGGACCGCGAACGGATTTTGAACCACGTCGGTGCGCTCGTCGAACGCCGCGTGGACGCCGTGGCGGTTTCCACCGCGCACGGCCACAGCCGGGGCGTCGGCGACACGGTGAAAGTATTGCACGACGCGTTTCCCGAACTGCCGCTCATCGCCGGCAACGTGACGAGCGCGGCGGGCGTCGAGTATCTGGCCGATTGCGGCGCGAACGCCGTCAAAGCCGGGCAAGGGGCGGGTTCGATTTGCACCACGCGCATCGTTGCAGGCGTGGGCATCCCGCAAATGACGGCGCTTTACGTCTGCGCGCGCGCGGCAGCGAGAAAGAAGGTCGCCATTCTCGCCGACGGTGGCATTGCGAAATCCGGTGACGTCGTGAAGGCGTTGACACTGGCGCAGGCGGTGATTTGCGGCGGAATTTTTGCCGGCTGCAACGAAGCACCCGGCGAAATCCTCGAAATCGACGGCAAACTTTACAAACAATACCGCGGCATGGGCAGTTTCGCGGCGATGAAAGCCGGCTCGGCAGCGCGCTACGGCCAGCCGACGAATCCCGCGCAAAAGGTCGCCGCCGAGGGCATCGAAGCGCTCAAGGAAGCGTGCGGCTCAGTGGACCGCGTGCTCGCCCAACTCATCGGTGGCATCCAGAGCGGCATGGGTTATCTGGGCGCGGCGAATCTCGAACAGCTCAGGCAAAAGGCGCGTTACATCCGGGTCAGCCCCGCCGGCATGCGCGAAGCGGCCCCGCACGACGTGGTGGAATTGAAAACGGGGAATTGAACCACTAATCCTCGCAATCTTCACTGATGAAATGAGAGTGGAACCGGATCGCCCGGCAAAGTCGCATCAGGATTTCGCTTTTGAAAGCACAGTAAGCAGTAATAGTTTACTGGTCTTTGGCTTTATTTGAGTCTTTGTCGTTCGCTTTTGCTTTTGGCGTTGTGGATAACTGTTTAAGCAAATCACCAATTAAATCCACTTTATCAATCTCTCCGACAGCAATCAGTACTTTTGTATCTTTGTGATAACTGATTTCCGGCGCATCGGTTAAACCGAGCATTTTCCAACCCGATTTGATGGCGGTGGTAATATCTTCGACTTTATAACCGGCATCAAGATAAGGCGACAATTGATAAAATCTACAGACTTTAGGTTCGATTTGGACAGGATCGCCATCGCAATATAAATACCAAATCGAATTATCATTTGGCACACCTTCAGTTCTAAAACCATAAGTGAACTCTCTCTCGTAATAAGTTATCGGATTTGAAAGTGTTTCTTGATGCGTTGAATCAGAAAATGCTCTCCACACGCGGCGTTCATGATGCATGGAATTTTTTTCTAGCACTCTAAACAATTGAACGACGGTTACATTTTTTACTGATACAGCAGGAAACTTCAAATCTTCATATCCATCGGAAATAATGGTGTTTAGTGGTTTGCCGGTTGCCTTTTCAATGGCTTTCACCAAATCCTTTGGCGCGCCGCCAGGAAAATCCAAATCAAATTTTGTCAGCGAGTTGGTCGCCCTCACCAGAATATAATCGCCCAAATCTTTTTCTGTAGGCGGCATTGAAGATGGGTAAGTCCCAGGCTGGGCAAATGCCAGATTGAATGACAGCATTGATCCGCACAAAAGCAGTAATAAATATTTTTTCATACTTTGTATTTCAGTTTCATCCAGACATACACATGTCACCGCCAAATCCTTCAAATATCAGCACGCGGCAGATTTGATTTTCGATCTCATGGTTTGTTGGACGCGGTTTCAGTGTTCAATACTCCCAAATCGCTTAAAAAAGCGAGCAGGAACTTGTAAACATCAGTCAGCCGATAATTTGTGGTATTACTGCGCTCGACCGTTTCAGGCTTCTGTCTACTGAATACCGACTACCTGCTAAAACACAATCGGCTCATTCAGCTTGCCGCATTGCACGCAACGCGAGCGGTCTACGTCCGGGTCGTCGGTATAAACGTAGCCGCACTTCTGGCAGCGGAAAATCCGGTCTTCGGTTTGCGTCGGCCTGAACCGGCGCCAGCGCATTTCGGAATAAATCCCCAGGCCACACAGCGCGCCGAGCAGCACGGTCACGTAAATGAAAATCAGCGCGGGAATGCTCATGACGGACCGGCGGGCGGGTTGGTCGCGGGGGGCGGCACGGTGCGCCAAGTGAAAATCATCTGGCCGATGGTCAGGCGCGTCGCCGGCGCGAAGCGCGCAGCACGGGCGAGTTCGAGCGCGCGCTGATCAGCGGCGTCAGAATGGCTGAGCGCTTCCAGGCTGTTGTCTGACGGCAATAGTGTGGCCGAAACCACATCGCCCGCTTCATCCACCAGCACCTGCACCTTGTCCGGCGCAATCACATCCGCATACGGCCACGATGGCAGTTCCATCGGGGTGAGCAACCGTCGCTGCGTCAAATCGCCCTCAACGCGCATCGTGGAATTTTGCGCGAGCGCCGGCCCGACGGGCGGCGATGGCGCGCTGAGTTTCACCGGCGGTTTCAATTGAAGCGCAAAGCTGGCGACTCGATTGCTTTGCATGAATTGGCTGAAGACTGCCATCAATTCATCGGCAGACAATGGCAGCCAGCGCGGCGGCTCCATCCAGCGGAACGACGGTTGCGTCACGACAGGCGGCTGTGACCATGCTGCCGTCACAAAATCTCCGGAACGCGGCAGCGCGAAAAGGGTCGGATCTTTGAGCGCCAGCAACTCATCCGAACTGTCGGCGAGTCTCAGCGTGGGGGCGTCGGCTGCGGCGCGCGAAACAACTTGTTTTCGGGCACCGAACACGAACAGCAGCAGGACGTGCACGGCGAAAACCAGCACGATGAGCGCCAGCCAGCGGTTAAGCGGCCAGCCTGCGCCTGACGGCTCTCGCTTCGGTGGAGCCTCCGGCGCAGCCTGGCTCGACCCGGCAAGCCCCAGCGCGGGTGAATCAGCGCGCGCACCGTTCATGGCTTTGCGGGGGCGTTGATGATCCGCGGCAGTGTGGCACCCAAGGCGTTTGGAATCCCGGCGTCGCGGGCGAGGAGCGTCAGCCGGACGAGCTGTTCATACGACACCGCCTTGTCGGCATAGATGAGGAGCGTGAGCGGTTCGCGGGATTTTTTCGCGGCGCCGCGCAAATCGTTTTTCAATTGCGTTTCGCTGACGATTTGATTGGCGAAATAAAACCGTCCGCTGGCGTCCACGGCAACAGCCACGGTGGGTTTGTCCGTACCAGGCAACCCGTCGGCCAACGGCGGCTCAATCCGCACTCCGGGCGTATAGACCAACCCTCCCAGCATCAGGAAAATCACCAGCAAAAAGAAAACGGCGGCAAACGGCGCCACGTCAAACGGGCTGCGCAGCAGGCGGACATTGCGCGGAAATTTCATGGGGCTTTGGCACCACTGCTTTCGGTCACGATGTTGACGATTTCGCCGGCGGCGCGTTCCATGTCGAGGACGATTTTGTTGATGCGGCTGACGAGATAATTGTATCCGGCATGGACGGGAATGGCGACGGCGACACCGGCAGCCGCGCAGATGAGCGCCCGCCAGACACCGTGGGAAAGCTGCCCAAAGTTCGCGTATAAACCGGCCTCCTGCATCTGGCTGAAAATCTCCATGAAACCCATGATGGTGCCCAGCAGGCCAAGCAGCGGTGTAATCTGGGCTATGGTGGCCAGCAGATTCAACTTTTCCTCCAAGAGCGGCACCTCGGCCAGGCCCGCTTCCTCGACGGCTTCGCGCACGCGGTCGCGCCCGTGATCACGGTTGAGGAGGGCGGTTTTAACCAGGCGCGCGACCGGGCTGGGCGTGGCATCGCAGATGGAAATGGCTTCGACGACGTTTTCACGTTTGAGCACGGTCCGGACGCCGTTGAGGAATTCGATGGAATTGATTTGCGAGCGGTGGCAATACAACACCCGCTCGATGAACACGACGATGGCGATGGCCCCGGCAAGCAGGATCAGCCAGATCACCGGGCCGCCATTGGCTAGCAGCGTAGGCATGAGGTTTTTATAGGCGTTTGCGCGCGAAGTTCAAAGATTTTTCTTGGCGTGGCCGCTTGCTTGGCGGTTAATTGCCACATGGAAAAATCAGAACAGCTCCGCGAACTGTTCCGGATGCAAAAGGCGCTCAACGAACGCATCGGCGTCAAAACTGAAGGCCTGAGCGAGGCAGAAGGAACGATTTTGCGTGTCACACTGGAGAGGAAGGTTGGATAATTCATGGCTGTTGCCGACGAAAAAGTTCTCGTTTTCCCTCGTTCGCTTTTCGAGCAGCTCGGCGCTTTTCAAGGTTTCAGCACTGACGTCGACCGCTATCTCTCAACGATCCTCGACCCGAGAAATAACAGCTTCTTGTCCCGTGCCGAGGCGGAAATCAACCCGAACTTTAAACAGATCATTCCCTACGTGGTGGTCACTAATGGGAAGAGCATTCTTCATTACGTTCGCGGCAAAAGGGCCGGCGAACAACGTTTGGTTGCGAAAAGTTCAATTGGAATCGGCGGCCACATCAATGACGAAGATCATACGCTTTTTGCACGGGACTTGCGGGCGTTTGAAGACGCTGTCAAGCGAGAGGTGTGCGAAGAGCTTACGATTCAAGGTCCATTCGACGCAAAACCCGTTGGTCTAATCAACGATGATTCTACCGAGGTCGGGCGGGTTCACTTTGGCATTGTGCATGTATTGTTCCGTACACCGGAACAGGTAAAGAAAAACGAACAAGTCATCACACAGGTTGAGTTTATTCCTGTTGAGCAACTTAAGGCCAGACGCGAACGGCTGGAATCTTGGTCGCAATTTTGCCTCGATAATCTCGGCGCATTGCTGAAATGAGTTGCGAATATGCGATGTGTGCAAAATGGCAACACCGCCAAGAAATTTCTCGGCAACCGCCCGCAGGCGGTTAACATGGTTGGCAAATGGCGCGTTCCATCAAAACCAAAACCCCCGCGAAAAAAGTTCCGCGACGCTGGCGCACGGAGGTCGAGCGCGTCCTTATCACGGAAGGCCAGATTGCGCGGCGCATCCGGCTGATGGCGCGCAAAATTGAGCGCGATTTTCGCGGACGCGAGATGGTGGTGGTTTCCGTGCTCAACGGCACGGTCATGTTCCTGGCCGACCTCATCCGCCATTTGTCATTGCCGTTGCGGCTCGATTTCATGGGTGTTTCCAGCTATGGCGCCGGCACGGAATCGGGCGACTTGGTTTTCACCAAGGAATTGCGGCTGGACGTGTGCGGACGCGATGTGCTGCTGGTGGATGACATTCTCGACACCGGCAAAACCATGAGCCGCGTACTGCCCAAAATCCAGGCGCTCAAACCGCGCCGGATAAAAATCTGTGTGCTGCTTGACAAACCAGGCCGCCGGACGGAAGACGTCGGGGCGGACTATGTGGGCTTCAAGATCCCCGATTTCTTCGTGGTCGGTTACGGTCTGGATTTCGCGGAACGGTATCGGAACCTGCCGTTCGTCGGCGTGCTGCATCCGCACATATATGAGCAAAGGTGCGAGCGGGTCAACCGGCCAAGCCTCAACCCTTGAAAGCCCATGAATGAATATCATTGGAAACCGAGAAAAGTGGTGATTGTGGGGACCGGCGCGGTGGGTTCCACCTTCGCTTACACGCTGGCCCAAAGCGGGTTGGCGGAGGAGATTGGCCTGCTGGACGCCAACCACGAACTGGCCATGGGACAGGTGCTCGATTTGGCCCACGGCCAGGCCTTCTTCCCCTCGGTCCAGATTCGTGAGGCGCAGAACACCGATTATGCCGATGCGCACCTGATTTTCATTACCGCCGGCTCCAAGCAACGGCCCGGTGAATCGCGGCTGGCGCTGCTCCAACGCAACGCCAAAATCATTCAGGACATCATGGACGAAATTGTGCGCCAAAATTCACCGGCGGTCGTGGTCGTGGTGAGCAATCCGGTGGACATCCTGACATATGTCGCCCAAAAGCGTTCCGGCTGGCCGCGCGGACGGGTCATCGGGTCCGGCACAGTGCTGGATAGCGCGCGGTTCCGGCATCTGCTCAGCCAGCATTGCGGAGTGGATGTGCACAACGTGCATGCCTACATCCTGGGCGAACACGGCGACAGCGAAGTGGCTGCCTGGTCCATGACCAACATGGCGGGCGTGCCCATCGAGCAATATTGCGCCCTTTGCGGGAAATGTGACGACTGGGAGGCATCCCGGCTTAAAATTGCCGAGGAGGTGAGGAATTCCGCCTATCACATCATTGATTACAAGGGCGCGACCTGGTTTGCTGTCGGCCTGGCTTTGACGCGAATCGCAGCGGCGATCTTGCGCAACCAAAACAGCGTGCTCACGGTTTCAGCAGTGTTGGAAGGAGAATACAATCTGCGCGGCGTGAGTCTGGGTGTTCCCTGCGTCCTTTCACAAAAGGGGGTTGAGCGCATCTTGCAGGTCAAGCTGCCGCCTGAAGAACAAAATGCGCTCGCAAGGTCCGCAGCCATACTGCAAGAAATGATTGCGCAGTTGCCCTTGCCCGGCTCATCATGAAGCCGGGACGACAAAAGGAAATAACATGCCACAAGACACCGAACCGAAAGCCAAAGGACTGCCCGGAGCGCAAGCAGCCAAGGCCGTTGAACTCGTCAGTTATCAGGACGGGGCCATCGTCAGCCGGGAACTCGTGAACAAGCCGACGGGCTCCGTGACGGTCTTCGCGTTTGACGAAGGGCAAAGCTTAAGCGAGCACACGGCGCCTTTCAACGTGCTGGTGCAGGTGCTGGAAGGCGAAGCGGTAATCACGATTTCCAGCAAACATTATCATTTGCAGCGTGGCGGGCTTATCCTCGTGCCGACCCATCAGCCGCATTCGCTCAAGGCCATCAAGCGGTTCAAAATGCTTCTGACGATGATTCGGTCGTAAGAGCTGATGCAGTTCGATTGAGAGGCAAGTGTCTCTCGCGCCCGGGCGACAATTGCGGGAATTCGGTTGCCGTCTTCGGCGGGCAGTTTCCGCCGTCAATTCGTTGACTTTTTGAACATGCTGCCGAGGCCTTTGGTGATTTTGTTCACGTCGCCGCCCGCGGTTTTTCCCGCACCTGTGCCGAGATTTCCCACGCCCCGGCTGATGTCGGTGGCGGCATTGGCGACGACTTTGACGGTGGCGGTAGTGAGGGCGTCAAGCACCCGCCGGGTCAAATCAGCGGCCGTGATGCCGTCGGTACCCGTGCCCATGTTGGTGAGGCGAATTTCCGGCAGCGGCAACGTCATTTCCTTGCCGCCCATGCCGGTGAGGCTGACGTGAACCCTCGCACCGGTAATCAGAAAATCATCCACTTCGAGCTTCTGGCCGGGTTGGTTGGCGACCTTGGCGGTCTGATTGGTTGAGGGCTTCTGGCTTGACGCAACCGCGGCATTCACGTTGTCGCGGATTTTGGTGAGATTATTTCCACTGAACGGATTTCCTTCAAATGTGATTTCCGGTGACCGGACTTCGATGGAACGCACGACAATTTTGTCCGAGAGAACGGAGAACGGGTTTACGCCGACGGCGACCTTGCTGACGCTGATGGCTTGCGGAGTTTTGTACCCTTCGGGATTGCCGACCACCAGGCCCTCGATTTTGGCTGAACCGGTCAGAATGGACAAACTCACCGTGTCCACTTTGATGGGAACCTGGGTAATTTTCGGGCCGACCGTTTCCATACCCGCCTTGACGATTTTGCCGAGGAACGGGCCCGCTGCAATTACCGCCACGACGATAAGGACAACGAAAACAATGACAAGGCCCCAGAGGATTTTCTTGATTATTCTCATAACCGGGAAAACTAACATTCCGCCGGCGACTTTGGCGAGCAAATTTCCGGCACAAAATCAAATCAACCCGCCGCGACCAGCGCCCGGATGGTCTCGATGAATTCATTGACGGGATACGGCTTGACCAGGAACCGATCGGGTTTCTGTGGCAGCTCCTCGTAGATGGCCTCGTCCACGGTGCCGCTGAGCAGGACCATTTTTTGCCGGGGATTGATGCGTTTGCATTCGCGCACCAATTCCAAACCGTTCATCGCGCCCATGGCGTAATCCGTCACAATGACCGCCGGCTTGGCGTCGGGAAATTCCTTCAATGCCACCCGCGGATCAGTGAACGTCCGCACGTTGAAACCCAGCGGCTGCAGGATGGCCACCGCCAAATCAAGCAGCATTTGCTCGTCGTCCACCACGAAGATGGTGACGGCCCCCCTCGCGCCATTGCTGGATTTGGACTGGCTCATTAAATAAGGTAAACATCAGGAAAACACTGATTGGCCACTGCTGGCAAGCACGTTTGAACAAAAATTATTCACATCCACCCGGAAAATTCCCGTTGCATCCGGCCAATCCACGCCGTAAGTTCACGCCCAGGCAATGAAGTCATCCCCACGAAACCGGGATTTGCGGTTATGAAAACGGGGTCAACCCAAAAGAAAACGGCCAAACCCGCCGCGAAACCGCGCCGCGCGGCCAAATCCGAATCCACAACCACCGCCCGCCGCGCCCCCAACCGCCGCAAAAAAATCGAAGTGCCGCCCATTTTGCTCGAAGGCGACCAGCCCTCGCCGCCGCCCGCCAGCGGCCCCGGCCAGAAATATGCGCTCGGTCCCGTGCCCCCCGCGCAACAATTTGAAACGGCGGAAACCGAATTGCCCGAGGCCTACGGCACGAAAAAACTCTTTTTGACTGCGCGCGACCCGCACTGGCTCTATGCGCACTGGGACTTGACGCGCGAGCAGCAGTTGAAGCTTAACGCGAAGTCGTCGGACGGCCATCTGGTTCTCCGCGTTTACGCCAAGAAAATTGAAGGCCCTCCGCTTTACGAAATCCACGTTCACCCTGAATCGCGCCACTGGTTCGCGCATGTCGAGCGCGCCGGCGACTCCTACGCCGCCGAACTTGGCTACTATTCGCCGGCGGGCCGTTGGATGCGCGTCGCCGCTTCCGGCGCCACCGTCACGCCGCCGGACGCGGCTTCGGCGGAAACCGGCGCCGAATTCGCCACCATTCCGCTCGAATTTCCGTTTCCCAAACTGTTGCAAATCGTCAAGCAGGCCGTGCGTGAAAATCTCCCGCTGGCACAGGCAATTGAAGAACTCCGCCGGCACGGCCATCCCGATTTGCCGCGTGCGTTCTCCGCGCCGACTCCGGCCTGGACGCCGCAACAGGAACAGGCGCTGGCCAAAATCATCAGCCTTGACGGCGTGCGCCGCGTCTGGATGGGCTCGTTGGAAATCACCGAACTCATCCGCCGCAAACTCGCGCGCGAAATTTCCTCGCTCGGCGTCTCCAGCCTTTCGAGTCCGTTCGGCGGCGCGGAACAGCCGAAGGGATTCTGGTTCAACATCAATGCGGAATTGATCATTTACGGCGCCACCGAGCCGACGGCCAAAGTCACGCTCGCCAGCCGCGAAATCAAATTGCGGCCCGACGGCTCGTTCAGTTTTCGTTTCGCGTTGCCGGACGGCAAATACGAACTGCCCGCCGTGGCCGTTTCCGCCGACGGCTCGGAGGCGCGCACGGCGGACTTGAAATTCAGCCGGGCTACCAAATATCACGGCAACGTCGGCACCCACCCGCAGGATCCGGCGTTGAAACCACCGTCACCGAAAAATATTTGAATCGCATGGATGCGCCACAACGAGGAGCCTTGATGCTGGTCCGCTTCGTCGCTGTGGCGGTCATCGGCCTGAGCCTGCTCGAGGTGGGTTTGTATGTGGCCGGAAATCTTGCTCGCCACCTCGCCATCGGGAAAGTGCACTGCGCGTTGCTGACCATTCCATCGGTGATTGGGATTGTCATACTGGCCAGGTCCAAGGCTGTCGCGGAATGGCTTTCCGACAAGCTCGAAGAATAATTTTACAGGGTCATGCAAGGATATTTATCCCTCGTTTTACACGCGCACCTGCCGTTCGTGCGCCATCCGGAACACGAAAAATTCCTGGAAGAAAGCTGGCTGTTTGAGGCCGTCACCGAAACCTATATCCCGCTGCTCCAAATCATGGAAGGCTGGCGGCGGGACGGTATGGTGGCGCCCCTGACACTGTCGCTCTCGCCGCCGTTGTGCGCGATGCTGCGCGACGCGCTGTTGCGCAACCGCTACGAACGGCATCTGAACGGCCTCATCGAGCTCGCCGAAAAGGAAATCCACCGCACGCACTGGGACCGCGCCTTCCGTGAACTGGCGTGGATGTATCACCGGCGGTTCACCTCGGTTCGCGACACGTGGCATTTTTACCGGCGCGACCTCGTCGGCGCGTTCCGCCAGTTTCAGGACGAAGGCCGGCTGGAAATCATCACCACTGCCGCGACACATGCGCTGCTGCCATTGCTGGCGAACCATCCGCCGTCCCTCCGCGCGCAGATTTTAACGGCGCGCGACCACTATCGCAGTTGTTTCGGCCGCGACCCGCGCGGCATCTGGCTGCCGGAATGTGCTTACGTGGAAAGCGTCGAAAAATTCTTGCAGGAGGCGAACATCCGCTGGTTCATTCTCGACTCGCACGGCGTGCTTTACGCCCGGCCGCGCCCGCGGTACGGCACGTTCGCGCCGGTTTTCACGCCCAACGGCCTCGCCGCCTTTGGCCGCGACTTCGAGTCCTCGCGGCAGGTCTGGAGCCGGCACGAAGGTTATCCGGGCGATGCGCGCTACCGCGATTTCTACCGCGACGTTGGCTTCGACCTCGATTTCGATTACGTGAAACCGCACCTGCCGTCGCCGGAAACGCGCGGCTTCACCGGCATCAAGTATTACCGCATCACCGGCGGCGCGGCGAACAAGGAAATCTACCGGCGCGACCTGGCGTTGCAGGCAGCGGCGGAGCACGCCGGACATTTTTTGGGCCAACGCATCGCCCAGGCGGAAAAAGTCGCCGCCATCCTCGGCCGCCCGCCGCTCGTGGTCGCGCCGTATGACGCGGAATTGTTCGGGCATTGGTGGTATGAAGGGCCGGAATTTCTCGATTATTTTGCACGCAAAGCTTTCTACGATCAGAACGTGGTCGCGCTCGTGACGCCGAGCGAATACCTGGAACGGCATCCGACAAATCAAATCGTTACGCCCAGCGCGTCAAGCTGGGGCGAGGAAGGCTACTACCGCGCGTGGCTGAACGAGAAGAACGAATGGATCTATCCGCACCTGCAAGTCGCGCAGGAACGGATGACCAAACTGGCGCGGCGATATAAAAAACCCGGCGCCCTGCCGGCACGCGCGTTGCGGCAGACTGCGCGCGAATTGCTGCTCGCGCAGGCCAGCGACTGGCCGTTCATTTTGCGCACGGGCACCAGTCCCGATTACGCGCGCCGCCGTGTAAAAGACCACCTGCTCCGGTTCCTCACCCTTTACAAACAACTTGCCGCCGCGCAGGTGGATGAACCGTGGCTGCGCGAAATCGAATCGCGCGACAACATCTTTCCCGATGTGGACTGGACCTGCTGGAAATAGAATTTGCCGCTTGACCGTGGCGACGTCCCGCCTGTCTTGCTTAAGCGAAGTCGGAGCAGAGCGTCAGCAAACCTCGGGAAATCAAAGTCCGGTCCGCCGGGCGCCTCTGCCCCGATACGCCGTCAAAAAATAAACCAGCACCATTGCTGCGGTTGCGGCCAATCCGGCCCAAAACAGCGGCCAGCGTGCGCCGGTCGGACGCGCGCACGCAGCAAACCACCAGCCGGTACCAAGGTAGCCGATGAGATTGCCCACTCCACCGTTCATCAAGGTCAGCAACGCCTGTGCCCGCGCCCGCCACGCCGCGTCCACGCGCTGGTCGAGGTAAATTTGAGCGGTGACGAAGACGAGGGCGAACGACGCACCGTGCATGGCCACACCCGCAAGCAACCAGGTTTTGCCATTAACCGCGCTCAATACGAACCGCAGGACGCCGAAGCCCAGGCCGCAGGCGAAAATCCATTTCAACCGCCACTTGAGCAGCAGCCAGCCCATGCTGAAAATGGCGATGACCTCCGAGATTTGCGCGGTGCTCATCCACGCGCTCGCGTGTGCGAGGCCGAGGTCACGCAGGTTGGCCGGCGCATACGGATAAAACGCCGCCAGCGGGATGCTCAACAGCGTCGTGGTGATGAAAACGACGCGATGGTCCCGGTTTTTCAGCAGCGTGAGCGCATCCAAACCGAGCCGTTCGTGCCAGGTAAGGTGCTCGGCGGATGGGGGGACCTCCAACGCGGGCAGAAAAAACGTGAAGACCGCCAGCACCAGCCAGATTGCCGCGCTGGCGTAGCCGGCCAGCGACGACGTGTCCGCATTCAACACGCTGGCCAGCACGCAGCCCGCCATCCAGCCGAACGTCATCATGACGCGCATGGGGGCAAATTCCTTTGAATCCGCCAACCGCGCGAAGACGATGGTGGACGAGATGCTCGTCATCGGCGCGCTGGCCAGGGAAAGAAGCTGGATCAACCCGAGGACCAGCCAGCGGTTGCCATGGAGTTTGATGGCCGTGCTGGCGAGCGACAGCATCACAGCGGTAGCCAGCGCAAGCCAGCGCAGCAAGCGCGCCGGCGGCACGTGCCGATCGGCCATCGCGCCGAAAATCAGCGGCGAGACGAACGCCGCGAGCGCGCCGGTGGCAAAGGCAAACGGCTTGATGGCGTGCAGCCCGTGCGCGTCAAGCACATTGCCGAGCGGCACGAACCAAACACTCATCGCCGCGCCCTGGATGAAAAAAAGAATCGTCAGTTCGGCGTATTCGGCTTTGCGAAGGGTTTTCAGCACGCGCAGAGAAAATAGATTACCCGTGGAGATTTCAACTAAAACAATGCGATTTGACGAACGGTAACCCGCGTTAAAAGGCGCGGCTTGCAAATTCAATCAAAGAAGCGCATTGTTTGAATAGCTGAATGAAAACGACCGCGAACCAAACTAAACGCACCACATTGAGCGACTACATTGTGACCGACCGGGAAATTCTGGGTGGCGAACCGGTGTTTCGCGGTACGCGCGTTCCGGTGGCGTCGTTGTTCGAGCACCTGGAAAGCGACTGCTCATTGGATGAATTTCTGGAAAACTTCCCGACCGTGACCCGCGAGGCGGCGGTGGCCGTGCTCATGGGCGCGCAGAAACTGACGCTCGAAAAGGCGCGACGGTGAAAGTGCTCGTGGACGAGTGCGTGCCGTTGAAACTGATGCGTCTGCTCAGTGGCCACACGTTCGCCACCGCGCAGCAAAAAGGTTGGGGCGGTTTCAAAAACGGAAAACTCCTCACGCTGGCTGAACCGGAATTTGATCTGTTCCTCACCAGCGACCGCAACTTGCAGTATCAGCAAAACCTCAGAGGCCGGAAGATTGCCGTTCTGCTCTTGTCCACAAACCACTGGCCGACTTTGAAAAAGCAAGTGCCGCTGGTGCAAACCGCGCTGGACAAGATCCGGCCAAACGAATTTGTGCGGCTGGAGATTTCGAAAGGCTAATCATCGGAAACTAATCCCAATCCCAATGGAGCAAATTATCAAAACATTTTGTGTTTGGTCTGATTTATTGGGGTTTAGCAAGCCGTTTGCCGAAGGAAGCTGGTCATTCGAAAATAATCATTGCCGTCAAAATATTGTCAGGTTATCGAAAATTTGGCAGGTAGCTCATTCTGCCAGCTCTCCTCTCGATGAAGTTGCTTTGTTCTTAAATGACGGAATTGCTAGGGTTCATGATTTCGAACCGGAAATGGAGACACCGAGAGACTTGCTTTTTTGGGTTGATCAAATGTTGCGTTATCACGGAACGATAAGCTCACTTGATCGGCAGAATAGCTTTCCGGGTGTGCGAACAGTCCTCTGTTTTGGTGAGCGGGCCAAAATGGGAAGTTCTCTTATTCCAGCATCGGATTACGTTGCTGGATCATCAGAATTTCAAGAGAGACTCAAGCAGAAAATCTGTGTGTATTCTCCTTCAGAGTTTCAACTGAATCTCGCCTTTTCGAAGGCTTACTTCATAGAACGGCTGGGGTCTAGAATCGGTTTGGAAAAAAGTTCTGCATTTTATATTGAGGAAGCTGCAGTCAACGTTATATCAGATTTTTTGCACAATCGTTGTTTCAGCGAGTGGGTTGGTAGAGATGTAAGTCCGGACGGAATACCTAGTCAGATTGCGCCCGTTCAGTCTCGATATGCTGTCACAGCTGTAGGTTCCGATGACAATCTTGAAATACAAATCATGCGAAACACCGGGCAAGGAGCACACCTTTATTATGCCTTTCGATATGAAAAAAAACCTATCGAAGTTGATGAAAACGGCCTCAAAACTCGCATTCACAAAATTGTTGGTGGAGAAATACCACTAGAGTTTGTTAGCCCGTGGTCGAATGTTAAAATAGACCAAGAAGCGCGAGCGGAATTAATAAAAAATGTGCCACTAAAATCTTGAGTTAGCCTGTTTCATCCGTTCAACATTTCCACCACCCGCTGAATTTTCAGCGCCTTGCCGCTGGCGTCGTCAATTTCAATCACTGCGCCGTGAAGCAGCACATGGTTTTTTGCAAATTCAAACCGCTGCGGCATGCCGGTGAGAAAATTGTTTACGCAAATAGCCCCCGGATTTTGGCGCGGATTTCATTGAGCTTTTCAGATTTCACCTTGCCCGCCGCGTAAAGAATCAACGATTGCTCCACGGTAAAAAGCCGGTTTGGCCGGATGAAGCTGTCTCTGACGAGGCGACCGCGCTCAAAATCCGCAGCGGTCAGAGGAACGGAATAGCCGTCGGAACGTGCCTGGCTGGTAATCTGGCAGAGAATCAAATCGTCGCCTCTTAGGTCGGCCACGACGAGGGCGGGCCGGCGTTTGCCGCTTTGCAAATTTGTTTGCGGGAAGGGGAAAACAACTACTTCACCGACTACAGGCTTGCCCATGCGGCATCCTCCTCCGGTGTGCTCCAGTCCTTTGCGAGCGCGGATTCACTCAACAGTAGTCCATTGAAAGACTCATCCGCCTTCTTGCTTCGCAGAAAGCGCGCAAAGTCATACACCTCGCGCTGTAATGTTTCCGGCATGGCGGAGATTTCTTTTTCTATGAGTTCTCGCGTGCTCATAGCTTGTTTATACAACATCCCGCACCGGCTGGCAATCCTGTGCGAAACTCAGGAAATTGCCTCCGCCACGCACTGAATTTTCAGCGCCCTGCCGCTCGGGTCATCCATTTTATGCGAACAAGCCCCGAACCTCGGCACGAACTTCATCGAGCCTCGCAGATTTTGCCCTGGCCGCCGCGTAAAGAATCACCGACTGCTCGATGGTGAACAGGCGGTTGGCCTGGATGAAACTGTCCACCGTCAACCGCTCGCCTGAATTGACTTGGATTGCTCCAGCGGTTAGTCTCCGGCCTTCAATGTTGGAGACGATTGAGAAGCTGCTGGTACTACAGGATCGTGACCAAAAAATTCGTCGCGTACAGGGCGAACTTGCCCACCTCGCCCCCGAACGCGAAGGGCTGCGCGCCAAGGCCGCCGCCACCCAAACCCAGCTCGAATCCCTCAAGACGCGCGCCAAACAAATCGAGTCCGATCGCAAACGCCTCGAACTCGACGTCGTGTCGAAAAAGCAGCAGATCGAGCGCTACGCCAACCAGCAGCTGCAGACACGCAAGAACGAGGAATACCGCGCGCTGGCCCATGAAATTGACACGTGCAAAGCCGACATCACGAAAATCGAGGACCAGGAAATCGCCTTGATGGAGCAGGCCGAGCAGGTGCAAAAGGAATTCAGCCGCATTTCCCGCGAGGCCGACGAAACGAAAAAATCGGTGGAGGGCCAAGTCGCGCAATTGAACCAGCGCGAGGAAAATTTAAAGAAGGAGCTGGCCGAATTGCAGCAGGGCCGGGCGGAATTGGCGGCGGCGGTGGAGGAAACCGCGCGGGCACGCTACGAACGGCTGATCAAAAGCAAGGGCGAGAACGTCATCGTGGGTGTGCATCACGGCGTGTGCGGCGGCTGCCACATGAAATTGCCGCCGCAAATTCTGGTCTTCTGCATGGCTGAGCAGGAAATCATCAACTGCACGAACTGCGGGCGGATTCTTTATTACACGCGCGACATGGCACTGGCGGGAACGGAGGAGTAATCCGGGCAAGTGTGGCTGGCGGCTGCTCGCAAAACAAGGATTTCCCCCAAAAAAAAGAACTAGGCGCCGTTGTCGCCGATGGCTTCCACGGGGCAGCCTTCCTTGGCTTCCTTGCAGCGCGCCTCTTCTTCGGGCGAGGCCGGTTGTTTATAGACCATCGAATAGCCGCCGTCGTCGTTGCGTTTGAAATTGTCCGGCGCCGTCTCGCGGCACAGGTCACAGTCAATGCACTGGTTGTCCACGTAATATTTTCCGGGGACGTTTTCGGGATAACGATTTGCAACGTCTGCCATAAATGTATGCGGGCAATATGGATGCCGTTCCGGGCGATGGCAAGCGCGATTTGTCGTTTCCGGCTCCCGTGGGCGCAAAACCAGACATCCAGCCAAGGAACGCCGGCTTCAGCCGGCAGAGGCTCCCTCTCCGCCGTACTGCCGTGTGAACGCGGCGTTCCTTCCCGAGGTCTTTGTCCGGGTTGGCGGCGATGTAAAGTCGCGCCCGATCCCCGCCCGTCAATTAAAAGCTTTTAATTGATGTTAGTAGGATTATTTTTGCAGCCATGCAAGCGGGGAGCATCCGGAGGACAAAAATCATTGCCACGCTGGGGCCGGCCACCGATTCGGCGGAGATGATTGCGCGGCTCGTGGACGCGGGCGTCAATCTGTTCCGCCTGAACATGTCGCACGCGCCGCATGATTGGGTGCGCCGCGTTTTCCGGGACATCCGCGCCGCCGCCGCCGCGCGCCGGCAGTTCATCGGCGTCATGCTGGACACGCAAGGCCCAGCCATTCGCACCGGCGACATCGGTTCACCGCTCGATTTGCAGCCCGGCCAGAAATTCACCCTCACCGTCCGTGGCGCGCAGAGCGAAGAGGAATGTTCCGTGGACGTGAATTACGCGAATTTCGTCAACGACATCAGCGCTGGCGACGTGGTGCTCATAGACAACGGCGCAATCCAGATGAAGGTGCTCGCCAAGGACGGTAACCGGGTCGAGTGCGAAGTCCTGACCGAAGGCACGCTCGGCAGCCGCCGCCACATCAACCTGCCTGGCGTCAAGGTCAGCCTGCCCGCGCTCACCGCCAAGGACATCCAGGACGTGAAACTTGGTCTCGAACTGGGCGTGGATTTCATTGCGCTGTCGTTCGTCCGCGAAGCCCGCGACCTGTTGCAACTGCGTGAGCTTTTTGAAAAAGACAAACCGCCGCCATTTGTCATCGCCAAAATCGAAGACCGGCAGGCCATCCAAAATCTGGAATCCATCGTCCGCGAAACCGATGGCGTAATGGTGGCGCGCGGCGATTTGGGCATTGAAATTCCGTATGAGGAATTGCCCATCGTCCAGCGCCGCATCGTCAAGACGTGTTTGCGCCAGGGCAAACCCGTCATCGTCGCCACGCACATGCTCGAAAGCATGATTGAATCGCCCATGCCCACGCGCGCCGAGGTCACCGACGTGGCCAACGCGGTTTATGAGGAGGTTGACGCCATCATGCTCAGCGGCGAGACGACCGTCGGCAAGTATCCACTCAAGTGCATCGAGGTGTTTGACCGCATCGCCACGCGCATCGAACGCAGCGGCAGCGCGCAATATCACGATGCGGCGGAGTTGGGCAGCGCGCGGCAGAAACTCGTCAAGAGCGCCGTCGTCATGGCCAACGAATTGAAGGCGTCGGCCATTCTGGTGATTACGCGCACCGGCAAAATGGCGCGATATGTCGCCTGGATGCGCCCGCATTATTCGCCCATCTACGCGCTCTGTCCCAATGACAATGCGGCCGGCAGTCTGACCCTGAGCTGGGGTGTCACGCCTTTTGTCGTGCCGTTTGATCTCATCAATCCGGAAAACACCATCGAAACCTCGCTGAAAATCCTGGTGGGCCAAGGCCGGCTGCGCAAAGGCACCACTGCCGTTATCATCGGCTCCATCCTCGTGGGCGAACAAATCGTGGACGCCGTCCAGATGCGCGTTGTTTGAGCACGTGCCCGAAGCGGCGATGCTACTTCAACGCCTGTGCCGCCTCCGTGGCGAGGTTCAGGACCACGCTCGGAAACAGGCCGATCCAAAACATGCCCGCAATGCAGACCCAGACGGTTACCTTGGCCGGGGCCGAAAGCGCAATCGGCGTCAAATCCGGCGCGTCCTTGCTCCAATAAATAGCGCGGATGACGCCAAAATAGTAGTAAAGTGAAATGACCACTCCGGCCAACGCCGTGAACGCGAGGCAATAATAACCCGGATTCGTCGCCCCCTGCTGAATGACCGCTTTTAGCAGCAGGAACTTCCCGAAAAATCCGGCCAGCGGCGGAATGCCCGCCAGCGACACCATGGCCAGCGCCATTGTCGCGGCCAGCAACGGCGAACGCTGATTCAAGCCCGCCAATGCGGGAATTTCCTCGGCATCCGCGTGTTGCATCACGAGACAAATCACTGTGAACGCTCCCAGCACCGTGAATAAATAGCCGGCCAGATAATACAGCACCGCCGCCTGGCCGCTCGCGCTCAACGCCGCCACGCCCAGTAGCAGGTAACCCGCATGCGCGATGCTCGAATAACCGAGCAATCGCTTCAGATTACGCTGTGGCAGCGCGCACAGGTTGCCGTAAAGAATCGTGATGCCCGAAATCACGATGAGTAAATCCGCCCAATGCGCCGTGATGCTGGGAACGGCGGTGAACAAAACGCGCAGCAGCAGCACAAACCCGGCGGCCTTGGAACCAACGGCGAGAAAGGCGGTCGTCGGCGTCGGCGCACCCTGATAAACGTCCGGCACCCAGATTTGAAATGGAAACGCGGCGATTTTGAATCCGAGCCCGACCAGCACCAGCAGCACACCCAGCATAAAGATTTTGTTGCCTGCAAACTGCGTGACGACGGCAGCGAGTTCGGTGAAGTTCAGCTTGCCGGTCGTGCCCCACACCAGAGCGATGCCGAATATCATGAACGCCGACGATAATGCGCCGAGAATCAGATATTTCACGCCCGCTTCGAGCGACACCAGCCGTCCACGCTGAAAACTCGTGAGCACATAAAATGTGATGGTGATAAGCTCAATGGAAACGAACAACATCGCGAAGTCATTTGCCGACGCTGCAAACAACATGCCGGCCAACGCAAAAATAATGAGCGAATAATATTCCGAAATGCCCGCGGCAATTTGCCCTGAAAACTCCACCGACATGAACAGCACGAGAATGGCGGCGATGATGAAGAAGCGCTTGAAAAACACGGCCAGTCCGTCCTCGACAAATGCGCCGTTGAACGCCGTGCCTGTCAGACTGCAACTGCCGTAGCCGCTCAGGCTCGTCAGCAGCAGCAGCCCCAGCGCCGTGATGGCTGCGTAACCGAGGAAACGCCGGCGTTCGGCGGGCATGATCAAATCCGCCAGCAACAGCACGACGCCGAGGGCGATGACGCAGGCTTCCAAACTTATCAGGGCAGAGTTCATTGATTTGGAATTAAAGTAGGGCGGGCGTCTCGCCTGCCTGCGTCGGCGAAGCCGACGGAAATTTCCCCGTTTTTCTCGCGCCGAAGCGCTCGCTGGACAGGCGAGACGCCTGTCCTACTTTCAACTGCTGCCATACTCACAACCTTTTCCGCATCATGCGTGATTTTGTCCGTGAGCAGACGCGGGAAGCAGCCGAATACGAACAGGCTCGCCAGCAGCAGCGCGTAAGGCAGCTTGCGCCAGACATTCGAGGCGTCAGGAATGCCCGACCATTTATCCGGCACCGGGCCGTGCAGGATGTTCCGCATCGCGCGCAACATGTAAAGCGCGGCAATCAACAACGCGCCCCAAACCGCGAGCGCCGTCACGAGCGGAAAAACCGTCCACGCGCCGAAGAACACTGTGACTTCGCCGACGAAATTCGCAAAGCCCGGCAGACCACAGCCCGCCAGCGCCGCCATCAAGAGTGCGGTGCCAATAAAGGGAATTTGACGGCAAAGCCCGCCGAGCCGGCTCATTTCCAGCGTGCCGGTCTGTTGATAGATGTAGCCGCTCAACGCGAACGTCAGGGCCGCGAGAAAGCCGTGCGCAATCATGATGACCATCGCGCCGGTCACGCCAATGAGGTTCAGGCTGGCGATGCCGAGGAAAACGAAGCCCATGTGCGCCACGCTCGAATTGCCGATGAGGAGGTTCAGGTCCTTCTGGCGCATCGCTACCCAGCCGACATAAAGGATGTTGCCGAGGCAGAGCCACGCGAGGAAATTCATCCAATCGTGGGCGGCCTGTGGCATCAACGGCAGCGCAATGCGAATCAAACCGTAAAGACCGAACTTCTTTAGCACGCCGGCGTGCAGCATCGAGGTGGGCGACGGCGCGGAACCGTAGCCCAGCGGCGCCCACGAATGGAACGGCCAGAGCGAAACCAGAATTCCAAAGCCAAACAGCAGCAGCGGGAAGATGAAATTCTGCGCACTCGCCGCGAGCGGATTCGACTTCGCGTGCTCAATCAATTTCGGGATGTCGAACGTGTTCGCCCCGGATTGCAAATAAAGCGCGATGAGGCCGATGAGCGCAATGAGCGCGCCGATGCTGAGGTAAAGCGTGATCTGGAACGTTGCGTAATTCTTGCGTTCGCCGCGGCCCCAGACGCCGATCATGATAAACGTGGGCACCAGTGCCAGTTCGTGCAGGAAATAAAAAAAGAACAGGTCCAGCGACGCGAACGCGCCGAGGATGCCGCCGCTCATAACCAGCAGCAGGATGTAAAATTCCTTTTCGCGCGACTGAATTTCCCACGAGCAGCACGCGGCGGCAAACGTGACGATGGCGCCCATCAAAATCAGGCCGACGTTCAAGCCGTCCACGCCGACGTGATAGCTGATGCCGAGCGATTCGACCCAAGGGATTTGCTGTTCGAACTGGTAGCCGCTCGCGCCGGGCACGAACTGGCAAAACATTTTCACCGCCAGCGCCATCGGGATGAACGTGGCGAGCAGGGCGACGGCGCGGATGACGACGCGGTAATTGCGCGGCACGACGACCAAGGCCAGCGCTGCCAGCAGCGGCCAGCCCAAAATGTATGTCAGTATGGACATTTTATTTCAACAAAACGAAATACAGCAGCGCAGCCACGCCGAGTACGAACAGCAGGGCGTAGGTCTGGAGGTTGCCGGTTTGCATGAGGCGCAACGCGCGGCCGGCCAAATCCGTGCCGCCGCGAACGAAGCCGATGCAAAAACCTTCCACGAACCAGCGGTCAATCACGTCCATCACTGCCGCGATGAAATCGTGCGCGCGAATGACCGTGGCTTCGTAAAGTTCGTCAAAATAAAACCGGTTCTTCATGGCCACGGCAAATTTGCCGAGCTTGGCGGGCAGAGGATCGCTGGCGGCGTCACGATAAACCTTCCGCGCCGCGAAAAAGCCGATGGCCACCGCCAGCAAGCCTAGAGTCATTGCAACCGGTGAATGCAACGGTTCGAGAATTCTCTGCGCGAACGAAACGGTTTCGCCGCCCGAAAATTGCGCGCTGTAAATTTCGCTGGTGCCGATGACGCCGCCGATGATGGCGAACAACGCCAGAACCAGCAACGGCCAGGTCATTATCGGCGGCGATTCATGGGCATGTTCGGCGGTTTCCGTCTGAGGTTTGCCGACAAATGCGACGTAGAAAAGCCGGAACATGTAAAACGTCGTCAAACCCGCAACACCGACACCGACAGCAAAGAGCAGATAATTTTTCTGCTCCAGCGCCTGACTGAGGATGCTGTCTTTGGAATAGAACCCGCTGAACGGCGGCACGCCGCTCAAGGCAAGTGTGCCAATCAGAAAAGTCCAGAACGTGATGCCCATCTTGTCGCGCAGGCCGCCCATTTTCCAGATGTCCTGTTCCTCATGCAACGCGTGAATGACCGAGCCGGCTGCAAGGAACAGCAGCGCCTTGAAAAAAGCGTGCGTGGTCAGGTGAAACATCGCGGGCGTCGGGCCGGCCAGGCCGACGGCCATGACCATGTAGCCGAGTTGCGACAGCGTCGAGTAGGCGAGGATGTGTTTGATGTCGTTTTGTTGAATTGCAATAACGGCGGATAGCAGTGCGGTGAAGCCACCGATCCAGGCGATGACTTGCAGCGCGGTGGCATCGAGCAAAAAGATCACGCGGCAAAGCATGTAAACACCGGCGGCCACCATCGTCGCGGCGTGGATCAACGCACTGACCGGCGTTGGACCTTCCATCGCGTCCGGTAGCCACACGTGCAACGGAAATTGCGCGGACTTGCCCATCGCACCGCAGAAAATCAGCAGACCGGCGAGCGAAGCGATGTTGCCAAGCGCAGCGGTAGTTCCACCGAGCTTTTCCTGGAGCGTGCTGAAGTTCAACGAGCCGAGCGTTGCCCACACCACCAGAATGCCGAGCATAAACCCGAAGTCGCCGAGGCGGTTGGTGAAGAAGGCTTTTTTCGCCGCGTCGGCGGCACTGGGTTTTTCAAACCAGAAGCCGATGAGCAGATAGCTGGACACGCCGACCAGTTCCCAGAAGATGAACAGTTCGATGAAATTGTTCGCCAGTACGACGCCGAGCATCGAGAACGTGAACAGGCTCAGGCACGCGAAGTAGCGCGAGAAGCCGCGGTCAGCGTGCATGTAGCCAAAGGAATAAATGTGGATCGCGCCGCCGACGCCGGTAACGATGAGCATCATCATCTCACTCAAGCGGTCGAGCTTCAGGCCGAAGTCTATGTTCAGGCCGCCGATGGACAGCCAGTTGACGGCGGACTCGGCGGTGACCCAGCCGTTGGCCGCAATGAACGCGACGGTGGAGACGAAGCCGATGACGACCGCGCCGATGGACAGGAGCGCGCTCACGTTGCGATGTTTCAACGTGAACAGCGTAATGACCGCCGCGGCGAACAGCGGCAGGAACAAAATCAGCCACGGTAACGCTTCGAGTTTCATTGCTGTTTAACCACGGATGAACACGGATGGACACGGATAAAATTCGTAGCAGCCGAGGGAACGAGGCTCTGACTTGCATCACGCATCACGCAACACGCATCACGGCGCAGAGAAGTTAGAGCCTCCTCGCGTCGGCTGCTACAAGTTGAATGGAGACTTTCGTTCATGGCTAAAGTTTCATGGTCGTCAGGTCTTCGACGTGCGCGGACTGGCGTTTGCGGTAAAGCGCCACGACGAGTGCCAGACCGACCGCCACTTCCGCCGCCGCAACGGTGATGATGAAAAAGACCAACACCTGACCATCCAATTTGTCGTTGAACCGCGAGAACGCCACCAGGGCGAGATTGGCCGCGTTGAGCATCAGCTCCAGTGACATGTAAATCACCAGCAGATTGCGGCGCATGACCACACCGAGCAGCCCCAGCGCGAACAGCAGGAAGCTGACAACCAGATATTGTTCCAGTCCGACTTGCATTTTAATTGCGGATGCGCCCACTTAAACGCAGAGGCGCGAAGAACGCAGAGGTTCGCAGAGAAACCAAAAATAAATTCTCCGCGTTCCTCCGCGTCCTCTGCGTCTCTGCGTTGTGGTTTTTAATCACTTCAAATCCTTTTTGCTCAACAAAATCACGCCGACCATCGCCACCAGCAGCAGCACCGAGACGACTTCAAACGGCAGCACGTACTGCTTGAACAGAAGATTACCGAGTTCAGCGGTGCCCCCTTCGAGCGTGAGCAGCGACTGGGCGTTTAGATTGCTGGCCCGCAAGCACTTCAGGGCAATCACGATGATGGCGCCGACGGAAACCAGTCCGCCCACAAAACCGAACATTTTGATTTTGCGCCGTTGTTCCTCCTTCAAATCGAGCAGCATGATGACGAACAGGAACAGCACCATGACGGCACCGGCATAGACGAGGATTTGCACCGCCGCGAGGAAGAACGCATGCAACAGCACGAACAGCCCGGCCAGCGAAACGATAGTCAGGACGAGAAACATGGCGCTCGTGACCGGGTTGCGGCTGAACGGATTGGCCACGACCAGCGCGCCGCACAACAGCGTCAGCGCCGCGAAAACGTAAAATAAAATGTCCGTGAATTCCATTTCGCCCCGGTTTCAAACGTTTACCGGAAAATCCTTCTGCGCCTTCGCTTCCGCCAGCTTGTGTTTCCATTTCTGGGTGCCGCCGTGTTCGCCGCCGAGCGCGAGGAGTTTTTCTTTGTTGTAAATCATCTCGTCGCGGATCAAGCCGGTGAGCGAATAATCCTTCAGCAGAAAAATTGCTTCCTCCGGGCAGACCTCCTGGCAATAGCCGCAAAAGATGCAGCGCAGCATGTTGATTTCAAACTCGAGCGGTATTTTTTCCGCGTTGGGCCGGTCGGCTGGCGGCCCGGCTGGCCCGGGCGGAATGATTTTGATGGCCTTGGGCGGGCAGACGAATTCGCAAAGCTGGCAGGAGACGCATTTCGTGTTGCCGTCCTGGTCGCGCACGAGATACGGCGCGCCGCGATAATCCGGCGGCACGGCCCATTTCTGTTCCGGATATTCCATCGTGACCGTTTTGCCGCCGAACAACGAGCGGAACAAATGCCGGGCGGTGACTTTGAATCCGCCGATAATCGCCGGCAGATAAAGCTTTTCCCAAATCGTCAATGGCTTGCGATTTACTATCATTCCGTTCCGCAGCCGCCGATGTAAATCGGCGGACAAGCTCAATTCACTCCGCGTCTTCACAAACGCGGCTACCAATCAACTTCTCATCCACAAAATTACTGCCGTCACCAGAATGTTCACGAGCGCCAGCGGCACGAACCGCTGCCAGCCCAAATTCATCAACTGGTCATACCGGAACCGCGGCCACATCCAGCGCACCCAGATGAACAGCAGCATGAACAGCAGCATCTTCACCAGGAAAATCAGGATGTGCGCGATGCCCGCGCCCAGTGTCGCCGCCGGATGGTCCAGCCCCCAGAACGGCAGCGTCCAGCCGCCGAAAAACAGCGTCACCATCATCGCCGCCGACGCAATCATGTTGGAATATTCCCCGAGGAAAAACAGCGCGAATTTCATCGAGCTGTATTCGGTGTGATAACCGCCGACCAGTTCCTGCTCGGCTTCCGGGAAATCGAATGGCAGTCGATTCGTTTCCGCAAACGACGCGGTCAGGAAAATGAAGAACGATACCGGCGCATACAGCACCAGCCAGCCGTGCAGCGCCTGCCAGCCGATGATCCGGCTCAAATTCAAATTGCCCGCGATGAGCAGCACCGGAATCACCGACATACCCATCGCAATTTCGTACGAAATCATCTGCGCGCTCGACCGGATGCCGCCCAGGAACGGATATTTCGAGTTCGCCGCGTAGCCCGCCAGCACAATTCCATAAACGCCGAGCGAAACGATGCCGAACGTGTAAAGAATGCCCACGTTCAAATCCGAAATGACCATTTGCTGCTGACCGAGTGTGGAGCCGAACGGAATCACCGCCACGGTCAGCATCGCCGGAATGATGGCAATCGCTGGTGCCAGCCAAAAGTAAGCCTTCCGCACGCCCGCCGGCGTGAAATCCTCCTTGAGGATGAATTTCAAGCCGTCCGCCAGCGGCTGGAAGAAGCCGACGCGGGTCAGGAGCGGCCCGATGACCGGAATATATTGGGCAAACGGCGGCGCTGCGCGGTTCGGCCCGACGCGGTCCTGAATCCATGCCGATACCTTGCGCTCGGCCAGGACCGCATAGGCCACCATGCCCTGCACCACGCCGATGACCACGGCGATTTTGACCAGACTGAAGATGAGGAAATTCCAGTTCATTTCAGATTTTTACCGTCACGCCTGTGTCGCCCAGACCCGCCCAGGTCAAACCGTTGAACGCCGGCACGTCCTTCGCCATTTCGTTGAATAAGCCTTCAATCGTCAGGAAACCATCCTGGCCGGTGATGTTATAGACCAAGTCGTGCAAAAATTCCCATTCGGGCCGCGCGTCGCCGGGCGGTTCGACGGCCTTCATGAATTTCTGGATACGGCCCTTGATGTTCGTAAACGTGCCGCGTTTCTCGACGTGGGCGCAGCCGGGCAGCAGATAATGCGCCAGCTTCGTCGTTGCGTTTGGCAAAATGTCGCTGACAATCAACATGTCCAATTTGTCGAGCAAGTCAGTGCCGATGCCGTTCTTCGTCACGTCCTCACCGAAAACGATCAAGGTCTTGACCTTGCCGGCACGGATGAATTCGGTAATCGGCCGCATTTTGATGCCCACGCTCGCCTGGCAGATGCCGATGAGCCGCGCACCGGTCTTGTTCGGATTGCGGTCGGCGTTCAGCAACAGCTTGTCGCCTTCGCCAAACCGCCCGATGGAGTCCGTCATGGCACCAAATTTGTCCGCCAGTTTTTTGAGCAGCCAGAGTTCTTCGTTCGTCTGCCGCGCCGAGGCAACTATGGCAACCGAACCGTACGGCGCATTTTTCAACTTGTTTGCAATTTCACTGAGTGCAGCGGTCCACGTTGTTTTACGTAGGACAGGCGTCGCGCCTGTCTCTGACTCTTTATGAGATGGAGACAGGCTGGAAGTCTGTCCTACATCACGAACCAGAACATCCTTCAACCGGTCTGCCCGGCCGATCCATTTGTAATTCAAGCGGCCGTAATCGCACATCCAGCACGCGTTGACGGCATCATTTTCGCGCGGCGTGTAGCGATAAACTTTTTCTTCGCGCGAACCGACGATGACGTTGCAGCCCGTCGCGCAACTGGTGCAAATGCTCTTGGTTTCCTTGAGGAACCACACGCGCATCTGAAACCGGAAATCCTTCGACGTGAGCGCGCCGACGGGGCAGATGTCCACGGTGTTGAGTGTGTAATTATTGTCGAAAACTTTTCCCGGATAAGCCGTGAGCGTGCTGTAGCTGCCGCGATTGACGATGCCTAGCGCATCGTCGCCCGCGATGTCGCGCGTGAACCGGATACAGCGCGTACAGAGAATGCAGCGTTCGTCATCGAGCACGATGCGCGGACCGAGGTCAACGGCCTTGGGTTTGTGGACCTTCGGTTCAACAAAGCGGCTGGCCGATTGACCGTAGTCCACCGAGTATTCCTGCAGCTTGCATTCGCCCGCTTGGTCGCATATCGGGCAATCGAGCGGGTGATTAATGAGCAGGAATTCCAGCACGCCCTCGCGCATCTGTTTCACGCCGGGCGTGTTCGTATAAATTTCCATGCCGGGCGAAATCGGCGTGGCGCAGGCAATGGCTGGACGCGGCGATTTCACAATTTTCAGCGAGCCGTCGGGATTCAAGATCGACTTGCGATCCGGGCCGAGCATGGGCGTGCCGAATTCAACGAGGCACATGCGGCAGTTGCCGGCGACCGGCAGCTTCGGATGATAGCAATAATGCGGCACGTCCACCTTCGCCAACTCGCAGGCCTGGATCATCGTGGTCGGAATCGGCCGGCCGGAAATCGGGTCGGGTGTCGTCTTCGGCACCTCGATTTCACGCCCGTCCACCTTTACCTTGATCTTTTCGATCGCCCGCGCGGCGGGCTTCATGTCAGTTATGGCTGCGGTTGACATGCAATCAGTGGCGCGCGGCAGCTAATTGTTTTGGTCCCGCCGGCGCGGCATTTTCCTTCGCGCGACGCGCTTCGTCAGTAGCGCCTTTGGCAATAAATTCGTCTTTGAATTTTGCGACAAAACTTTGCACCGGCCACGAGCAGGCCTCGCCAAAGGCGCAAATGGTGCGGCCGCCGGGAATGTTGTCGGCGATTTTAATCAGATAATCCGCGTCACTCGCGCGACCTTCGCCGTGGGTAAGGCGGTGCAGCGCCTTGCTCATCCAGAGCGAGCCTTCGCGGCAGGGCGTGCATTGGCCGCAGCTTTCGTGCGCGTAAAACTCGGCGATGTTCGCCAGCGCCGCGACGATGTCGGTCGAATCGTCCAGCACGATGATTGCCGCCGAGCCGGACATGCTGCCTGCAGCAATGAGTGTGTCAAAGTCGTAAGGCAAATCCAGCGTGTCCACTTCCTGTTCGACGAGCTGGCCGTCCGGGCCTTTGCGCTTGAGTTTGAATTTCTCACCCGCTTTGAAAACTTTTGCCGAAGAACCGCCGGGAATCACGGCTTTCAACGAATGCCCGGGACGCAGTCCCCCGCCGAACGCCGGATCGTTGATAAGCTGGCCGATGGTGACCTTGCCGGTCTCGATTTCGTAATAACCCGGCTTTTTGACGTGGCCACTGAGGCTGACAATGCGGGTGCCGGTGTTGTTGGGCGTGCCGAGTTTGGCATATTCCGCGCCACCCATCGCAACAATGTGCTTCACGTTGCAAAGCGTCTCGACGTTATTGACGATGGTCGGGCACATCCACAAACCGAGCACGGCGGGAAAATACGGTGGCTTGATGCGCGGATACGGCCGTTTGCCTTCGAGTGATTCGATGAGGCCGGTTTCCTCGCCGCAGATGTAAGCACCCGCGCCACGATGAATGTAAATTTCCAAATCGTAGCCGCTGCCTAAAATGGTTTTGCCGATGAAATTTTTTGCGCGGGCCTCGGCGAGCGCCTGGTTCAACAATTTCGCGCCATCGGGCATTTCGCCGCGGATGTAGATGTAAGCCAGATGCACGTCGTTGGCGAAGCACGAGATGATTGTGCCCTCGAGCAACTGGTGCGGGTCTTTGTAAATGATCTGCCGGTCCTTGAACGTGCCCGGCTCGGACTCGTCGGCGTTGCAAATCAGGTAAACCGGCTTGCCGCTCCTGCGGTCAACGAAACTCCACTTCAAGCCGCACGAAAAACCCGCTCCGCCACGACCGCGCAGACCGGAGGTCATGACTTCCTGACGGATTTGTTCCTGCGGCGACTGGGTCTTGCCGCCCGGCAAGGTTTTGGGCTGGAGTGCGAGCGCCTTCTTCAGAACCTCGTAGCCGCCGTGACGCAAATAACATTCGATGTCGGGCGTGTAACCCGGCTGATCGGCGTATTTCAAAACCAATTTGTATTCTTGCGCCATTTTACTCGTAGGACAGGCGACCCGCCTGTCTCTGGCTTGAAATAAATAAATGGGAGACAGGCAGGATGCCTGTCCAACGTTGCCGGCTTGACTGGGTGGAGAAACCCTTTAGCCTAACCCATGCTCCGGCTTGCCCGATGGTGTAACGGTAGCACAGCAGACTCTGGATCTGTTTGTCATGGTTCAAATCCATGTCGGGCAGCCAACTGACATTTGCGATTTCAGATTTGCGATTTACGCTTTGCATCAGATCTCGCTCAACTGCATTTTGCCACTATCTCATTTGCCTTCACTTTTGAAACGGCTTCGTAAAAAGCGTCGTTGCACATCATCACCGGCGCGGTGCCGCAACTGGCGAGACATTCGACGAATTCGACCGTGAACTTTCCGTCCTTCGTTGTTTGCGGGCCGTGCGCGTGCGCGTCCAGACCCAGCTTCTTGCAAAAATGTTTGTGGAGTTCATACGCGCCGCCCAGCGCGCAGCTCAGCGTCCGGCAGACCTTGATTTGATATTTGCCCATCGGCTGCTGCCGGAGCATCGGATAAAACGTCACCAGCTCGTAAACGTTGATGGGTTGCAGTTCGAGCTTCCTCGCCGTCCACTCGACCGCCTCCTGCGAAATCCAGCCGAATTGTTCCTGAATCGCGTGCAGCACCATCAACGATGCCGCACGTTTCACCGGATAGTGGGTAATGAGTTCGTCCACCTCCGCCTCAAGCACGGCTGGCACAGCGAAACCGTCCTGTTGCCGGAGCGGGTTGGGGATGGGTTCGGTGTGCGTGGGGTTCATCGGTCGCACTCTCCCATCACGAAATCGAGCGAACCCAGAATTGCCACCGTGTCGCTCATCATGTGGCCGGGTAACAGGTGCGACAGAATGCTCAGGTTCACAAAGCTGGGCGCGCGAATTTTCATCCGGTACGGCGTGCCGCCGCCGCGGCTGTTGAGGTAAAAGCCCAGCTCGCCCTTGGGATTTTCGTGGCCGAAATAAATTTCGCCGGGCGGACAGTTCATGCCCTGTGTTACGAGCATGAACTGATGGATCAATTCCTCCATTTTCGTCATCACGTTCTGCTTCGGCGGCAGAACGATTTTGCCGTCCGGCACGTTGATCGGCTCTTTCGTTTTGTTGTCCGCACCGCCGGGAATTTTATCGAGGCACTGGTGGAGGATGCGCACGCTCTGGCGCATTTCCTCCATGCGCACGAGGTAACGGTCGTAGCAATCGCCCACCGAACCGATGGGGATGTCGAACTCAAAATCCCGGTAACAAAGATACGGCTGGTTTTTGCGCAAATCCCATTCGATGCCGCTCCCGCGCAGATTCGGCCCGCTCAAGCCGTAATCAATGGCGTCCTGTTTGGAAATGACGGCGAGGTCGCGCACCCGGTCCACCCAGATGCGGTTGCGTGTGAGCAGTGTCTCCACTTCGTCGAGCGTAACGACGACTTCCTTCAGAAATTTGCGGCATTGGTCCGCCCAACCCGGCGGCAGATCGCGCATCAGGCCGCCGATGCGCGTGTAACTTGTGGTGAAACGCGCGCCACTGAGTGATTCGGCCAGATTATAAATCTTTTCGCGCTCGGTGAAAATGTAAAGGAACACGGTCATCGCGCCGACGTCCATCGCGAACGCGCCGATGCCGAGCAGGTGCGACGAGATGCGCGCCAGTTCCGCGCACATCACGCGGATGTATTGGCAGCGCGGCGGCAGGTCCTTTTCGATGCCGAGCAGTTTTTCCACCGCGAGCGCGTAGGCGACATTGTTGGCCAGCGGCGCGAGATAATCCAGCCGGTCCGTGTAAGGAATGAACTGCGTGTAGGTCATGTTCTCGGCGATTTTTTCGTCGCCGCGATGCAGATAACCCACGTCCGGGTCGGCCTTGGTGATGATTTCGCCGTCCAACTCGAGCACAATGCGCAACACGCCGTGCGTAGCCGGATGCGACGGTCCCATGTTCAGGACCATCTTCTCGCCTTGAACATCCTGAAGCTCTTCCGTCGCCTGCGCTGCACGTGCGGCGGAATCGTGAATCTCGATTTCGTGAATGTCGGGCATCTCGCGCAAAATTGTTAAGCTCCCTTTGATGTCGGCTTTGTCTCCGGCTGACTTCCAGCGCGGATCTTTCGGATCGTCTTAACCAAGACGTAACTGTTGACCGCAAGCAGCAATCCCGCACCAACGGTCAATACAAAGCTAATTCTATCTTCAGCTGCCTTCTTCTGTTTGAAAGCAGCCTCTGTTTGTGGCGACGGATGCTCATAGTATTCAAACCAAGCGCGATTCAAACCCTGACTATTGGTATGGCCAAACGCGAGCACCACGAACAGAACAGCCAGTGCCAGTTCTGAAACTGACAGAATGAGTGTTGCCAGAATCATTTTCACAGAATCAATCCTTCGGTGTCCGCACGCGGGGCTCGCGTTCAATCGCGTCCTTGCCGCCGGGCACCGTCACGAAGGGCCCGCCTTCGAGCGGCGCGGGTTTGGTGAATGCGACGCCGGGCAGATCAGTCGGTTTGCCGGCCAGCGGAAAGTCCTTGCGCAACGGGAAATACGGATAGCCTTCCCACATCAGAATCCGGCGCAAATCGGGATGTCCGCGAAAACGTATGCCCATCATGTCGTAGATTTCGCGCTCGTGCCAGTTGGCGGTCTTCCAAACCGTCGTGACGGTCGGCAGTTCGGATTTTTCCTCGCTCACGCCGGTCTTGAGCCGCAATTCGCAGCGATTCGCAAGACCGCGCAAATGATAAACGACCGTCCAGCGCGGGTCCTCGCCGTAACTGTCCACGCTGCTGATGTCCACGAGATAATCGAAATCCAAATCGTTTTTCGCATAACGGCAGACTTCAACGATTTTTTCGGCGTCGGCGATTTTAAGGGTAATTTCGCCGCGAAATTCCGCCGGCTCGGAGATTAAATCGCCGAACCTGGCTTTGATTTTCTGGGCTTGCTCCAACGATGTCACAGTTCAAAAGAATTGGCCACCGATAGGCACGGACAAACACGTATTTCTTCAAAGGCAGGGCGCGTCACTCCGTGCGCGCCGTTTGGCTGCTCCCGGCGCTTCGGCGGACAGAGAACTGCCCGCCCTACCAATCCGCGTTCATCCGTGTTCATCCGTGGTTAAAAATTCAAGCGGCTTTATGTTTGAGCGCGGTGACGGCCGTGAGTTTCTCCAAAACCGGTTCTTTGGCCACTTTCTTTTGCAATTTCATCAGCGCGTCGAGCACGGCTTCCGGCCGCGGCGGGCAACCGGACACATAAACGTCCACCGGAATGATGTGGTCCACGCCCTGCAGCACGGCATAGCTGCGATACATGCCGCCAGTCGAGGCGCACGCGCCCATGGCGATGACCCATTTTGGCTCGGGCATCTGGTCGTAAATGCGCTTCACGGCGCCGGCCATTTTGTAGGTGACCGTGCCGGCAACAATCATGCAATCTGCCTGCCGCGGCGAAAAGCGCATGACTTCCGATCCGAACCGCGAAATATCAAACCGGCTTGCGCCGGCGGCCATCAATTCGATGGCGCAACAGGCCAGTCCCATCGGCATCGGCCAGATGGAATTTTTGCGAAACCAGTTGAGCGCGGCGTCCACGCGTGTGACGATGACGTCGCCTTCGATCTTTGTGTTGTAACCCACTTCGGTTTCGGTTCGCATAAACACAGCGCGCCCTGAACCGGGCGCCGTGGCAACGTAATTTGCGCGGCAAACCGGGGCAAGTTGAATTTGTGATTTTTTTCACAAGAGGACTTAATTTCACCCGAATTTAACAGACGCCAACGCATCATTATGTTATCAACTTGCGCTTGTGGCCGGCAGCAGCTGGTATAGAATCAGAAAATGCGGCAGGCGTGATTATGAAAACTTTCACGGAATTGAATTTTCCCGGCCGGCTCGTTGCCGTCGAAGGCCTCGACGGCTCGGGCAAGTCCACGCAGATTTATCTGCTTAAGCGATGGCTGGAGGCCGAGGGCATCAAGGTCTATTTCAGCGAGTGGAACTCGTCCGAGCTTGTGAAATCCGCCACGAGCAAGGGCAAAAAGCGCGAATTGCTTACCCCCACCACGTTCAGCCTGATTCACGCGACGGACTTTGCCGACCGTTACGAACGTCACCTGCTCCCGTTGCTGCGCGCCGGCTACGTCGTGCTCTGCGACCGCTATGTTTTCACGGCGTTTGCGCGCGACGTGACGCGCGGCTGCCCGACGGACTGGGTGCGCGGCATTTACAGTTTCGCCGCCCTGCCCGACCTCACGTTTTTCTTCAAGGCGGATTTGGAAGTGTCGCTCAACCGCATTCTCGAAGGCCGGCCAAAGTTGAAGTTTTTCGAGGCGGGCATGGATTTGCGGTTGTCGAGCGACCCGTATGAAAGCTTCCGCATCTTTCAAGGCCGCATTCTGGCGCAATACATGGCAATGAGCCGGGAGTTCAATTTCGTGGTGACAGACGCCAACCGGAACGTGGAAACACAGCAAGCCGCTGTGCGCAAGCTGGTCAGGGAGCGGATAGATTTGGAGCGGTTCCGGCGCCGCGGTCCGCTGCCGTTGCCGCCACCCGCGCAACGAACCAACAAGGTCGAGGAAATGGAGGAGGATTCGGCCGCATGAAGAAGAAAACCACCGGGTCAGCCGGCGGCCGGGTCAATCACCGCCGGTTTTACGGCCACGGCATTCCCCATGTCCGGCTGGAAGAATTGGCGGGCAAATTGATTGTGGTGGAAGGCGCGGACGGCTCGGGCCGTTCCACGCAAATCGTGCGACTGGTGGACTGGCTGGAGGCCAGCGGCCACGCAACAGTGCAGGTCGGCCTCAAACGCTCCACGCTCGTCAGCGCCGAACTCGACAAGGCGCAGGAAGGAAATATTTTGAGCCGGACGACATTGAGCCTGTTTTACGCGACGGACTTTGCCGACCAGTTGGAAAACATCATTTTGCCGGCGCTCAAAGCGGGCTTCATCGTGCTGTCTGACCGTTATATTTACACGCTCATGGCGCGTGACATGGTGCGCGGCATGGACGAAGCGTGGCTGAAGAATCTTTACGGCATCGCGCTCGAACCGGACGCGGTTTTTTATCTTGCAGTCGAGCCCGAGGAACTGGTGCAGCGCAATCTTTCCAAAAAGGCGGCGCTGGATTACTGGGAAAGCGGCATGGACCTCGGCCTGTCGCGCGACATGTTCGACAGCTTTCTGAAATACCAGATGGCCATGCGGACCGCATTCCGTCAACTGCAGAAGACCTACGACTTCACCATCGTGGACGGCAATCGTTCCGTGGAGACAATCACGCAGACGTTGTGGGAGAAAATCCGCGCGCTGCTGGCGGAAAAATAGACGTCAAGCGCTTGTTGATATGTTGGTCGGTGGCAGGGCTAAAGGGGCGTTCGTGGACGCCGGCGACCGGTGTGGCGGGAGCTGTTTCAGCAATTCTTCAAACTGTTTCCTCTGCCGGGTGTCAATACGGCGTGAATGCACTGGCGGGCGCGCAGGAAAATCGTAGCACGTCCAGGACCGCCCAGTGCTGAAACGGCGCTTCGCCGCGGTAGCTGTGGAGTTTTTCAAACGCCTTGAGCCAGACCTTCTGCGCGATGTCGTCCACTTCGTTCTCGCGGCGGACGTAACGGCGGGCGGTGGCAATACGCGCGGCGAATACCTTGAACCAGCGGCTCTAAGCCGGAACGATTCAGACCAAGCCGCAGTTTTAAGCCTATGATTTCGCAAGTCCCTGATTTGCAAGGCTGGAAACGTGCTGAATTCAACTGCTATGCAGTTGGAATCAGGAACCAAACGGTTCGCCGAATTGGCTCCTTCCGTCATCGTTCATGCGTTGATTTGGAGGGAGGGATGACTTCCAAGTTATCCATCCAACTGAATCGTTCCGGCTAAGCTCGCGGGGTCGCCGCGCAAGACCACGGCAATCAACTCCGCCTCGGTCCGTTCCGTGGCGCGCGATTAGGTAGTGGGCTACTTTGAATTTGGATTTCCGTTTCCGGCCTGAGTGTGGCAAAGTTGGGGCATGATAAAACCAAAGCGCAAGCGACCTAGCGATACAATCCAGCTTGCTCACAGCGTCTTTGCTGACGTGATTAAGCTGTCAGAGAAGCCAATCAAAGCACCCGCCAAGCCCGCCAGCAAGCCGCGCCGTAAATAATCATTTTTTCAAATTGGGAAAAAGCTCTTTGGCCGGGACCAAAGTCCCGCCATCATCTTGGTAAATCCATTCACCTTTTTCCCAAACTGGTTGGCCGACAATTTTAACCATTTTATCAAAATTTTTCCCTTTCCAAAGTGCCACGAACGGCGGTTCGGGGAATGCTGGTTTTGTGGGGGTTGAACTTGAAGATTCTGATTTTTGCTTCCGCTCAAACTGCTTTTTGAAAATGACAACATAATCAGCCAGCGCGTCAAAATCACCAACGGTTAATTCCGCGCCAGTGAACGTGATTGTGGCTTCATTCGCCCCAATTGGAATTGAGTATTGTGCCAACATCTTTTTGCCTATTTGCTTCGTTATTGGTGCGACTTTGCCTCCGGCTGGTGGTAGTAAATCTTCTTCCTGACTGCCATTTTCCAGCTCCACCGCGTCACCATCGGCTCCGTCTGTCAACACTTTATCACCAATCCCAAGTTTTGCAAATGAAATAGTGTCACGATAGGCTTGAACAAACTGGTCAATTACAGCCGGATTGAATTTCTTCTCAAATTCCAAGTATTTCTTCAGATTTGCCGTTGATTTTGGGCTTTCTTTGTCTGTTTCCCATAGTTCAACAATCATTTTAGGAGACAAGGCGGACTTTTGAACTGACTTTAGCCACACATCAGAATCCGGTTCGGCTCGAAGAATGTTGTAAGCCAAATCGGTTAATTTTACATATCGCTGGTCGCCACTGCCCCGGTCTGTAATAAGCGCAAACTTTTTGAGCGCGGAAATTGCCAAAAGCGTTGAACTGCTTTTTGCCGCCATCTTCCAGTGTGCGGCAACAACATCAACTGAAACCTCGTTGCGCTTCTCGTTGTCCCATATTGCGCGCGCCTTTTCAAGGGCCTCCTTCAGCCCTATGGATGGATAGGCCGGGCTGCGATGCTTTTGCTTCTTTGCATCATCGGTTTTCCTCAAGTTTTGAGCGTATTCTATATTTTTGTCAGTTGCCATAATGTGCCTTTCTTGCTCCAAATTGCACCCCCAAATCCACCCTGTCAACATAAATCTGACATTTTTATTTCCGCAGGTTCAAAATATAGTTGGATAAAAGTGTTGACAATTGAAAATAAAACTGTTACCCTTAAAACAATGAGGCCACCGAGCGCCTTTAGCGGGGGCTCTCGGTGGCCGGTTTGACAGGTTTGCGCCGTTAGCTCAAATGGCTAGAGCAGTCTCTGCTAAGGATTAGATGGTGGTTCAATTCCACCACGGCGCGCCATGTCGGTAGAAAAAGTAGCAGAAAACCCGCCAAAAGCAACAAAAATCGTATGAATAAGCTATCAGTGGTAGAGAGGGCAAAAGTGGTTAATTGCTTGATTGAGGGTTGCAGCTTGCGCTCCACAGTCCGGCTTACGGGCGTTGCCAAGAAAACCGTGTCCCGAATCTTGGTTGAAGTTGGTGAAGCGTGCGCCGCGTATCACGACAAAATTATGCGGAATCTACCGTGCAAGGTGATTCAAGTGGATGAGGTTTGGTCATTCACCTACTGCAAGCAGGCGAACATTCCAGAGCATTTGCAGGGGCAAGACGGCGTGGGGGACACTTGGACGTGGATTGCGATTGATGCCGACACAAAATTGATTCCTAGCTGGCATGTGGGGCTTCGTGACGCTGCTGGCGCTTACAGTTTCATCCACGACCTGAAAGGTCGGTTGGCAAACCGGGTGCAATTAACCAGTGACGGGCACCGGCCATACCTACTGGCGGTTGAAGATGCCTTTGGCGCGGACATTGATTATTCAATGCTGATAAAATTATATGGGCGTGAAACTGGAACGGGTGAAACTCGCTATTCACCGCCGGTTTGTATTGGGGCACGCCGCCGCAGAATCATCGGAAATCCAGACCGCAATCTGATTTCCACTTCGTTCGTGGAACGTCAAAATTTGACGCTCCGCATGACCAATCGCCGCTTTACGAGGCTGACGAATGCCTTTTCAAAGAAAATCGAGAATCACAAGCACATGATTGCGATTTACGCCATGAACTATAACTTTTGCCGGATTCACCAAACTTTGCGCGTGACGCCTGCGATGGAAGCTGGTATCAGTGACCATGTTTGGAATTTGGAAGAAATTGTTAAATTGGTTTAAGAAATTTATGAATGGGAATCCGCCAGCCAACCCAAACCAACTGACCGAAACGACGTTCATTTCGTTTTCGGCGGAAATATCCCCACACACCACAGAAAGCCTTTTGGCTGTGATGGCAAACTGTGTAAATCAGAAAGTCAAAACCGTTTACTTGTTGCTCTCCACCCCCGGCGGAAACGTGATGAACGGAATGAACCTTTACAATGTTTTACTCGGTATGCCGTTTGAACTGATTACGCACAACGTCGGCAACGTGGACTCAATTGGAAATGCTGTTTTCCTTGCCGGTAAGAAACGTTACGCATGTCCCCATTCGACTTTCATGTTTCACGGTGTAGGGTTCGACTTCAAAAACCAAACATTCCGCTTGGAAGAAAAAAACCTGCGGGAGTTTTTAACGGGCGTCACTAGCGACCACAAGAGAATCGCCAGCGTTTTCACGCAGCGAACGAAGCTCACGCAAGAAGTCGTCGAGGGACTTTTCCGCGAAGCCCAAACCAAAAACGCGACAGATGCCATTGGCGCTGGGATTATTGATGATGTCAGAGACGTTAAAATCACGCCGGGATGCAGCGTAGTCTCGTTGGTATTCCAACGCTAAACCGTTCGGCTTCATGGTTTCCATCAGTTCCATAGGACTATATCAAAGCATTTGCCGTTCCGTCAAGTTCTAAAAACCTTCGGAAAATCGAAGGCTTTTTATTCGATTTCAAAGTAGCCCACTACCCGCGATTATATCGGCTGTCGTGTCGGGGCTAAAGGCAAAAAGCCATCCGGGCCGGCACGCATCAAGGCCGGGTGATGCGCAGTGCCGTCTCAAAGTCACCGGAGAATTGCGAAATGGCTTCGGTGATTTTGCGTGGTTGCTCGAGCAGGGTACTCCACAGGTTCCCTGCAGTTTCCGGCCGGCGCCGAATCAATTCGACCGCTGCTACCATTAGCGACAGGCCGTTATTGGCATCGTGGCGCAGCGCGGTGAGTTTCTGATTCAACTCGCGTATTTGTTCGGCACTCAAGGTAACGGCTTCATTCGGCAAAAGCATTTCGCAAGATGGGCGCGATTGGCGGCGAAATCAAGCGGGTTTCACCAAACCATGAATTGGAGCGAGCGAAGGGATTCGAACCCTCGACATTCACCTTGGCAAGGTGACGCTCTACCAGACTGAGCTACGCTCGCCTCCAGAAAGTCGGGAGAAACTATGCCAGCCCGCGGAATTTGCAAGCCGGATTTCAGGCCGGTTTGGCCGCACTGTCCAGTACTGACCGGATCACCTTGAGCAAATCGTCGTGGTCAATCGGTTTGTGGAAAAACGCCACCGCGCCGCAGTTGACGGCTCGTTCCTTGTTTTTGGGGTCTTCGCTGCCGGTGATGATGATGATGGGAATTCGTCTCATCTCATCCAACCGGTGGAGCCATTCCATGAGCCGAAAGCCGTCCCAGGGAACACCGTCCACGTCGGGTGGAAAGCCGATGTCCAACAAAATTAAATCCGGACTTTCCTTACGCGCAGCCGCCACGGCCTCGGCGCCGTCCAACGCCGTGAAAACTTCGTAACCGGCTCCCTGCAGTTTCAGGGAAACGGTTTTAAGGATGATCTCATTGTCATCCACCACCAAAATCTTTTTGGCGCGTCCAGTTACGGATTCAGCGTTCATAAAACTTCATCATCGAAACCGGTTCGCATTGCCTTCAACGACGATGTTAGCAACAAATTAGCGAACCGGCCATGCCAAGCAAAGCACATTTTATGCCCTTTGACTTTTGCCCCGTCTGCCGTGCTAAACTACGCTTATGAGCAACGTTTTTTATACACCCGGCGGACAACGTGCCGCGAAGGTCAACGGCCTTTTCGCCGCCATAGCCCGGCGCTACGATTTGCTCAATGACCTGCAAAGTTTCGGCTTCCATCGCCGCTGGAAACGCCGTGTCGCTGAACTTGCCGCCGCAAAACCGGGCGACCGTGTGCTGGATTTGTGCTGCGGCACAGGTGACATCGCACTTGCCCTCGCACAGCGTGGCGCGGCTGTCATCGGCCTCGACTTCAGCGGGGCCATGCTCGAAATCGCGGAAAAACGCCGGCAGAAAAATCTCCCATTTCAAGTCCCCAATCTGAAATTCATTCAGGGTGATGCGCAACAAATCCCATTTCCCGACAATTCATTTGACGCCATCACCATTGGTTACGGTTTGCGGAATCTGGCGAGTTGGGAAACCGGTTTGGCCGAGATGTGCCGCACGGCCAAGCCGGGCGGGCGGCTGGTTGTGCTGGATTTTGGCAAGCCCGCCAACGCGGTTTGGCGCACGGTTTATTTTACACACCTCCAAATTTTCGTGCCGTTGCTCGGCTGGACATTTTGCGGCAACGCGCAGGCTTACGCTTACATCCTCGAATCGTTGAAACATTACCCGGCGCAGGCGGGGATCGCAGCCAAAATGCATGAACTGAAACTTGCGAACGTGCGTGTCATAAATATTCTTGGTGGCGCCATGGCCATTAATTACGGCGAGAAACCGCCCTGAACGGCAGCCTGATTGTTTGCAGCTCACGTGCGGCGTCCACTTTTAATTTTGCCCGCCGCCCAGCGATGAGTTGGCGCGCGTGCCTGACCAAGCCGTCAATTTTTCTATCGTCATGGTCCGGGTCGTGGTGAAACAGGTAAAGCCGTTTGACTCCGGCTTGCACCGCGAGCGTGACCGAATCGTCCACACATCCGTGTCCCCAGCCGATGTGCTTTTTGTATTCCGCCGAGTCATATTGCGAATCGAGAATCAGCACATCTGCGTCACGCAGGAAATCAATCATCTCCCGGTCTTCGCCGCCCGGCCGCGGTTCGCTGTCAGGGAAATAAGCCACGGACCCACGCGGTGTAGACAGCCGGTACCCGACGCAAACGCCGGGATGGTTTGCGCGTTGCGCCCGCACACAGACCGAGCCGATGTTGAGATTGAAACTCTTGAGTTCCTCGATTGCGATGTTGCTGGGCAGTTTAGCGAACGGCACGGGGAAATACGTGCTTTCCATCTGGCCGGTCAGCGCGTTGACCAGGCCTTTGCGCGCGCCTTCGCCGCCCAGAATCCGCAGATGGCAGCGCGGATCGTAAATTGGCGCAAAGAACGGCAGCCCTTGAATGTGGTCCCAATGCGTATGTGTCAGCAGCAGCGTCAGGCTCAACGGCTGGTTTTTAAATTCTGCCAGCAACGCGCGACCCAGCGCGCGCAACCCCGAACCCGCGTCAAGGATGACGATGTCGTCGCCCGAACGCACTTCGACGCAGGACGTGTTACCACCGTAGCGCACCGTGGTCGGTCCCGGCGTGGGGATCGAGCCGCGCACGCCCCAAAATTTTACGCGGGTGGCGGTTTTGATGTAGCAATCTAACGCAACGGCGGTGAAAAATAAAACTGAAAACCGTCCTCCATGTCGACGGAAAATCTTGCATGGGCTGGTACGGAAGACTAATTTCCCGCGCTTCGTCGGGTTGGTAGCTCAGTCGGTAGAGCAGCGGCCTTTTAAGCCGTTGGTCCCGGGTTCGAGTCCCGGCCAACCCACCAGTCTCCGCTCGAAGTGCAGCGCAGAGCGAAGACTGCCGCGTCGTAGTGCGCGGCAGGTGGCGGGCTGAAGCTGTTGTTCAATGGCACGCTTCGAGCCACGCCCCAGCCAATCACCGCACTCTCCGTGTGCAATATTCCGGCATTGCCCCGCGCAACGGATGCCCGCTACCCTGCCCGCACAATGCGGCTGTTGGACCGATATTTATTTCGTGAATTGCTCTCGCCACTGGCGTATTGCCTCAGTGGCTTTTTGATCTTTTGGATTTCCTTCGATGCCTTCAAAAGTTTGCAGGATTTTCAGGACGACAAACTGCGCTTGCTTGACATCATCCAGTATTACTTCGCGATGACGCCGGAATTTATCGTGACGGTGCTCCCGATCGCGCTCCTGCTGGCCTTGCTTTATGCGCTCACCAATCATGCGCGTCACAACGAAATCACCGCCATGCGCGCGGCCGGCGTGAGCCTGTGGCGGGTGTGCCTGCCATATTTAATCGTCGGCTTCCTGGCCAGCATCGCGTTGTTTGTGCTCAATGAATTTTGTGTGCCGCGCAACACAGATTGGGCGGACCGCATTTTGAGCCGCTACGTGCAAAAATCAGGCGACCTCGCAGCGCAAAATCGTTTCACCGATTTCGTCAACGCCCGCGAACATCGCCTGTGGCATTTCAGCGAATATCGCGTCAAGACAAGCGAAATGCTCAATCCCATTGTAAGCTGGACCTTGCCGGACGGTTCCATACGGCAATTGAAGGCGGACCGCGCAAATTACACGAATGGCGTGTGGACATTTTGGGGCGCGAAGGAATTTGAACAGGCCAATGCCCGCGCGCCGTTGCTGCCGTCATTTCAAACCAACGTCCTGCCCAAGCCGGAATTTGGCGAAACACCAAAGGAAATCCGGAGTGAAATCAAAATCAACGAATACCAAGGACTAGGCGCTTCACGCCGACCCGACATCCCGCTCGCGGACCTTGTTGCCTATCTGCGGTTGCACCCCGATTTGCCACGCGCCGATTCGAACAAGCTGCTGACCAAACTGTACGGGCGATTAGCCGCGCCGTGGACCTGTCTGGTGGTAGTGCTCATTGCGATTCCGTTTGGGGCGGCTTCGGGCCGGCGCAATTTATTTTTCGGCGTCGCAGGCAGCATTTTTATTTGTTTCACTTTTTTCGTGCTCCAACAGGTTGGGCTGGCTTTGGGTTTGGGCGGTCGTTTGCCCGCATGGCTGGCGGCGTGGCTGCCCAACCTGATTTTCGGCGCAACGGGCCTGTGGATGACGGCAAGGGTGAGGTGAATTTTCAGCTTTTAATTTTTAGTTTGCGCCGCAGAGTTTCAGTGAAGGCACAACCCGACTTGAAACAAAAAATTTAAATCTAAAAATTGGAATCGTGAGCGACGAGCTTTCAAAACTGGTGTTGCGTTATGAGCAGCTCAATTTGCTCTATCAGGTTAGCAATGTCATTCACTCGACGCTGGAGCCGCAGGCAGCATTGCAGTTGATCGTGAGCGAAGCGGTACGGCTCATGCGCGGCTCGAGCGGTTCGGTTGTTTTGATCAACCCCACCACCAGCTTTCTGGAAATCCACGCCTCGCAAAATCTGCCGAAGGCGGCGGCGCGACTCAAGTTGCGCGTCGGCGAAGGCATTACCGGCTGGGTCGCGCGCACCGGCAAACCCGCCCGGGTCGGTGACGTGACCCAAGACCCGCGCTACGTTGCCGCACGGCGCGGAATCCGTTCGGAATTGGCCGTCCCGCTGGAGGTTAACGGCGAGGTGCGTGGAGTGCTGAATGTGGATTCGGACCGGACGAACGCCTTCAGCGCGGACGATCAGGAATTGCTTCAAGAACTTGCAGTGCAAGCAGCCAAGGTGATTTATAACACCTGGCTGTTCGAGCAATTGCGGTTGAAGGCGGGTTTGTTTGAGTCGCTCGCGAGCGTGAGCCGGACGATTAATTCTACACTGAACCTGGATGAGGCGCTGCGCGTCATCACACGCGAAGCGTGCCTGCTCATGCGCGCGCGCATGTGCTCGCTGATGATGCTCGATGAAACCCGCGAGTGGCTCAACCTGCGTGCCAGCTACGGCGCGGGCGAAGCTTACCTCAACAAACCGCGTTTGAGCGTGGGGGATAGTCTGCTCGGCGTCGTCGTGCGCCGCAAAAAGCCCTTGCAGGTGGAAAATGTCCAGACGTCCAGCCGTTATCAAAACGTCGAAGTCGCGCGGCGTGAAGGCCTGGTTTCGCTGCTGAGCGTTCCGCTGCTGTTTGCCGGGCAGGCGACCGGCACGCTGAACATTTATACCGATCGGCCCTATCAGTTTTCCAACGAGGAAATCCGCATCCTAAGCGCACTGGCGGAACTGTCCGGTATTGCCATTGAAAAGGCGCGGCTTTACGAGCGCACCGTGGACGTGGAGGAGCAACTGCGACAGAACGAGAAACTTTCCGCACTCGGCCTGCTGGCCGCCGAGGTCGCGCACGAAATCCGCAATCCACTCACGGTGATGAAATTGTTGTATCATTCACTGGATTTGAAATTCCCCGCCGGCGACCCGCGGGCAAAGGACGCACAGCTTATTGATGCCAAAATCGAACACTTGAACAGAATCGTGGAACAAATCCTAGCCTTTGCGCGCACAACCGAACCCCAACTGAAGCCGGTAAACCTGAACGAATTGATTGATGAGTTGGGATTGCTGGTGCGGCACAAGTTGGCCAATCAAAACGTTGAATTCGTTCGCAATTTGCAACCGGATTTGCCGCCCGTGCCGGGTGATGCGCCGCAACTGGAGCAGGCTTTTTTGAACTTGATTCTCAATGCCGCAGAGGCGATGCCGGGCGGGGGCAGGCTGACCATCAGATCGCGCGCAGTCCGGTCGCCGCGCGCCCGCACCCGCCCGACTTACGTGACTGTGGAATTCAAGGACACCGGCAAAGGCATGAGCGAAGAGTTGCAAGTCCGCGCATTCACAGCCTTTTTGAACACCACCAAGACCAAGGGTACCGGACTCGGCCTGGCCATTGTAGGCCGCATCATTGAAACGCATCACGGCAGCATCCGCATCAAGTCCCGGCCCGGCCGCGGCACCAGCATTACGGTTTTCTTGCCATTCCCATAAGACGGTTAAGTCAATGCGCGGCCACCTGACTGGCCGGGCTTTCCCTTAATTGAGTCATGGCGTTTATTGCTAAATTGCCATCACGCGCTATTTTCTTGCCAGACTTTGTCGGCAGGCTTATTCGACGGAGTTTCAATTTTTATGAATCACTCAAAGTTGGAATGGTGGAGCCGGTTTCAAAAGTATTACACCGAGTTTCCCACTCTCGGTTTGGCGGTAGATTTGAGTCGGATGAATGTGGACGATGCTTTCTTCGCCGCCATGGAGCCGAGAATTCAACAGGCGTTTTCGCAAATGTCCGAACTGGAAAAGGGCGCCACTGCCAATCCTGACGAAAATCGCATGGTCGGCCACTACTGGCTCCGTAATCCGTCGTTGGCGCCGAAACCAGAAATCCGCAAGGCAATCGAGGAAAACCTGGCTGATATTAAAAATTTTTCTGCGCAAGTCCATACCGGCAAGATCCGCGGAAATGGCGGGCCTTTCAAAAATTACCTGTTGGTAGGAATCGGCGGTTCTGCCTTGGGACCGCAATTTGTCGCCCATGCACTGGGTGATCCTCTCAGGGACAAACTCACACCATATTTCTTTGATAACACGGATCCCGACGGCATGCATCGGGTATTGGCATATATTGGCAAGGATTTGAACCAGACACTTTGTATCGTCATTTCCAAATCAGGTTCCACAAAGGAAACTCGCAATGGAATGCTCGTTGCCAAGGCCGCTTTCGAGAAAGCTGGGCTCAATTTCGGCCAACACACCATCGCGATAACTACCTCGGCAAGCGAGCTTCACAAATATGCCATCAACAACAAATGGCTGACTACGTTTCCGATGTGGGATTGGGTGGGGGGAAGGACAAGTGAGTTATCCTCGGTAGGACTGGTTCCAGCAGCATTACAAGGAATTGAGATCGACAACTTACTCGCTGGAGCTAGACGATGCGATGAGATAACAAGAGACAATAACGTTATATTAAATCCTGCGTCTCAACTTGCGTTAGCATTTTACGCTTCAGGTAACGGTAAAGGCCGTAAAAATCTGGTTGTTTTACCTTATAAAGATCGACTCGAGCTGTTTTCCAAGTATCTTCAACAGTTGTTGATGGAATCATTGGGTAAGGAAATCGATTTGAACGGCAAACGAGTGAACCAAGGGATAACGGTTTTAGGAAATAAGGGTTCAACTGACCAACATTCTTATATCCAACAACTTAGAGATGGTACAAGCAATTTTTTTGTTGTGTTTATTGAGGTCCAAACAGACGAAGGTCAACCGAGTCTGATGGTCGAACCTGAGGTTACAAGCGGAGATTTCCTCCACGGCTTTTACTTGGGCACACGCCAAGCCCTGTCCGAAAAAGGACGTGAATCATTAACTTTAATCGTCAAGGAGGTATCACCATTTACCGTCGGTATGCTGATCGCATTGTTCGAGCGAGCTGTTGGGTTTTACGCTTCTCTAATCAATGTTAATGCCTATAACCAACCTGGTGTTGAAGCCGGAAAGAAAGCAGCCAGCAATGTCATAGCAATCCAGAAGCAAATTTTGGAATTCCTGTCAAAACAGCCGCGACAAACTTTCACAGCACTCGAACTCGCGAGCAGAATTCGAGCTAACGATGAAGTTGAAAGCGTTTTTAAGATTTGTGAGCACCTGTCACAGAATCCAAGTCGACACATAAAAAAGATTCCCGCTGAATTTCCGTTTGCAGTGAAGTACGGCCTGTCTTGAGTTTCTACATGTTTCTTTATCCAAAACAATATGACGTTATAGTTGTTGGAGCTGGCCATGCCGGAGTAGAAGCAGCTCTAGCAGCAGCGCGAATGGGATGTCAGACGCTCCTCCTAACCATCAATGTTGATACCATCGGCCAAATGTCCTGCAACCCGGCTATAGGCGGTTTAGCAAAGGGACATTTGGCTCGGGAGATAGATGCGATCGGTGGAGAAATGGGCAAGACGACGGATATGACAGGCCTACAATTCAGAATGTTGAACACAAAGAAAGGACCGGCAGTTTGGGCTCCCCGCGCACAATGTGACAAGAAGGCTTATCAATTCAGATTGAAGTGGATATGCGAATCTGAACCGAATCTTGATGTAAAGCAAGGGCAATCGTCAAGTATTCTTCACGAGGATGGCCAAGCATTCGGAGTTCAGACCACATTAGACGTTCAGTATCTCGGAACGGCAATCGTCATAACCACTGGGACATTCCTTCGCGGTTTATTGCACATAGGTTCAAATCGGCAATCGGGAGGCCGGTCGGGTGACGCAGCTGCCATGGATCTTTCGTCTTCTCTTAAAGAACTCGGCCTTGAACTTGGGCGGCTGAAGACTGGAACCCCACCGCGCCTATTGCGCCGTTCAATTGATTTCTCAAAAACTGAAAGCCAGCCAGGAGACGAACCAGTTCCTTATTTTACATTCTGGAAAGACGATTTGTTCCACGTGGAACATTCACGAGTGAAACACAGAGGAAACCAAAGCTCGGATGGCGAATACCCATCGGGTTCAATTCTGGATAGAATAAATGGCCAACTGCCTTGTTTTATCACGTTTACGACATCAAAAACGGCTAGCATTATACGCCAAAATCTTCACAAATCACCGCTTTACACAGGCATCATCGAAGGTGTTGGGCCTAGGTATTGTCCATCCATCGAAGATAAAATCGTCAAGTTCCCAGAGAAAGAAAGGCATCAAATTTTTCTCGAACCAGAAGGCGTAGAGACCGACGAGTTCTACGTAAATGGTTTCTCCACCAGCCTACCATTCGATGTGCAATTTGAACTCGTCCGCACAATCATCGGATGCGAAAAGGCCGAGATTTTGCGCCCCGCTTACGCCGTCGAATATGATTTCGTTTATCCGACACAACTGTATCCATCGCTCGAAACAAAGTTATGCCGGAATCTTTTCCTGGCAGGTCAAATCAATGGCACATCAGGATACGAAGAAGCCGCAGCCCAAGGGCTCATGGCCGGAATAAATGCAGCTCGCCGGGTCAGTGGCTGTAATTCAATCATTCTTAGGCGGGACCAAGCGTATATCGGTGTCTTAATTGACGATCTGATCACAAAAGGAACGACTGAGCCTTACCGTATGTTCACGTCCCGGGCAGAGTATAGACTTTTGCTTCGGCAAGATAATGCTGATCTTCGCTTGTCACAAATAGGCCACGAAATCGGCCTTTTGCCACTTCGCAACTACAATAAATTCATGGCAAAGAAAGAGATGATAAATAATGAGATAACTCATTTATACAAAACGTATTGCGAATCTGACAGTTTGGCAAAAATTCTTTCACGTCCCGAAATAAGTTACAAGGATTTACCAAACCGAAATGAAGCCTTACCTAGCGAAGTCGTTCAGCAGGTCGAAATTATTGTCAAGTACGCCGGCTACATTGATCGCCAAGAGTTAGAGGTGGAGAAATTCAAGAACATGGAAGATAGAATGATTCCTGATGACTTCAACTTTTCTACTGTCCCCAGTCTCCGACTCGAGGCGCGGCAAAAACTTTCCAAGATACGCCCGAACACGATTGGCCAAGCCGCCCGCATCTCAGGAGTGTCGCCTGCGGACATCAGCATCCTCATGGTTTGCCTAAAACGCCACGGCATGGTAGATAGAAAGAACGCCTCGATGGCGAATGAACCAGACGATCGTCGCGAAGTAGAACTCGAGAAGTAGTTGGAACCATGGCTGTCCGGCCTGGATTCGAACCAGGACAAAAGCCTCCAAAGGGCCTTGTGCTACCGTTACACCACCGGACAAACCGCATGAAAACTAAACTCTTGGCGCACTCCGCGCAAAAGGAAAATCGTTCTTGGAAGACGGCGCAAGCAAAAGAAAGTTTACCCGCAACATTTTTACCCACACAATAACTTGGTTTGCAATGAACAACGTCTCAACTGCGGCAAATCCGCCTGTTACCGAAGCCCGTACGGAGACTTCGGTTGCAGCCGATTTCTCCAAGCCGATCAAGCACGTTAAAAAGGGCACGCTTAAATTTATTGGCGAGATCCTCAATCATGGTGGGCCGGGTTATCTCCAGTTCGCCATTACCAATATTTGCAATGCCGACTGTGACTTCTGTGGATTTGCCCGCTCGAAATTTGACCCCAAAGCCCGGCGCAGCGTGACGTTGCCGGAGGCATGTGATGCCATGGACATTGCACTAAAAAACCACATCGGTTACCTGCTCTTTGTAGGTGGCGAACCGATGGTGCATCGCGACCTGCGCGCGATGACCCGATCCGCAGCGGAGCGTGGCATCCATCCGATGATTTGCACCAATGGCGCGCTTTGGACCGAGGAAAACATGCGCGGACTCGCCCGCGACGGATTGAGCAGTGTTATCATGTCCATTGACGCGCACGACATGGCCAAGCACGAGAAAAACCGCGGTTTGCCGGACGTTTGCAAAAAGATCAGGCGCGCGAATGAATTCTTTCATTCGGTCGGCATTCAAACCACCGCGAGCATTACGGCGAGCCGGTTGATTGACGATTACGACAAGCTGCCAGCCTTTCTTGAATCGCTCGGCTTCAAGAGTTGCACCTTCAGCTATCCGCTGACCTCGTTGGCCAGCAGCTATCTCAGCTTCAGCAACAGCGGCTTGGTCAGTTACACGAAGGACGAACTCATCGAAGTCTTTGAGAAGATCAAGCGTATGAAACAGCGCAGCGGTTTCCCTGTCGTCAATCCGATGGAATCACTCACCGAGATGCAACGGCATTTGCGCAGTGAACGTGAAAAATTCGGCTGTCTCGGCGGCCATAAATACTTTTACCTCGATTGGAACTTGGATTTATACCGCTGCCATTTCTGGGAAAGGCCGATGTGCAAAGTCCACGAGTGGGACGAATCAAAACTCATCCGCGACGGTTGCACGCGTTGCATGATTGACTGCTACCGCGACCCGAGCGTGCTGCAGTACGTCGCCATCAGCGCCAGCGACGCTTGGAACAATTTAAAACAGGGCAAATTGCTCTCCGCGGCCAAAAACGTCCTGGATTCGCGCAATCTGGCTTCCCTAAAGGCTGTTTGGGAAGACCGCAAGTGGATTGGCAGTGTATAGCCTGCTGCAACTTCACTCTTGTCATCCGTTTCGTTCGTGATAACTTTGCGCCCCTTTTTATGAAGACGGACATTCATCCGAAGTACGTGGACGCGGAAATCCGTTGTGCCTGCGGCAACGTCATCAAGACCCGCTCCACCAAACCCGTGATTATCGTGGGTATTTGCAACGTGTGTCACCCGTTCTACACCGGCCAGCAAAAGTTCGTTGACACCGCCGGGCGCGTGGACAAGTTCCAGCAGCGCCTGGTGAAGACCCAGGCCGCCCAGGCTGCCGCCGCAACCCGCAAGAAAAAGAAGTAGCTTTTCAACATTTATCCGCCCGCGCCCTGTTTCAGCAAAATGCAGGCGGTTTCTATTTCAATGCAATTGCCGCAAAATTTACGATTTACGATTGCCGATTGAGGCCTGTTCGCGCGACCATTCGTCAATCGTAAATCGCAGATCGTAAATCCAAATGGACCTGCGCCCGCACATTGAAAAACTCCGTAAACGCTTCGCCGAAGTCGAAGCCGCACTAAGTGCCCCTAAAGCCTTCGACAATCCGCAGCGTGCGCAGGAATTGTCCAGGGAATACGCCCGACTTAAGGAACTGCTGACGCAAGGCGACAATTATTTGAAAACGCTCGCCGATCTGGAGCAAAACCGCGCCCTGCTCAAGAGCGAACCGCCCGATTCCGAACTTGCGCAACTTGCACGGGACGAACTCGCACGGCTCGCAACCGAGGAAAAGCACCTCGCGCAGCAAATCCAGTTCGGCGTTCTGCCGCCGGACCCGACGGATTCGCGCAACACCATCATCGAAATCCGCGCCGGTGCCGGCGGTCTGGAATCCGCGTTGTTTTCCGCCGATCTTTACCGCATGTACACGCGCTATGCCGAAATGCGCGGCTGGAAGGTCGAGACGATGGATTCCAGCCCGTCTGATCTCGGCGGTTTTAAGGAAATCATTTTTTCCTTAGCCGGTACGGACGTCTTCAAGCGGCTGAAATACGAGAGTGGCGTCCACCGTGTGCAGCGCGTACCCGCCACCGAGGCGTCGGGCCGCATCCACACCAGCACCTGCACCGTCGCCGTGCTGCCCGAAGCGCAGGAAGTGGATGTCGAAATCAAGCCGGAGGAATTGGAAATTACCGTTTGCCGCGCGTCCGGCCCCGGCGGTCAGGGCGTGAACACGACGGACTCCGCGGTCCAAATTTTGCACAGGCCGACCGGCCTGACTGTCCGTTGCGCCGATGAACGTTCGCAGCAAAAGAACAAGGTCAAGGCGATGAAGGTTTTGCGTTCGCGTCTGCTCAACAAGAAAACCACCGAGGAAAACGCGAAATACGCCGCCCAACGCAAGGCGCAGGTCGGCACGGGCGAACGTAACGAGCGCATCCGTACCTACAATTTTCCGCAGAACCGCGTTACCGACCATCGCATCGAGTTGACGCTTTACAACCTGCCCGCTGTGATGGATGGCAATCTGGACAATATCATCGAACCGCTCATGGCGCACGATTTGGAGGAGAGGCTAGAAGCGTTAAACAGTTGAATCGTTAAATCGTTGAAACTGGCAGATGGTCCAACCATTCAACGATTTGACAAATTATGCACCCCAAAGGATTGATTTTTGATTGTGACGGCACGCTGGCCGACACGATGCCGTTGCACTGGCGCGCGTGGCAAATAATAACGCAACGGCACAATCTCCATTTCCCGGAGGACCGTTTTTACGCCTCGGGCGGCATGCCGTCGCGCGACATTTTGAAATTGCTTGCCAAGGAACAAGGCCGTTCGCTCGACCACCTCGCCGTCGCGCACGAAAAGGAGGAAACGTATCTGCCGCTGTTGCCGCAGGTCGAACCCATCCATGCCGTCCTGGAAATTGCCAAGGCGAATCATGGCAAAATCCCAATGGCGGTGGCTTCCGGCGGCACACAAAGAATCATCGGCATGGTGCTCGACCATTTGAAAATCCGCCAGCTCTTCGATGCGGTCGTGACGAGCGAAATGGTGAAAAAGCAAAAACCCGCGCCGGACATTTTTATCGAAGCCGCACGGCGGATTGGCGTGGAACCGAAATTCTGCCGCGCCTACGAAGATACCGACCTCGGCCTGCAAGCCATTCGCGCGGCGGGCATGGAAGCGGTGGACGTGCGACAATTGCGCGGACGGTGAAAGACTGATGGGCTGCTGCCAACTCTCGAACAGGGAACAAAGCCGGCTACTCGCGTGTCGCCAGACAGATTTTTTGCGCGTGACGCATGAGCACGTCCGGCAGTCGCCGTGACTTCAGAGCCCCCCATAATTCTTCACGCGTTGGGCAACCCAAGCTCACCGCTGCTGTTTGAATTCGCCAACCGTCGCCAAGAAAGGGCTGGATCTCTTTCTCCGAAATCAGAACGCACATATAATTCGCCACGACCGTCGGATCCAATTTGTCAATCTGTGCAACCGTCCAGTTCTTGCCGAGCAGCACGCGCACGCGGCTGGCCAGTTTCACATCCCCGACGACCAGCACGGGTTGGGAAGAATCGGTTTGAGTCTGCCAAAGTGTTGACGCGATTTGCTGTGCCCGGTCGGGTAAAAGAATCGGCATCGCGGCGGCGAAAAAAATCACCCAGCCGAGCAGAATCGCCAAGCCCAGCGCCTCGGCTGCTGAAAAGGACTTGCGCCACAGTGCCCCCAAACCGAGCACGGCCATGCCAAACAAAAACAAACCGCATGTCAGCGCAAACAGTACTGCCGGCAAGAACCATTGGATATCGATGACAAATGCCGTTGCGGCCGACAGGGCCAGCACCGCCAAAACCATCTTCAAAATTCGACGGAGGGAGAAGATCAGCCGCACACCTTCCGCGCTTCGCAGCCAGTCGGCGACCAACACGGCCAGTAGCGGCGTCGCCGGCAGCAAATAACGCAATGAGACAACTTCGCCAAGCGCGAAGCCGACAATCAGCAGTGCTGTCCACGCCAGAATGAATTTTTGCGCAAGCGGCGGGACATTGCCGCCCACCCCGGCATTTTTTCGCAAGAGCCATTCCAACACCGTCGCGCTCCATGGTAAAAAATTGAAGATCAAAACCAGCGCGAACAGTGGTGCGTGGCCAATCGGTGACCACCAGTGACCGTGAAAATTGCCCGCCACCTGGTCATTGAAGAAAACCTTCATCGCCACTGCGCCATGCCTCTCCAAAACGAAACCGAACCAACCGGCGACCAAAATGATTGCCGTTGCCAGGCTTGGCGGGTGGATGGTTTTTCTGATCGCCCGCCAATCGCGTTTCTGCCAGAACACAAACGCCCACGCGAACAGCACGATGCCCGCGCCCAGCAGTCCTTTGCTCAACGCCGCACCTGCCGCGCCGCCGTAAGCCATCCAAAATGCGCCCGCCGCGAATTCTTCAAAGACAATCCCTCGCAAAAATCCATACGCGCTCAACGTGATGAAAAAGACCAGCAGCGCGTCGGGCATGGAACGAATGGAACAGAGAAAAAATTGCGGGTGCGACAGCAACACAACCGCAGCGAGCCGCGCGGTTTCGGCATTACCCGTCAATCGCCGCGCGAGCCGATACGTCAGCCAAAGCGTTCCGCAACCAGCCAGTAAAAACGGGAGTCGCGAAGCGAACACGCCCACTCCGAATGTCGCATAGCTTGCGGCAACCGACCAGTAAGCCAGTGGCGGTTTTTGAAAGCGGGGCGCCCCCGCGGCGGTTTGGGGCACGAGCCAGTCGCTGTGCTTCAGCATCATCAGCGCGCCGTCGGTGTAATGGCGTTCGTCGGGATAATACAGCGCGAACGTGGCGGCAAACGGCAGTGCCGCCAGCGCAAACATTAAAATCAAATGGCCAAGCTTCAGACGCGACCTCATCCGGTGTTCGGCTGGCAATACCGGAATCATTGCGTTCCTTCCAGATTTTTCTGTCAGGCATGGCACGATTTGCTTAAAACAGAACCAATCCGCATGACGAACCTGAAAAAATGTGTCGCCACCATTTTTTGGATTTTGCTCGCGCTGGCCGGCGCATGGGCTTACGTGACCCTCGCGTTCCGGCGGGGCGAGCCGATCAACTCCGCCCATATTCTCATCGCGGCGATTTGCACCTACGCCATCGGTTTTCGATTTTACTCGAAGTGGATCGCAGCGCGCGTGCTCGCGCTCAATGACCGCCGCGCCACGCCCTGCGAAGTCCACGATGACGGACGTGATTTCGTGCGGACGAACAAATGGATCGTCTTCGGCCACCATTTCGCGGCGATTGCCGGGCCAGGACCGCTCGTCGGACCGGTGCTGGCGGCGCAATTCGGTTACCTGCCGGGTGCGCTGTGGATTTTGATCGGCGCCGTGATCGGCGGCGCTGTGCAGGACTTTGTTATTCTGCTCTGCTCGATACGGCGCGACGGCAAGTCGCTCGCGCAAATGGTGAAAGAGGAATTGAATTCGCCGGCGGGTTTTATCGCGATGCTGGCGATTCTGGCGATCCTCATCATTATGCTCGCCGTCCTCGCACTTGTCGTGGTGAAGGTTCTCGCGGAAAGTCCGTGGGGTATTTTCACCGTTGGCGCGACCATTCCTATCGCGCTGCTGATGGGCGGTTACATGCGATTCGTGCGCGTCGGCAAGGTTTTGGAGGCGTCGGCCTTCGGCATCGTGTTGCTGCTGCTGGCGGTGTGGGGCGGCAAACTGGTTTACCAAAGTCCGCATTGGTCACAGTTCTTCGGCCTGCGCGACATCACTGTCGCATGGATCATCATTGGTTATGGCGTCATCTCCAGCAGTCTGCCGGTGTGGCTGCTGCTCGCGCCACGCGATTACCTCAGCACGTTCATGAAGCTCGGGACGATTTGCGCACTCGCCTTCGGCATTTTATTCGTGCTGCCCAACCTCCAACTGCCTGCGCTCACGCAATTCACCGACGGTTCCGGCCTGGTCGTCGCCGGAAAAGTTTTCCCGTTCTGCTTCATTACCATTGCGTGCGGTGCGATTTCCGGCTTCCACTCGCTCATCGCCAGCGGCACGACGCCGAAAATGATCACCCGCGAGGGCTATGCGCGGCACATCGGTTACGGCGCAATGTGCTGTGAATCCTTCGTCGCCATCATGGCGCTCATCGCTGCTTGCGCTTTGGAGCCCGGCGTCTATTTCAGCATGAACGTCAAGGGCGATCCTGCCGCGACCGTGGCCCAGGTTACCGCACTCGGATTTCCGGTGACGACCGACCACATGAACTCGCTAGCGGGGGAACTTGGCGAGAAAACTTTGTTCGGGCGCACTGGCGGCGCGGCTACGCTGGCCGTAGGCATGGCGCAAATTTTTTCCAAGGCCGTCAATGGCCGGTGGCTCGACCTGTGGTACCACTTCGCTATCATGTTCGAGGCGTTGTTTATCCTGACGACGGTGGATGCCGGCACGCGCGTCGGACGTTACTTGATTCAGGGCATACTCGGACATATCTGGAAACCGCTGGGCGACCGGAAAAATTACCGCGCGGTTCCCATCGCCGCCGCGCTGATGGTCGGGGCGTGGGGATATTTTTTGATTCAAGGCGTGCGCGACCCGCTGGGCGGCATCAACTCGCTCTGGCCGCTGTTCGGCATCGCCAACCAGATGCTCGCCGCCATCGCGCTGTGCCTGGCCACGACGATTATTTTGAAGATGCAATTGCAGCGTAGGGCAGGCGTCCCGCCTGCCTCCAACTTGGAAAGTGAAACTCAAGGCGCGAAAGCAAAGTCAGAGACAGGCGGGACGCCTGTCCTACATTCACCGGCACTCGTGCTCATCACGTCGATTCCGCTGGTCTGGCTGGTGGCGGTGACCTTCACGGCTGGCATTCAAAAAATCTTTCATCCTGACCCGCGCATCGGGTTTTTGGCGCAGGCACACCTGTTGAAAGCAAAAATTGAAGAATGTCGACTAATGGAACAAACGATTGTGCGTCCAGAGCTGGTTGCCGAATTCACGAAAAAACTTCAAGCCGCGGAAACGGACTTGCCTCAAAATCGTTCCTTGTATTTCAACAACGTCCTCGACGCTGCTGTTGCCGGAATTTTCCTGGCGCTCGTCACGGCCATCATTCTCCTGAGCGTGCGGGAGTGGGTTCTGCTGCTGACACAGCGCAAACCGGCGGTATTGCACGAAACCGAGCCGGTTTGGTTGCCGGATTATGCGCTGAAAGAAACCGGCCCGAATTTCAGCACCGCTGCCGGCGCTGCCGCCTTGGCATTGGCGTTGGCGAAGGAATGGTCCGGCGAATCGCACCTGGAACGCGCGCATCAACAGGCGCAGACGGTTTGCCGGTGCCACGCCGTAAGCGCGCAACGGATTTACGTTGAAGTTACGGAACAACGGTTTAATGGTGTGAAACGTTGTTGTTGACGAAAATGAAACTCGGACTTTTGGGCGGCTCGTTCGACCCGGTTCATCTCGGTCATCTGCTCGTGGCGCAGGCGGCCATGGAAGAACTGGAGTTGGAGCGGCTGTTCCTCATCCCGGCGGCGCAATCGCCGTTCAAGCCGGAAAACAAACCCGCACCCGCGCCGGAGCGGTTGCGTTTGCTGCGGCTGGCGCTGGCGGGTTTCGCCCGCTACGAAATTGACGAGCAGGAAATCCGGCGCGGCGGCATTTCCTATACCATTGAAACTTTGCGCGATTACGCGCGGCGTTTTCCACAGGCTGAATTGTTTTACCTCATCGGCACGGACCATGCGGCGAAACTCAACGAATGGCGCGAGGCCAACGAATTGGCAAAACTCGCGGTATTTGTCGCCATTCCGCGACCGGGCGGGGCGGCGGCGAAGTTCCCGCCGCCGTTTCGCGGACGAACCCTCAAGGGCTTTCCAGTGGGGGTGTCATCGTCGGAAATTCGCGCCCGGGTGAAAGCAGGTTTGCCGATTGACCAGTTCGTGCCGCCGCCGGTGGCGGAGGCGATTCGCGCCGTGCGGCTTTATCTGTGAAAGGTCGTCGTCGTACTCCTCGTTCTCGTCATCGAACTTTTTCGAGGATGATGGACGAGAACAGAACGAGGAGGATCCAAAATTTTCTTCGTGTCCATCCGTGTCCATCCGTGGTTAAATCTTCGTGGCAACTATGGATTCCAGAAAACTGGCCCGGCTTTGCCGCGAATTCGCGGATACCAAAAAGGCGGAGAACATCGTCATCCTCGACGTGCGTAAACTGTCGTCGGTGACGGATTATTTCGTCATCGCGTCCGGCACGAGCGAACCGCATTTGCGCGCCATCGTGGATGAAATCACCGACCGGTTGCGCGAAGAGCACGGCGTGCGCCCACGCGCCGTGGATGGCACGGTGCACGGCTCCTGGGTGGTGCTGGATTACTTCGACGTGATTGTCCACACCATGCGGCAGGACATCCGCGAACGTTACGATTTGGAAGGTCTCTGGGGCGACGCCCCACAGGTGAAACCAAAAAAGAAATCGCTGAAACGTTGAATGGTTGAATCGTTAAGTCGGGAAAGGACCAGCCGCGTTTCAACGATTTAACGAACAAGCGGGTCAGGCTTGCTTTGCCGACAATTCGTTTGCCGCCTTCACCATTTCGTCGAGGAGTCTTTTGAATTCCTCCAGGCCGGGAGCGGGGATGATGATGTTGTCGCGGCGGCCGCCAACGTCCTCGGTGATGCGCAGGAATCGTCCGCGCGGATTTTCCTTGAGGGTAAAGATGAAGGTTTTGCGCTCAATCTGCACCTGCCCGGATTTTAGCGTCTCTTCGTTGACTGGCGGTTTAGGCTGGCTGTAAGGCCGCCCCCCAAAAGGTGATGGTCGCTCGTTTGATATCATAACTACCCGCTGAAGACGCCCGCAGCGCCCAATCCAGCTCTGAAAAGAATCTCGACGGCAACGATGATTTGTCAACTCGGAAAATGAAAGCCCGTTTGCCCCTGACGCCGGTCATTCACTGTCAATTCTCTCCATGTCGAGGCTAAGTACCTAGTTACAAAATATTTGCCGCCAATCCGGCAAGTTCAAACCACCCGCCCTTTTTCAATTCGATGTCTGCGGCGATGGTCATGGCCCATGCCGAGGTCGCTCAACCTCGGGAACGCATCGTGAATCGGCTGCCTCCACGGCGCGAGTTTTTCTTCGAGTGACCCGGGCAAAAATCAGAGTTCCTTGCCTATGAAATGGCCGGGCGCACGACCATGAGCCGGTGGAATTCACGGTCGAGTCCGGCGTACGCCTTCTGGCCGGGTTCGGTGGACTCGCGCTAAAATTCTCCGATGAATTCAGTGGGGAGCCGTGCACGACTGTCCACAACGTTCAACAGGGAATGCGGAGCGTGCAGGAGCACAAGAGCGTCAAGGACGTAATCCCTCACAATGCAAAATGAGAAATTTACACGGCGGGAGGGGGAAATCGGCCACCGGGCGGCCGCCCTTTCATTTTGTTGTTTTCCTTTTTAACTTGCTCATCCGCCCATGCCAGTCCTGGAGATGATTGTGCGCCGGCGGCAATTTATAATGGCCGGAGTAAAGAAAATTCCCCAGCATCCCGAACAAATCGAAATCCACGAAGTGCGGGCGGTACCCCAGCAAAAATGGATGGTGCGCCACCATTTCCTCGAACGGCACCAGGCTTTGTTCGAGCCGCTTCAGCCATTCGCCCTGCTGTTTGCGCCACTGGTCAATGCAGCCGCGGCCGAACTTCCGCTCTTTGAAACGCAGAAACTGAAGCTGTCCCGTCGGCGGGACGTTTTCCCGCCAGTAAATGTCGTTCAACCGGAACGCCGCACCTTCAACCTCATTTTCAATGTAACGCCAGAGGACGGACTGGACGCCTTCGAGTTCGGGCGGGAAAAGGCCAAGGTCCAATTCTTCATCGAGATATTTGGCGACCACTTGCGAGTCGTCGTTGATTTCAAAGAGGACGTTTTTGCCGTCCTTGACGATGGGCACGCCGTAGTAGCGTTGCTTCGTCAGTTTCCAGACCAGTGAGCGGTCATGATTCGGAACGTTGATGATTTTGAAAGGCGCGCCGGAAAACTCCAGGATGCGGCGTTGAACGATGCAGAACGGACTCCACGGAAATTGAATCAACTCAATCATGTTAAAATCGCCTCTGTGCTTGCGCACTTTAGAACCGGTTGCCGGCGGTGACAAGCGCAAAGCCACTGTCTATTCAGCGGGCGCAGCCGCCGCAACGTCCACCGGCAGTGAGATGCGAACGACGCCGGATTTGCCGGATTGCGGCGGAATGATTTCCAGTTTGCCGCGATGGGTTTCGATGATTTTGCGGCTGACGGTCAAACCGAGTCCGAGCCCGACATTACGCGTGGTGAAAAACGGCGCCGGCGCCTGTTTGGCAGTCTCCGGCGTAAAACCGGAGCCATTGTCCTCCACCTCAATTTGCAGGTCCTGATGGCTGTTGTCACCGGCGGTGTGCAACCTGACACCAATCTTCGGTTCCCTGGGATTGGCCTGCAGCGCATTGAGCATCACCTCGGCAAGGGCATGCTTCAACGCGGCGCGGTCGCCGGTGACAATGACGGACTTGCCGCCGTTTTCGTAATGCAACTGCGCGGTCTCGGCGGGCTGATGCTGGCGCGCTTCCTGATAGGCCTCCTGAATCAACGGTCCCACCGGGAAGGCTTGCGGCTCAACCTGCCCGTCGCGCGCGAGAAAACGCATTTGATTGATGAGCCGCGTGACGCGCCTGACGCCATCGGTCAGGGCCTGGTCGAGCGACTTGCGGAATTCGGCGTCCCGGTATTTTTCGGCGAGCAATTGCTGGTGTGTGGAGAGCGGCACCATGGCGTTGCCGATCTCGTGTGCGAGGCGGTCGGCCATGGCCTTGACCAGACGCAGATTGGCCGCCTCGATTTCCAACCGCTGCAACTGCTCGCTCTGCGTGAGGTCTTCGGCCATCAACAGCGCGGACGCGGGCGCGGCGGAGTCCCGACGCTGGAACGGCACAACGCTGACGCTGTAAACCGTGCCGGGTGAACTTTCCGGCTCGAATTTGAACGGGCCGACGGCCGCGCCGGTGCGCAAGACCTGATACAATTTCGCGCCGAGCACTTGCGGTAAATCGGCGAATTCCAGTTCACCGCCGCGCTGGTTTTTGCGGCCGAAATGCCGGCGCGCCGCCTTGTTCGCGTGAAGCACCTTCAAATCGTGCCCCACGACGACGCACGCGCTGCTGAGCTCGCGCAACACATCGGTCATCATCTCGTGGTTGCTGGCCAGTTGGTCGTGCAGTGAGATGTTGCGGAGCGCCAGCCCGACCTGCTCAAGCAAATGGAAAACCAGTTCCAATTCGTCGTTGGCGAGCGGCTCGCCGGTGACCCGGCCGTCGAAAACGGCGATGCCGACGATGGTTTCGCGGTCGAAGACCGGTACGGCGACTTGCGCGCCGAGCAACTCAAATTCCTTTTGCGTTTCGGCATCCGCGCGCGCCTCGTCGCTGTCGCGGCGAAGAATCCGGCCCAGGTTCGCCAGTTGGGCGCCGATGCCCGAGTCGGGCGACAATTCAAGATGCTCGAGCAATCCCGGCGCGATGCCGATGGCGGACACGGCGCGCCAGCGGCGGCCTTCCTCCGCCGAATGCGGTTCCCCGAGCGGCACCGTGGGACGGTTCAGAAAAATTGCGGCGCGGTTGACGCCCAGGGTTTCGCGCAGGAAAAGGAGGAATTGTTTAAGCATCAGCTCGGCGTTGAGCGAATGCACGAGGATGGACGAAAAATCCCGCAGCACACCGGGGCCTGGTGACGCGCCGGCAAACCGCGGCACCGGAGGTTCCACGGCCCGGGGAAACCGCGGGGGCGCGGGCGCGGGCGGCGGCGGTGGCAGGGCGCGTTGCGGCGCGGCCCATAAACGGTCCAGCAGCGCGCTCAGGAGCCGGATGCGCACGGGCTTGGTGAGAACGTGCGTCACGCCGTGCAGATAAGCCTCCTCCTCCCATTCGGATTTTTTGGCGGCGGTGTAGGCGATGACCGGGCATTGGGTATCGTGCCGGCGAAGTTTTTCAATGGCCCAAATGCCCTGCACGCCCAGCAGTTCAAGGTCGAGGATGCACGCGCTTGCCAAGCCATGGGCCAGCAACGGTTCGGCTTCCTGCGCGTCGGCGCGATGGACGATGCGATACTGCTCCGGGTTCAGACCCGCGCGAATCGTTTCGGCGAAATCCGGATGAGCGGCCAAAACCAAAAGCGTTTTCATCGCGTTGCCGTTCCAAATGAACCAAACCGGTTCCCGGTTGGCGTTACTACCGCCGGATTATGAACTGCTTTTGGCTTCAGGTCAATTCATTCTTTGCCGGAGACCTGTGAGGAAATTGGCTGAGAATGGACAATTTTTGAGAAGGCCTGCCCCGTTTATTCGGACGAAATCAGTTTTTCCCACAATTCCTCGTTAAGCAGGACCCGCCGGAGAAAGTCCTGTTCGTCGGGCGGCGGCACGGCGCGTTCGGGATTGAGCGGCAGGCAAATTGTGAACGTGGTGCCGCGACCGGGCTGGCTTTTGGCGTCAATCCGTCCCCCGTGGTGATAAACAATAAAGAAGCACGCCATGAGGTGAATGCCGTATTCAGCCGGCGTGTCGCCGCGCACGACGAACGGATCAAACACAACCCGCAACGCCTCCTGCGTCAGGCCCGGTCCGTCGTCGCTGATTTGAATCTGGATCTCGGGCCTGGCGCCGTCTTTCTGTTGCAATTCCGCCGTCAGCCTGAGGCGGCTGCCGGCCGGCAGGCTGGCCAGCTCATCTTTCAGCAAAAGCTCGAACAGCCGGAAAAATTTCGGCCGGTCCGCCCGCAACGCCGGCAGCGAATCGGGAACCCGGTTGTCAACCTGAATGTGCCGCGCGGCGAATTGGTCCTCGAACGATTTGAGGACGGCAGCGATGGTCTCGTGGATGAACACCTGGTCGTTGAAGTGGGACGACGGGGGTTCGGACGCCGTCCACAAATCCTTGAGCAGCCCGTTGATTTTCTCGATCTGCGACTGGACGTTCTGGTGGTATTCCTTCCAGAAGTCGGGGTTGCGCAGCCCTTGCGCCGTTGATTTTTCCTCGGCCATTTTCGCCGGCGCGAGGTCAAGAAACGTTTTCACCGCCACGAGCGAGTTGCGGATGTGGTGGCTGAGGCCGGCGGCCAGCAGGCCCAGGCTCACGATCCGGTCGGCAATCATCATGTTGCGAATCACCGACATTTTTTCCCGGAGCAACTGGTCGCGCTCCAGTTGCACCATGAAAAACTCCAGGCCGCGTTTGAGTGTTTGCTCGAGCTGCGGCGGGTCCCACGGCTTGGTGACGTATTTGTAAATCGCACCGCTGTTGACGGCGGCAATGGCGGCGTCCATGTCGGCATAGGCCGTGACCAGCACGCGAATGATGTTGGGGCGCAGCTTGCGCGCGCGTTCCAGCAGCCACACGCCTTTTTCGCCCGGCATCCGCTGGTCGGTCATCAACACGCCGATTTCGTCGGCATGCTCCTCGAGCAGCTTCAGGCCATTCTGCGCGTTGGCCGCCGTGAAGATGTAAAATTGCTCCCCGAACGCGCGGGAAAAATTGGCCAGCGATTTTTCCTCGTCGTCCACGTAAAGGACCGCAAATTTTTTATAGTTATACAAGTTCTCCATGTCGTTGCTCCGGTGAAACTGCGGCCGGGCGCTTCACGGGAAATTCGAGCGTGAATTCGCAATACCGGCCGCGCTCGGTCTTGACGGAAACGCGCCCGTCGTAGTCCCGAACGATGCGATAACAAATGCTCAAGCCCAATCCCATGCCCTTGCCCACTTCCTTCGTTGTAAAGAACGGATCAAAAATCTTGTCCAGGTGTTCGGCGTCAATGCCTGTGCCGTTGTCGCGAACCATGACCAGGCTGCGGTCGTTCTCCACGCGGCCCTCGATCCAGATGGTCGGCTGCTCGCCGGCAAACTGTTTGTGCCGCAGCGCATCCAGTGAATTTTGCAACAGATTCACCAGGATGTGAACCATTTTGTTGCGGTTGGCCCAGACCGTCTGGTGTTCGGCCAGGTTCTGTTCAATCCGCACCTTGTCGCGCCATTCGCTGCTCAAAAACCGCAGCGCCGCGCCGACCACTTCGGCCACCTCGACCTGCTCACGCTGCTCCACATTCGGATGCGTGAAGGTGCGGAGGTCGGACACGATGTCGCGCACGCGCTTGATGCCTTCCTCGACGTCCCGAAGAATTTCCTCGTATTCACCGCGCTGCTCCGGCGCGAGCAACCCGCTTTTGTGGCGCAAGGCGAACAGGCCGGTCGTGGCAAAATTCAGCGGGTTGTTGATTTCGTGGATGATGCCCGCGCTCATACGCCCCAGCGACGCCAGCTTCTCGGTCTGCACCAACTGGGATTCGGTGTCCTTGAGCTGTTCGATGGTGGATTCGAGCGCCTGATTTTGCCTGGATAACTTGCGCTGGTAATCGTGTGATTCGACCAGATTTCTGATGCGCACGTGCAGTTCCGTCGTCGAAAACGGCTTCGCCAGGAAATCGCTCGCGCCGGCCCCCAGCGCGGTCAATTTCGTTTCCTCATCGGCGCGCGCGGTGAGCAGGATGATCGGGATGTTTTGCGTGGGCGTGTGCGCGCGGATTTCGCGGCAGGCCTGCAGCCCGTCCTTCTCCGGCATCATCATGTCCAGCAGAATGACGTCCGGCAAAAACTGGCTTGCCTTTTCCACCACTTGTTGGCCGTCCACCGCCTCAATCACCTCGTATTGCGCGGCCAACTGCGATTTCAAAAACCGCAGCATGTCCGGTTCGTCGTCGGCCACCAGCAACTTGGCCCGCCGACCGTTGCCCGTGAACTCGACCGGCTTGACGGCCTCATGCAATGGGGTCAACGCCGGGAACAACTCGGCACGCCGATATAAATTTGCCAGCCATTCCTCCGAGGTCACGGTCCCGCCGGCTTCCGCCTCGCTGGAAACATTTTCCCCGCTTCCAGCCGGCGGCTCTGGCGCAACCACCCCGGCCTTTTCATACGGCAACCGCACGGTGAATGTCGTGCCCTTGCCCTCCTGGCTGTCCACGCTTACTTTGCCGTTCTGGATCCCGACCAGTTCCTTTACCAGCGCCAGACCGATGCCAACCCCTTGATACTTGCGCTTGGACGAGCCGTCGGCCTGCCAAAAGCGGTCGAAGATAAACGGCAGGTTTTTCTCGGCGATGCCCATGCCCGTGTCGCTCACAATCAAGACGAATTCTCCGTCCTGCTTTTCGGCGCGCAATTCCACGCGCCCGCCCGCCGGCGTGAATTTGAGCGCGTTGAACAAAAGGTTGAGCACGACTTTTTCCAGCTTGTCGCGGTCGGCCAGCACGGTGCCCAGCGCCGGGTCCACAAACGTTTCGAGCTGGATGCGCTTGTCATCGGCCACCTGTCGCGCCGCGCTGGCCAGGCCTTTGGCAAATTCCGCGACGGCGAGCGGCTCACGCTTGACGTCCATGCGGCCGGATTCGAGGCGGACCAGAGCGAGCAAATCGTTGATGAGTTTGAGCAACCTCATGCCGTTGGCGTGCATGGTCTCCAGGAGATTGCACGTGTCCTCGTCGAACGCGCGGTTGAAGCGATGGATCAACGTTTCCAGCGGCGCGAGCAGCAGGGTGAGCGGCGTGCGCAACTCGTGGCTGATGTTGGCAAAGAAGCGGCCTTTGATCTGGTCGAGTTCGACCAGTTTGCGATTGCTCTCTTCCAGCGCCGCGCGGTTTCTGTCCAGCTCGTAGCGCAAGGCAAATTCGCTGAATCGCAACCGGTAAAAAAAGTGGTTCCCCACAATGACGATGATGCCGGTCAGCGCCATGAAATAAAGGTTGTTGGCCAGATTGTTGAAAAATTCTTCGGAAGTCGGTTTCAGCCAGTGGAAGCTGCAGGCGCCCAGATACATCAGGATGATGGCGGCCACACAAAACATTGACTCCCAGACATCCCAGCGCACCACGACGCTCACGGCGAGCAAGATCAAATTAAGCGCCGCATAATAATTTGAAGTTGCGCCCGCCAATGGTCCTTGCGCCGCGGCAATGATCCAGCACATGAAGAACGCCGGCAGGAGCGCGATGGGAATACCCAGCCGACGATAATGTTTTTGTCCAAGCTCGGTGGTGTGCAAATACCAGAGGCCGGCCGCCAGAACGGAACAGAGGAACCGCAGTTCGAGAAAATCCCAGCGTTGCGGGTGGTAAACCAGCCAATCCATGACCGAGCCGAGCGGCATCAAAACTATCACCAGCACCGACGCGACTTTGCCCGTGCGCAGACGTTCCTGTCGTTCATTGGCAACGAACGCGTTGGCAAAATCAGGATTTGAAAATGTTGGATTCTCAACCATTGGCTGGCTTGCGGATTTCGAGGAATAAATTCACACCCGTGGCATCGGAGCGGACACACAGGGCGTCATCGGGCGCGCGCCCCGGCTTCAGCGCGCGCAGGTCCGGTGCCGTGCGATAGATCAAATGCCAGTCCAGCAGGTAAGCCATGCCATTCCGCCGCGGGTTGGAAGGTTCCACGTTGGTCGCCACCAGCAAGCCCCCCGGCGCGACCAGGTCATAAAAAATGTCCATCAACTGCCGGCAAGTGTGGTCGGACAGATAATCAAACAACCCCGTGCAATAGATAAAATCAAACTCACGTTTGGCCCTGTCGCCCGACACCGCCGGCTTCAGGCTTTCCTTGATCAATTGATGAACGGTTTTCTTCTGTACCTGCACCGTGAATTTCCGACCCGAGCGTTCCTTGATGTCATTCAGCGCCTTCCGGACATGTTCCAGGGTTTCCCGATTGAAATCCGTCAGGGTCAATTCGACCTGCTCGCGCATTGGAGAATCCTGGAGAAAACGCTGCACTTCGACGGCGGGACCGCAGGCAAAGTCAAAAATGCGCGCCTTGCGCCCCAGGCGCACGGCGCGCAACGCCTCCGTTTCCACGCATTGGGTCAGGTAAGTCAATCGGTGGCGGTGCGCTACCGCCGGCGGCTGTTTGAGAAACCAACAGTTAAGGACCTTGGCAAACAGGGAACTGCCTTCCTGGCCATCGCGGGCGATCATGTTCACCATCTCATAGTCGCCGGCATAGCCGAGCGGCTTGTAAAACGTGCGATGGGCAAACGGCGCGCCCAGCACCAAAGGATGCAAATGTTGCCGCATATAACTTTCATGCGCCGGCCTTTGATCGTCGTCGATAGTTTCCGCAATCGCCTCGAATTTTTCAAAAAGTTCGTTCACCGGCGGAATCACCACCTGCGCGAGTTCATGGGTTACTTCCTGTTCCAATTGCCATCGGCTGCCAGCCGGCAGGGAGCGAATGCCCAGTTCGATCTGTTCCAACCACATCTGCAGGTCGGCCAGAAAGGTCTGCATATCGGCAACGACGATTTTGTATTCCGACAGCACTTTGTAAAGCTTCTGCCATTCGGCGAGGAATTTCCTGAACTCCCCCGCCAGCCGCCCATCGGGTTGCGACAACAAGCCGAGGTCCACATCCATCCAGTGCGCCTCGTTCAACGTCGCCTCGCAAACGACGTTCTGGCCGGCATCCATCACGTTGCGGACCACGGCGCGGCCCGCGTAAATCGTCCGGCCTTGCAGGCTGATTTTGAATTCACCCAGCACTTCGGACAGCCGCGGTGTCACACTCGGATTATACAGCTCGAACACGACCGTGTGCCGCGTCACGCGCACCGGCACGCCGCGCAACTCCAGTCCTTCGGCGGTCTGGAACGTGACCAGACTTTCCTTGACGCCGGAGGGACCCGCAGCGGTTTCGCCCTGCGCCATTTTTTTGAGCGCGCGAAGCTCCTGTCCACTCTCTCCGTTTCCATTGTTGTTGGCGATCTGACTCATTTCGGAATGAATGAATAGACCATTTTTTGCGCCAAAACAAAGCGATTCTTGGCCTTTGCAACTGGCATCGCCATTGCTTTGTTCCACCCGCGCTGCTCGCAGGTGAAATGCCCGGCACCGCTGATGGAATCGAACGGCAAAAGGGGTGCTTGTCCCGTTACAGGACAGGCGCCGTATTGAAAAAGGGTGATTCTTTTCGGAAGTTGTGCAAAAAATGTGGCGGTTGAATCGAGTGTCGGGAACAGGGGAAACGGCCCTTGGGTGTGTTTGCCCTTGGGCAGGTCCGGCACGGCCCGGTCAACTGCGATAAGAAATTTTGGGTTATGACGAAAACAAGTGAGCTTGCCCTTGATGCCATCGGGCGGCCATCCTTTACCGGTGACGCCGCCGCGCCGAAAGGCAAATCGCCGGCTGACGGCCAATCGCATTCCGTCCCCTTCGGCGCAAATAAAATTCATTACGTCACTGTGGGCGAAGGCCGGAACACGCTGGTCTTCGTTCATTGCTGGGCGGGCAACCTCGGCTTCTGGCGCGAGCAGGTCCCGGCGCTGGCGGGCAAGGCGCGGCTGGTGCTCATTGACCTTCCCGGCCACGGCCAAAGCGACCAGCAGCCCGCGGCATTCAGCATGGACTATTTCGCCGGCGCCGTCCTCGCGGTGATGCGCGATGCCCGGGTGGACAAGGCCGTGCTCGTCGGCCACAGCATGGGCGGGCCGGTCATCTGCCGTGTTTATGAACAGGCGCCGGAGAAAGTTGCCGCCTTGGTGGTGGTGGACGGATTCGTGCGCCGGCCCCGGGTGCCGCCCGGTGAAGCCGAAAAATTCATCGCCGAGTTTCGTTCACCGGAATATCGCGAGTACACCCGGCGGTTTTTCGGCGCGATGTTTCCCGTGCCCGGCACCGAAGCCTTGCGCGACCGGATTTTGTCCGAAATGCTCGCCACGCCGCAGCACGTCATCTCCAGCGCCATGGAGGGAATGTTCGGCCCGGACCAGCCGGATTGGTCGCTGAAAAAGGCAGACGTGCCCCTGCTCGTCATCAGCGCCAAAGGCCTGATGTCAGACGCTGATGGCGAAAATTACGTCCGCTCACTCTCGCCGCAAACCGATTATCGCGTCATGGAAAACGTGGGCCACTGGCTCATGCTCGAGCGCCCGGCGGAATTCAATGCCCTCCTCACGGGCATGTTGCAGAGGTTTCATCTGATTGCCGGGTAAGTCGGCGCTTTGCTTCGGGAACAGCTGGGAAAAGTGCCCAGTAGATAAATGGAAACATCCCCCGGTTGTTCTGTCGGCTATGGCGTGAACGGACGCGGTAAAAGGACGGAGCAGCCCCGCCACGGACTCGATCTGGCATCTCTTTCTGGTCCTGTGGCTTTCACCCGAGATTCGCTCATTAGGGGATTCTGTGACATTGGCCGCATTAGTGAACGACACTCAATCGTCAGCCATGGCGATGACATACAAAGAACTGAGCAAGTTCACAGGTGGTGCTCCCGGCGCGGTGTCCAAAAGACTGGCGCCGCTTAAAAACCAACGTCAAATGCGCTCAACGGGAGAACTAATTTCCCCAGTAAGTTGAATTGGTCTGGCTTTGCGTGTCTGGAATACCTTCCTGTAACCTCACTCGGTAAAAGCCGCAGTTCGGAAACGCATTGCTATCAATGAGCATATTCACTGCGTCAAGGTAACAACCCCTGTTGGTGTAGAACGGCATCATGGATTGCAAGGTGTCACCCCGGTCAATTACGAAGTTCAAAGCCACCATATTGGTAATTCCATTTATTGCGGTGTAATGGACCAAAGGCGAATAAAAAAGGCTCACCTTGTTCGATGGATTCGACTGCACCGTTATTGGATAAAAATTATTGAGCACAGCAACAATACCATCGAAATTAGCGCCATCATCCAGAAGGGTCTGGACCAATCCGTTAGTTTCAAGTGGGGTAAGGTTGGGGGCAATACCGGCGTCCATGCGCATCCACAAAACAAACGAATTGCTGGGTAAAGAAGCGTAACCATATTGCAGGACATGGCCCGAACCCGGATTTGTTAAAGCCGGGAAATTGCCCAGCATCGGAGATTCCACTAAACAATTACTCTCAGCCCTGTTCCAATCAAACGGTGGAAGAATCGGATTCGTTGGATTAAGGTAAGTCCACCAGATCTTTTCAATGTTAACAGACACGCTATTTGTCTGCGGGGCTGGGGGTGGCGGATTAATTTCTTCATCAAACTTCTTCACGAAATGGATGGCCAAATACGTGAGAGTCCCAATAACTATAACGAGGATAAGGACAGCAAGGACAAGGCTGAAAGCTTTACCCAATAGGGGATAAGCTGCCAATAATGCCGCCAACCGGCCTTTTTTGATTTTCATAATTGTTCTGTTTTAAGGTTGAAAGGGTTATTGCTGGGCAGAATGTTTTTCTGAGGACGGGCCTGTATCTTCGGGGAAACAAATTTTTTCAACAAGGAACAATGCGCAGGCTATCAAAATACCCATTAGTATTCCAACGAAGAGCAACCCATAAGCCACCAAGAGCAAAACCATTGTTTGAAAGTGGGTATTTTGTCTGAGGATGTTGTGTGCGTTACCCAAGAGCAGGTAAAACGCACCCAACCCAGGCAACGCCCCCAAAACAATGCAGCCGGCAAGACCAAGTGCGAAATATAAATTTTTATGCCGGTTCCGCCATCTCAGCGGGCGCGTGTTGGAAGGTTTTATTTCAGTCGATGTATTCATAATGTTCCTTCGATTTCATGGTTACGATTCAGTGAATTTGAATAAAAGGGCTCCCGGTCGCACGGCCACCTATTTGCTCCTTCGACAACAATTGGCTCCCCCGGCCTTGGCGATGGCGGGTATGCCGGCAACTGCCTTTTGCTTTCCCCGCCCGGATACTGTTCTTTGTATTTTAATTTTGGCCCTCGGCGTTTGAAAAGTTATTTCGGCGAAGCATCGTGCTGTTTTACCAGCCGTTCGATCTTGTCCAGTATCAACTTCTGCTCGCCTGCAATAAGTCCGGTAAATCCGCCGAACACCAGAACGGCAAACGCGGCGCAAACCCAGATTACGTTGGCGATCAAAGACAGGTGAACGCGGTGAAGCAACATCCCTCGCGCAAGAAAAGCAAGGATGCCGGGACTAAGACCGGCGAGGGCTAGAAGCCCAACGTATAATTCTTCGAGCCACGCTTTTTTCGTTTTGGGGATGATGGCAAATATTGAATCGCTTTGAACGCCTGATGGGGGGGTATTCATAGCTACCTTAATGTAATATGCTGGTGGTGGCAGTTAATAATACCGCCAGTCGGCCTTTTTTGATTTTCATAATTGTCCTGTTTTAAAGTTGAAAGGGTTATTGCTGGGCAGAATGTTTCTCTGAGGACGGGCCTGTATCTTCGGGGAAACAAATTTTTTCCATGATGAAAAAAACACAGGTCACTAAAGCACCCAAGAGGTAGCCAAAAACCATTACCACCAAAGCGGCCAAGGCCGTCAGCACCAACAGAACCGGCGTGTGCTTTAGGGCACCATAAAGGGGGCTGCAAAAAAGCAGGGCAAATACAGCCAGCCCAGGTAACGCCCCGGCGAATGTTGTCAAACCAAGGGAAAGGTAGAAGTATAATTTTTTATGCCGCCAGCGCCATTTCAGCGGACGCGCGTTAGAGGGTTTTATTTCAGCCGATGTATTCATAATGTTCCTTCGAATTCATGGTTGCGATGCGGTGAATTTGAACAAAGAGGTTCCCGTAGCGCGGCCATCCTTTTCCTTCTCCGGCTACATCTGCCGGCGCCCGGCCGGGCGGGCTTCCCGCTTCCGCTTTGGGAGCGATCCACTCCATAAAACTTCCCGATTTTGATTTCCACATTTTCCCGTGTCGAATTTCCTCTGAAAACCAACTCCAACAACCGGGTGTATATACTGTCTAAGGAATAATGCAAGCAAAGAATTTAAAATAATTGAGACTACGGTTTGGGCCGGCGGCGGGGCTTGCATCAGCCAGATCGAAAGCGGCCACAACCCGTTTCTGTCGAAGCACTTTGGGAAATTTCAAAAGCCCTCAGCGTTCCGATTTCCCCGTTGTTTTGTTCCGCGGGATTTAACTTTGGACAGCGGCGGAATTAAAAATGCAGCCCCACCGTCACCAGCACCGCGTGGCTGGTAAAATCATAATTCCCGTTGGCAGTCCCAGTTGTCTGTGCAGGTGTCGAGGATGGCTGGCTGCCGGTGACCGTGTGCGTGGGGCCGTAGCCGAACTGATAGGCGATGTCAAAATCGAATCGTCTGCCTTTGTGTCCCGCACCAACACTGAAAAAATAACGGTCCATGTCCGCCACGATTGGGGAATAATACGCATTCGGCACGGAGTTCTCGTTATAGACGAAACCGGCGCTCGCGTGCCAACCGCTGTCAAAATACCGCGTTACGCCGAACTCGTATATCCAACTCGCCTGCCAGTAAAGTCTCAAAGGAATGTCCTGTATTACAGGATACGTAGTGGCCGCTTGGTGGATGGTGGTTGATCCGAAGCTGCTCCAATCCGTGTAGTCCGCATCAAACTCAATATTCCACTTTGGCGTCGGTCGGTAGGAAATGCCGACAACGGCGTTCAACGGGAATTTGAAGTCCGCGTGGGCGGATTGGTAGACGGGCGTTGATATTTGGGGCCATTGCTCATAATGCGTTTGGCCATCCAAGGTGACCGTTGCGGAACTGCGGAACGAGGCACCAAACGAAATTTTTTCGTGCGGCTGCCAGAGCAGGCCCAGATTATAACCCACACTCCAGCCGTCCCCGGTGAAACGGAAGAAGTTGGTATTAGGAGGCAGATAGAAACGGCTCAAGCCTTGTTCCAAATCCATGTTCGCATAGTTCACCATCAAGCCTGCGCCGAGGGAAAGGGAAGGCAACACCTTGTATGCCACGACCGGATTGATCGTCAAATAAGTCAGTGAGCCGTCCAAAGCCACCGAGCGGAAGCCCGTGTTCTGCGGCCAGCTCGACTTTCCGCCAAACGGCGCGTAAACCCCTAGACCAAAACTCAGCGGAAAATCCTTTGGCGTGTATGCATAGAAGAATTGAGGTGCAGCGCCGAGGTTGTCTGAACTGTGGTAAGAATTGCCGCCGTTCGGAGGGCTGTAGCTTGGGTCATAATAGATTCCATAAATGCCGGCACGAAGATTGTTGCCCTCAAGCTGGGTGATGCCCGCCGGGTTGTAGTAAATGGCGGAGGGATTATCCGCAGTGGCGGCAAATGCTTCGCCGCGCGCAGTCGCAAAGGCATCCTGATCCGCAAGCCGGAAACCGTTCGCTGAAGCGTTCAAGGCCGAAACGCCTGAAAGCATTATCGCCAGCCACCTGAGTATATTGCGCCGGTTCATATTCGCCGATTCATTGGTTCAAACACTTGGACAAACACCGCGGGTGCGCATGGGTGTGCGCTTGAGCCAGCAGGTTACCTGCCGCTTTGCGTTGCGCCAGCAAATATCCACCTGTTTCCGGAGGAACCAGTTTCGCGAGGTCTTGAAACCCAATTCAAGGTGGTGGGTTAACTGGATAGGGCGAGCGTCCTCGCGCCTGCGCCGCCGCAGCGGTTTCGCCGCCGCGAAGGTGCGAGCCGGAAAGATTTTGGAGTGCGCGGACATGTCCGCGCTTTCAAAGCGGTGACGTGTCGCCGCAGTCCAAAAATCCAACCCGGCTCGCCGGGAGTCTCGCCCCGCCGATTTTAGCCCCGAACCTTCCCCGGTGCTGGGCAACGATGCCACGAGAATGCGCGGAACGGTTTATCATCCTCGCCACCTGGTTTGATTACCGCTTAATCGAGGTGTGATTTTGAAAATAATTTTCGATATTTGAAAGATTGGCCGTCGCTCCTGCGTATCCCATACAAGGGCAAGAGGATGAATGGGGTTCAAGGATGCCTGCGCTGCTTGGCGCAGCCTTCGAGGTTGCGGGTTCGTGGCGCTTTCCGGCCCCGCGTTGCTCTTTATGGTTCACAACCGACTGGGCGGTGGTGTCAAGCGGCGCCCACTGCATCCGCCCTTGCGCTCCCGCCCTGGTCTTTACTTTCGGTCTGGCATGAAGCAGACTTACATGATGCGGACTTGCAACGTGATACGCCTGATTCGATTCACAGTCGGCATTTTGTTATTAAGCCCTGTCGTCTCTCAGGCACAAGCCGCATTCACGTCGTTCCAGGTTTTTGGTGACGGCCTTTCCGCTACAACAAATGGACCGGGTGGGTCATCTTACTACGGTAAACGTAATTCCAACGGCCGTGTTTGGGTTGAGGTACTGGCTCAGCGGCAGGGATTGACTCTTTACCCCACCAACAACTGGTCCTACTTCGGCAATACCAGCACCTCTATGGTGGTAAGTGTCAGCAGCTTCACACCACCATCGGGTGTGAGCATGAGTAGCATTCTGTTCGTCATCTGGGTCAACAACGCAGATTTATTTTATCCGGCACTAAACAACGACAGCAGCATGAACGTGTGGACCAATACAATCAACCTGTCTCTCAGCAATCATTTTAAGGCCATCACCAACTTGTATGCCAAAGGCGCCCGCACGTTGATTATGCCGAATGCCGTGGATCTTTCCACGATTCCAAAGTTTAACTATTTCGCCAACACGGCATTCATCCACCAAAGGTGCCTTGATTACAACGTTGGTTTTACCAACATCTTGAACCTGGCAAGGACAAATTCAAATTACCCCGGCCTGACGATTTATATGCCAGACTTTTTCACCCTGCTCACCAACCTGATTGCGTACCCCACCAACTATGGAGTGATCAATGCTCTCTTTGAGGGACTTAGCATTGATGTAATCGAGGATCCCACACTGAGTAACAAGACCACAAATGGTCCAGGCACAAACTACATCTTTTGGGATGCAAATGATCCGAGCGCGAAGGCCCATGCGGTGATGGCCGATATTGCCAAGCAACTCGTCTCGCCCGTGCAAATCACCAACTTCACAGTGCTCAATGGTAGTAATCGGCTAGATGTGGCCAACGTTCCAATTGGTCTGAATGGTTTTGTGGAGGGCTGCACGAATCTTGTGCTGACGAACTGGACAACCAAGGCAAGCTTCAACAGCACCAACGTCACGCAAACGGTCTTTGTTCCGGCCTCCGGTTCGCCGCAGTTGTTTTACCGGCTGCAGTTCCCCTACGCTTGGTCCTGGCCATAGGAGCAATGGTAGGGCGGCGCTGCGGCGCCGCCGGACACGATTGGCCGCGCGGCAGCGCGGCCCCACCCATAGTGAATTACATCGTCGAAGTCGTCGGTTCTGATTATTTTGCCAGCTCTTCGTAGCCCCAACGCAGCATCCGTTCGGTGGTTTCCCACCCGATGCACGAGTCGGTGATGGACACACCATAACGCAGGTCGGCCGGATTTTTCGGAATGGGCTGGTTGCCCTCGTTGAGGTTGCTCTCGACCATCAGGCCGATGAGCGAGCGCGTGCCTCCGACCCGTTGCCGAATCACGCTGCGCCAGACGTTCTCCTGCCGCGCGGGTTGTTTGCCGGAATTCGCGTGGCTGCAATCCACCATCAAAATCGGCGGCAATTTTTCCGATTTCAATTTCGCCTCGGCGTCGCGGATGCTGGCCGCATCGTAATTCGTCCGTGCCCGTCCGCCGCGCAGCACGATGTGCGTGCCGGGATTGCCGGTTGTGCGCACGATGGCCGTGACGCCGTCCTGGTCTATGCCCAGAAAACTGTGCGGATGCCGCGCCGCGCCCATCGCGTCAATCGCCGATTGCAGGCTGCCGTCCGTGTTGTTTTTCAAACCGACTGGCATGGAAAGGCCGCTGGCCATCTCGCGGTGGGTCTGCGATTCCGTTGTGCGCGCGCCAATCGCCGCCCACGTGACCAGGTCCGCGATGTATTGCGGCACGATGGGGTCGAGAAATTCCGTTGCCGCCGGCAGGCCCATGCCGGTGATGGCCAGCAACAGCCGCCGGGCAATTTTCAAACCCGTCTCGATGTCTTGCGACCCGTCCAGGTGCGGGTCATTGATCAACCCTTTCCAACCGATGGTCGTGCGCGGTTTCTCAAAATAAACGCGCATGACGATTTCCAGGCGGTCGGCAAGTTTCTCACGGAGCGCATTGAGCCGCGCCGCGTAATCAAGGGCGCCTTTTTCGTCGTGAATCGAGCAGGGGCCGATGACGACGAGCAGGCGCGGGTCTTTTTGCTGTAAAATGCGGATGACCCGTTCGCGGCTGCGCGCCACGGTGGTGTTGGCCGTCTTGGTCGCCGGCAACTGCGCCTTCAATGCCTGCGGCGTCAGGAGCCGGACGATTTCCTTGACGCGCAAATCCTGCGTCCGATACATGCGGGCCAGTATAGCGCGTTTTAGCCTTGGGAAAAGTGATAACTCGAAGACCTCTTTGGGCTGGAGCTTGGGACTGAAAGCAAAGCGGGCGTCGGGCAACACACAAACTACATACCCAACACCCGCTTTGTACGACGTTGCCAACTTAACCCACGTTCCCGGATTCGCAAGTGACGTTTTCGTGTCAAGTGCGTGACAATTAAGACAATCTCCACCGGACATTTCGGCAGTGCGATGAGTTCGTCTATGAGGTTTTCGGTGCGCCTCATGTGTCGAAAACATGACGGGCAGAGCCAGCAGGTCGGGTTTTTGGCTTTACGTATCGAAACCAAAGACTATTCCTTTGCGCGATTATGGCTTCCGAACCAACTAACGGTGGTCTTCACAACGAAGTGAAAACTGCAACGATTCGTGTGTTCACCAGCCACGATGCCGCCGAAGTTGCCGCAACAAACCTTGAAGCACATGGAATTCAATGTTGGTTAAACTCTGACGATGCCGGCGGTATGTTGCCAAATTTAACAGCTCCCGGTGGCGTCCGTTTGCTGGTTCGCGCTGCGGATGCCGAAGCCGCCATCGCCTTGCTGGATGCGCAAGTATCGCCCAGGGAAATTAATCAAATCGAAACTGAAGCCGTCGCTGCTGCTCCGCCGGAAACTGTTCCACCAAAAAAACTGGCTCTGGGTCAAATCATGTTCAGCGCGGTTATCGGGGTGATCCTTGGAGTAATGCTTTGTTTGCTTTACCAACGGGCGGAAAAACTTGGAACGAAGACATATTACCATCACACAACGGACGGGAAAATTGACGAAGCATGGATTTACCGGGATGGGCATCTGGTCGAATTTATGAAAGACAGAAATCTCGACGGAGATTGGGACCATTGGACTTTTTTTGAACATGGCCGAGCGGTGCGCTCAGAATATGACAATAATTTCGATGGAAAGCCGGACGAATGGTGGACACTTTCAGATGATGGAGCAGACACATTGCAAAAGGATACCGATTTTAACGGCATTCCAGATGAATTTTGCACATACAAGCACCAGATAATTCAACAGCTGGACATCAAACCCAATGGCTCGAAATTTTCCACCATGCGGGAAATATTTCAGAACGGTGTGCTGACCGAACTTTGGCGAGGCGGTGATAGCAATGGCAATTTCAAGGAAGTGGTGCGATACGATCCGTTTTTTAATCCGATCAGTACAAACGTTCCGACTACGTTTCAGTTGCTGTTGCCTTCTTCCAAATAGTGCTTCAAACAATTTTCACCGGGCATTTCGGCAGCGCACCGAGAAATGACTGGCCGTATTGCTTCGTCAAAACCCGGTTATCCAAAACGACGATGATGCCGGTGTCGGTCTTGGTGCGGATCAGCCGGCCCACGCCCTGGCGAATTTTTAAAATCGTAGGAGTGTAGGATAGGCGTCTCGCCTGTCTCCATCTGAAGAAATTCCGCCTTGAGGCGCTTCTGCTTCGATTTGTGACAGGCGCGACGCCTGTCCTACAGAAAATTCAAACAATCTCCACGGGGCACTTCGGCAGCGCATCGAGAAATGACTGGCCGTATTGCTTCGTCAACACGCGATTATCCAAAACGACGATGATGCCGGTATCGGTCTTCGTGCGGATCAGCCGGCCGACGCCCTGGCGGAATTTCAAAATCGTAGGAGCGTAGGATAGGCGTCTCGCCTGTCTCCATCTGAAGAAATTCCGCCTTAAGGCGCTTCTGCTTCGATTTGTGACAGGCGCGACGCTTGTCCTACAGAAAATTCAAACAATCTCCACGGGGCACTTCGGCAACGCATCAAGAAAGGATTGGCCGTATTGCTTCGTCAAAACCCGGTTATCCAAAACGACGATGATGCCGGTGTCGGTCTTCGTGCGGATCAGCCGGCCGACGCCCTGGCGAATTTTAAAATCGTAGGAGCGTAGGATAGGCGTCTCGCCTGTCTCCATCTGAAGAAATTCCGCCTTAAGGCGCTTCTGCTTCGATTTGTGACAGGCGCGACGCCTGTCCTACGGAAAAAATCACACAATTTCCACCGGGCATTTCGGCAGCGCGTCGAGAAACGCCTGCCCGTATTGCTTCGTCAAAACCCGGTTATCCAAAACGACGATGATGCCGGTGTCGGTCTTCGTGCGGATCAGCCGGCCGACGCCCTGGCGGAATTTCAAAATCGCCTCCGGCAGCGAGAATTCCCGGAACGAATCGCCGCCGCGCGCTTCAATCGCCTCGATGCGCGCCTCGATGAGCGGATGGTCGGGCACGGCAAACGGCAGCCGCGTGATGATGACGTTGCTGAGCGATTCGCCCGGCACATCCACCCCCTGCCAGAAACTGTCCGTGCCGAACAACACCGAGTCCACGTCGTCTTTGAACTTCTCCAGCATCGTCGTGCGCGGCGTGCCGGTGCCTTGCACGAAACACGCGACGCCGAACCTGTCAAAAAACGGTTCCATCCGCTCACCGAGTTCCTGCATGAGCTTGTAATTCGTGAACAGCACGAAGGCTTTGCCGTGCGTTTGCTTCACGAAGTGTTCGATCCAATGTTCGAGGGCGTCGGCGTAACCGGCTTCGCGCGGGTCGGGCATTTTTTTGGCGACAAAAATTTTCATCTGCCGCTCGTAATCGAACGGCGTGCCGACCTGCAGTTGGGTGGCCGATTCCGCGCCGACGCGGCGGATGAAGTAATGTAGGGCGGGCGTCCCGCCTGCCCGCGCCGACGCAGCCGGCGCAAGTTCTTTCTCTTCTTTGTCCGCGTTTTCGCGCGTATTGGGCAGGCGGGACGCCTGCCCTACGTTACGACCCGCTCCCAGTCTAAACTCTCCCGGCCTCAAACCGGCTTTTGGCGGATTTTCCCGGATGTAAAATCCGATTTTTTCCAGTTGCAGTGCATTGCGCACAATGCAATCAAAGGATTCGTCCTGCCATAATTGCCCGGTGCGGCCCAACATTTCATTCAGTTTGTGCGCCGTGAAAGATTTCCAGGAATGGGCGATGTCTTTGAGCAGATTTCCTTGCACGGGCCGCACCACAACGTGGACGTGGTTGGGCATGATGACGTAATGACCGAGGACGTAACGCTCGCCATCAAAGTGACACAGCGCTCCTTCCACGACGGTGGAAATTTCCGGCCTTCGCAGCACACATTCACCCATGCCCGCGTCAAGCCAGCGCTGAAACCTCTCCGTGAACCGCTCATGAAACTCGGCTTTTTGCGCCGTTGAATGCGGTTCCGGATTTTTTTTCAGCCACTCGGCCAACTCCCGCTCCCACTGTCGGAGTCTGTCCTGCGGGATGGAATCAGCGAGCCGAAACGTGACAAAATACGTCGCGCTCGATTGCCGCCAATGCGGTAAATGTCGTCCATAGATGCCAACCGGCGCATCCGGGTCGAACGGTGCGAAGAGTAGGGCGGGCGTCCCGCCTGCCCGCGCCGATGAAGTCGGCGTAACTTGCCCTGATTTTGTTTGACCGCTCGCGCTGGCGCGCTCGCTAGACAGGCGTGACGCCTGTCCTACGGTCGCCAGCGTCGCGCTGGTCATGATGATGCTCGTGTCGCTCTCAAACAAACGCCGGCGCAGAAATTCCGCCACGTCAATCGGCGCGGCGTTCAGCGAAAGGTTCTTTTGCGCCTTGCCGCTGCGTTCGACCCAGTAAACGTGGTCGGCGGCGCTCTGTTCGAGGAACGCTTTCACCGCGTCGCGCAACTCGGCCAGCCGCCGGTTGCACTCGATCAATTCCTGCCCGATGTCCTTGTCCTCGCTCAGCTTGATCAAATCGCTCACCGCTTCGCGCAGGCGCTGGATGGGCAAAGTAACATTGTCCTGCACCAGTTCCGCGCGGCGGATGCGAAGTTCCGTCCACTTCCGGCTGGTGGGGCGGGATTCCGTCGCGCCGAAACTGTTTTTTCCAGCATTGCGCTGAATCTCATCACACGCAGCCTCAACGTTTTCAAAAAACTTGTCGGCTTCATCCAGAATATCGGCGACGAGTTTCACCGCGGCGCCCTTGCGCAAGGTGGCGAGCAGGCCCTTTTCCGTGCGCGGATTCCAGAGCCGGTTCAACGCGTAACGCACCTGGCCGCTTGACACGCTCAGGCCAATGTGTTTCGACGCGACCCGTTCCATCTGGTGTGCCTCGTCGAAAATCACAAAGTCGTTCTTGAACAAAATGCCGCCCTCAACTTCCTCCTCGATGCCGCCGAGCAGCGTGAAAAACAGCGTGTGGTTCAATACCAGCACGTCCGATGAGAGAATCTTGTTCCGTGCGCGCTGGAAAAAGCAGACGCCGTGGTCCTTGGCAAAATCAGACGGATACCCGCAGATTTTCGGCGAGCACAACCCGCGCTCGGAGCAGACCAGCGCCCACACCTTCGGGTCGGGTTCGACGTCGAAGTCCGACAAACTGCCGTCCCGGGTTTTCTTTGACCACGCGTAGATGCGCCGCAACTCCTCGGCCTCGGACGACGTGAACAGATTGCCGGATTGCTGCATCGCTTTTTGCAGCCGGCGCGTGCAGAGATAATTCGCGCGCCCTTTGAGCATGGCAAAACTGAACTTCACCGGCGGCGTCAGTGCGCCGAGCACAGTCACGAGCATCGGCAGGTCTTTTTCCGTGAGCTGCTCCTGCAAATTGATGGTGTGTGTGGAGACAACGGCCTTTTTCTCCTGCGCCACCGCAAAGAGGATGGCCGGAATCAGATACGCCAGCGATTTGCCGACGCCGGTGCCCGCCTCGACCGCGAGATGCTCGCGCCCCTGCAACGCGCGCGCCACCGCCACGGCCATTTCCTGCTGCTGCGGGCGAAATTCAAAATTCTTCGCGCGCGACAGTAGCCCCGTCGGTGAAAAAATTCCCTCGACTTGTTTGACCAAATCAATGCCTGCCCCGGCGGGTTGATGTTCGATGACGGAAATCATTTCGCCTGCCCGGATTTTTGCAGATTGTGCGGGCTCGCGCTATGTTCTTTTCCCTGTCTGAACACATCGCCTTTCGCCGCATGCCGAAGGAAAGAAAAAGAGCACGTCCCCATGGGAACGTGCTCGTTTGAACGATCTGGAAACGGATTATTGCGGCAACGACTGCCCTGCCGTCGTTTGCGTGGCTGATTCCGTTCCCGCCGGAGCAATCCGGTTTACAATATTCACGCCATTCACGTCGTCGTAACTGAATGCCAGATTTTCACCGGGCCTGAGGTCGGTCAATTTCCCGTCCGGTTTGCCATTGACGACAATGGCGCAGTCATCGCCCAGGCTGAACTTCTTCGTGGCGAAGGTGGCTTTGGCTTTCAAGGTTTTTTGACCCAGGTCAATCGCCGTGAGGCTGCCCGTGAACGTCGCGCTGGTCTGGGCGATTTCCCGCGCGGTCGGTTTACCGAGTAGGCAAATCCATTCCTCGTCCTTCACGTCCGGTCGAAATTTTTCTTGTAGGTGTGTAAAGCTGTGTTCCGGTTTCACCATTTCGTTGAGAGCCCGGGCATGACGAATGGCAAGGCAATTATCGAGGAAAAACCTCATGCGGCGAGCGACTGCTCGAACTCTACCGCGTCATCTATTTCAATCTCCGGCACTTCATACCAACGAGAAACCTCTCCGACCGAACCGCAAGCTTTGCTGGCGCGGAACAAAATTTCCGTTGGCACACCATATTTAGCAACAATGGGCCGTCCGAAATTGCGCGTTGGATCGAGGACAACGAGTCGTCTGCTTGTCGTTGGCCTCCAGCGGAGTAGAACATCAGCTCCGCCGAATTCCAACTCCTTAAGGAACGAACTGACAATTTGAACAAAGACATGTTGATTGTGGGCGATCTCAACGAGGCTGGACTCGCCCGTTTCTTTGTGGAGCTCTACAAAAATTTCATGCCCGTCGGTTTTAAATCTGCGTGTGCAAAATGGATGTGGGGTCTTGAACAGTTCCTTGCCTCGCTCGTGTGCTTTACGAAGCATCGCCCAGCTAACGCCTGCCCTTAAAAAAGCATCCACGAACCTGATTTCGATCAAGTCTAGAAATCCCAGAGCGAGGCTATGGTCAATAGGTTCTAGCTGCCCATGCCATAGTGCTGGTGAGTGATACTCCCGCTTCTTCTTGGTGCGAAACTTGTAACCACGTAGCCAGCGCCGGATGCGGCCAGTCGAAACACGACTCAATCGCGCTGCTTCCGGCACGGTATATATACCGGTGTTCAGAAAATTCTGGGTGCTGCCGGTCATCTGTTCGCAGAAAAAGATTTGCTCTTTCGATTTTACTCCAATTCCTAAACTTATTGACAAGATATTAACAAAACAATTCTACGCAACTAGCAATTTTATCCACCGAACAAATCCATCTGCGGCGGCGGGGCGAGTTGCTTGAGCTTGTCGCGGTCCTGCTGGCGGCGCGCGGATTGGCGCACCGTGCCCTCGGGCGTCAGTTCGCTTTCTTCGAGATTGCCGAGAATTACCTTGGCGCGCTCCAATACTTCCTGCGGCACGCCCGCCAGCCGCGCGACGTGGATGCCGTAGCTCTTGTCCGTGCCGCCTTCCACGATTTTCCGCAGGAAGACGATCTGGTCGCGCCATTCGCGCACGGCCACGTTGAAATTTTTCAATCGTGGCAGGCGCTGGGCCAGTTCGGTCAGCTCATGGTAATGCGTGGCGAAGAGCGTCTTCGCGCCGACCTGGTTGTGCAGGTGTTCCACGATGCTCCACGCCAGACTCAGGCCGTCGAAGGTGCTTGTGCCGCGCCCGATTTCGTCGAGCACGATAAGGCTGCGCGGCGTGGCGTTGTTCAGGATGTTCGCCGTCTCGGTCATTTCGACCATGAACGTGGACTGCCCGCGCGTGAGGTCGTCGCTCGCGCCGATGCGCGTGAAAATGCGGTCCACCAGATCAATCCGCGCCTCGGCAGCCGGCACGAATGAGCCGGTGTGCGCGAGCAACACGATGAGCGCGACCTGCCGGATATAGGTGCTCTTGCCCGCCATGTTCGGCCCGGTGATGAGCGCGATTTGAGGAAAAGCAGGACAGGCATCTTGCCTGTCTCCATTTGAAACAACCTCGCCTTGTGGCGTCCCGGTTTGAGATTTTAAATTAGAGACAGGCTGGAAGCCTGTTCTACTCGTCAACGTTGCATCATTCGGCACAAACCGCTCGTCCATCAAACTTTGCTCCAGCACCGGATGCCTGCCGTCGCGAATTTGAATCACGCCTTCGTCGGCGACGTGCGGACGGCAATAGTTGTGCAGGCGCGCGGTTTCGGCAAAGGACGCCAGCACATCGAGTTGCGCCAGCGCCGCGGCGGTTTGCTGAATCTTTGCCAGTTGGCCGAGCACGGCTTCGCGCACGCGCTGGAAGACTTCGTATTCGAGCTTCACGCTGCGCTCCTCCGCACCAAGGATTTTGCCTTCCATCTCCTTCAACTCCGGCGTGATGTAACGCTCGCCGTTGGCGATGGTCTGCTTGCGGATGTAATGCGGCGGGACCTTGTCGAGGTTCGCCTTGGTGACCTCGATGTAGTAGCCAAAGACGGAATTGAACCGCACTTTCAGCGACGGGATGCCGGTGCGCGCGATTTCGTCCGCCTGCAACCTGGCAATCCAGTCCTTGCCGCCGCGCGTGGCGTTGCGGAGTTCGTCAAGCGCAGCGTCGAAACCGTCGCGAATCATGCCGCCCTCCTTCACGGCCAGCGGCGGGTCGTCCACGATGGCCCGGGAAATCAACTCGACGAGGTCAGGTGATTCGGTGAGCTGGGATTCGAGTTCGCAAAGTAGCGCAGCCGTCCCGACTGCGTTTTTGTTTTCATTCGGTTCCCGGAGAACATCAGGCTGCAGGCGGGACGCCTGCGCTACGTTTTGCAGAATCCCCTTCACCGCCGGAATCTGTTCCAAAGCCATGCGCAAGGCGACGAGGTCGCGCGCGTTGCCGCTGCCGGAACTAAGGCGGCCCATTGTCCGCTCCAGATCGCGCACTTGCGAAAGCTGCGCGCGAAAATTGTCCAGCCCGGTGGAATTTTCGATGAACGTCTGCACCGCCTCCTGCCGACGGCGGATTGGCTCCACCGCCGCGAGCGGTTGCGAAAGCCAGTCGCGCAACCGGCGCGCGCCCATGGGCGTGACAGTGCGATTGACCACACCGTAGAGTGAAGCGTTGCGTGGGGCGTCGTGGAGCAACGGCTCGAGGATTTCCAGATGGCGCAGCGTTGTGTAATCCAGCGCGAGAAAATCGTTGCGGCGGTAAAACGACAGGCGGGTGAGATGCTGCACATCGCGGCGCAGGTGTTGCGTGAGGTAATGCAGCGCGGCGCCTGCCGCGCCGATGGCGGCCGTGCGGTCTTTCAGCCCGAACCCGTCCAGCGACGCCACCTTGAAATGATCGCGCACGGTGAACAGCGCCGTCTCTGGCGCGAAGGTCCAATCGTCGTAACCATTGACGATCCAACCTTGCCCCGTAGCCGCGCTTGTGAGAGCGCGGGGAGAGTCCGCCTCCCCACGTCGGCGGCTGCCCAGCAATTCGCACACAGCCACCGACTCGCCGGGACAAATGATTTCCGCGGGACGCAGCCGTTCGAGTTCCGTGAGCAACGCCGAATCTGTTTCCACCTCCGTCGTCATGAAATCGCCCGTGGTCAAATCCACGAGCGCCAGGCCGAAAGTTCTTCCGCGCGGACAAATGGCGGCGAGGAAGTTGTTCCGTTCGGCCACGAGCATCCGTTCGTCGAAATGGGTGCCGGGGCTGAGGATTTGGGTGACTTCGCGTTTGACGAGTTTGCCGGGCCGGGCGTCTTCGAGTTGATCGCAGATGGCCACCTTGCGTCCGGCTTTGAGCAACTTGCCGATGTAGGCATGGGACGCATGATGCGGCAGGCCGCACATGGGGACGCCCTGGCGCGCCGTAAGCGCGAGATTGAGTAGCTGCGCGCCGATTTGCGCGTCCTCGAAAAACATCTCGTAGAAATCGCCGAGCCGGAACAGGAGCAGCGCGTCCTTGGGCAGTTCGCCTTTGATGCGGCGATACTGCGTCATCATGGGCGTAAGCTGGGTTTCGGCAGCCATCGGTAAAACGTTAATGAGTTAACCGGCCAAGGTCGAAGTGAAATTTCATTTGTCTATCCCCACCAGCGGGTGTAGCGTCTATTTAGATTGCTTTAATGCAATTCGATACCGGTTATGAAAACTTCTGGATGCCGTTGTTTTTCGGGGTTGATCTTCACACTGCTTTGCCTGCCTGGCATCGCTTTTGCAGCGCTACCTTCCATTCTCACCCAACCGACTGATCAAACGGTGGCGGTGGGCAGCACGGCAACTTTCAAAGTTACTGCCAAGGGCAGCTCGCCGTTGTGTTACCAGTGGAACTTTAACGGGACGAACGAGCTGGTTGGGGCCACCAATAAGACGCTCACACTCACCAACGTGCAGCCTGCCAATGCGGGCGCCTATTCGGTCACCGTGACGAATCGTGTCGGCACGGTGACCAGTTCCAATGCGCTGTTGACCGTGGGGACGCCGCCTTCGATAACGGTGCAGCCAGCGAATCAGGCGGTGGTGGTGGATGGCACGGCCAGCTTCACTGTCACGGCTGCCGGCCTGGCTCCCTTGCAATATCAATGGAACTTCAACGGGGTGAACCTGGCCAACGCCACCAATGCCACGCTGACCTTGACCAACGTCCAATTCAACCAGGCGGGCGATTACGCGGTATGGGTGACCAATACGCTCGGTTCCATCCTCAGTTCCAATGCGCTGTTGATGGTCAATAATCCCGGCACGGTGCCAGTGTGTGACGAGGTGGATTTGCAAGCCGCGGTCGCCGCCGGGGGAACGATTACCTTTGGTTGCGACGGTGTCATTACGCTGACGAAGACACTCGCGGTGACCAAGCCAACGACGCTTGATGGAACGGGCCATACCGTGACCATTAGTGGCAGCAACACGGTGAGAGTGTTCACGGTCAATGGCGCGCACACGCTCTCACTTTTCAACCTGACCATCGCCAACGGTCTCGCGCTTGGCACCAATGCCGTTCCGGGGACCACCGGTGGCAGCGGCCAAGGTGGAGGCGTGTGGTTAAACGGCGGTAAGCTGATTGTCTCCAACTGCCTGTTTTTGTCGAACACGGCACAGGGAGGCAATTGCGGTGAACCGACCGGCTACGGCTACCTCGGCAATGGCGGTGACGGGTTGGGTGGTGCGGTCTATGTTTCCAGTGGCAGTCTTTCGTTAACGAACTGCAATTTCTTTGGCAACCACGCCAACGGTGGCGCCGGGGCACCTCCCGATATTGAACTCGCGGGTGGTGGAAACGCCGGGAATGGTTTTGGCGGGGCCATTTATTGCGCCACCAGTGTCGTACAAATGGTAAACTGTGAGTTTAAGACCAATCAATCGATTGGCGCAGATGCCTTCACTGCAACTTACGGGAATGCATCATCCGGCGGAGCCTATGGCGGAGCGGTGTGTGAATTGGGAGGAGCGGTCACCAACATCAACGGCTCTTTTTTGGGAAACCAGGCCTTGGCGTCATTGGCTTCTTATCGCCACACCACAGGGAAGCCGGGACAGGGCGGGGCTTGTTACAATTCGGGAGGTTTGTTGGTCGTGTCGGGAACCAGTTTCACTTCCAATGCGGTCGCCGGCGGTTATGGTGGTTTCGGGGATACAGCCCTTTCAGCACCCGGGCAGGGCGGAGCTGTTATTAATGCGGGATCCTTGCAGGTATCGAATTGCAATTTCGGTTACAACCGGGCTGCTGGTGGAGATCAAGGCATGAATGGCGGTTCGGACGGAAACGGCGGGGCGGTTTATTGCGCCGGGCCATCAAGCATCAAACAGAGTTGGTTCTTCGGAAATAAAGTAACAGGAGGCGCGGCTGAAAACGGAATTGCTCCCTACCCGGGCGGTTCGGGCAAAGGCGGGGCGATCTATAACAGCAATACAGTTTCAATCGTTAGCTGCACGTTTTCCATCAATGAAGCGTTTGGGGTTGACGCCCAGCCCAATGTAGCCACACCCGGCTACGGCGGGGCCATTTACAACGTCGGTTCCTGTCAGCTTACGAACGCCACGCTGACTGGAAACCTGGCCTTGGGCGGCAATGGTTATGGTAGCGCCGATGCTTTTGGCGGCGCCGTTTACACCGTCAGCAACACGGTTATTTCAGTCAACAATACTTTCGCGGCCAACGCGGCTCGTACTCGATCGCTTGGCGGCATTGGCTACGGCGGGGCCATTTGCAATTCGAACGGAACGGTGACCCTGTACAACACCATCGTGGCCAACAGCACCTCCGGCAGTAACTGCTGGGGCACCATGTCGGATGGAGGCTATAACCTCAGTTCTGATGCCAGCGCGGGATTTTCCGCGGCCGGCAGCCTGAACAACACCGACCCAAAACTGGGCCCGCTGGGTGACTATGGCGGTCCCACCCCAACCGTTCCGTTGCTGGCCGGCAGCCCGGCCATCGACGGCGGGAACACGGCCACCGCCCCGGCCACCGACCAGCGCGGACGCGCCCGGCCTTACGGCGCCGCCGCCGACATCGGCGCATTTGAGTCATCCCCGCCTTACTTCATTGGTGGACAAATATCAGGACTCATGTCAGTGCTGGCTGCTGTCACAATCGGTTCGTCCAATACGGTAACCACCTGTTCCGGAAGCTACGGTTTGGAGGGTTTTGACGTGGGGTCTTACACCGTTACTCCTTCCAACTCCAGTTTCCTGTTCGTCCCCACCAATACTCCGGTCACGGTCGGCCCGGACCAGGTGTCTGTGAACTTTAACGCCTATCGCTGGAACATGGTGACCATCGATCCGTTGACGAATGGAATGTTGCCCCTCGTTTTTGCTGCAACGAACGGGTGGACCTACCGCACACTAACGTCCACGAATCTCACGGATTGGCTGCCCATTTCAACAAACACACTCGGACCAGACAGCTATTTCCGGGTCTTCACTCCCATGACCCCGGAACGGGGCAGGTTCTATCGTACTGTCAGTCCATAAATTGACACGCTTCCGCCGGCGTAAAATCATTGTTCGTCCGGCGCGAGGAACAGTTCGCCGGCACGTTCGGAACGTAAAAATTACACACTGTCGCCTTCGCGGAAGTTCGGATCCTTGAACCGGCAGCCAAGTTCCATTTTCAACCGGCGATTCAGTACGCGCTCGTCGGTCACACCGCCTTTGACGAGTTTGCCGGGTTCGAACAGGAGCAGCGCGTCCTCGGGCAGTTCTGCCAACCGCGTCGAGGAATTTTTGCATTGGCGCGCGAGGCATCAGGCCCAGCCTGGTGATACTCCTCGAAAAAATCGGACGTCCGAATTTTCTTGAATAACACTTCGGGGTGACAATACTTGGCTACACTTTGCCAAAATGCGACAAGCCATATCCATTGACCGGCAATAGTCTGATTCAGTATGACCACACCAGCCCGTTTTTACTGCGGCTCGCTTTCGATATGCATTCTGTCGGTTTTGGCGCTCGGTTTTGGCGGCGTTGCTTTTGCCGACAACGCGCCTGGCCCGGAACCGGTGGCGCAATTGAACCCCGCATCCGGCATCAGCAATGGTCTTCCCATCAATTCCGGCGACAACGCCTGGGTACTCGCCAGCGCGGCGCTGGTATTGATGATGACGGCGCCGGGCTTGGTCCTGTTTTACGGCGGGCTGGTGCGCAGCAAGAACGTCCTTTCCACGATGATGCACAGTCTGATTCTCATGGCGGTAATTTCCACGTTGTGGATGGTGTTCGGTTACAGCATGGCGTTTAGCGAGGGCAACGCCATCTTCGGTAATCCGTTCAAACATTTGTTCCTCCAAGGCGTCGGCGCGGCGCCCGACCCGGATTACTCGGCCACGGCCGGCGTTGATCAGCGGCGCGGTCGCCGAACGCATCCGGTTCAAGGCGTATCTGGTGTTCATCGTGTTGTGGACGACGGTGGTCTATCTGCCGCTCTGCCACATGATGTGGGGCAAGGGCGGCCTGTTCAACTGGGCACTCGGCGGAAAAATACCCGCGCTCGACTTCGCGGGCGGCACGGTGGTGCACATCAGTTCGGGCGTGTCCGCGCTGGTCTGCGCGCTGGTGCTGGGCAAACGCGCCGGCTACCCGCAGGAACCGATGATGCCGCACAACGTGGTGTATTCGCTCATCGGGGCCGGCTTGTTGTGGGTGGGCTGGTTCGGGTTCAACGCCGGCAGCGCGTTGAGCGCGGGCGGGCTGGCCACAAGCGCGTTCGCCGCCACGCATTTTTCCGCCGCCGCCGCGGCATTGAGCTGGACCACCACCGAATGGTGGCTCAAAGGCAAACCCAGCGTGCTCGGCGCGGCCTCCGGCATGGTGGCGGGGCTGGCGACCATCACACCGGCGTCGGGCTTCGTGTCCATCCCTTCGGCGTTCGGCATCGGGCTGGTGGCGGGCGTGGTCTGCTACCTTGCCGTTACGAAGCTCAAGGCGCGTTTTGGCTACGACGATTCACTCGACGTGTTCGGCGTGCACGCCGTGGGCAGTTCGACTGGCATGTTGTTGCTGGGCTTTCTCGCCAGCCAGAAGGTGAACCCGGCCCTCGTGGCCACCTTCAAAGTCAATGGCGTGACCACGGCCATCACGGGCGGCGCACATCAGTTTTTCAATCAACTCCAGGCCGTGCTGGTCACGGTGGCGCTGGCGGCAATCGCCACCTGGGTTTTGTTGAAGTTGGTTGACCGGCTTATCGGTTTGCGCGTTGACCAGGAAGATGAGAGCGTGGGGCTGGATCTTTCGCAACACGGCGAGCGCGCCTACAACGAATAAACAGGAGACGACGCATGAAAAAAATCGAAGCCATCATCAAGCCGTTCAAACTAAACGACGTCAAGGAAGCCCTCAACGGCATCGGCATCCTCGGCATGACCGTCATGGAAGTCAAAGGTTTCGGCCGCCAGAAGGGACACACCGAAATCTATCGCGGCAGCGAATACACCGTGGATTTTCTTCCCAAGATCAAAATCGAAACCGTGCTGCCGGATGCGCAGGTGGAGGCCGCCGTCGAAGCCATACTCAAGGCCGCCAAGACCGGCAAGATTGGCGATGGCAAGGTCTTTGTCTCCACCGTTGACGATGCCTGGCGTATCCGCACCAGCGAGCAAGGCGACAGCGCGGTGTAATTTTGCAGACCGCCGGTTCACCGTTGGAATCTCAAATCATCGCTCGTCGGACATGACGTGCAGTTCGCCGGCGCGTTCCAGCCGCAGAATCTCGGCGGTATAGCCTTTGCGGAAGTTCGGGTATTTGAACTGATAACCGAGTTCCATCTTCACCCTGCGGTTCAGGACGCGCTTGTTCGTCACGCCGCGTTTGCGGTTTTCGTCCGGATTTTCCGGCACGGACGCTGGCGGATATTTCCCGACAGTTGCCGCGAGCCATTGGAAAAAATTCACCTGGCTCACCGGCTCGTCGTCCACGGCGTTGTAAATCTCGCCGGGGCGGCCATTCTTCAGCGCCGCGATGATGCAGCCAATCAAATCGTCGCGATGAATCATGTTCAGGAAACGCGAGCCATCGCCTTCAATGTGCGCCTCATTTTTCAGGAATTGCTTGAACCAATGACCGCGATCCGGCCCGTAAATGCCGGCCACGCGCAAAACCACGGCCGGGAACTTGCGCTCCGTCATCGCCGCCAGCAGCAACTTTTCCGTCTCAAGCAGAATTTTTCCTGTTTCCACGAGCGGTTCGGTCGGACTGGTTTCCTTGACCTGCGAACCGCCGGTCTGGCCGTAAACACTTGTGCTGCTGGTATAAACGAATTTCTTTGGCGGGGCGGCTGAAAGCCACTCAATCAAATTGCGTGTACCTTGAAGATAAACCTGCCGGTAATCTTCCGCGCCGCCACCGGTGGAGGAAACGCAATCCACCACCCACTCAAATTCGCGCGGCAGTTTCGTCAGCGTTTCCGGCTTGGTGATGTCGGCGATGAGCGGTTTGATGCCCGCCGTTTTCAATTCATTTTCCGCTGACGCACTTCGGCGCAGACCGAAGACTTCGTGTCCGAGCCGGACGAGTTCGGCTCCGAGCGGCAGCCCCACGTAGCCGCAGCCGACAATCAAAACGCGCATGGAGGAACGATAGGTATTCGCACGGCGCAAAGCGAGAAATGGTAGGGACATCTCGCCGAGATGTCCGCTCGGACGCGCGGGCCGCGCGTCCCTACCTTCATTCCATCACCGCGGCGAAGCGCAGGCCGCGTGTGCTCACGCGGAGTTCGTTGAAGCCGAATTCCGCCATCACCATCTCGTAAATCACGACGCCGGTGAGAATCACATCCGCCCGTAATTTCGGCAGGCCGACGATTTCCTTGCGCTCAGCCAGCGGGAGACGCCACAAGCGCCGCCGATGCGACTTTATCCGCTCCAGGTTGAGGCGCGTGGCCTCAATCCGCTCGCGTTCGTAGCGGTCGAGTTTCGCCTCGATGCGCGCGAGGATGCTCGTCGTGCCGCCGGTGCCAACGAGCTGAATATCCCCGGAAGATGAACGGGCCTCGCGCCGCAAGGCGGGATCCAGTTTGGGGCGGACTTCGTTTTCCAGAAAATCCCTGATCCAGTCGCGACAGGCGTTGAATTCGCGGCGCGTGGGCGGGTCGCTGTGTGGAAATTTTTCCATGAGCCGCACCGTGCCCAGCGGAAAACTGCGCGCAAAATGCTTGTGCTCGCCCTGGCCGAGAATGAATTCCGTGCTGCCACCGCCGACGTCCAGCAGCAGCAATGGCGTCTTCGCCAGTTCCGCCTCCGTGGTCACGCCTTGAAACGCCAGTTCCGCCTCCCGTTCGCCGGAGATGATTTCGACTTTGAGATTGGACACGCGTTCGATGGTCGCAGTGAGGTCGCCGGGATTCACCGCGTCGCGCGCAGCGCTGGTGGCGATAACGCGAATGGAATCGGCATTTCTTTCGCGCGCAATCTGGGCGAACTCCCAGACGGCTTCGGCGGTGCAGGCGACGGCTTCGGGCTGGAGCCGGTGCGTTTCGTAGAAGCCCCGGCCGAGCCGCGTCTGGCGGCTTTCCTCGTGCACCGGCCGCACGTCGTGTCCCGCCACGTCGGCGACCAGCAGCTTGATCGAGTTGGTGCCGACATCAATGACCGCGCGGCGAACGGGTCCCATGCGGCGGAAAGCTACAAGGCGTCGGCGCAGAAACCCAACTGAAAAATGTTACGTTTTGGTAATGGTTCAATTTCCTTTAGCGTGCGCTGTCCCCAGCGCACAGTCGGCGGGGACAGCCGACACTACAGCCTCAATTGACCCATTACCTGCATTTCACAGAGGGTTGCGCCGAGCCGGGTGGTGTGTATTTTCCCGTCATGAAAATCTGTATCTTACGCCACGGCATCGCGGTTGTGCGCGATGACCTGAACGCCGAAAACGACTCCAAGCGCCAACTCACGCCCAAAGGCAAACGCCAGCTCCGGCAGACCGCCGCCGCCATGAAGAAAATGGGCCTGCGCTTCGACCTGATTCTTTCCAGTCCGTATTTGCGGGCGAAACAAACCGCGGAAATCGTCGTCGAATCCTTGAGGTTGAAAAGGCAGCTTGAATTTTCCAATGCGCTTGTGCCGGACGGCAGCTTCCAAAACCTGATCCGGGAGTTGAACGAATCAAAACCCGCGCCGGAAAACGTTTTGCTGGTCGGCCACGAGCCTTACTTAAGCCGCCTGATTTCATTGCTCACGACCGGCGGCACGGATCTCGCGATGGATTTCAAAAAAGGCGGCCTATGCAAATTGGAAGCCGAAAAATTAAGCCATGACCGATGTGCCACGCTCGTGTGGCTGCTCACGCCAAAGCAAATGAAGTTGATGATTTAATCCAAACCACGAAATACACAAATCACACGAAGTATTTGGGGCGAATTTCCCGGTTTCTTTCGCGTATTTAGTGTGTTTCGTGGTAAAAACTTTATCCGACGCGGAACGAAATGCGTTGAATCAGATTCTTTCCGAAACTGTGCTGCAACCGGTCGAGTATTTCCTTGCGGCGATACCGGACGATTTCGGCCAGCCAAACGTTGCTGTCCACGTTCACAAACAGCGTGCCTTTGCGCAGGCCGACCGGCTGGGCGTGCGCGACGATGTTCGGGTCGAGCAGCGAGTTCCATACTTTGACGACCTCGGCTTCAGCGCGGCGGGTGTCCAGATGCAATTCCGCTGCCACTTTCGGCAGCACGTCGCCGACCCGCCGGGCGCGCATGGTTCGCGCGGCTTCCAGCGGCGACAAATCCACGCCGCGCCATTGCGTCAGCACTCTTTGGCGGGCGGAACGTTTTCCCTGCCCGAGCGGCGGAATGTATTTGGTTGGCAGCATGTGCCGGAAAATTTTCGGCGGAACCGATGTGGAAAGCAAGCAGGCATCCTCTTCGTCCTCGTGCTCGTCCTCGCTCTCGTCCTCGATTTGCCGGATTGTTTTACGAGGATGAAGGACGAGAAGGAGAACGAGGATGGTTTTTTAGAGCATATATTGCTTGCCAAAACTGACTTTGTGATGCAAAGTGTCGGCATGGAAACCAATTGGGCCGAAGAGAATCTGCAAACCATCCGAACTTTAATGGAGCGTTCCGCCGTGTATCGGCATGCGCTTGCGCCCATTATGTTGTTTGCCGGCGCCGTGGGCGTGTTGGCAGCGGCCGTTGGGTTAATCCAGCATTGGGATTCGGCCCGGGCTTTCAGCGCGCTTTGGCTGGGCACAGCGGTTGTCGCCATCGCGGGTGCATTTTTCATCGTTCGACGGCAGGCGCTCAAAGACAACGAACCGTACTGGTCGCCGCCCACACGCCGGGTTGCTTTGGCTTTGTTGCCGCCATTGACCGCCGGGATGGTTCTGGGTGTGGTCTTCGCGCTGTTTCCAATGGCTGTAGCCGTTGATTTCACACTCCTGCTGCCCTTTTTGTGGGCGTTATTTTACGGTTGCGCGTTGCACGCGGCGGGATTTTTCATGCCCCGCGGAGTGAAGTGGTTTGGCTGGATCTATATCGGCTTGGCTTGTGGAGTCCTTTGTTTTCTCACAGTCGTTAATCCGGGTCTTAACTTCAGCGGACACTGGCTGATGGGCTTTTTCTTCGGCGTGCTGCACCTGGCTTATGGCGCTTATTTGTATTTGACCGAGAAAGGAAAGAATGCGGCGTGAACCCGGAACCCTTTTTACAGCTCGACCGCGTGATTCACGAGAAAGGCCGGCTGGCGATCATGTCCATGCTCGCCGCCTCGCCGGAGTTGTCGTTCACCGAACTGCGCGACGCTCTGGCCATGACCGACGGGAACCTCACCACCCACATCCGCGCATTGCAGCAGGAAGGCTACGTGGCCGTGGCTAAATCATTCCAAAACCGCCGTCCGCTAACGACCTGCTCGCTCACGACGGCGGGTCGCAAGGCGTTCGCTGAATACATCAATCTGCTGGAGCAAATCGTTCGTCAAACCAAGTCCAAGTAAAAATCTTCTGAACAAATCGAAACCGCCGTGGTCTTTTACTTTGTGTCACAAAGTTAATATGAATCATTCCCGAGCTTACGAGGCACTGGTTATCCCGGGAGCGCCGGCATCTTGCCGGCGCGTCGCGGCGCACAACGTGGATTTCCACCGGCAGGATGCCGGCGCTCCCAGTAGCGATGCCCCATCCATCAACCATGAAAATCATTCGTGCTGAACATCTGGGCATGTGTTTCGGGGTGAAAGATGCCGTGGCACTCGCCCTCGAAACCGCGCGCCGCGAACCGCTGACCGTTCTGGGCGATCTCGTCCACAATGAAACGGTGGTGGCCGAATTGCGAGCGCAAGGCATTCGCATTGCGCAACAACCGGCTGACATAAACACGCGGACGGTGATGGTTACAGCCCACGGCGCTTCGGAACGCGCGATGAACGAAACGCGCGGCCTTGGCCTGAGCGTGGTCGAGGCAACCTGCCCCCTGGTGCATGCGGCGCATCGGGCGGTGGCGTGGCTCGTGCGCGAAGGGTTTCATCCGGTCATTATCGGCAAACGCGACCACGTGGAGGTGCGCAGCATGACCGGGGACCTCGATGCGCTCGACGTGGTGCTCTGTGAGGAAGATGTAGCCAAACTGTGCGAGCGGCCGCGCTTCGGCGTCGTTGCCCAAACCACGCAGCCGATTGACCGGGTCCGGCAGCTCGTGGGTTTGATTCGGGAGCGGTTTCCAAAGTCGGAAGTGCGTTTCATTGACACGGTCTGCCAGCCGACGAAACAGCGGCAGAATGCGGCCGTTGAACTCGCCCAAAAGTGCGACGTGATCATCGTCATCGGCGGCGCGCACAGCAACAACACGCATGAACTGGTCAAAACGTGCTCCCGCTTTTGCGCGCAGGTGCATCACGTCCAAACCGCGGATGACCTGCAGCCGGAATGGTTTGACGGCGCGCAAACAATCGGCCTCACAGCAGGGACTTCCACGCCGGATACCGTCATCAATGCGGTCGAGCAAAGGTTGAGGCAGATCGCCGTTTTGTTTGAATCCTTTCCAGTAATGCCTGTCGAATCGGAAAAGAATATCCACTGATTCAGGTCAGCACTACCTGTCGAAAAGGCTTATGTCGGCAGCCAAAGCATCTAATGCCAGCGAAATCAGCGTGTTGCTGCGGGGCGAATCGGAACCTATTGCCGCGTGGACGGAGCAATGGAGCGCCCGGCGGTTCTGGTTGCACGTCGGTGTGATTATCGTGGGCGCGGGGTTGTATGGCGCGGCGATGGGTTGGTGGCGCGATCCGCAGCAGGCGCTCTTTGTGGCCATTAAATTTCCGCTGATCATCCTGCTCACCACGGTCGGCAACGCGTTGCTCAATGCCATGCTTGCGCCGTTGCTGGGTTTGAATATCCACTTCCGGCAATCTTTCTCGGCCGTCTTGATGAGTTTTGCCGTGGCGTCGGCCATTCTCGGCGCGTTCAGTCCGGTAACCGCTTTCATGATCTGGAACGCCCCGCCTATGTCGCCGGGCGCTGTGTCGAGTGCGACCTATGGCATCATCAAGCTGACGCACGTGGCGGTCATCGCGTTTGCCGGCACGACGGGCAACGCGCGTCTGTTTCAGTTGCTCACGCGGCTGGGCGGCAGCCGGACGGTGGCGCGCCGGGTGTTATTTGCGTGGCTGGCCGGCAACCTGTTTCTCGGCACCCAGCTCTCCTGGATTTTGCGTCCCTTCATCGGCTCGCCGGCGTTGCCGGTGGAGTTACTGCGCGCGACGGCCTTCCACGGGAATTTTTATGAAAACATTTTTCATTCGCTGCTGCAAATTCTACAGCAATTCGACTAAACCAAAACACCACTGACCTATGAATGACCCAAATCTCATCCCCCCGCAAATTCCACCCCAAATCCCGCCCGTCGTGTCTGCCAGTGGTCTGCGGCCGCTGGGCGATGACCCGTCCGAGCGCGTCGCCATACCGAATGTCATCGTCGCTATTGAAACCATATTGCGCCAGCCGCGGCGGCTGATGTTCCAATTACGCCAGCCGGGCGCGGGAAAATTGATAGCCTGGATGATTCTTGCCTCGGTCGTATGCAGCCTGATTTACGGCGTCGTGGTCGGCACGTTTTCCGGCGGCGCGCAACTGTGGGCTGCGCCGGTGAAGATCGCGGTGGGGTTGATGATTTCGGCGCTGATTTGCCTGCCCAGCCTTTACATTTTCGCGTGCTTGAGCGGTTCGCAGGCGCGGCTGGTCGAAGTGTTTGGCCTGCTGGCCGGGCTGCTGATGCTGATGACGATATTGCTCATCGGCTTTGCGCCCGTGGCGTGGATTTTTTCGCAATCCACCGAATCACTCGCCTGGATGGGCACGCTGCACCTGATTTTCTGGTTTATCGCGACCATCTTCGGATTGCGATTTTTGGAAGCGGGATTCTCCCACTCGAACGCCCGGTCGCAAGCGGGATTCTATACGTGGATCGTCATCTTCCTGCTGGTGGCCGTGCAGATGACGACCGCGTTGCGGCCGATTCTGGGAACTTCGAGCACGTTCCTGCCAACCGAGAAAAAATTCTTTCTGGCCCACTGGAGCCAGTGCCTGAAATCGCCGGATTGGGAGCCAAGGTCGGAATCGCGATGATATTTTTGGTCAAATTGCACTATTTGTGCTGGCCAAGCGCAGGCAGCACTTCGTCGTGGCAAGCCGCGTTCCTCCGTGATTTAATCGTCCCGTGAACATCACCAATTTGAATCCCGACACGGACATTGGCGCGAGCGCGTGGCTCGTCGAGATTGACGACCACCGCATCTTGCTCGATGCCGGCATGCATCCCAAACGCGAGGGGCGCGAAGGGCTGCCGATGTTCGGAAAAGCCGGAACGACCGATGTGGACGCGATTGCGATTTCGCATTGCCACCATGACCACGTCGGCACGTTGCCGGTGGCGTGCCGGTATTTCCCCCGGGCGCACGTGCTAATGAGCGAACTGAGTTACTTTCTCGTCGAGCGCGTGCTGCATAACTCGGTGAATGTGATGGTACGCCAGCGCGACGAATTGGGTGTCCGCGAATATCCCCTCTACACGCACGACGAGGTGGACGAACTCGCCCCGCAGTTCCAGGGTTTTAAATACAACCGTGAAATCGAATGGGCGGCGTTCCACAAGACACGCGCGGGGCGGCCTTCGCCGACGCTGGAATTTTTCGACGCCGGCCACACGCTCGGTTCGGCCGGCATCCTGATTCGCGGCAGGAAGGAAACGTTGTTTTACACGGGCGACGTGTGTTTTCACGACCAGACCCTTTCGCGGGCGGCGCGGTTTGAGGACGTGGAGGCCGACGTGATGATTATGGAAACCACGCGCGGCAACCGCACCGTGCCGCCGGGATTTTCCCGCGAAAGCGAAATCGAACGACTCGTGACGGCGATTCACGGCGCGCTCAAACGCAGGGGCTGCTTGCTGATTCCGGTGTTCGCGCTGGGCCGCACGCAGGAAATGCTGGCGTTGCTGGCGTTGCTCCTGCGCGCGGGGAAATTAAAGCCGCAGCCGGTTTACATCGGCGGGCTGGGGCGCGTGTTCACGGAAATTTGCGATCTGGAGGCGCACCGGACGCATCGGCAGCACACGAATTTGCAACTGCACGAGGTGCTGGATCTCGTCGTGCTTGAAAAAGAACAGGCGGAAAAAATGAAACTGAGCGGCGGGCGGATCTTTGTCCTCACGGCGGGCATGATGAGCGAGAACACGGCGGCGCATGACCTGGCGGCGCGGATGATTGAAGACGAGCGGCAGTCCATTTTCTTTGTGGGTTACGCCGACCCGGACACACCGGGCGGGCGGCTGAAGGCGGCGAAGCGCGGCGAGACTTTTGTCTTCAGCCCCAGCGCCGGGCGGGTCACGCGGCGGTGTGAGGTGCAGGATTTCGATCTGACAGCGCACGCGAACCGGGAGGATTTGCTGGATTTTGTCGGGCAGGTTTTGCCGCGCGCGGTTCTGCTCGGACACGGCAGCGACGATTCCCGAGCGTGGTTCGAGGAGCAAATCCGCGCGCGCTGGCCGAAAATCAAAATCCTTCAGCCGCCCCCGGGCAAAATGGTGTCGGTATAAAAAGCAAACCGCCGGTGTACGATGCCGGCGGTTTGTGGCCAAGGCTTCGGGTTAATGCCCCATGTTGACGACGTTGGCGAGGTTAAAGATCGGCAGGAACATGCAAATGACCATGCCGCCGATGACCACTCCCAGAAAGACGATCAGCATCGGCTCGATGAGCGACATGAGCCCGGAGAGTGTGGATTCTATCTCCTCATCGAGAAAATTTGCCACGCGTTCGAGCATGTTGTCTATGTTGCCGGTCTGCTCGCCGGCACTCATCATGCGGATAACCATGCTGGGGAAAATCGGGTTTTTGCCGAGCGCGGCGGAAATGCCTTCGCCGCGTTCGATGTCCACGGTGGCCGTCTTGATGGCTTTTTCCATGACGACATTGCCGGCGGTCTGTGAAACGATTTGCAGCACTTCGAGGATGGGCACGCCGCTGCGAATGAGGGAGGCGAGGGTCCGCGTAAAACGCGCCAGACAAATTTTATGCGCAATGGCGCCGAAGACGGGCAGTTTTATCCGGCGGGAATCCCAGAATTCCCGGCCGGGCTTGGTTTTGATGAAATAAAACCATCCCCAGGCCGCCAGGACTGCGCCCGCGATAATTACCAGCAGGTATTCTTTTACAATGTCGCTGAGATCAATCAGGAACTGGGTCGGGGCGGGCAATTGCGCCCCAAAACCGGCGTAAATCTCCTTGAAGGTGGGGATCACCTTTACCAAAAGAAAGGTCGTGATGCAAATGGCAACCACCGTCACCGCCGTCGGATACATGAGGGCGGTTTTGACTTTTTTGCGGAGGTGAGCGCTGTTTTCGAGATAAGTTGCCAGGCGTGCCAGAACCTCTGCCAGCAACCCGCCCTTTTCGCCAGCCCCCACCATGGAAATGTAAAGGTGGCTAAACGCCTTGGGATTCTTTTGCAGCGCCTCGGAAAAACTTTCGCCGCTTTCGACGCGCACGCACACGTCGTGGATCGTGTCGCGCATGACCTTGTTGGTGGTTTGATCGCCAAGCGCCTGCAGGGCTTGCACGATGGCAATACCTGCGTCCACCATGGTCGCCAGTTGGCGGGTAAACATCACCAGATCGGCCAACCCCACCTTGCCGCCCTTGGTTTTACCCCGCCGGGCAACCCGCTCCTGGATGGAAACGACCAGCAAATTGCGGTTGAGCAACGCGGAAATGGCGGCTTGCTCGTTCGCAGCCTCCACACTGTTGCGAATCTCGCGGCCAGTGGCCGTCTCACGAGCGGTGTAAACAAATGATGGCATATTTCTGGTCTTTTGGTAAAAACTGCGAACCCAAACGGCAAAGCCCGCAGTCAGCCTTTTAACCGGTTCCTGCCAAGCACGATTTGTTCCAATATGTCTGCCGGAAAACCCGGAAAAAAACCACTTGGGCCACAATACGGTCGTTTGCGTGCCTTGATTTGGCGCAACGGCTGCATATAAACGGGATGAGTTCCATCATTTCCAGCACAAGTTCTTTGTCGCCAATGTGTTAACCGGGTGAAATTACTTGAAAAAAATTGTTGTCACCCTTTGAGGATTTTACTACGCTTGTCCCTAAATGCACCACGCGGTGCCGGGGCAAGCAGTGTTTGCCCCGAAAGTGCAGACAGAGTAAAGCGAACAATTAAACCAAACAACATCGGAGGAACAAAGATGAAGTTTAATAAATGGACACTGGGTCTGGCGGCGGTCGGGGTGATCAGCCTCGCCTCGGCGGCGCGTGCGGACGAACATATGAATGCTCTGCAAACGGCGCTCTCCAACACCACCATCAGTGGTTACGTCAGCGCGTCGTTCAACTGGGCAATTTACCCGGGCAATTATCAGGATTCACCGGCGGGTTTCATTCCCTTCCAAGGACAAACCAAAGAGAACGGTTTCAACCTGGACGTGGTGAAACTGTCCATTGCCAAGCCGCAGGATGAATCCCCGTGGGCGTCCGGCTACCAGGTTGACCTGCTCTTCGGCCCGGATGCCGTCGGCTACAACCCCTCAGCCAATGGTTATTATGGCATGCTGGATGGCCCGGGGTACGGCGGGTCGGATTTTGCCATCAAGCAGGCTTACATCGCACTGCGCACGCCGATTGGCAATGGGATTGACTGGAAGGTGGGTGTGTTTGACTCCATCATCGGCTACGAAGTGTTCGATGCCGGCAGCAACCCGAACTATACCCGTTCCTGGGGTTATGCCGTGGAACCGACCGAACTTACAGGTGTTCTGGCCTCCTACAAGATTAACGACGAGTGGTCAGTCTCGGCGGGCATTGCCAATACCTTGATGGCCGTCATCAATCAGCGTGCTTGGGACTATAAGTATGATTACAATTTTGTGACACGCGACTGGAACAAGGCCTACATAGGCTCCATAACGTTCACTGCTCCGAGCAACTGGGGCTGGGCGGCGGGCTCGTCATTCTATACCGGCATTGAGTATGGATTTAATGGCTCTAACTCCGACTACGGCAGTGCCGGTTACTATGCTAACGGAAATCAGGTCAACTATTATGCCGGCGCGACGCTGAATACGCCGTGGAAGGAATTGACGGTGGGTGCTGCGTTTGACTACGTGCATAACTTCGGCGGGGGCGGCGCTGCTCCCGGGGACACCTGGCATAACGATGTCTCAGTCCTCGGCTTTTATGGCACATACAAGGCCACCGACAAGTTAAGCTTCAGTGGCCGCGCTGAATATATCCACGGGCAATATTTGGAGGACTATGTCACCTTCATTGATGAGGAAACAACGCCAACCACTGTGCATATTGGCTACAGCAGCGAAGCGATGGAACTCACCGGCACTATGGAATACGACCTGTGGGCGAATGTCATCAGCCGCCTTGAACTGCGTTGGGATCGCGTCGGCAGCCTTAATACCCCGAATGCCATTGATGATTCCGGCTCCATCGGGCACAAGGACTCCGTTGGTTTCTACGCGAACGTCATTTACAAGTTCTAACCTGATTTAGAACCTTTGGCCCCTTCCGGCAAAACCGGAAGGGGCTTTTTGTTACGATAAAATCGCGGAAGCTGACGCACAGAGCCGCATCCCCAAATTCAAACCATGAAATTTGACCGGGGTCTTTTTCCCCCGGCTCCACCGGTTTTCAAAACAGATTGTTTGCCATGATGCCGAGGACGCTCAACGGCCCCTGGTCTTCCAAACCATCGGTGGCCTTGTCCACTTTTTGCAGCGTGAGCTTGGCGTTTTTGTAAAATTCCTGGTCGTTGACGAGCTTGCCGACCGTGCCTTGTCCCTGGTTAATCTTCTGCAAAATCTGACTGAGGTTCGTCATGGAAGCCGCGGTTTGATTGTAAAGCGCCTCGTCCGTCACCAGTTTGCCGATGGTGCCCCGGCCGTTGCTGATGTCATTGACCACCTGGCGCACCTCGGTCACGGCGTCCTGCAGATTGGTGACGGTGACGAGCGCGGAATCGTAGAGCTGGTCCGTGTAAATCAGTTTGCCGACCGTGCCCTGCCCGCTGGCGATCTGGCCGGAGATGCTTTCGATGTTGGAAATGGCGCCGCCGATATGGCCGCTGTTTTGCTTGACGAAATCAGTCAATGGCCCGAGCAAATTGTCAATCTTGTCGCCGGTGAACGAGTCACCGAACCGTTTGATGCCGGCAGCCGCCTCGTCAACCTTGGCGATGATGGCGTTGAAGTCCGGTTGTTCCGCGGTGGCAACCGTCTGGTTGTCCTCCAACGCCTGCGCGTTGGGCGAGCCGAAGTCAATGGAAACATAATTCTGCCCCATCAGGCCGGTGAATTTGACCAGGGCCTTGCTGTCCGTTTTCACGACGGCGCCGGAGTGAAGCTTCATTGTGACCTTGACCTTGTTGCCGGCGAGCTCGATTTTTTCGACGCGGCCAATTTCAACCCCGGCCATTTTAACACTGCTGCCCACCTTCAAGTCCTGCACTGTGTCGAACAAGGCATTCAGGCGGTAGCCGCCGCGGAATGATTCCATGCCGCCGAGCGTCTCGATGATGGCCCAGGCGGCAAAGACCACCAGGACCACAAAAATGCCCAGGCGGGTTTCAAGTGAATTTTTCATAGGCTTTTGGATTAAGTTTCACGTTTTAAGTCTGCATGCAAAAAATTTTGAACGAGCGCGTGGCCGCAGCGCTTCACTTCGTCGGGCGCGCCAATGGTGAGAATGCGGCCCTCATTGATGACCGCGATGCGGTCGGCCACACCGAACGCGAAGGTGCGGTCGTGCGACACCACGAGCGACGTGACGTGAATGCGCCGCTGGAGAGCAAGCATTTCCTCGCCGATGACCACGGATGAAAGCGGGTCCAGCTCGCTCGTTGGCTCGTCGTAAAGAATCAGTTGCGGCTCGATGACCAGCGCGCGGGCGATGGCAACCCGCTTTTTCATGCCGCCGGAAAGCTCGCTGGGCATTTTATCTTCGGTGCCTTTGAGGCCGACATCCTCGAGTTTTTCCGCGACAATGCGCGTAATTTCTTCGGGCGGTTTCAGGCGATGCTCGCTGAGGTAAAGCCCCACGTTTTCGCCGACGGTCAGCGAATTGAGCAGCGCGCCGGACTGGAAGACCATGGCGAGGCGGTATTTGCTCGCAATTTCGGGCGATTGGACGGATTCGCCGTTTATGAGAATTTCGCCGGCATCGGGTGATTCGAGACCGATGAGGTGTTTGAGCAACACACTTTTGCCGCTGCCGCTCGGCCCCATGATGACGAATATTTCGCCGGGCTGAACCTCGAAATCAATGCCGTTGAGCACCGCCTGCCCGTCAAAACTTTTGCGCAGGCCGCGCACCTGGAGGCTGACGCCGGAATGGTTGTTCACCGGATGACTCATCATTTCAAAAGGATGCGGGTGAGGATGTAATCAAAAATCACGATCAGGACGATGGAGTTCACGACGGCTTTTGTGACCGAGCGGCCGATGCCGCGCGGCCCGCCGATGGTCGTCAGGCCCTGATGACACGAGACCACACCGATGATCAACGCAAAGCAAAAACTCTTGAAAACGCCGTTGGCCACGTCCTTCAGTTCGACGACGTCGCGCAAATCGGCAAGGAAGGCCTGAAAGGGGATGGCAATGTGGCTGTTGGCCTCTGCCACGGCCGCGCCGCCCAGCCAGCCGACGAGAACGGAAAAGACCACCAGCATGGGCAGCGCGACGGCAATGGCGACCAGCCGCGGCAGCACAAGGTAATGAATCGGGTTGATATTCATCGTGCGCAGCGCGTCAATTTCCTGATAGACGCTCATGGAGCCGATTTCTGCCGCCATCGCCGACCCGATGCGTCCGGCGATAAGCACTGCCATCATCACCGGCCCCAGTTCCTTGGCCATCGCGATGCCCACAATCCCGCCCACGGCGCTGGTCAAACCCCGTTCCACGAGCACCGGCCCCGTCTGTAACGCAATGACCGCGCCAATGAAAAACGACAGCACACAGACCATCAGCAAACTCGCATTGCCGATTTCGAAAAGCTGGTCAAAGACTTTTTGCCGCTGACGCCACGCCAGCGGCAAAGCCAGCAGCGTGCGCCAGAACAAAAGGATCATTTCGCCAATGTTTTCAAACATAGTCCGTCCGCATTCTCATTTTGCCGGATGGTCTGCCCGCTGGTGCATTTTGACCAGCGGAATGTAAAGCAGGCGCAATTTTTTCCCTTCCGCGTTGGATTGATACTGAAAAAGACCGAAAAGGAGCGAGCATTTTTTGGCGCCAGGCGTCGTGTCGTAACGATATAAATTCCAGAGCAGCGATTGGCTCTTCGCCCCGGTCCCGGGATTGTCCTCCGCCCGCCACAAGGACCACAACGGCGACCAGTTGCGCTCGATGCCACTGTTGCCGGGCAGCACCGGTTCAATCGGCGCGAGAATTTGCAGCCGGCGGTTGCCATTGAACTCCCGATGCCAGGTGAACAGCGGCAACAGGTCAACCCGCCGTTTGGCTTTGCCGGTGTCCGTGCTTTTTTCTTTCGAGTCCACAAACAAAAAGAACAGGATGCGCGTGCATTCCCGATCCAGCGCGCTGGCGTGAAGGCGGTTGTATTTGTAAATCGGCCAGAGATAAAAATCGCTTTCAAGCGTGTCGTTGTGCGACCGGCCGAACAACGGCAGCACGCGCGTGGTGGTTTTGCCGGGGCCGCGCGCGATGACCACAAACGGATATGGCCCTTCCCACTCCCGGTATTTTTTCTCACGGTCGTCAATCCAATTGAAGAAAGGCCACAGCACGGACGTTGAATCGCGCCGGGGCGAGCGTGCTGCAGCATAAAACGGAATGGAGGCGCGCAATTTTTCAGGATTATCGGTGCCGATGCCGGTGTTTTGCCACAAATGCAACGGCCAGAGGAAAAATGACTTGTCGTGCCCGCCAATGATTTCCGTTTCGCCGAAACCGTTGGTGCGCACAGTCACGTCCTTGTGTTCATTGCCGACCACCGGCCAGAACTGCCAGCCGTGCAATCCATTGCCATGACGCAAATGGAAAAAGGGGTAAAGATAATTGTCAGTGACCACGTCACGTTTCCGCGTCTCGCTGTAAATCGGGAACATCACGAAGAAAATATCGTCTCGAAACAACCGGTCCTTGAGATGGCCGTAAAGGGGCACAAGGGCGGTGTAATTTTGATTTGTGTCCGGGGAGCGTTGCTGGAAATAAAGCGGAAAAATCGTGAAACAGTTTTGGGGAACGTCCGCTTGATTGAGGCCGCCGGAAAAACTGAGCAACTGACAGAACTGCCAGCGGTATTCCTCTCCGTAAATCCGATAAGTCAACAGTGGATAAAAAAGGTCGTATCCTTTGGATTCGGTTGCGGGATCCGTCACACGTGAAAAGAGTGGTGGCAGGCCCCACGATTCTTCCATCCCTCTTTCCTGGCGGTAAAAAAAGGGCCCGACGGCTTCAGTCCGGCACCCGGAATCCAGTGTCAGCGGAAATTGATCGTAGAGCGGTCCGGCACTGAAGGCGTCTTCAGCAGGCGACGATAAGGAAAGACAAAGGCCCCATCCCAGCCAACCCGTTTTAAGCAAGCTGGCAACTTTCTTAAGTCCTTTGGCTGTTTTCTTTTGCATGACCAATAAAGAAATGCTCGCTGAAGCAAGCCTTCCAATCCGGTACATTATCGTTAACGAAACATGCGTTTTGGCATTTTTTCGCCGTCGGCCACGAGGTTTAACATAGAGATTGACTTTAAACGATTTTTGATTATTTTTTCACTGCACTTGAGGTTTTTGACCTCGGTTCCTCCTGACCCAGTGCTGATGACGGATTGTCGGCACTGGGTTGTTTTATTAATGGTCGCCATCGGCCAAGCAAATTCAGCAGTGCCGGCAAAAAGGTCAGCCCCGCAACCATGCAGGCCGCAATTCCCACGGCCATCACGCAGCCCAAACTGTGAATGCCGCGATCTTTGGCTATGATCAAACTGCCGAACCCGGCGATCGCCGTGAGTCCGGACACCAACACGGCCTTCCCGGTGCTGCGCGCCAGAATGTTCGGCGTGCGCTCCTCGGCAAAGCGATTGAGGATGTGTATGCCATTCGTCACTCCGATCCCGATAACCAAAGGCAGGGTCATGATGTTCGCCAGATTGATGGGAATGCCGAACCAGCCCATCAATCCGGCCAGCCAGAGCGTGCCAATGCCGACCGGCAACAACGCCAGGATCACCGCGCCGACGCTACGGAAGTGGAAAAGCACCAGGAGAACAATTGCCGCCAATGAATACCAGGCCGCCCGGAGGTAGCTGTTTTTGAGCAGTTCCTCATATTCATAAAGTTGCACCGGCGTGCCGGTGACGTTGGGATCCACACTTCGCAAAGCCGTGATGAATTTTTCCTGGTTGTCACGCTGCCACAGGTTGTCCGGGGAAAAGACTTGCAACAGGATTTTTCCAGTCACGCCCACAAATTGGTCGCGAAAGGCCCGGGGCAGATCTTCCACGTGCAGCGGCGCCCGGTCATCCTGGTTTTGCAGCAATTGAAATGTCGTGCGCATGTCGGAAAAGAGCGCCTGCTGGAATTGCGCCAGTTTGTCCGCGTGTTCCACGAATGCATGGGTGTCGCCTTGCAACATCGTTTTGCGCAAATCTTCAATCGCCTGCCGCAGCGAAACCAAATTCTTTGTCAGTTCCGGATCACTGTCGCCGACCTCATCCCTGGCCAGCCCCAGATAGCCGTAAAGCCCGTACAAAGACCGGCTGAAGGCATAAACATCCACCGGGTTCGGATCCGGAGCGCCGAACTTCAGCGGTGCCAGCTCGTGCTTGATCTGGCCAATCAGCCTGAGCTTTTCCCCATTGCTTGAATTGAGAAAGTTTTCAAACAAACTGATGGGTGGCTCGATGTCGGCCACGCCCGGCAACTGCCTGATTTTTTTCTCCAGTGAAATGGCCTGGTCCAGGTTGGAGGCCACCACCGCGCAGGGAAGCAGGGATTGATCCGCCGAATTCAGCAGCTTATGCTCAAACACCACCGACGGCAGCCCGGCTGCCTGTAATTTCTCCAGATTGTAATCGAAATAGACCTTGCAGGCTTGTCCCCATGCCAAGGCGCACAACACGACCATAACGGTCATCACGAGCACGGGACGCTGCAGCCAGATGTTCTCAATGCGCGCACGCGTGACGTCTTCGGAAGCCCGGCGATCAATGATGTTTTGGCGGCCCCGCAGCAACATGACCGGCAGCAGTGTCATCATCGGAACGAAGCAAATCACCAGGCCGCCGCCGCAGATGACGCCCATTTCTTTGATGCCTTTGAAATTGGTGAAATACATCGCCAGAAACGCGCCGGCGGTCGTCAAGGCCCCGGTGAAAATCCCCTGTCCGGTAAAGACCATCGCCTTGGTCATCGCGGCCTCCTCCGTTTTACCGTGCCGCAATTCCTCCTCATAACGTGTGATCAAATGCACCCCGAAATCAATCGCCAGTCCGATCAGCATCGGCACAAACGTAATCGTCAAAATGTTCAAATGCCCGACCGTCAGCGTGGTGAACGCCAGCGTATAGGCCAGTCCAACCACCAGGCAAATCGTCGCCTTCACCGGCCGCCCGGTCTCGTTGTAGCCGTAAATGAAAATCAACGCGCAGAGAACCAGTGACACGATGCTCGCCAGCGTGATGTCTTTCTGCGACTGCTCCATTTCGTCATAGTCCAGCACCGGTTCACCGGTCAGGCCAACATTGAGCCCGGGCACCTCGGTCTGGGTCTCCCGGATAAGCTGGCACAGACGTTCGATGGCCGCGCTGTTAAGTTCAGCGCTGGGCGCATGCGACTTCACCAGAAAAATCCGGCCGTGGTCGTAGGTGATATAGATATTCGTTTCGCTGCCGGCATTGAAAAGCGCCGTGACGCTGGGTGAGGGCGGCGTCCCGGGCCGCTTCAAGCTGTCAGTGGCCTGCGTTACGATGCGCGTCAAGGCCGGCAGCGCTTGCACCAACGATTCCGTTTGGGCGTTCGTTTCCCGGGGCGCGGTGCGGAAGTCCGTGTTGACCTGCTCGAAAAACGAGATGAGGTTCGTCGTGGGAGTAAACTGGCGGATAAACGGCAGGGCATCATCGAGTTTCTGTTTCAGCTCCACCAAATCTTCCTCATCCGCGAACAGCAGCGCCTTTGCCCCCATCACCGACAAACTCTGCTGGTAAAAAACGTCGCGGAACAGATTGGTTTCCGCCTCCATTTTTGCGGCGACGCGTTCGACAAATTGCCGGTTTTTCTCAAGGTTTTCGCTTTCCACGACCACCACCAGGTCGTTGCCCTGCTGTGGAAACTCCTTTTGCAGGCGGAGAAAATTCTGGTGATACTTCTGGTTGGGGCCGACCAGGTCGTCCCGGTTCATGTCGGTTTTCAAATAACCAACGGTATAAAGGACGCTTACCAGGAAAAGCACCACCTGCGGATAAACGAACCAGCGCGGGTGACGAAAGATCGCCGTGGCCAGCCGGGTCAACAATCGCGCGAGCAGGGAATCGGCGCTTAATGCCTTCATGCGTCAAAGGGCGCTGGTTCACGCGTCGGGGAACTCGGCGTTGGAAAAAACCTCCTTTACGTCGTCGTGCTCCTCCAAAGGCTCAATCAATTTGTTGACCGCCGCCACCGCCGCCGCATCGGCGAGCGGCACGGTGATTGTCGGCAACGACGTGATTTCCGCCACTTCGCATTTGATGCCCTTGGTTTCGATTTGTTTGTGCACAGCTTCAAAATTTCCCGGCTCGGTTAAAATTTCATAACCCTGCGGCTCGGCCTTGAAGTCTTCCGCCCCGGCTTCAAGCGCCAGCTCCATCAATTGATCCTCGTTCGCCGCCTCTCGTGAGACAATAATCTGCCCTTTGCGTTGAAACAATCGGCTGACCGAACCGTGGGTGGCAACAGTGCCGCCGTTCTTGGTCGCAATGCTGCGAATCTCCGATGCCGTGCGATTGCGGTTGTCCGTGCTGACTTCCACGAGCAGCGCCACGCCTCCCGGCCCGTAGATTTCGTAGGCCAAATCCTCGTAGTTCGCGCCCTCGCCGCCGCCAATGCCCTTTTTAATCGCGCGCTCGATGTTGTCCTTCGGCATGTTCGCCGTGCGGCATTTGAGCAGTACCATGCGCAGCCGCGGGTTCATGTCCGGGTCGCCACCGCCAATTTTGGCGGCGATGGCGATTTCGCGCCCCAGCTTGGAAAAAATCTTTCCGCGCTTGGCGTCAATCGCGCCCTTGAAGTGCTTGACCTTCGCCCATTTGCTGTGACCGGACATGGTTCGTTAAATGGTTGAATCGTTGAACCGTCAAATCGTCAAATTGCCCGACGCAACGGTTAAATGATTCAACGATTCAACGGTTTAACGTGTTTCCGCCTCCACATAAACCGCCGTGCCGTAGCACAACACCTCAGTGATGCCCGCCGCAATTTCCGTGGCGTCGTAGCGCACACCGATGACCGCATTGGCCCCGAGTTGCCCGGCGTGCGTGAGCATCAGGTTGAAGGCGTCCTCGCGGGCTCGCTCACAAAGACTGGTGTAGAGCGAAATGTTCCCGCCAAAAATTGCCTGAACACTCGCGCCGATATTCCCGATCACCGACCGCGACCGCACGATGATGCCGCGCACGACCCCGAACGATTTGGTCACGCGATAACCGGGCAGGGCAAACGTGGTGGTCGTCAATGGATGCGTCAAACTCATAGGCCAGCGATTGAACACGAGAAAGCACGCCCACAAAAGCCTAAAGTTCCCGCCCGTTTAGGGCGAGAGGAACGAGAACGCCGGCAAATTCCGCAACACGCCAAAGGCCGCCGTGAGAATCAGAAACGTCCACAACACTTTTGGCGGCACGGCCAGCGTGGCGGGCTGATGGCGGATTCTCCGTACCACAAACCATCCGCCGTGCACGGTCAGGGCCACGAACATCAGCACGAACAGCGCGTTGTCCCGAAGCGCATTCAAAAGGCGGCCATGCAACAGTTGGTACGCCGCCCGCGTCCCGCCGCAACCCGGACAGTTCCACCCGGTCAGTTTGTGAAACAGGCACACCGGATAAAATCCATGCGTGTCCGGGTTGAAGAAAAACAAAACCGCGCCCGATCCCAGCACGGCCGCCGCAAGGACCACCCCCGTGAAAAAGGCGAGCGAGGGCGGCGCGGCGAGTTTCGGCGGGGCGGTTTGCGGTGCGACGCGCATATGGATTTGTTTCAAAATTATCGAAAACTCCAGTTGAAGTAAAACCGACCCGTCGCCAGCGCCAGCATTAACAGCGCGCCGAACAGCAACAGGCTCAGAATGGAAAGGACCATCCCTGCTATGGCAAGCGCACGCCCCTCGTAAAGCTCGGGATGACGATTGATTTGCGACAGCGCGATGAGCGAAAAAACCAAGCCCAGCACGCCGAACAGAAGTTTGAAGCAGCACGCAAAAGACAAAATCCCGAAAACCAATCCCGCGGTCGCAAACGCATTGGTTTTGGGCAACTGTCCCGGCACCGAAATTCCCGGCGGCTGCGGCTGGATCACCGGCGGCCCGGGCGGCGCGAAATGTCCCGCAAACTCCGGCAGCGCGCCGAGTGGTCTCCATTCCGGCGCGCCCCCCGCGAGCGTTTGGGTCTGGGCATTGGCGCGGCCCTCGGCGAGCCATTGCCGCAATTGTTCGACGCTCGCTGGACCGTAGATTTTGCCGTCTGCTCCGACGATCTTGTACACGGGGCAAAGGTTAACGGGTCAAATGCCCGTGGGCAATCCAGTCAACGATAACGAGGACGCCCAATAACAAATATCCCAAACCAAACAAAACGCCCAAAACAATGCCCATCCATGCTTGGAACCTGCCGCCGGCTTCTGGATTCCGACGCTGAAAACGCAACCCCGCGATCCCCATGACCAGGGCCGGGATGCCGAGGAAAGCGCCCATCGGCGGAACGACGGAAACGACGCCCAGACAATATGCCGTCCACGCGCGGGAATTTTCGCGGGGATCGCCTTGTCTGTCTTTCGTGGGACGATCGGCGGATTTTGATGCTCCAACGAACGCAGGAGGGTGTGGTGCGACTGATGGTTGCGGTGCAGCCGATGGTGGTGGCGCGAAAGCCGCGGCAAACTCCGGCAGGGATCCCAGAAAAACCCAGTCCATTTCGCCTTCCGGTATGACCGGCGTTTTCTTTTCAACGCGGTTTTCCGCAATCCATTGTTTCACCTGCTCGGCGGAAACCGGACCGTATTCGTTTCCATCTGTACCGAGAACTTTATACATGGCTGCATTTTATTTGTCCTCGCTTTCCCAGGCCGCGTGGCCGAGATCGGCGCACACGCCGCGTTTGGCTTCCACTACAAAATCCAGCAGGTTTCTTGCCGGGGCGCTGGTGAATTTTTCCCGCGCCTCGGTAACGGCCTCGCGCAGGTTTTTCCCGCTGCGAAACAACAGATGGTAAAGCCGCTTCAGTTCCATCCGCTGTTCCGCCGTGAATCCGGCGCGGCGCAGGCCGACGACGTTCAGCCCGCAAATCGTGTTGATGCCGGCGGCGATGGTGAACGGCGGCAAATCCTGGCTGATGCCCGAGCAGCCCTGCATCAGCGCCAACGTGCCGACGCGCGTGAACTGATGTACTCCACAGTTGCCTGATATGAAAGCGCGATCCTGCACCACCGCATAGCCGCCCAGCAGCGCGCCGTTGGCAAGAACCACGTGATCGCCGATGACACAATTGTGCGCCACATGCGCATTGGTCATTAGAAAATTGTGCGAGCCGACGATCGTTTCTGCATCCGGCACAGTCGAGCGATGCGCTGTAACATGCTCGCGGAAAACGTTGCGGTCGCCAATGCGCAGCCGCGTCGGTGCGCCGTCGTATTTCAAATCCTGCGGCGCGTCGCCAATCACACAACCGGCGTGAAAGTGATTGTGCGCGCCAATCATTGTCAGCCCCGTGAGGTAAACATGCGGCCCGACGACACAATGCGCGCCCAGCTCCACGCCTTCGTCAATCACGGCATACGGCCCGACCTGGACCGTTGAATCCAATTTCGCCTGCGGATGGATGATGGCGGTTGGGTGAATCATTTTGCCGCCACAGATTCACACAGATGAATGCGGATTCAAACCATTTTGTTCAAGGTAGAAGAGTATGATGCGTAAAACGTGAAACGTGACAAAAACCCTTCACGCTTCACGTTTCACGTGTCACGCATCACGTTTCACGAATAAAAATATCCCAACTCGCGCAAAGAGACGTAATCCTTCGGCCGCTCCGGCGTCGCGCGCCCGATGATGACGTGGTCGAGCACCTCAATCTTCAACAACTGCCCGGCACGAATCAAATCACGCGTCACCTTGATGTCCGCCTCGCTCGGCGTCGGGTCGCCGCTGGGATGATTGTGCGCCAGCACCACGGCGGCGGCATTGGCGGCAATCGCCTTCCGGAACACCTCGCGCGGATGCACCAGCAGTGTGTCAAGCGTGCCGTCCGCGATTTTGTCCACCCGGATGAACCGGCGGCGCGTGTTGAGCGACAGCACCTGCAGCGTCTCCACTTCCTTGAGCAGGTCCTGAACACGCAACCACCGCACCACGGCCTCCGGATTGTCCAGTGGCTCCGATTCAGTGCACATCTCCCTGGCCATCCGCTGGGCCAGCGCAAACGCCGCGATGAGCGTCACCGCCTTGTCGCGCCCGATGCCCTTCACCTGCCGCAAATCGTCCACCGATGCCCGGGCCAGCGCCTGAAGCGAATCGCCGTATTTTTTTATCAACTGTTTGCCGATTTCGATGGCGTTGGCGCCTTTCAAGCCGGTCCGCAGCAGGATCGCAATCAATTCCGCGTGGCTCAAGGCGTCCGCGCCGTGCTCGGCCAGCCGTTCGCGCGGACGCTGACTGACGGGCTGGTCCTTGATGCGATAGCCGCTGGACATGAACAAAATTTATCGCCCCTACCACTGAAAAACACGCAAAAAATTCACCGGTGGAGCGAGCGCCCTCGCGAGCCGGTTCGAGCCTTTGGACTGCGGCGACATGTCGCCGCTTGGACCCCGGCACGCGTGTCGGGGTGAAAAGCGCGGACACGTCCGCGCACTCCAAAAGTTCCGGCTCGCGACAGTTCCGGCGCAACTTTTCTGGACAAACCATCTTGCCGGACGCAAAGTCGAAATTATGAAACCGGACAGGTTGTTCCGGCCTTGCGGGACGCCGTCCATTATTTGCAGGCGTGCTAAAGCCAATGCACATCGAACCATTCTATTTGTTCTTGGTGGATGACGACCGGAAAATCTTCAATGTCATCGGGCCGATTAGCGATGACAGGGTTTGGATTGACCGATGCGCCGAGGCGCAGAGGTCTGGCCGCACCGTTCGTTGTTTCAGTGCCCCAGCGCAGCAGCCAGAGCATGTTGTAGCTTCGCAGTATGTGAGGCAACTGGGTTATCAACACGTACAGCAGCTAGTTTATTGACGCTATGAATACCAAAACGTTCCTCTTACTTACGGCAGTTTGTTTCTTTCTCTCCGCTCCATTTGCAATTGCACAGACAAGTCTTGAAATCCTGCAAACGAGGGTTGGAGTTGTGCTCGTGAAGGGCTCATCACAAATCGGCACGGTCAAAGGTGAAGGGGGAGAGATTCATGTCAGTGCGATTGAGTACCTCGATACCACCACGGGTGACAGAGCGCGTGGGATTGAGTTCTTCATCACAGCGAAGAATGGCAGCTATCCTCAGATTGATTACGACGAGATTGAATCCCTACTGAGAGCGATTGACCGCCTGACCACCCTGGACGGGAGCATCACAGAATTGGGGCAGTTTGAGGCGACTTACCGGACGAGAGGCAATATGACTGTTTCCCTCATGAAGTTACCTCTTGAGAAAGATTTCACCGCTGCTGTAGATGCAAACACGCTCCGAGGCGGCATCGTAATTCTCAATCTCAACGAACTCAAAGAACTCGGACGTTTGGTAAAAGCTGCTAAAACCAAGCTCGATTCACTGAAGGCGACAGCAAAGTGAAATGCACGCCTAACTTGATGATAGATTGAAAATTTTAGTTTCTTCCTCGACTTCTTTCGCTTTCTTCACACGACGTTTTCCCAAACGGCTCGCGGGAAATTTCATTTCAAGTTGCTTGAAAGTTGAAACTTGAAACTTGAAACTTGCGCGAAGCATGGAATCGCCTGCGGGAAAAACCGACAACGGCCTGACGCCCACGCAGCGCCGCGCCGTCGTCGCGCGCGGCAACGTGCTCGTCATGGCCGGCGCCGGCACAGGCAAGACCCGCACGCTCGTCGAGCGTTGTTTGCATTGTTTGTGCGAGGAACAGCCGCAGGCGTCGCTCGACGAAATCCTGGTCGTCACCTTCACTGAAGCCGCCGCGACGGAAATGCGCCAGCGGCTGCGCTACGCGCTGGAAAAACGGGCGCAGGAAAATCCCGGAGACAACCACTGGGCTGCGCAACTCGCGCTCTTCGACGCCGCGCACATCGGCACGCTGCACAGTTTCTGCCTCAAGCTCGTGCACGAACATTTTTACGAGCTGGGCCTCGACCCGCAGCCCGCCGTGCTCGACGAGGGCGAAGCGCGGCTGCTGGCCAACGAGACGCTCGAAGAGGAATTGCAAACCCACTACGCCGGGGAAGATGAACTGGCTGGGACCGTTCAAAAATTGATTCAAATCTACGGCGGCGGGCGCGATGAAAAAATCCGGTCGCTCGTTCTGCGTTTGCACCACTACGCCCAAACGCGGCCTGACGCCGAAGGCTGGCAGGCGCGGCAATTGGAGAAATTTTCGCAGCCTGAACCGGATGAATGGCGCGTGTGGCTGTTGGAGGCGATTCGCGACTGGCGCGATGAGTGGTTGCCGGTTTTGGAAAATCTCAAGGGCGAAAACGAGAAAGCCGCTGAATGTCTGGATATTCTGGAAAATTTGAGAGGGAGCGCGCGCGTCGCGCGCGCCAAATCCGGCGTCCCGCTGGATTTATCTTCAAGTGAAAGCGTTCGGCGAGACGCCGAACGCAGCGGGCCGGAGACCTGCGCCACCACATTTACCCGCGAAGCCGCCGCCGAAATTCTGGAGCAAATCATTTCCACCGACAGCAACTGGCCCACGAAACGCAAAACCACTCTTCGCAAACCGTTGGAAGATTTGTTCGACGAGGCCGCTTTCTTGCATTCGCTTGCCGCCACCGAAAACGGTCGCGATCCGCTGGCGGAAGATTGGGATTGGGTGCGCGGCCACATGATCGCGCTGTTGCGGCTGACGCAAAATTTCTCCGCCCGTTTCGCCGCGCGCAAACGCGACGACGGCGTCCTGGATTTCCACGATTTGGAACAGTTAGCGCTGAAGCTGCTTTGGAATTTCACAGCGGATAAACCGACGCCGGTTGCGGAACGGTGGCGCGAAAAAATCCGGTTCGTGTTCGTGGATGAATACCAGGACATCAACGCCGCGCAGGACAAAATCATCCAAGCCTTGAGCCGCAACGAAGGGTGGGGCGAGACTCCCGGCGAGCCGTCGAAAACGGCTGAACTTGAATCTACCGGCAGCCCGCGCCTTCGCGGCAACGAAGCCGCTACGGCAGCGCAGGCGCGAGGACGCTCGCCCCACCAGGCAAACCGTTTCCTTGTCGGCGACGTGAAACAGAGCATCTACCGTTTCCGGCTCGCCGATCCGAAAATCTTCCGTGATTACGCCGAAGCCTGGCGCAGCAGAAACGGGCAAACGATTCCGTTGGCGGAAAATTTCCGCAGCCGGGAGGGCTTGCTTCATTTCGTGAACTCCGTTTTCGGATTGCTCATGCGCGAGGATGTCGGCGGTGTGCGTTACGACACCGAAGCCCAACTGCAATTCGGTTCGCCGGAAACACGCGGGGTGCTCGGCCTTGCCAAGGATTCAACCCCGCGCGCCGAATTGCTGTTGCGATTGAAAAACAGCGCGCGTGACGAAGCGAATTCCGAAAATGAGCCCGGCGCGGACGACCTGGCCGATTTGGAGGAATCCGAAAAAGAAGCACGGCTGCTCGCCTTGCGCCTGAAGGAATTGAAAGAAACGCGGCACAAAATCTGGGACGAGGAGCAAAAAATCTTCCGGCCGGTCGAATGGCGCGACATAGCGGTGCTGCTGCGCTCGCCGGCGAACAAGGCAGAGGCTTACGCGAAGGAATTTGAGCAGGCCGGCGTGCCGCTGGTGGTCGAGCGCGGCGGATTTTACGACAGTGCGGAAGTCCTGGACTTGTTGAGTCTGCTGCAACTGCTCGACAATCCCCTGCAGGATGTCCCGTGCCTTGCGGTGTTGCGGTCGCCGCTGGTGGGTTTGGCGCTCGATGAACTGGGAGAAATCCGGCTGGCGGCAAAAGATGTTCATTTCTGGACGGCGCTCAATCGAACGGGGAGTGCGGATCGCGGAGTGCGGAACGAACTGCGCCAGAAAATTGAAAAATTCCTGGAACGGTTTTCGCGCTGGCGGAAAATGGCGAGGCAGGTCTCGCTCTCGCAATGCCTCGAAGAAATTCTGGCGGAAACGCATTACGCCGAATGGCTGCAGTCGCGTCCGCGCGGCGCGCTGCGGCAGGCCAACGTGGAACGGTTCCTCAATTTGGCCCGGCGGTTCGACCAGTTTCAGCGACAGGGATTGTTCCGCTTTTTGAATTTCATCGAAGCCCAGCGTGAAGCCGGGGTGGAACCGGAGGTCGCGGGCACCGCGGACGAAGACGCTGTGCGGCTGATGAGCATTCACCAGAGCAAAGGCCTGGAATTCCCGGTGGTTACCGTGGCCGATTTGGCGAAGCCGTTCAACACGCAAGACCTGCGCGCAGAAATCATCCTGAACGAACAGTTCGGTTTATGCCCGCGCGTCAAGCCGCCACACACGGGCCGGCGTTATCCGAGCCTGCCGCACTGGCTCGCGCAACGGTATGCGCGCTGCGCGCTGTGGGGTGAGGAATTGCGGCTGCTTTACGTCGCCATGACCCGCGCACGGGACACGTTGATCTTGAGCGGAACCATCACGAAAAAGAAATGGGACGAACTTTGGATGAAGGCCACGACCATCACGCCGCGCGAAATTCTTGCGTCAAAAAGTTGCGCGGACTGGCTGGGCTTGTGGTTTGGAGTGCGAAATGCAGTGGAAGGTGAATTGCCCAATCTTCGCTGGCGGATTGCAGACGACGCAGAATTGTCGGCCCAATTGGCAATCAGCCATCGGCCATCGGCAATGAAACTGCCCGCGCTGGACGACACGACAGAGAAAAGGTTGCGCTCAATGCTGGCGTGGGAATATCCGTTCACGGCGGCGACGAAACGTGCGGCTAAATCGTCCGTCACCGCGTTGCGCCGCCAGGCGGCGGATGAACTGGACGATGAAGCGGAACAAGTTTTCACCCCGTGGAGAATCGCACGTCTGGCGCGGCACGGTTTGCCAACTCGAACTCCGAACTCCAAACTCCGAACTGCGAAACTATCAGCCGCAGAAATCGGCGCGGCGCACCACAAATTTCTCCAGCACCTCGCGCTCGAAAACGCGAACGACGTTGCCACGCTGAAAGCGGAAGCCGCCCGCCTGGAACGGGAAAAAGTTTTGTCAGCGGACGAGTTTGCGGCGCTGGATGTAAAAGCCATCGCCGAATTTTGGGGTTCAGCCCCGGGAAAGAAAATCCGCGCGCAAGCGGCCAACGTCCAACGCGAACTGGCGTTTACGGCAAAATTCAGCCCGCAGGAACTGGCCGAAGCCACCGGTACAAAACCGGAAGCGGGTCTTGAAAACGAATTCGTCGTCGTGCAGGGCGTGGCGGATTTGGCCGTCCTGCTGTCGGAGGAAATCTGGCTGGTGGATTTCAAAACGGATGACATCCGCGCGGGCGAATTGTCGGCGAAGACAAAAATTTACGCGCCGCAGTTGAAACTCTACGCCCACGCGCTGTCGCGAATTTATTCGCGTCCAGTCACCAACTGCTGGCTGCATTTCCTGTCGCCGAGGCGTTCCGTGTCCGTTAGTTGATTGATCACCGTGACCACCATCGGTCGGGAATGCTCGCGTCCACCGGGTTGATGGTGGTGGGCGGAAGTTCGGCGGCGGCGCGGCGGAGTCGGTCGGCATGTTTTTGCAGGGCCATGAGCGCGGAATGCCCTTCGGTGACCCAGATCAGAACGTAGCCGCGGTCCAACAAATCTTCCGGGCGTAACCGTTCCTGGGTGAATTCAAGAATGACATAATCCACCGGGTAATCCCGGATGAGCCGGTCCCAGTTGGTGCCGCGCTTTTCATAAAAATCGTCGTTTAATTCAAAGGTGGACTCGGGAAAGGTCGTTTCGTAGCGGCCGTCCATGGAAATTTTAATGCGCGGATAAAGCCGCCACGAGCAATAGCCGCCCCAGCCGAATGGCGTTGCCAGGTTTCCGGCAGCCTGGGCGCGTGAAAGAATGTCCACTTCCCGCACCGGATCGTGCCCCACCGGCGAGAGCAACACAAATGACGCGTTGGGAAGGGAATGCGCGGCCACAAGAACGGCGATGACGCCGTAAAGCGCCACCACGACCAGTGATGGTTTGACGGCCGTCCGTAAATTTTGCGGCAGGCGCGCGGCGAAAGCGGCGAGAGCGGTTTGCAGAAATGGGCCGGCAAACGCCAAAGCGGTGACCCCGAAGAATGGTGCATGCCGCCGGCTGTGCCACGCCAGCGCTGCGGTCAGCACCAACATGGCCAGGCCCGGCCAGCTTCTTTTCTCCGTGCGCCGCCATGCGGCGAGCAGTAAAAAAACCACCAGCGCAAAAAGAACCCGGAAACTGAGAAACACGTCGTTGGCAAACAGCGGCAGGGGCTGCCATTCAGCGACCCGCGGGCGCGGCTTGAGCAGCGCGGGAATCAAATACACCCAGAATTTGGGGCCGTAAATATTGACCAGCGTGACGGCGCCACAGGCAAACGCCGTAAACAATACGAGTTTGACGTGTCGGCGGGTGAACAGCCCGAACGTTGTGTACACCGCGATGGCGCCCAGCCCTGCGACGAATCCACCGTGGATGTTTGACCACGCGAGCATCATCAAAGGCAAAACAAAGACCGGCCATCTATTGCCCGCGCGGATTGCTTCGAGGCCGAGCAGCGTGACGGCAAAAAAGCAATAGGTGAAGGTGTGGCTTCGCAACACGGGAATGTAGCCCGGCAACACGCACGCCGACGCCGGAACGGCCAGTATTAGCAACGTTTCCCAGGCGCAGCCGATTTTTCTGCCGGTGGCCATCGCCGCCCAAAGCGCGCCGAAGGCGAGCAGGATTTTGAGCGTCATCAGCCCGGGCGGCCCGAAAAATTTTAGCACGCCAAAGAAAATCGTGCCTGCGCCCCATTCATGCTCGATGTATCGGGGTAAAACCGGCGTGAAGGCAAAAGTGTCGCGCACCGGCACGGTGCCGCATTTCCAAACATGCGCCCCGATGGCGAGTTTGTTCCAGAGATCCCCGTCGGTGATGTGATGGGCCGCAAGGACGACGGCAAATGAAAAAATTCCAAGAACGATGGCCAGTCCGCGCATAATCTGTTCCGGCACAGCCGGTGAACTCACGCGGTCTGAACTGAAATCGGGCAGTTGGGCCATTCAGATGGACTTGGCGGATTCGAGCGGCAATTCATCCTCATCACGCTTTGCCGCACCGTTTTCCTTGAGGCGAACCAGCGCGGGGCGCAGCAACCGCCCTTGGAACGTGTATCCCACGCCAACTGTTTCCGCAACGGCCGCATTCGCCGGGGGTTTCGACTTCACATTCAGTGCTTGATGGCGGTCCGGGTCGAATGGCGCATCCGGTTCGGCAACGAACGGCGCCACGCCAACCCGACGCGCGGCATCACGGCAGGCGTTTTGGAAATGCGTGACTTGCTCGGCAATCCGCGGCTGGTCGGAGTGGACGGCGGCAGCGTGCAGCGCGAAAACATGGTCGAGGATGCGCACCAACACCTGCAGCCATTCAGCCTCGCCGCGGTGGAGTTTCCCGACTTCGAGCCGGAGCGCGGCTTTCTCGCTGTCGTTCATCTTTTGCATGAACTCGGAGAATTGACGGACTTCCTCTGTCATCCGGTCGGCGATTTCCTTTGCGCCGTTGGAAATTTTTTCCGCCTGTGTTTGGACGTTCGTCCATTCGTTGGTGGCGGCGTTGATTTGGGTGGCGAGGCGTTCGAGGTCCTGGATTTTCCCCGCGACCTCGCCGAGGGCGTTGACATCCACCACCTTGAGAATGGCCCGATAATCAAGCACGAAAGGCGCGACACCAAGCATCGTGCCAAACGCGGCGGCGGCCAGGCACGCGATGGTTTCCCATTGGGAAACCGGGTGCGGCGAATTCCAGGCGATAAAAAACGCCATCCCGAGCAGCAGCGCGTCGCCGAGCAGAAAGGGCCACTTTGGAATTTTCCAATTTTTTGCCGCGCTCACGGTGTCAGTTTCAGGGAAACACGCCGCCAGCGCAAGCAAACGCCACGCTTTCTGCTCGACTAACCGTACCCGCCGTTAAAATCATTCGGCGTGTGCGCACCTGTGTGATATTCAATCCGGCGGCTCGGGGCGAAAAAGCCCGGCGCTTTCGCCACCAACTCGACGCCATCGGTTCGGAATGCGCGTTGAAGGCCACGACCGCGCCCGCTGACGCGCGCCGGCTGGCGGCAGAGGCGGTGGCAGAGGGGTTCGAACTCATCGTGGCCGCCGGCGGTGATGGCACGGTTAACGAAGTGCTTAACGGCCTCGGCGACGTACTGGACGGTTTTGCGCGGATGCGCCTCGGCGTGTTGCCGCTCGGCACGGTCAATGTTTTTGCCCGCGAACTCAAAATCCCGCTGCGCCTTGAGCGCGCCTGGGAGGTTTTGCAACGCGGCCGCGAGATGCTCATTGACCTGCCGCGCGTGGAATTTTCGGCCAACGGCGTCCGCCAACAACGTTACTTCGTGCAACTCGCCGGGGCAGGCTGGGACGCGCGGGCCATTGAACTGGCAGACTGGTCGCACAAGAAAAAGGTCGGTCCGCTGGCATATGTCATCGCCGGGCTGAAGGCCTTGTGCGAACCGCAACCCAAAATCACCGTGCGCGCGGATGGCCGGAACGTCAGGGGCGAATTTGTGCTGGTCGGCAATGGGCGTCTATACGGCGGGCCGGTCAAAACATTTCCCCTGGCCGATCTGCGCGACGGGCTGCTGGATATTTGCGTCCTGCCGCGGCTCAATTGGTGGACGTTGCTTCGTTGCGCCCCGAATCTGCTCGTGTACCGGAATTTGCCGGCAAATGTTGCTGAAAATTTTCAAGCGGCCAGATTCGAGGTGACAGGCGAAACGAAAACCGCATTTGAATTGGACGGTGAATGGGTCGGGCTTTTGCCCGCAACGTTTTCGGTCGAGCGCGAGCGGTTGCGCGTCATCGTGCCATAAACGCCTGTTTGAACCAGTTCGCCAGGACAGTTTTGAGTATGGTTTTGTTTTTATGAAGCAAGCCAGGTCCGTTTTCATGTTGGCAATTTGTTCGGGCGTTGCCGTCGGCCTGACGGCAGCCATCGTCGGCACCAACCCGCCGGCGTTGCCGTTGACCACCGAACGCATCGCTTCCCTGCCCTTGGAACAACAGGCCGTGTGGATGGCCTATCTCGAACGCTCCACCCGGCAGTCGGCGGCGGATCGGGCTTTCCTTCAGACGGAAAGGAAAGAGCACGCCGTCAAGAAGCTGATTATCCCGTCGGCAACGCGCAACGCGGAAGGCATCGCATTGGACAAGCCGGCGGATTGGTACGGCAAAGCCAAGGCGCGGCGCATCGCAAACATTATCGTGTCATTTCAAACCCCCGCTGGCGGATGGAGCAAAAACCTCGACATGACCCGCTCCGTCCGCGTACCGGGTGAGAGTTTCACCCCGGATTCCGGTTGGAATTACGTCGGCACGTTTGACAACGACGCCACCACCACGCAACTGCGGTTCCTGGCCAAAGTCATCACCGCCACCGGCGCCAATAACGCCTCCGATCGCGCAGCCTTCCAGCGCGGGCTCGATTACATCTTTGACGCGCAGTATCCCAACGGCGGCTGGCCGCAGGTCTGGCCGCTGCAGGGCGGGTATCACGACGCCGTCACTTACAACGACGACGCGATGCCGCACGTTCTGGAATTTTTGCGCGACGTGGCCGGCGGACAAAATGAATTTGCCTTCGTGCCTGTCGAAACGCGCGCCCGGGCCACCGCCAGTTTGAAACGGGGTATTGACTGCGTCCTCGCCACGCAAATTGTCGTGAACGGCCGCCGCACCGTTTGGTGTCAACAACACGACCCGCTCAGGCTCCAACCTGCGTCAGCGCGCAATTACGAAATGCCGGCGCAAGCCAGCAGCGAGAGCGCGGCCATCGTGCTGTTCCTGATGCAGTTGCCGAATCCAGACTCCAACGTCGTTGCTGCCGTTCGCGCTGCCGCTGCCTGGTTCGAGAAAACCCAGATCCGGGACGTAGCGTTTCGGAAGGTGTGGGGCCGGGGCCGATTGCTGGTTTCCGCTCCGGGCAACGGGCCGCTTTGGGCGCGTTATTACGAAATCGGCACCGACCGTCCGATTTTTGGCGACCACGACCGGAGCGTTCATGACGACGTGAACGAAATTTCACGGGAGTGCCAGAACGGATACGGCTGGTATCGCGACTCGCCCAAGCGTGTGCTTGAACGATATGCGCAGTGGAGCCGGGAACATCCATAGCTCGGAATAATGGAGCGGAACCGCCATCCTCCGCTGAAGCTTCGGAGGGCACCATCCCTCGCTCGAAACTGCTGGCGCAGTTCCGAGCGAAAAAATCCTTTCAGAGCAATCGTTTGGCAGCAAAGGCCTTGCCCGAATGGGATTTCAGATAACGCTCGAAGGCAAGTGCTTTCGCCTTGGACTGGAAAGCGCAGTAAAACGCGATTCTGCCATGGGCTGAACTTGGCCTTGTGCAGGCCACTACAACCCGAGGCGCCGTTTTGAAAACGCGTGGCCGGAACCACTCTTCAAGTATTGTTCGAACTTTCGAGCGAGCGCTGAAGTCTCGAAAGCTGCGTAGAACCTGATTTTCCAGGGTGTGTATTTGGATGTGTGTATACATTTGCCGGCATTGTGTTCCGCCAGGCGCTGTTTCAAATCGGATGTTTGCCCACGATAAAGTTGCGCCGGATGATTAATACTTTGAAGGATATAGGCATAGAACATGTGCCTCGTTTAAATAGTTGGAGGAAAAGTGAAAAGTAGAAAATGATCCTCTGCTGCCGAAGTTTTGGGGGATTGGCCTGCCATCCGTAGCTCGGAACCGTGGACCAAAATCGCCCTCCTCCGCCAAGGCTACGGAGGGCACCATCCTTCGCTCATAACTGCTGGTGCGGTTCCGAGCGAAGGATGGTGGAGGCGGCGGGAGTTGAACCCGCGTCCCCGGCAAACTAACCAGCCGCGACTACATGCTTAGTCCGGAAAATTTTTTCTGCGGTGCGATGGCGTCCGGACTCGAATCGCACGGCCTAGTCCGCATGGAATTTTCTCGGCCAACGGCGCGCGGTCTCCGCCGTCAACCATGCCTGCTATGGCGTTCGTCCGGCGTAGCAGGTGTCCACCGGCGAACGTCGCGGACTATTAGGCCGCGAGAGCTAATTGTTCGTTAGCTGTTTTGTTTGATGCGATGATTAACGAGGCCAACGCATCGTCCTCGGCATGCCGCCTCTGGCGCATTTCCCGGATCGAAACCGGTACGCCCCCATCGGTAAATCAGATTATCCACCGGCAGCCCGTGTCAGTCAAGGTGACGAAAACGATCAAATTCGATTCCGCGGGTTTTATTGCTCCACGCCGACCCGGTAGAAACGGGCGTTGCCGGGGAGAATGGCCGTGTCGGTTAAAGTGTTGGTGGGAGCGGTGGCGGCGATATTCGTGCGGACGGTGGAATTGAAACCAGTCAGCAGGTTGGTGGCACGCTCAAGCCGATAGGTCTTCCCTGTAACACTCGGCCAGTTGAGCACGACGGCGCTGGGGTTGCTGGCAGCCAGCAACGTCAGCCGCAAGCAGGAAGCGGCATTCGTCGGGTTGGTGCCGGCAATCCATTCCGCCAGATTACTCATGCCGTCATGATCGAGGTCAGCATTCGGGTCGGTGCCAGTCAAGTGCCCGAAATACTGAAGTTCCCACCAATCCGGCAAGCCATTGGCGTCGGTATCCACCATGCGCTGCAAATTCAGCCGCCCGCCGGTGTGCACCTTGCCCTGCAAACCCGGGACAACATCCACGTTCGCAAGGATGCGTTGAACCCGCTGGGTCACGGTTTCGTTTGGAAAATTCATCGCGGCGAACGCGACGGCACCGGACACGTGGGGCGTCGCCATCGAAGTGCCATCAAGGTATTGATAGATCTGATTGGGATCGAGCGTGTTGACGACAGTGGCGGTGACGGGTTGGACTGCTTCCAGCGCAAGCCCGTCGGACTGGGAAAGAGAAACGGCGGGAATCCAGTTGTTGGTGCCACCCAAGGTACCGGAAAAGTTGCCGCTGGCATTGTTGTAAATGATGGCCGCCCGGGCACCAGCCGCCATGGCGTTGACGACCTTGTTGGAAAAGGTGAGGGTGCCGCGCACGATTAATGCAATGTTGTTGCGGACGGCTGCCGGAAAATTCGCGGGATTTCCAAGCCCGCAATCATAGACCGTGGCGGTGATACCGGTCGTGGTGCCGGAATACTGCAACTCGTTGGCGCTATAGATTGTGGAACCCTGCTGGACGGAGGCAACCGTACCCGCCAGCGCGACAGGTAGCGCGGACAGGATGTTCACCCCGGGCGCACCCAGGTCCACGGTGTTGGTCCCGTAGTTCGAAAAAGACGCCAAGGCGTCATTCTGGCTGGTGGCCGCCACGACAATCATGTTGGTCAGCCGGTAGTTGGCGGGATAAACGGGAGTGGTGTCGTTGTCGCTGGTGCTGTTTCCCGCCGCTACGCAGAAGATGATGCCGGCGGTTCCGGCGGCTTGTATGGCGGCGCGCTCGGTGCTGTTGGATCCGCCACCCCCGAAGGATTCATTGATGGCGACAACATTCACGCCACGGTTTTTCATCATGGTCGCGTACTGGATCGCTTCGATGACGGCTGAATCAGGCAGCGAGTTGCCGTCGCTCGATGCCCGGAGCGCCATGATCCTGGCCTGATAGTCCACCCCGATCACGCCCAACTGGTTGTTACCAATGGCAGCAATCGTCCCGGCCACATGCGTCCCATGAAAACCGGAATCGGCCGGGTCGGGAAGGTTGTCCGCAAAATCATAGCCATAATAATCGTCCACGAAACCGTCCCCATCGTCATCCACTCCATTGCCGGGTATCTCGCCGGAATTGGTCCACATGTTGCCGGCCAGATCCGGGTGCGTGTAATCCACGCCCGTATCAATGACGGCCACCACCGGTCGGTTGGTGCCGGGTTGCTGTGCCAGTGCCCAACCTTCGACAAAGTGGATGTCGTCTCCCACCGTGCCCGCCGTGCCGTTGACCGACTGGCCGGTGTTTTGCAATCCCCACAGGTTGGCGAAAAACGTGTCATTGGGCGTCGCGCTGTCAACCCATCGCAGGTAATTCGGTTCGGCCACCTCCACCGCCGGGTCACGGCTCAACTCGGCAATCAATTCCGCCGTCGTCCGGTTTTTGGCGCGCGCCAGACCCGAATGACGCCCCCGGTCCCGGGAAAGTCTGGCAAAATGCTTCGCGAAAGCCAGCGAATGTCTGGCCAGCGCCTGTTGGGCGGCGTCCAAAGTTACCGACGGCTTGAAAGTGATGATGACCTCGCCTTCAACGTATTCTGTTGCTGGATGGCTTGAACCCGCCCATACGTTACCAACTGTCAGTCCTAATATCATGAGGACGGCTGACACTCCCTGGGAAAAAATCTTCATCAAAGTTTATGTAATTGTGCATACGATAGCATCTTGTGCGCCGAGTGACAAAAATACAAAACGAGGCTGGTAGCAATTTCAGCACAGATTGCACCTGCGTCCATGGTTAAGTACCCATGGCGCATTATCTTTCGTTTAACGGAGCCGGGCCTAGCGCGCGTCCAATTCGGCAAGCCCGGCCTTCACTTCCGCCCGCGGCAGATTGCCCGCCGTCAGCGCGGCGTCATCCAATCCCAGTATAGCCGAAGCCTCCTGCCAGTGCTCGTTTTCGTTAGCCCGGCAATCTTCGCGAGCATCGCGACAAACTGTTCGATCTGGCGCAAAATGTAATCGCGGCGAATCATGGTTTTCCATTGTCGTTGAAGATGAAAGCGCCAGTGGGCTGGCGCACTCCAAGACGCTTCGCGACCTTCGCACAAACGAAAACGCGGCTGAAATTGCTTCCAGCCGCGCTTGATTGATTCTGTCTTTGGTAGGGTCGCCTCGCCGAGGCGACCGCTTGGACGCGCGGGCCGCCCGTCCCTACCTTAATAATCCATGTCGCCCATGCCGCCGCCACCCGGACCAACTGGAGCCTTCTTCTCCTTTTCCGGAATCTCCGTGATGAGGCATTCGGTCGTGAGCAGCAGCCCGGCAATCGAACCGGCGTTTTGCAACGCGGTGCGCGTGACCTTCTTTGGGTCCACAATGCCGGCCTTCACGAGGTCTTCGTATTCGCCGGTGGCCACGTTGTAACCTTCATTGCCCTTGCGCTTCTTGACTTCCTCGACGATCACCGAGCCTTCCACGCCGGCGTTGTTCGCCAGTTCGCGGGTCGGCGATTCGACGGCGCGTTTCACGATGTCCACGCCAATCTTTTCGTCTTCATTCGCGCCCCGAACCGATTCAATCGCGGGCAGGCAGCGGATCAACGCCACCCCGCCGCCAGCCACGATACCTTCCTCGACCGCCGCGCGGGTCGCGTGCAACGCGTCCTCCACACGCGCCTTCTTTTCCTTCATTTCGGTTTCGGTCGCGGCGCCGACGTTGATGACGGCCACGCCGCCGGCCAGTTTGGCCAGGCGTTCCTGCAATTTCTCGCGGTCATAATCGCTGGTCGTTTCCTCGATCTGGCGGCGGATCTGGTTCACCCGGCCCTGGATGTCGGACGATTTGCCACCGCCTTCGACGATGGTGGTGTTGTCCTTGTCCACCGCGACGCTCTTGGCGCGGCCGAGGTCGTTGAGTTCAATGTTTTCCAGCTTGATGCCGAGGTCTTCACTGATGAACTTGCCGCCGGTGAGAACGGCGATGTCTTCGAGCATGGACTTGCGGCGGTCGCCGAAGCCGGGCGCCTTCACGGCGCAGACGTTGAGCGTGCCCCGCAGCTTGTTCACGACCAATGTCGCGAGCGCTTCCCCTTCGACTTCTTCGGCGATGATGAGCAGCGGCTTGCCCGAGCGCGCGGCCTTTTCGAGCAACGGCAACAGGTCCTTCAGGCTGCTGATTTTCTTTTCGTAATTGAGGATGTAAACGTCTTCGAGCTTTGCTTCCATCGTCTCGGCGTTGGTAACGAAGTATGGTGACAGGTAGCCCTTGTCGAACTGCATTCCTTCCACCACTTCAAGCGTTGTCTCAATGGACTTCGCTTCCTCGACGGTGATGGTGCCGTCCTTGCCGACCTTGTCCATTGCCTCGGCAATTTTGTCGGCAATCTCAAAGTCCCAGTTGGCCGACACCGCGGCGACCTGGCGGATTTCGTCCTTGTCCTTCACTTTCTTGGTGATTTTGTCGAGATGCGACACGGCCGCTTCCACAGCCTTGCCGATGCCGCGCTGGATGCCGATGGGGTTCGCGCCGGAGGTGACGAACTTCAGGCCTTCGCGGTAAATGGACTCCGCCAGCACTGTCGCCGTGGTGGTGCCGTCGCCCGCGGTGTCGCTGGTCTTGCTGGCGACTTCGCGGACCATTTGTGCGCCCATGTTCTCGTAGGGATCTTCCAGTTCGATTTCCTTCGCCACCGTCACGCCGTCCTTGGTGACGGTCGGTGAGCCGTATTTCTTGTCAATGACCACGTTGCGGCCTTTGGGGCCGAGGGTCGCGGTGACGGCCCTGGAAAGTTTGGTAATGCCCCGCAAGACCGCCTGACGCGCGGCCTCATCAAACAGTAATTGTTTTGCTGCCATATTTTTTGGTTCTTAGTTGAATGTTGAGTGTTGAGTGTTTCCGTCTTCGCTTCGCTTCGACGCGATAAAGTGTTGCTTGCCGCGCCGTAGCCCCGCGAAGGCGGGAGAGTTGATGGTTGAGTGATTTATTCGAGCACGGCGAGGATGTCGTCGGACGACAGAATCTTGTATTCCTTGCCGTCAATCTTGATTTCCGTGCCGCCGTATTTGGAAACGAGCACGCGGTCGCCGACCTTGATCTCGAACGGGATTTTCTTGCCGTTGTCGTCGGTCTTGCCGGTGCCGAGCGCCCGCACGATGCCCTCCTGCGGCTTTTCCTTGGCGGTATCGGGAATGATGATGCCGCCCTTCTTGGTTTCCTTTTCTTCGACCGGCTCAACCAAAATCCGGTCTCCGATCGGTTTAACTTTCAGTGCCATAATATGTTTTCTTTGTTGTTTGGTTTGTTAATCGTAATCAAATCCCACCGCACCCGCGACGGGAAAATTGTTCAGGTTTCGGGGAGCGCACCCGCCTCGGGTGCGGTTCGACGCGCCTCGCGTCGAACAACTGGCGGACGAGGCGTCCGCCAGAACACGCGAGGGCGCGTGTGCTCCCCAGCTTCAATCTCGTTGCTCAAATTTGCTTTCGTCACATTCATCCTGTTTTCAAAAATTTAACCGCACCCGCGACGGAAAATCTAGTCCACCCGAAATCTCGTTTTCAGGCGCACATTGGCTTTCCCGGCATTCATGTTTCTGGCTTTGAACCGCTAATCGTAACCAAATCCCGCCGCCCAAGCGATGGGGAAATTTTTAATTTAATGCTATCGGCTTGTAAGGCTGATTCGAATTGAAACGTTGCGAGCCTTTTTTGTTCAATTGCGTTTCGTAATTAATGGTGAAATCAAATTGGGGAATTGATGGAAAACCGCTTTTGCTCAGAAAAGCAAAAGTGAATGCAGCTTCTTGTTTCTCGTCAACATATTCTGGCTTGTCAATTCTGTCAGCGGGTGGATTTGACTCGCAAGAGATTATGCGAACGCGACCGCCAAGATTTTGGAATCTTTCTGTAAGAGAAACTCCTGCAGCAGAATGGTCTCGCCATTGAAAAACCGGCTCGGATGCAGATTTCACCTTCTGTTTATCAAACTCAAGTTGGCGAGCCATCAAATCATTAGCTCGTTGGGCCGCGTCTGCTGACTTTTGAGCAGCATTAGCCGATTTCTTTGAGTCAAGCCGAGCGAGACACGCCACGATTAGCGCAACTCCGGCAATACTCGTTGATATGATTTCGCCTAGTGTCATCGAACGAAAGTTCGTTATTTCTTCTCGTCCACAACTTCCGCGTCAATCACGCCTTCGTCCTTCTTTTTGTCGTCGGCCTTGGCCTCGCCTTGTGATGGGCCGGCGCCCTGCGCCTTTTCCGCCTGGGCTTTCGCGGCGGCGGCCTTGTAAAGCTCGGCGCTCACGGCCTGCCATGCTTCATTCAGCTTCTCGGCGGCGGATTTGATGGCTGCACTTTCGCTGCCCTTCAACGCTTCCTTCACATCCGCCATGGCCTTCTCGATCTTGGCCTTGTCGTCGCCGGAAATCTTGTCACCGGTTTCCTTGAGCAATTTCTCAGAGCGATACACCGCGCCATCGGCTTCATTACGAATCTCGACTTCCTCGCGGTGTTTCTTGTCCTCGTCGGCGTGCGCCTCGGCGTCCTTGCGCATCTTCTCGATCTCGTCCTTCGCGAGACCGCTGCTGGCGGTGATGGTGATTTTTTGTTCCTTGCCAGTTCCAAGGTCCTTGGCGCCCACGTGCAAAATGCCATTGGCGTCAATGTCGAACGTCACCTCGATTTGCGGCATGCCGCGCGGGGCGGGTGGAATATCGGTGAGATGAAACTTGCCGATGGTCCGGTTGTCGCGGGCGAACTGGCGTTCGCCCTGCAACACGTGGATTTCCACGCCGGGCTGGTTGTCGCTCGCGGTGGAGAAAATTTCCGATTTGCGCGTCGGGATGGTGGTGTTGCGCTCGATGAGCCGCGTGAACACGCCACCGAGCGTCTCGATGCCGAGTGACAGTGGCGTCACGTCGAGCAGCAAAACGTCCTTGACTTCGCCCTTGAGCACGCCGCCTTGGATGCCCGCGCCGACGGCGACAACTTCATCCGGGTTCACGCCCTGGTGCGGCGGTTTGTTGACGAGCGAATGTGCGGTCTCGACGACTTTTGGCATGCGGGTCATGCCGCCGACGAGCACGAGTTCGTCAATCTTCACCGCGTCAATATCGGCGTCCTTCAAACAAGCCTTCACCGGCGCGATGGTGCGCTCGAACAGCGCGTCGCAAAGCTGTTCCATTTTTGCGCGTGTGAGTGTTTTTTGAATGTGCTTGGGTCCGCTGGCGTCGGCGGTGATGAACGGGAGATTGATTTCGTATTGCTGCGCGGAGCTGAGGGCGATCTTGGCCTTTTCGGCCTCTTCCTTGATGCGCTGGAGCGCGTCGGGCTGCTTGCGCAAATCCATGCCGTGCTCTTTTTTGAATTCGTCGAGAATCCAATCCATGAGGCGGCCGTCCCAGTCGTCACCGCCCAGGTGCGTGTCGCCGTTGGTGGCCTTGACCTCGAACACGCCATCGCCGATTTCCAGCACGGAAATGTCGAACGTGCCGCCACCGAGATCATAGACGGCAATTTTTTCGTCCTTCTTTTTGTCGAGGCCGTAGGCGAGCGACGCGGCGGTCGGCTCGTTGATGATGCGCAGGACCTCGAGGCCGGCGATGCGGCCGGCGTCTTTCGTGGCCTGGCGTTGCGAGTCGTTGAAGTAGGCCGGAACGGTGATGACGGCCTGCGTGATTTTTTCGCCGAGGCGCATTTCAGCGTCGGTTTTCATCTTGGACAGAATCATCGCGGAAATTTCGGGCGGCGAAAATTGTTTCGGCTTGCCGTCCACCTCCACTTCCACGGCGGCGTCGCCGTTGGCTGTCTTCACAACCTTGTAAGGCACGCGTTTGATTTCCTCCGGCACTTCGTCGAATTTGCGGCCCATGAAACGTTTGATGGAGTAAACCGTGTTGCGCGAGTTGGTCACGGCCTGGCGTTTGGCGGCCTCGCCGACCAGCCGCTCGCCGCTCTTGGTGAACGCGACGACGGACGGCGTGGTCCGCTTGCCTTCGGAGTTCTCCAGAACCAACGGCTCACCGCCTTCCATGACCGCCATGCAGGAGTTCGTGGTTCCCAAATCAATGCCTAAAACTTTTGCCATAAAATCTATGTGGTTAAAAACAACTTGTCCCCTTCTTCCAAGCACCAAGGATGCCGCGAAGCTGGAAAGATGATAAAACCATTGTAAACAAAGTGAAAAATTGGTTTTTCTCCTTTTTATGGAGCGATAAAAAGCTGCGACAAAAGCGACGTAATGGCACAGTTGGAGTGTCATTTGGCACAGCTTGGAATCTGTTTTCGGAGGGGCGAGTTCCACGAGCCCCCAAATAATTTGGGGCGTCGCTGCGCTCCGCCCTCCGAAGACACTACTTGCTCCCCGGCTTGACGGCCGGAACTTTGGCAAGATCCGGCGGCAATTTGTCCGGCTCAAACGTCTCGACGCGGAGTGAAATCAAGCTGACAAATGGCACGCCAAAACTCGCTGCGCCGTCTGAGCGGTCCACAATCACAGCTACGCCAACAACGTTTCCGCCGTGCTCGCGAACAATATCAATCGTCTCCTGCACGCGACCGCCTTTGGTCACCACGTCTTCGACGACGATGATTTTTTCGCCGGGGGCAATCTTGAATCCGCGCCGCAAAGCAAGCCTGCCATCCTCTTTTTCCGTAAAAATGAACCGGACACCGAGCTGCCGCACGACTTCCTGGCCGATGACCAGCCCGCCGAGCGCGAGCGCGATGACGATGACGACGCCAAGGGGTTTCGCTTTAACCGCCAGTGCGCGGCCGGGCTTTTCGACGATGGGCATTTGCTGAAGCGCAAGCGCGCATTGGAAATACTGCCGGCTGTGCAGGCCGCTGCAGGATGAAATGGCCTTCGGGCAGCGTGCCGGTGTCGCGGAAAATTGTCAGGACTTCGGCTTGTGTCACAAGAAGGGGTGTCAAGTGACAAGTGACGCGTGACAAGTGCCAAGTTGGAGTGAACGCTTCACCGTGCGGATGGAACAAGCTGAAGCTTGAACTCCAACTCCGCTTTCTGCTGGATTACGGATTCCGGATTCTGAATTCTGGCCGTGTGCTGAAATGGTTCAAATTCGTCATTGCCATCCTGCTGCTGCCGGTGTGCGCAGGCGCGGCGATAGCATTGTGGCAGGTGCTGTGCGCCAGCGGCGGCGCGGATACGACTTGGGTCCCATTGCTGGCGGGAGTGGCGTGCTGGGTCGTAATCTTCCTGCTCCTGCCCAAGCCGATGTGGATTTATGTCTTCAGCCATGAATTGACGCACGCCTTGTGGGCCTGGCTGTTTGGCGGTCAGTTGAAGAAACTCAAGGTTTCCTCCGGCGGCGGCCATGTCGTCGTCTCGAAAAGCAATTTCCTGATAGCGCTGGCGCCCTATTTTTTCCCGCTTTACGTGGTGTTGGTGGTTGTCCTTTTCTCCATTGGCCGTTTGATTTGGGACTGGCGGAGTTATCTGGTCTGGTTTCATTTGCTGGTCGGCGCGGCGTATGCGTTTCATGTGACGCTGACCTGGCACGTCTTGAAGACGCGGCAATCGGACATCACGTCGCAGGGCTGGTTGTTTTCTGCGGTGATCATCTTCTTCGGCAACGTTTGTGTGTTGTTGCTAGGCGTCCCGTTGTTAACGACGAAGGTTGGGTTGTTGAACGCGCTGGGATGGTTGCTGGAGGACACCGGATTCATCCTGCTTTGGCTGCAAAAATGGCTTTGATTTTCGCGTGCTGTTGCGTTTGTCAATATTTCTGTCTTGAATTGTCGCGCGGTTTGGTTCAAACCCTCGGCAGACGTACGGTATGGACTTAGCCGATATTTTGAATCAGGAGCAAATCGTCACCGATTTGCGCGCGACGAACCGCTGGGAAGCCATTGATGAGTTGATCGGCATTCTCGTCACCACGGGCAAAATCCCGGCGGAACACCGCGACGCCATCACCGCCGCCGTCAAGAAAAGGGAAACCTCGATGAGCACCGGCATCGGGTTCGGCATCGGTATCCCGCACGCCTCGACGGATTTGATTTACGAGGTCGTGGGCGCGCTCGGGCGCTCAAAGGCGGGCGTGAATTTTGACGCGCTCGACAATCAACCGGTGAAACTGGTCATGCTGTTTCTCGTGCCGCAGGGGCAATTCCAAAAACACCTCCACACGCTGGCCAACATCGCCAAGCTCCTGCACAAGGCTGATTTCCGCCAGGCATTGGAACAGGCACCCGATGCCGCCGCCATGCTCACCATCATCCGCGATTACGGGAAAAAGTGACGCCGGGGAGGGACCGGTTATGCCAATACCCAGCCGCATTCGTTTTCGGTGACTCGTGTAACTCGCCGCTCCGGAACTTTTATCCGTGTTCATCCGTGTAATCCGTGGTTAAATAATTCCCGTGCTGCCGCACAAGCAAATCGAACTCCGCCTGCAATCTGCCGTTCGTGCCGTCCTGCCCGATGCAGCCGCCGGCAGCATTCTTGTCCAGCCGTGTCCAGACCCGAAATTCGGCGATTACCAGAGCAACGCGCTGATGTCGCTCGCCAAGACGCGCAAATTGAATCCGCGCCAGCTGGCGACCGATGTGCTTGCCAAACTCGACGTCGGCGGTTTGTGCGAGAAAGTCGAAATTGCCGGCGCCGGCTTCCTGAATTTCCGGCTGAAAAATTCCGCGCTCAAGCAAACGCTCGAATCCGCGGTTCGTGGCGAATATCTGTTTTTCGACCAAGCCGCGCAATCGCGCACGATCGTGATTGATTTCAGCTCGCCGAACGTGGCCAAGCCGATGCACGTGGGCCACATTCGCTCTACGATCCTCGGAGACAGCCTGGCGCGCACGCTGCGCCTGCTCGGCCACCGCGTCATCACCGACAACCACATCGGGGACTGGGGCACGCAGTTCGGGATGCTGCTTGTTGGGTGGAAAAAACATCTCGACCGCGCCGCGCTCGACCGCGATCCGATTACCGAGATGGAAAGGCTTTACCGAAAAGTCAACGCCGCAAGCGAGGCCGATGAACCGGTCCGGGAACGGGCCAGGCAGGAACTCGTCAAGCTCCAGAGCGGCGACGGGGAAAACTTGAAAATCTGGTGCGAGATGATTTCGCTGTCTGAAAGGCAGTTCGACCGGATTTATGCCCGGCTCGGCGTTAAATTCGATCACACGCTTGGCGAAAGTTTTTACAATCCTCGCCTCAATCCTCTCGTTGAGGAACTGCGTGCCAGGGGAATCGCGCGGGAAAGCGAAGGTGCGTTGGTGATTTTCCTCGACGACATCTCCCAATTGAAAGAGCACCCGGCACTCATCCGCAAAAGCGACGGCGGGTTCAATTACACGACAACCGATCTGGCCACGCTCGCGTATCGGCTCGAAACCTGGCACCCGGACGAAATCATTTACGTCACCGACGGGCGCCAGCAATTGCATTTCCAGCAGGTCTTTGCCGCGTTCCGCAAATGGCACTCCGCTCCCGGCACCCCACCTTCCGCACTTCCGAAGCTCGCCCACGTCTGGTTCGGCTCGATTCTGGGCGAAGACGGCAAGACGTTCAAAACGCGCAGCGGCGAGACAGTGAAACTTTCCGATCTACTCGACGAAGCCGAGGAGCGCGCGTACAAGATTGTTTCCGAAAAGAATCCCGATTTGCCGGAGGCGCAACGGCGCGAGATCGCGCGCGTCGTCGGCATCGGCGCGGTGAAATACGCCGACCTGTTGCCGAACCGGCAGAGTGATTACGTCTTCAGTTGGCACAAAATGCTCGCGCTCAACGGAAACACGGCGCCGTATTTGCAATACGCCTACACGCGAATTCAAAGCATTTTTCGGAAGGGTAACGTGGGACAGGCGTCCCGCCTGTCTCCCTCTCCAGTAAAAGAGCAGTCAGAGACAGGCGGGACGCCTGTTCTACTTTCCGCACCGGAAGAAATCTCGCTGGCGAAGCACCTTTTGAACTTCGGCCTGACGCTGGAAGCGGTGGCGGAGGAATATCGTCCCAATTTCCTGTGCAACTATCTCTACGAATTGGCGGGCAAATTCACCGCGTTCTACGAAAATTGTCCGGTGCTCAAGGCTGAAGACTCGACACGTACCAGCCGGTTGGCTTTATGTGATTTAACGGCGCGGGTTTTGAAACAAGGCCTCAACGTGCTCGGAATTGAAACCGCGGAACAAATGTAAGGCTAACTCAACCGCATCGGCATCACGACGTAGAGGAACGGGCCTTTGATCTTCAGGACGCCTGGGCTTAGTTCATCCACCAATTCAAAGAAGACTTCGTCCTCTTCCTCCCCGGCCAGCGCAGCCAACGGGTCAATGAGATATTTGGGATTAAAGGCGATGGCCAGTTCCTTGCCCTTGTAATTGATGTCGAGGGTTTCGCGGGCCTCACCGACTTCAGGTGAATTGGCGGTAATGGCCAGTTGGTTTTTGTTGAATGTCAGCTTGACGGAGTTGGCCTTCTCGCTGGTCATGATTTCGGCCCGGCGCAGGGCGTGCAGGAATTCTTCGCGCATGAGCGGCACGCGTTCCTTGACCTCCGAGGGGATGACCTGGCGATAATTGGGGTAGTTGCCTTCGATCAGCTTGGTCACGACCATCACGGAAAACCCCTTCTCGTCCTTCAGTGCGAAGGACGCTTGGTTCTCACCGAATTTGACTACAATTTCGCCATTGTCCTGAAGCAGCCGGTTCAATTCGTTGACCGCTTTCGCCGGGATAATGAATTCTCCTTCACTTTTCTCCGCGATATCCACCTCCTCATCCACCAGCGCAAGTCGCCGTCCGTCCGTTGCCACAACAGTCATTTTGTGATCTTTCAAGCTAATGAAAATGCCATTGAGTACATACCGCGACTCGTCGGTGGAAATCGCAAACGATGTTTTACGCAGCATGGCTTTGACGGTTTTCTGCGGCAGCGTGACTTTCTTGTCATCCTTGAATTTCGGCAAAGGGGGAAATTCGTCCGCAGCCAGACCGTGGATTTTATAAAACGAAGAACCACAGCGGATGCTACAGCTGTTTTTATCGTCAACTTCAATGTCAAGTTCAGTCCCATTCAATTCGCGGACAATGCCAAAGAGTTTTTTCACCGGAACAGTCGCCGACCCGCCTTTTTTCACCTTTGCCTCAACTGTGCAGGCCACTGTTACATCCAGATCCGTCGCTGTAAACTCCAGCTTTTCTCCTTCGGCAATAATCAAGACATTCGACAGGATGGGCAACGTTGTACGCGTGCTAACAACATTTTGTACCGCCTGCAAACCATTCAGAATCTGTTCCTTTGTGATGGCAAGGTTCATGTACTTTTATTGGTGTCTTTTGTTAAAAGTTTCTTAATATTATCTGCTGTGGATAAAACAAGCAACTTTTTCTGTCAAGGTGAACACGACGAAAACGGAAAGAAAAAAAGGGAAGAAAAAGCCTCAAGCAATGTGTAAATGTCCGCCAAAAAGGAAATATTCACACTTTCCACAGCCCACTCACAGGAAAAACAGTGTGTCTTGACAATGTTGTTCAATGATGAAAAACACTAAAAAGGCATCATCACCAAATAGCAGCACTACAAAAATTGCCACATTTTAAAAGGTAGACTGGACGATATGAGAAAAGCAGGATAAGCTTCCAGCCAGTCTGGAGTTAAAGGAATAAAAGCTGGGATGTCCGTCTTCGGAAAGAATGAGCACGTGGGTCAAAATTTGCGGAATTACAAACCTCTCTGATGCACAAGCAGCCATTGCGGCAGGAGCAGATGCGCTGGGCTTTGTCTTTTATGAAAAAAGTCCGCGGCACGTGGCCATTCCCGACTGTACGGAAATTTCAAAGCAGTTACCGTCAACCGTCATGCGGGTTGGAGTTTTTGTGAACGCGTTGAAGGCGACGGTTGAGCGCGCCGCTGGGGAATGTGGCCTGACCCTGCTGCAATTTCACGGGAACGAACCGCCGGAATATTGCACGCAGTTCGGATTGATGAGCATGAAAGCCTTCCGTATCCGGGACGCAGAGACGCTGAAGGAACTGCGGAAATTTCCGACCAGCGCGTGGCTGCTGGACGCTTTTTCGCCTAAGGCAGTGGGCGGCAGCGGCGAAAAATTCAATTGGGATTGGGCCGTCGAGGCGCGAAAGTTCGGCAAACCGATCTTCCTCGCCGGAGGACTGACACCGGAGAACGTGGCCGAAGCTATTCGCAAAGTGCGGCCCTTTGGGGTGGACGTTTCAAGCGGCGTGGAGATATCACCGGGGAAAAAGGATCACACAAAAATGCGTGCCTTCATAAATGCCGCCAAAAATGCCGTGTGATAAAGCCCGAAGGAAGCTAATCCAGCAGATTATGTGCGTTAATTACCCCCCAAAGGGGCAACTTTTGAGTTCCCTCGGCGATGTGCTCTGATAAATTGCGCCCACTTTTTTAGGAAAATGAAAATTTCTGTTCCCAAGGAAATGCAACCGGGCGAAACGAGAGCGCCATTGACGCCGGACAGCGCGGCCAAACTCGTCAAGCTTGGTGCGCAGGTGGAAGCTGAGGCCGGGCTCGGGCTGAGGGCGGGATTTGCCGACGCCGCGTACACGGCCGCCGGCGCGAAGATCACCGCCGACCGCAAAAGTCTTTTGTCCTCTGGCGACATGGTGTTGCGCCTGCGCAAACCGCCGGTCGGGGAAATTGCACAGCTCAAGCCCGGATGCATCCACGTGAGCCTGCTCGATCCGTTCAACGAAAAGGATTTGGTCCAAAAGCTGGCTGAAGGCGGCGTGAGTGCCATCAGCATGGAATTCATCCCGCGCACGACCCGCGCGCAGAAGATGGACGTGCTCTCGTCGCAGGCAAACCTCGGCGGCTACGAGGCTGTCATCCTCGCCGCGCGTTATGCCAACAAGATTTTCCCGATGATGACGACGGCGGCGGGAACGATCCTGCCGGCCAAGGTTTTCATCATCGGCGTCGGCGTGGCCGGTTTGCAGGCGATTGCCACGGCCAAACGGCTGGGCGCCAAGGTCACCGCCTACGACACGCGGCCGGTCGTGGAGGAACAGGTCAAATCGCTCGGCGCGCAATTTCTCAAGATTGACCTGGGTGAAACCGGCCAGACGAAGGATGGCTACGCCAAAGCGCTGACCGATGAGCAAATCCAAAAACAGCGCGACGCAATGAAAAAAACCTGCGGCGATTCCGACGTCGTCATCACCGCCGCGCAGGTGTTTGGCCGCCGGGCGCCGATTCTGGTCACCGCCGAAATGCTCAACGCGATGAAGCCTGGCAGCGTGGTCGTGGACCTGGCGATTGAGACCGGCGGCAACGTCGAGGGCGCGGTCCTGGACCAGGTGACCGACCGCAACGGGGTGAAAATCGTCGGCATCGCCAACCTGCCGGGGCGCGTGCCGCTGCACGCCAGCCAGGTTTATTCCGCGAACCTGACGAGTCTCATCGAGGAATTTTGGGACAAGCAGAACAAAAACTTCGTCCTCAAGCTCGACGACGAAATCATCAAGGGCTGCCTTATCACGTACGGCGGCAAGATCGTCAACGAGAAACTTCTGGCAAAACCAAGCTGATTTTTATGAGCATCGAAATCCTGGTCTTCTTCATTTTTGTCCTTTCGATATTTCTCGGGTTTGAATTGATATCCCGGGTGCCCTCAATGTTGCACACGCCGCTGATGTCCGGCACCAACGCCATTCACGGCATCATCCTGCTGGGCGGCATGCTGGTGCTCGCCAGTGCGGCAAGTCCCCTGGCCATCGCGCTCGGCTTCATTGCGGTGATTTTCGGTTCAGCCAACGTGTTCGGCGGTTTCATGGTCACCGACCGGATGCTGCAAATGTTCAAGAAGAAGAAAAAATGAGCTCGTTCATCGCCATCATATTTATTGCAGTCGCGGTTTTGTTCATCCTCGGCATCAAGTTCTTGAGTTCGCCGAAAACCGCGCGCTACGGCAATTTGCTGGCCGCATTCGGCATGTTGGTCGCGCTCATCGCCACACTGCCCCTGCTTAACAGCGGCAGCGAATCGTCCGCCCAGCAAGGCTGGACGTTGAATTACACGCTCATGGTCGTCGGCATCGTGATCGGTTTGATCATCGGGGCCATCGGCGCGTATTCGGTGAAGATGACCGCGATGCCGCAGATGGTCGCGCTGTTCAACGGCGTGGGCGGCGGTGCCGCGGCGTTGGTCGCGAGCTTGGAATTTCTGCGGCGTGCCAACAGCCCGGAAGGCATCACCACGTTCTTCGCCATCACAATGCTGTTCGCCACATTGATCGGTTCGCTGTCATTTTCCGGCAGTCTCATCGCGTTTTCCAAGTTGCAGGGCTACCTTGAAAAACCCCACACGTTTCCCGGCCAGAACATTCTCAACGGCCTCATCATCGCCGTTATTCTCGGCTTGTGCGCCTACCTGACCGGTTGGGCGACGACCAACACCACAGCGTTCATCGCCATGTTTGTTCTGGCGTTGGTCTTCGGCATCGCGATGGTCATGCCCATCGGCGGTGCGGACATGCCGGTGGTCATCTCGCTGTTGAACTCGTTCACCGGCCTCGCGGTGGCGGCGGACGGCTTCACCATCAATAACATTTCCATGATCGTTGCCGGCACGCTGGTCGGTTCCTCCGGCACGTTGCTTACGCTGCTCATGTGCAAAGCCATGAACCGGCCGGTCACCAACGTCCTGTTCGGCGCGTTCGGCTCCGGCGGTGGCGGCGGCGGGGCGGCGGGTGGTGATGCGGCGGGAAAAACCGTCAAGCCGATTCAAGCCGACGAAGCCGCATTGCTGCTCAGCTACGCCTCGCAGGTGGTCATCGTGCCCGGCTACGGCATGGCGGTGGCGCAGGCACAGCATCAGGTGCGCGAACTTTCCGATGAACTCGGCAAGCGCGGCGTTGAAGTGCGTTTTGCCATTCATCCCGTGGCCGGCCGTATGCCCGGCCACATGAACGTTTTGCTCGCCGAGGCGAACGTGCCTTACGACCAGCTTTGCGAAATGGAAGCCATCAATCCCACGATGGACCGCGTGGACGTATGCCTCGTCATTGGCGCCAACGACGTGGTCAATCCCGCCGCGCGCGAGGAAAAGAGCAGCCCGATTTACGGCATGCCCATCATCGAAGCCGACCGCGCCAAGACCGTCATCGTCATGAAACGTTCGATGGCGACGGGCTTTGCCGGCATCGAAAACCTGCTTTTCTACAAGGACAATACCCGGATGCTCTTCGGCGACGCCAAGGCTTCGCTAACTGCGCTCGTCGCCGCCGTGAAGGCGAGTTGAAATAAAGTAGGACAGGCTTCCAGCCTGTCTCTGTTTTTTTCAATATGGAGACAGGCAGGATGCCTGTCCTACAATTCGTGGCAAAATAAATTCCTTTGCGTCTTTGCGTCTTTGCGCGAGATTAACTGCCGTTTTATGAGCAAAAATTTCAGCGCCAAAATTCCGGATGCCCGGGGCCATTTTGGTTCCTATGGCGGGCGTTTCGTGCCGGAAACATTGATGCATCCGTTGCAGGAATTGGAGGACGAATACCGGCGCGCCCAGAAGGACCCGGCATTCAAGCGCGAGTTCGAGTATTACCTGAAAGAGTTCTGTGGCCGGCCCACGCCGCTTTACTTTGCCGAACGCCTCACGCGCGAACTCGGCGGCGCGAAGATTTATCTCAAGCGCGAAGACCTGCTCCACACCGGCGCGCATAAAATCAACAATTGCATCGGTCAGATCCTGCTTGCGCGGCGCATGAGCAAGACGCGCATCATTGCCGAGACCGGCGCCGGCCAGCACGGCGTCGCCACCGCCACCGTCGCGGCGATGTTCGGCCTGAAATGCGTCGTTTACATGGGCGCGGTGGATTGCGAACGGCAGGCGCTCAACGTTTATCGCATGAAAATGCTCGGCGCGGAGGTCGTGTCCGTGAAGGCCGGGCAGCAGACGCTCAAGGAAGCCATCAACGAGGCCATGCGCGATTGGGTCACCAACGTGCGCACCACGCATTACATCCTCGGCACGGTCTATGGCGCGCATCCGTATCCGGAAATGGTGCGGAACTTCCAGCGCGTCATCGGCGACGAAGCGCGCCGGCAAATCCTGGAAAAGGAGGAACGCCTGCCGGACCTGCTCATCGCTTGCGTCGGCGGCGGCTCGAATTCGATGGGGCTGTTTTATCCGTTCCTCAACGACCAATCCGTGAAGATGGTGGGCGTGGAGGCGGGCGGTTTGGGCATTGAAGCCGGCAAACACGCGGCGCGGTTCCAAGGCGGCTCGCTCGGTGTGTTGCAAGGCACGCGCTCGTATCTATTGCAGGACGCATTCGGCCAGGTCCAGCTCACCCACAGCGTCAGCGCCGGTTTGGATTACGCTGCCGTGGGGCCGGAACACGCCTGGTTGCGCGACCGGAAACGTGTGGAATACACCTACGCGAAGGACGACGCGGCGCTTGAGGCATTCATGAAACTGGCGCGGTTGGAGGGCATCATCCCCGCGCTGGAAAGTGCGCATGCCATTGCCGAAGTCATGAAACGCGCGCCAAAGATGCGCAAGACTGAGCTGATTATCATCAACCTCTCCGGCCGCGGCGACAAGGACGTGGCGCAAGTGGCGGGGAAGATGAAACTGGAAATGCCGAAGTGATTGCGCGTGTACAGAGAAGTGGACAGGATCAGGAAAACGGTCAGGATTAAGAGATTGCCCGCTTTGCGTGTGCCTTGACTCGGCGCGGCTCCGGTGTGAGATTTTGCCTGAACGGAAAGTTATGAAAAAACAGTACTTGGCAGGCATCGTCACGTTTTCGGTGTGTTTCGTCGCCGCCGTGGCGCAGGCGCAATATTATCAACTGCCCGAAGGTACCGGCCCGTATTTTCGCCTGGGAGTCGGCCCATCCTTTTTTGAAAACGGCCAGCTCACCGAATTTGGCACACCGGTTTCCAGCCCGGTCAAATACCGGACGGGATTGGCCGCGGACGGGGCCTTCGGCTATGCCTTCAATAAATATGTGGCCGCCGATTTTGAGCTCGGATATGTCGGCGCGAAAATTGACAACGTGCCGGGGTACACTTCGGTGAACTCGTACGTTTACAACGTGCCGTTTCTGGCCAACGTCAGACTGTCCTATCCCATCCCCCGCTCCATCGTTACGCCCTACATCGGTGCGGGCGTTGGCGGCGCGGATGTGGTCTTCGACACGGACAATTTTAACGACGGAGCTGACTTTGTTTTTGGCAATGAAAACGACGTGGTGTTCGCGTGGCAGGCGTTTGCCGGGCTGCGTTTCCAGTTGAACCCGGAGATGTCGCTGGAAATCGGCTACAAATATTTTGCCACCGAGGGTCCGACCTTCACTTATCCGCCGGATAATTTTTCCGTGGGCTTCAAAGGTGTGAGGACGCATTCCGTCCTGTTCACGTTCGAATGGAAGTTCTGGTGAGCGCTGGCCGCTGCTTTGGAGTTTCGAGCGCGAAGCACGAAACAACCCGCGGGACGCAGGTGCCACCCCATTTTACGTTGCGTCTCCACGTTTCCGCGTTTCGAGTAACTTTGTACCGGACAAGGCCCGAGTTTTTATTTTTTTATCGTCGAACGGGACGCCGGCTGATATGTTAGCCGGACTATTAGGAATGGAATTGGACACGGACAAAAAGGCCGGGCAGGCCCGCGAACTGTGTGAAAAAGGGTTGTGGCCCGAAGCGCTGGCCTTAGCCCAAAAATGGCACGCGGAAAATCCGGCAGAGGCAAAGGCGCTGTTTTATCAGGGCGTCGCGCTTGCGGCGTCGGGCCGGTTTGTCGAGGCGGAAACCGCCTACCGCCGGGCGCTGCAGTTGGACGCTACGGATTTCAACGCTTGGAACAACCTCGGGGGCGTTTTATTTGAATCGCGGAAGAAACCGGGGGAAGCCATCCAGTGCATGCAGCGGGCGCTGAAAATTGATCCGCAAAACAAAGTCGGCTGGGCGAATCTGACCAGCATGGTTGGCCGGTTGGGCCGGCATGACAAGGCGCTTGAATTCGCCGAACGCGCCCTCGTCCTCGACCCGAATTTTGTCGAAGCCCACCTGCACAAGGCCAGCGCCGCCAGGGCACTCGGCCGGGTGGAAATCGTCAAGGAAGTCTGCGCCGCGCTGGCGGCCATCAGACCGGAAAACTTCCGGCGCGCCCGCTGAACCCGGTGCGCGGCTTTTCCGCCGGTCGCGTCAAAGGTTTGCGCTTCGCCCGGATTTTCGTTTAATCCCTCCGAAATATGAACCGCGCGTTGGCTCTCGCCACTAATCTGTTCCCGATTTGGGTTCTGATCGGCGGCGCGCTGGCGCTGGCACATCCAGCCTGGTTCACATGGTTCAGCGGGGATTTCATCACGTGGGGACTCGCGGTCATCATGCTCGGCATGGGCATCACGTTGAGCGTTGACGATTTCAAAAGGGTGTTGAAGATGCCGCGCGCGGTCGCCATCGGGTTTACCGCGCATTACGCCATCATGCCGTTCCTTGGCTGGAGCATCGCACACCTGCTCCGGCTCGAAACCCCATTTGCCGTCGGGCTGATTCTCGTGTCGTGCTGTCCGTGCGGCACGGCGTCGAACGTCGTCAACTACATCGCGCGGTCGAATGTCGCGTTGTCGGTGCTGATGACCATGTGCTCTACGCTCGGCGCCATTGTGATGACGCCGCTGCTGACGAAGTGGCTGGCGGGCAAGTACGTGCCGGTAGACGCGTTGGGCCTGTTCCTGAGCACGCTGAAAATCGTGCTGGCACCGGTGATCATCGGCGTGGCATTGAACCGCTTCACACCACGCTTCGTAAAATTCGTCCTGCCGGTGTCGCCGCTGGTGTCGGTGCTGGCGATCACGCTCATTTGCGCCAGCATCATCGGCGACAGCGCGGATGATTTCAAACGGTCGGGCGGCGAATTGATTCTGGCGGTGTTTTTGCTGCACAGCGGCGGGTTCTTTCTGGGCTACTTTGCCAGCCGGTTGCTGCGATGCGATGAACTCACAAGCCGGACAATCTCGGTGGAAGTGGGCATGCAAAATTCCGGCCTGGGAGCGGCGCTGGCCAGGGCGCATTTCGCCGCAATGCCGTTGACCGCCCTGCCCTGCGCGATTTCGGCGACATTTCATTCGGTGATTGGCAGCATCCTCGCGGGCATCTGGCGATTAAGGCCGGTCAAACCTGCTCAAAACACTCCCGCTTGTGAAGGCAACAAGGCTTTATTAGTTTAAGCGTGTGACCTGCGACGCGTCGTCAGGTGTGGCGAAAACAGAAAGGTAATTTTATGGCATTCAAACCAGAACTGGAACCTAACGAAAACCTTACGCTTCAAATTGCATTCAAAGCTTCTAAAAATGAAGTTTTCAATTTTGCGGTTAGTAATCGAGCGCTGTATTGGCCGGCGATAAAGGCGATCGTGCTAAAAGGCGATCCGACTTATTTCAAGCGAATTCGGAACGATGAAATTTCTGAAGTCTGTATACGCCGCCTGCCGCCGCATGGGCTTTGGCTTATCGCAGCGCTCATGGTGTTAGTTGGATTGGCAACTACAATCCTTATGCTCGTGCCGCTTGTAACGCAAGAACCGGGTGAACATCGTGTTTCAGGATGGCCTTTCGCAATCACGGTTGGTGGTATCCTCATTCCTTTTGCCGCAAAAGGAAGGCTTTGCCTCGAAGTAAGAACTCAAAACAAGGCTTTCCGGTGGAAACCGCGTCTTGTCGTTGACAAAGCTTCCAAAAAAAAAATCCGGACAACGTTTGAATCAATCGCCAATGCTTGTGAGAAATCGGGTTTGAGAGTGACGCGAATCTAAACACTTGATCGCCATGACTTGTTTAATCATAAAAGTCAGCTAACGTTCCACCGTGATTTACGACGCGTCATTGGACGAGTTGCTGCAAAAGGTTTGGGAGGGCAAACGTATCAATCAGGACGAGGCCTTGCGGCTTTATCATCTGCCACTCGAAGAACTCGGCGCGCTCGCCGACCGCCGCCGCCAACTCGCAAAGGCCAAGGACTTCGACGGCCGCGGCAACGACATCGTCACCTACATCGTTGACCGCAACGTAAATTACACCAACGTCTGCAATGTCTATTGCAAGTTCTGTGCGTTCTACCGCGTGGAAAAGGACGCCGACGCCTATGTCATAACGTTTGAGGAAATGGACCGGAAGATCGAGGAAACCATCGCCCTCGGCGGCACGCAGATTTTGATGCAGGGCGGGCATCATCCGAAACTGACCAAGCAGTGGTATCTCGATTTGCTCTCGCACATCAAAGGCAAATTCCCGCAGGTCAACATCCACGGTTTCAGTCCCAGCGAGTTAGTCCATTTTCGCGAGGTGTTTAACGAACCACTGGAGAAAATCATTTCCGATTTCAAGGCCGCGGGTTTGGGTTCGATTCCCGGCGGCGGCGGGGAAATTCTGGTGGACCGCGTGCGCCAGCGCATTTCGCCGCTCAAGGCGATGAGCGACGACTGGCTCGAAGTCATGGATGTGGCACACCAGTTGGGACTTTATTCCTCGGCCACCATGATGTTTGGGCATGTGGAGACGATTGAGGACCGCATTGAACATTTGGAACGATTACGGCAACAACAGGACAAGTCATTAAGGCGGAAAGCGGAAAGCAGGAGCGCCGGCATCTTGCCGGCGGGTTCCCATTCCGGCGCGGCTGAAACATGCCGCCAGGATGGCGGCGCTCCCGGAAAAGCGGAAACCGGCTGCTTCACTGCGTTCATCTGCTGGACGTTTCAGGCTGAGCATACAAAGCTCAAAGCGCCGACGGTTGGCGCGCATGAGTATCTACGGACGCAAGCGCTGGGCCGGATTTACCTCGACAACTTTACGAACGTGCAAAGTTCATGGGTGACGCAAGGCCAGGAAATCGGCCAGGTGGCGCTCAAGTTCGGCGCGAACGACCTCGGCAGCATCATGATCGAGGAAAACGTCGTGAGCCAGGCCGGCACGACGTTCCGCATGACCGTCGCCGACATGCAACGGCTCATCAAAGACCTCGGCTACGAACCGCACCAGCGCGACAACTGGTATCGGTTGTTGAATTGAGCTGAATCGCAACACACGCTCTCGAAGGGGATCAAATCTTCTCGGTCACTTCCACCGGCAAGGGCCGGAGTGTTTTGCCTTTGGCCAGCTTGATTTCGGTTTGAGGCAACACCCAAACCGTCCGAGTCACTCCTTGGAGTACAGCGTACCCAAATCGCGCCTTGAGCCGTTTCAACACGCCCTCGATTTCGACAGGCAGTCGGGTCTGTAGCCAGCGCAAACCATCCGACATCAGCTTGAACTCCGGATTATCGGCGAATTTCTGCGCCACGATGTTTTGCAAATAGTCCGCGCTAAAGGCTAACCATCCGCTTTCCTTTTTCCCGTGCAGGCTGCCGACGCGGTAGAGCCACAATCGCTCGTGAGCAGTCAGTGTTTCTTTTACGGCATAGGCGGCGAGTTCAGCGAGTTGTTTCGCATCGGGCGGCGTGGCAGCCGTCCGCGCGGCCGGTTCAGAGGAAAGCAGGCAAACACTTTCGAAATTGCAAACGCGTGCTGGCAGAACGAAAGGCTGGCTGGGCGCGCTCCAGAAGTAACAATTACCCGGGATCGGTTCGCCGCGAAGAAAGCCCAGAATCTCGTCGCTGAAATACGCGTTGTGCTTTTTGAGTGTTTGTAAATCGTTTTCGTTGAGCAGGTGCATGGCAAAAAAGTTGTCGCCTTGACTGATGATCTGACTGGAGATGGAACTGGGTTGCTGCGTGACGAGGATGCAGCCCAGCCCATATTTGCGCCCCTCCTTCACCCAGCGCACAAGCACGTTTCGGTCGTCGAGCACGCGGTCGCCCAGCATGGTTTGCGCTTCTTCCAAAACCGCAAGGCAGCGCACTGTCGGACCGGCGACATCGGTCAGATGCCGGACGTTGTTTTGAAAAATGCGTCGCATCAGCATTCCCGTGGTCGCCAGACTGTCCTCGCTTCCCAGCAGGGAAATATCAACAATCACTACGCGGTTAAGCCGTAATTCCTCCAAGATATTTTTCCCCAAAGTTGCGCTAGGCCGATGCAGCCGGCGAATTGGCGGAACAAGGTTGTTCTTGATTGCGGCGATGCTGACGTCGCCTTCGCCGCGGGGTTTGTAACCAAGCAACGCACCGATTTTCTTGTCGTCGGCATTAAATCCATCAGCGGTGAGCAGATCGACCAGTTGCTTCCATAATTTCCATTCCAAGCCGCGAAGCAAGTTGGCAAATACCGTGTCCTGCTTTTCCAGTGGGACGAAGGCGGCGACGATATCTTGCGGTGGAAAATCACCAAAGTCCACGAAAGCGTTCCCCTTCACGACGCCCGCATGAGTTGTGTCAACCTTGCGGTTGGTATAGAGCGAAATCCGGTTGCGCAACGCGGGTACGTTGACCAATCCAGGCCGTCCGTGCGCATCCGGCAAGGCGTATTCACCCTCCGGATCAAAAATCAGCAAGCCCACATCCGGCGGCGAAGAATAAAGTTGTGATACCAGATACTTGATCAGATTGCTTTTCCCATAACCCGCGCGGGCAAAAACAAAACTCCGCTTGCCCTTTAGCCGTCCCACACTAAAGCGGACCGGAACATCCTTCAGTTCACGCTGACCGTAAACCAAGTGTCCGAGAGGCGTAGCCGTCGGATCATCCTCCAGACCCACATTGCAGAGAAACGCCAGTGCTGTTTCCGACGGAATTCGCACTTTACTGCCGAGCGTAGCGAAAGCGCGCTCGCCAACCGAGAACTTGAATTTGCCCGCACGCGGCTGGGCTTGCAGGTGGCCGAGCAATTGCATTTTTAAATTGTAGCGCAGCATCTGGCGCATGAGCGGCGCTGGAACGGCTTCCTCTGTTTTGGCCAAATCACCCAAATAAGCGTCACCGCGATCCGTCGCCAGTTGACCCGCCGCGTGATAACGGCTTACGCGACCCACCAGCGCCTCGGTTGCGCTCAATTCCACCAGTAAAAATTCGCCAAAACCCGGCAGACCGCCTTCTTGGTGCGGCACCACGACATCTACTTCCAATTGGTGTGGTAGCGGCGAAAAGCCTTTCAGCAGACCGACGGCTGGTGTGTTTGCGTAGAGTTCAGGTTGCGTCTTGTTGTTCATAATGGATGTCCTCGGTCAACTGTTTGCCCAAAAGCATCAAGTGTCTGGCTGTTCGCGCCACGGCAGGGTCTCGATTGCTGATTTGCTCCAATAACATGCTTTCCAGCATCCCGATTTCCAAGCCGCCCAAGTGCGCGTGTTCATGCGCCTGGACAAGGGCTTGAGGGTAGCCGCGAATCGGGAAACTCCCGCGCCCGGATTCGTGCAGCAAGGACATGGCTTCGTCCACGCGGTCGCGTTGCCAGATTGCGACGTCCACCGGCAGCAATGGCACATTCTCGCCGCGATCCAGCCGGGCAATATGCAACCAACCCATCGCCCGGCTGCCAATCCAGCGGTATTGCGTTGGCGCGGCCTCGCGTTCCAAATCAGGTGGGACAAAAATGTATGCCGGCCTGACGTCAGCAAAACACTCATTCAATCCGAGTGCAACCGACAGGTAATTGATTACCCGTGATCGTTTGGCCACGCCAACCAGCAAATGCCCGTTCTTGGAGGTCAACGATTCAAATTTTTCTCCAATCCGCTGAAAAACCAAGTCTGTCAGAATCACACTGCGCAAAAGTCCGTCACGAATCAAAAGCTTGGCGGGTGGTTGGCTGGCCAGCTTCAATAGCGCGGCCCATTCCATCAGTTCGCGCAGCATGGATAACAGATGACTTCGCTGAAAGTCCGACTGCGGCAACAATTGTTGCCAATCCAACTGGAGATAGGAGACAAACCGTTGCAACCGCTCATTCGATTGAAAGAAGAACCGGACAATCTCCTCCGGTTTCAACGACTGCGCGACAAACTCCTCGAAATAAATTTCACCCAAACTATCGGCTACGCGCACGACCTGCAACCGAATCGGCTCCAGATTCAACCTGTTTTCTCCGCCATCAGTCGCCACAGTTGCAATCACAGGCAGGGAACGCAAGCCGGCTGAAGTTCCTATGGGCTTCGGATGGTGCGCTGTAAGCTTTTTCTGTGTCAAAGACAGTTGGGGCCATTCCTGGTTGAGGGCCAGTTCCAAGCTGCGCCGGAGCCGAACCAGCCTGTCCTTCGTGAAATGCATCTGTCCAATTCTATCCTGCAAATCCCACGGCGAAAACGCCAAAATCATCGGAGGCCGCGGAACAAACTTGTGCATTCCGGCGTGGCTGAGGTACAGCGGCTCATCCACGACCTCGGCTACGAACCGCACCAGCGCGACAACTGGTATCGGTTGTTGAAGTAGGTTGGAGTTCGCGCTTTGGCGTGCCTCGTTACTACTCGTCAGCTCGAAGGCCGAACGCCAACCCCGCACGTTTATCTGAAGGTTTTTCTTGCCGGAGTGGTAGTCTTGCTCAAAAATTTCCGGGATGACGAAAGTTCTTCTTTTGGGATTGGGCCGCTGGGGCGTCAATCATTTGCGCAACCTCAATTCGATGCCGGTCGAGCTTTATGTGGCCGAAATCGGTGAGAAACAACTCGAGCCGGCGCGCAAACTCAGCCTTCCTGCCGCGCGCCTCACCACAAATTACAAGAACTTCGCAGGCAAGGTGGATTGCGTCGTCATCGTGACGCCCGCGCAAACGCACTTTTCACTGTGCAAAGAATTCCTCGAAGCGGGTAAGGATGTGTTCGTGGAGAAACCGTTGACGCTTGCAAATGAGGAATCCAAGGCTCTGGCTGAGTTGGCCGCCCACAAGGGCCGCATTCTCCAGGTCGGGCACATTCTGCGATTCGATCCGGCGACCTTGTGGCTCCGGGACGCGGTTCAAAACGGCGACTTCGGAAAGGTGAACATGCTGCGTGGCCATTTCGGCGGGTTCAAGCGCCCGCGCAACGACAGCGGCGTGATGTTCGCCGACGGCATCCATTTCGTTGACCTGTTCAATTTCATCCTGGGCGCGCTGCCGAAGAGCGTGCTGGCGGTTCACCACGATTTCATGGGGCGCGGCCTGGACGACGTTTCGCTGGTTTCGATGGAATATGAAACGCCGGGCGGCAAAACCTGGGCAACGGTAGAGAACGATTATTTCATTCCCGGAAAATTCCGCGAAGTTATCGTCTGCGGCGACCAGTTGAGCGCGGTCTGCGATTACAACGTCGCGCAATATAAAATCAAGACCTACGAGAACAGACACGTCCGCGACGGCAACGCCTTCAAGGCGGTCGAAGGCGTTGTGACGCAAATCGAAACGCCGCCGGAGGAACCGTTGCTGGCTGAACTGCGTGCGTTTGTGGATTCCGTGCAGACGCGCAAGACGCCGCGCGCCGATGGCTGGGCCGGTTACGATGCTGTCCGCGTCCTGAACGCCGCGCTGGAATCCGTGAAAATCGGCAGGGCCGTGGAACTGAAATAGGTTCATCCGCGAATTTCGCGAATTAACGCGAATTAAAACCAAAGAACTAGGCAGGAAAGGAGCAACCTATGGCAAAGTTGATTCTGAAAGATGAGGTTTACGCAATTGTCGGCACGGCGATGGAGGTGCATCGTGAAAAAGGGTTCGGTTTTTCGGAGCCGGTTTATCAGGAGTGTATGGAATTTGAACTCGCTGATCGGAAAGTCCCGGCGGAGGCGCAGAAGGAAATGACAATTTTCTATAAAGGCCGGCAGCTCAAGAAAACTTACCTCGCAGACTTTGTGGCTTATGGCAAAATCATTGTCGAACTGAAAGCGCTCGACCAATTAACCTCGCGCGAGGAATCCCAAGTCATCAATTATCTGAAATCCTCCGGCTTGGAAGTCGGCGTTCTGATCAATTTTGGCGCACCGAGCTTGGAATGGAAGCGTATCGTATTGACAAGTCAAGGCCCTGAAGCTGTCGATCTTCAACCAAGATCAAAAAGAAATTAGCGTCAATTCGCGTAATTCGCGGATAAATATTTATGCAAAAAATCCCGTTATCAAAATGTTTCGTGAACCCGGAAGTCGAGGAGGCCGCGTTGCGCGCCATCCGCTCCGGTCAATACATCCTCGCGGCCGAATGCAAGGCCTTTGAAGACGAACTGGCCGCCTATACCGGCGTCAAACATGCCGTCCTGGGCACGTCGTGGACGATGATTGTTTATATGCTGCACCTTGCGCAGGGATTGAAACGCGGCGACGAGGTCATCGTGCCGTCGCACACCGCGTTTCCGACGATGGAACCGCTGATGCATTGCGGCGCGACACCGGTGTTTTGCGACATTGACGAAACGTTCTGCCTGGACGTGGAGCAGCTCGAATCGCTCGTCACGCCCCGCACCGTCGGCATCATTCCGGTGCACCTTTACGGGCATCCGGCGAATCTGGACCGCGTGTTTCAAGTCGCCACGAAGCACAAGCTGTGGGTGCTGGAGGATTGCGCGCAGGCGCAAGGCGCGAAATACAACGGCAAAACTGTCGGCTCGATGGGCCACTTCGGCGCGTTCTCGTTTTTCCCGTCGAAAAATCTCACCGTGCTGGGCGACGGCGGCTGCCTCGTGACCAACGACGACGCGCTCGCGGAAAAAGTCCGGATGCTCCGCAATCACGGGCGCAAGGACAAATACCATCACGACTTCGCCGGCTTCAACGTGCGCTTCAACGAAATTCAAGGTGCGATTGGCCGCGTGATGTTGAAACATTTGGACGGTTTCAACGACCACCGCCGCAGAATCGCCGCGTGCTACAACGAACGGCTCAAAGGTATCGTCGCGACGCCGGTAGAAAAACCGTGGGCGCGCGCGGTGTATCACATGTATGTCATCCGCTCCGAGAAGCGCGACGAACTGCAAAAGTATTTGGGCGAACGGAGCATTGGCACCGGCATTCATTATCCGGTGCCGAACCACCAGCAACCCGGCGTCACGAACCGGTTCAAAAATATTCCGCGCCTGCCGAAGACCGAGCAGGCCGTGAAGGAAATTCTGTCGCTGCCCATCCACGGTGAAATGGTTCTGGACGCTGCGGACAAGGTTTGCGACGCGATTGCGGAATTTTACGGGAAGAAATAATCAAACTCAAAGCGCCATCCACCGCCGTTCGGAAATTTGAGGACGTGGTGAAGTCGGCGCAGGATGCGGCGGTTCTGGTGCTGGTGAATAGAGGTGTAGTGTCGGCGCTGCGCGCCGATTCGTTCGAGCCACAGGCTCGATGCTACACTTTCCCGGCTCGCCCACCAACGGACATCCCGGCGGTGTTCAGTTGTCAAGAGATGGGTAACAGGTGTTTCAGGACATGGGTAACACTTCGCCCGAGATATGGCGGACTGGAAATACGAAGGGTAAGGTTGTGTTTCCCGGGAGATTCAATT
>JBEKHY010000001.1:0-258967 GCA_050012035.1 Verrucomicrobiota bacterium | reverse complement strand
CGCCGCCGACACAGCGCCTTAAATTATCAATCTCCAGTTGCTTTTGAATCGCAGTTCATGAAAAACTAACAACCGTAAACCACTTCCGCCCCTGTCCACCCTTTCGGGGGAAGCTCACATATTTCGCCCCGACGGGGCTGGAGATTTTTTTTGGGTGATTTTCTACAAAGATTCCGCTCCTGACGGAGCTGCCAAAACTTGAAGTCAAAATTTATGACTCCAAGTTTCAGTTGCGGCTCGACGGAGTCTCGCCCCACCGAAACTAGTTCTTCACTGTCGCCAGTTCTTCTTCGAAATCCACGATCTCTTTTATTTGAACCAGAAACCAGCGGTCAATTTTCGTCAGGTTGAAAATCTCCTCGATGGTGAAGCCGGCGCGCAAGGCGTGGCGGATGAAGAAGACACGCTCGGCGTTGGGCACGCTCAGTTTGCGGCTGATGACATCCTTGGGCAAAATATCGCGGTCGCCATAGACTTCGTTGCCGATGCGCCAGGGTTTGCCATCGCCGCCCAGGCCGCTCCGGCCAATCTCCAGCGAACGCAGGCATTTTTGCAGGCTTTCCTTGAACGTCCGGCCGATCGCCATCGCCTCGCCCACGCTTTTCATCTGGGTCGTCAGCGTCGGGTCGGCTTGCGCGAATTTCTCGAAGGCGAAACGCGGCACTTTCACCACTACGTAGTCAATCGTCGGCTCGAAACTCGCCGGGGTCTCGCGCGTGATGTCGTTGCGGATTTCGTCGAGCAGGTAGCCGACGGCGAGTTTGGCGGCGATTTTGGCGATGGGAAAGCCGGTGGCCTTGGACGCCAGCGCGGAGCTGCGGCTTACGCGCGGGTTCATTTCGATAATGACCATGCGGCCGTTGTCCGGATTCACCGCGAACTGGATGTTCGAGCCGCCGGTCTCCACGCCCACGGCACGAATCACGGCGAAGCTCTGGTCGCGCATGATCTGGAATTCCTTGTCGGTGAGCGTCTGGATGGGCGCAACGGTGATGCTGTCGCCGGTGTGGACGCCCATCGGATCGAAATTTTCGATGGAACAGATGATGACGCAGTTGTCGGCCTTATCACGCATGACTTCCATCTCGAATTCCTTCCAGCCGAGGAGCGATTCTTCGATGAGGATTTCCGAGACGGGCGAAAGCTCCATGCCGCGTTTGGCAAGTTCATCGAATTCGTCGCGGTTGTAGGCGATGCCGCCGCCGGTGCCGCCGAGCGTGAACGCGGGGCGGATGATGACGGGGAACCGGCCAATTTTTTCCGTCACGGCGCGGGCCTCGTCCAACGAATGCGCAGTGCCGGAAACCGGAACATCGAGTCCGATGGAAATCATCAGGTCCTTGAACGCCTGCCGGTCTTCGCCGCGGTGAATGGCCTCGGCCTTGGCGCCAATCATCTCCACGCCGTATTTTTCCAGCACCCCGGAGCGATGCAGGGCCATCGCGGTGTTGAGCGCCGTCTGGCCGCCGAGGGTCGGGAGCAAGACGAGCTTATGCGGGGTCTTGGTGCTGGCGTCCGGGTTCTGGGGAACTCCCATTTTGCGCATTTCCTCCAACTCGCGAACAATGATTTTTTCGACGCACTCCGGCGTGATGGGCTCGATGTAGGTGCGGTCGGCAAATTCCGGGTCGGTCATGATGGTGGCCGGGTTGGAATTGACGAGCACAACGCGGTAGCCTTCCTCTTTGAGCGCCTTGCAGGCCTGCGTGCCGGAATAATCGAACTCGCACGCCTGGCCGATGATGATCGGCCCGGCCCCGATGATGAGGACCGAGTGAATATCTGTCCGTTTAGGCATGGAAAATCCCGTCGTTGGCGTGACCGTGTCCGGCGTTCCGTTCGGCGGGGCGCCAAACGGTGCACGCGAGGCGCGTGCGCTCCCCGCTCATGTCAGTGCGCTTGGGCATCTCGGTTAATTTTCGATTTACGGTTTACCCGCCGCCGCTACGCTACGGCGCGGCTAGCGATTTGCGATTTGAAAATCGCATCGCAAAACAGCAGGATGAAACACTGATTAAACACAGAAGGGAAACAAAAACTTTTGTCGTTTGACCGCTTATGACGTTTGGTTTGCGCCAAAAATACACAGTGATAATTAAAGATTCAGTATGCCGATTTAAATTTGGCAAATAGCTGCAAAACATGGGGATACCTGGCGTGACTCACCCGCAAAAGCTCAAAAACCCGGTTTTCGAAGGTGGAGGATGGCAACCGGCTCTTTGGACAGAATTACGGCAAAAGCAATCGAACTGGCAAGTCCATGGAAAGGCGTTGAAGTTGCTTAAAACCCCGAAACAACCGGCAGGCGGCGGGGTGGGGTTAATCTGCCGTCTGCTTTCCCGTGGCAACCGCTGGCAGGAAATCCCGGCAAAAGAATTGCCACGCCAGCAAGGCGGTCAGAATGGCCAGCCCGCCACAGATGACGTACGGCAACATCGGGACGTGCATATAAAGCGTCGCGGCGAACAACGGGCCGAGAATCCGCGCGAGGCTGCCGGCGCTTTGCGCCACGCCAATGGTGGCACCCTGCTCGTTTGCGGGCGTGAGATTGGAAAGCAATCCGAAAAGCGGCGGCCGCGTCAGGCCGGTGCCGATGGCCAGCAACGCGAGCACCAGGAGCATTTTCATCCACGGCCAGTCGGCGAAACGCAAAACGGCCAGCCATTTCAACTGGCCATCACCTTTGATGAATGGCAACAGCGCCAGGCTGATACCGGTCAATACCAGGCTTAACGAAATCAGTTTCGGTTCGCCGAATTTTTTCACGAGCGGGCCAATCGCGCCGCCCTGAATAAACGCGCCAATGATTCCGCAAAAGACAAAGAGCGAAATAACCGTCATGGCCGGTTTGGTTTCGTCCACGGTGATACCCAGATTGAAATTGTCACTCACCAGCAACGGCAGCGTGCTTTCAAAGCAACTGAACGCAAACGTTGCCAGGAAAAAAATCAGGATGAGCAGGCCGATTTTCGGCTGGGCGAGCGTGTGTCCCCATTGTTTCAGGCGCGGGCGGCGGGTCGCCTGGTTGGAATCCGGTTTCCAACTTTCGGCGAGAATGGAAAACGCGAGCAGGAAATTCGCCGCGCAAAGCGCCGCGGCCGTCCAGCCGGGACCGGTGGCGCCGAAAAGTTTCAAGGCAATACCGCTGATGGCCGGACCGAAAATAAATCCCAGTCCGAACGCCATGCCGACCAAACCCATCCGTTTTGAACGATGCTCCGGCGGCGTGATATCGGCGATGTAAGCCTGGGCGACGGTGATGTTGCCGCCGCAAATGCCGGCGAAAACGCGGGAGACGAGCAAGGTTGCAAGCGCGGCCTTGTGATTTTCAAAGCCCGATCCGATGGCAAACAAGACATACGACAACGCGGCCCCGGCGGTGCTCAAGAGGAGAATTGGACGCCGGCCATGGTGGTCGGAGAGCCGCCCCCAGATCGGCGAGAAGGCAAATTGCATCGCGGAGAACGAGGCGATAATGGCGCCGATGATGAAACCACCCGCGCCATAATGGCGGCTGTAAATCGGCACCAGCGGCACAACAATGCCAAAACCGATCAGGTCAATAAAGACCGTCAGAAAAATGACGAGCAAAGACGGTTTGCGTTTCATGTTGGCAACGAGTGCAAATTCTAATTACGGTTAGAAGCGAGTCAAATTTTCCGGCCAAATATTTCCCGGCGAACAACTCTGTGAACAAGGTGGGAGTGGCTGTCGGTAAGACTTGCTTGCGCCCCCGGTCATCGCGCAGTCTTCTGGTCGCATGATTGATTCCGTTTCCGAGCCTTTGCCGGCGGCCACCAGTGGCACGGCGGTTGATTTGAAAAAGAGTCGCAGACAAAAAGCGGCTCGTGGGGACACTCGCCCCACCTTGGATAGGTTGCCGCCGCATTCATCCGAAGCGGAGATGGGCGTACTGGGCTGTGTTCTGCTCTCGCCGAACGAGTGCCTGGGCGAGTGCATCGAGAAGCTCAGGGACGGCAAGGAGGTCTTTTACGACCTGCGGCACCAGACGATTTTCGAGACGCTCGTGGCCATGTTCGACGCGCGCGAGGCCATTGATGTCATCACGCTCCAGCAGCGGCTCAAGGACAGGCAACTTTTGGAGCAGGTCGGCGGCCTGGCCTATCTCTCGCAGTTGCAGGACGCAGTCCCCAGCGCGGCCAATCTGAGCTATTACCTCGACATCGTGCGCGAAAAATTCCTGTTGCGGAAGATGATCGCCACCTGCACGGACGTGGTCGGGCGCGTCTATGATTATGAGGGCGAGGTGGACGCGCTGCTGGACGAGGTGGAGCGCGACGTATTGCGGATTTCGGAATCGCGGGTGCAGGGCGGCGTGGTGACCACCAAGGAACTGGTGGGCAAGGCCATCGGGACGATTGAAAATTATTTCAGCCGCAAGGGCACCCTGAACGGGCTGGCCACCGGCTTCGCGGATTTGGACCGGATGACGGACGGTCTGCATGGGAGCGAAATGATCGTCATCGCGGCACGGCCGGCGATGGGCAAAACGTCCATCGCCATGAACATCGTCGAGCACGTCGTGCTGGAGCAGAAATTGCCGGCGGCCGTGTTCAGCCTGGAAATGAGCGCGGAGGCGCTGGTGATGCGCATGATGTGCTCGCTGGCGCGCGTGAATTTGCGGAGCATCCGCGAAGGATTCATGAGCGAAGCCGATTTCCCGAAGCTGACGGGCGCGGCCGGCCGGCTGGCGAACGCGCCGCTGTTCATTGACGATTCGGCGGCGCTTTCGATTTTGCAGTTGCGGGCGCGGGCGCGGCGGCTGCACCAGCAGCACGGCATCAAACTTTTTGTGGTTGATTATTTGCAATTGCTCCATTCTACTGCACGCCGGGCACAGGAAAACCGGCAGCAGGAAATTTCGGACATTTCCAGCGGCATCAAGGCGCTGGCGAAGGAATTGAAGGTGCCGGTGCTGGTCTTGAGCCAGTTGAACCGCGAACTGGAACGGGACAAGAGCCGCAAGCCGCGCTTGTCGGACTTGCGCGAATCGGGCGCGATCGAGCAGGACGCCGACGTGGTGGGGCTGCTATACAAACCCAACGCCGGCGAGGATGACGACAGTGTCACCGCTGAAGAGCCGGAAGGGTTGCCGGTGAATTTGTTGATCGCCAAGCAGCGCAACGGGCCGACGGGCGACGTGAATTTAATATTCTTGAAACCATACACGCGATTTGAAAGCGCGGCCAAAGTCAGTGACGAAGATGTGCCAATGGACCGATAGCCGATGAAATTGTTTTTCCGCCTCTTCGGGCTCTGGCTGTTGCTCGGCTGTGCCTCCGCCGCGTGGTCGCAAACGACCGGGCCGAAAATTGACCGCGTGGATATAAAATTTGTTGGTCCGGCGTCGGTCAGCGAGCAGTTCGTCCGCGCCAACATCCGCCTCAAGGCCGGGGACATTTACCATCCCAACAACACGGAGGACGACGTGCGCATGCTCTACGCCACGAGACAATTTTCCAACATCCGCGTGGCGGTGGACGTGGCGGAGGATGGGGGCGTGATTTTGACCTACATAGTGCAAGTGCGCCCGCGCATCACGGAAATCAAACTGGAGGGCAACAAAAAGTTGAGTTCCTCAAAACTCCGCAAAAAAATCACCGTGAAGGTTGGCGACCCGCTGGACGAGCTGAAACTGTTCACCGACGCACAGGAGATGCAAAAACTCTACGAGAAATACGGCCACCCGGACACGCAGGTGAAGTACATTGTGAACACTGATGAAAACACCGGGCGCAGCTCCGTCACGTTTGAAATTTCCGAAACTCCAAAAGTGAAAATCACGCGCATCGATTTCATCGGCGCGGCGGTGTTTTCGCAGAAGGAATTGCGCAAGCAGCTCAAGACCAAGGAACGCTGGATGTGGTCGTGGCTGACCGGCCGGGGCACGTTCAAGCAGGACGATTACGAAGCCGACCGCGACGGTTTGGTGGATTTTTACCGCAACCATGGTTATCTCGATTTCGAGATCAGGGATGTGAAGTTCGACCACCCGGCGACGAACCGACTGGTTATCAAGTTTTACGTCTTTGAAGGGCGGCAATACAAGGTTGGGGCCGTCACGTTCAGTGGCACGACGATATTCCCCACCAACGCGGTGAGTCCCGCCTTCAACCCGGGGCCGGAGCCGAAGCCCAAAAACAGCCCCGCGCACGCCGCCTGGTTGAGAAGTCAGAAACTGAACCGGGACTTCACCATGAAAACCGGCAGTGTCTTCACGCCTGACGGCCTGAACAAGGATACCAAGGCCGTCCAGGATTTTTATGGCAGCCAGGGTTACATCGAAGTCGCGCAAGGCCAGGCGCTGCGGGTCGCGCGCGTGCCGAACGTGGACACCGGCACAATGGATTTGGCATTTCAAGTGGACGAGGGCCAGAAATCCTACGTGGAAAAAATCGAGATTCGCGGCAATTCGAAGACGAAGGACAAGGTCATCCGCCGCGAACTGGCCATCGCGCCCGGCGAAGTTTTTGACATGGTGCGCGTTGAAGTCAGCAAACAACGCCTCGAAAACCTGCAATACTTCGACAAGGTGGATCTGCGACCGGAGCCGACCGAGCCGCTGATTGCCGGACGCAAAAACCTGATTGTAAACGTCGAGGAACAAAACACCGGCAAGCTCACGTTCGGCGCGGGCTTCAGTTCGGTGGACGCGCTGGTCGGCTACGGGGAATTGACGCAGGGCAACTTTGATTTGTTCCACCCGCCCACCTTCACCGGCGGCGGCCAGAAATTCCGCCTGTTCGTCCAGTTGGGCACGTTGCGGCAGGACTACATAGTCTCCTTCATCGAACCGTGGTTTCTCAACCGCAAGCTTTCGCTGGGCGTGGACCTTTACCGCCACCAGTTGGATTTCGAAAGCCCGAACAACATCTTTAACGAAACCCGTACGGGTATGAAGCTGAGCCTCACTCGCGCCTTGGGCAGCGACTTCCTTATCGGCAGCGTCAGCTATACGATTGAAGACATTGGCATTTCACTGAATGGGGGGTGGCATAACGGAATATACCGCGGTGGCAATCCACCCTCTCCGCCAAACGTGCCGCAGGCTATTCTGGATGAAACCGGGGATCATTTTTATCAACGTTTTGGCGCGTCACTGGCTTACGACACGCGCAACAGCACCAAACTGCCGAACCACGGCCAGCGCTCCGAACTCGACACCGAACTCAGCACCGGTGACAAGACCTTTTACACAGCTGAGGTCAAAAGTGAATGGTTTTTCCCCGGCCTCTTCAGTGGGCACGTGCTGGAAGCGGTCGGACGCGCCGGTGTGGCGGAGAGTCTGGGTTCCGGTGATGTGCCGTTTTACGACCGCTATTATCTGGGCGGACTTTATTCGTTGCGCGGTTTTAAGTATCGGAACATTGGCCCGCGCGACCCGCTTTACCACAAACTGCCAACAATACCCGACGAACCGATTGGCGGTGACAGCTACTGGTTCGGTTCGTTGGAATACAGCATTCCCATTCTGGAAAAGGAAGACGGTGTCGGTGTCCGTTTCGCCTTGTTTTACGATGTCGGCTCGGTGGGCGCCGGGTCTTACAAGTTTTCGGGAAATTTTGACGACAACTGGGGAGTCGGTTTCCATCTGAACATTCCGCATCTTGGTCCGTTGCGGCTTGAGTATGGTGTGCCGATTCACCATGATCAATATAACGGAGCCGGCGGCCAGTTCCAGTTTGGCGTCGGCTGGGAACGTCCTTTTTAAGATGAACCGTAGTGTGAAACAAATTTTGTCCGCCGGTTTCGCGACCAGCCTGATAGCGCTGGGCGTGTTCGCACAGATAACACCGTTCGGTGGCGACACGCCGCTTTTCTTTGAAGCCAACCGCGGGCAGGCGGGAAATCCGGCGCAGTTCCTGGCCCGCGGGCGCGATTCCCAGTTCCTCATTTCGCCGACCGAGGCGCAAATTGTCCTGCGCAAAGCCGAAGGACTCGCGACGGTGCGAATGCAATTCATGGGTGCAAACCCACAGGCGCAAATCCGCGGCGAGGCCGAACTGCCCGGCAAAATCAACTATCTCACCGGCAACGACCCGGCCCGTTGGCAAACCGGCGTGGCTACATTTGCCCGGGTGCACGTTGCGGAAATTTATCCCGGCATCGGTCTGGTTTATTACGGCAATCAGCAACAGCTCGAATACGACTTTGAGATCGCGCCGGGCGCAAATCCGGACGCGATTCGGATTCATTTCGACGGAGTGGACGCAATCACGCTCAATGCGCAGGGCGGATTGGTTTTGACCTTGGGCGGCGGCGAAATTCGGCAGCTCAAGCCGGTGTTTTGCCAGATGGTGAACGGCGTGCGCCGGGAAATCAGCGGCGGTTACCGGTTGGTGGATGGGCACACCATCAGCTTTGTAGTTGGCAGCTATGACCACAGTTTGCCGCTGGTGATTGATCCCCTTCTCTATTACTCCACTTACTTTGGCGGCAACGCCGGTGAAATCGCCTGGGCGGTCAAGTTAGTCAAGTTGGATACCAATGGTTATGTTTACATCGCGGGCCAGACATTTTCATCTCAAGTCTCAAATAACGTGCCTCTTGCCACGCCCGGCGCATTCCAGACAAGTTATAACGGTGGCAAATTGGCAGGCGACGCGTTTGTGGCCAAATTTGATAACTTCGCCAAGAACCTCATTTATTTTACCTACCTTGGCGGCAGCGGCGACGCCGCCGCTTATGCTCTGGCCGTTGACGGTGCCGGCGACGCTTATGTGGCTGGCTATACAGTCTCAACAAACTTTCCGGTCACGAATGCAATACCCGGCGGCGCAAACATCGGTGGAACATTTAATAAATACGCGAATGCTTATCTGGCGGACGCCTTTGTTGCCGAATTGGATCCCGGCGGTTCGAACCTCATCTACTCGACTTACCTCGGCGGGGCAGGCGCTGACGATGCCTTCGGCATTGCGTTGGATTCATCAAACAACGCCTACGTCACCGGTTTCACGTATTCGACCGATTTCCCGGTAACCACCAACAGCGCGTTTCAAAATCAGATAGGTGTCACCAACTGGGCTTACCAGGCTTACTACAACGCCAATGCGTTTGTGGCCGAAATCGGTGCCGGCGGCAAGAACCTGCTTTATTCGAGTTACTTCGGTGGCACGAATTTCGATGAGGGCAGGGGTATCGCCGTTGACAACTCCAATTATATTTATGTGACCGGCTTCACCGCCTCGACGAATTTCCCAACTACGAATGCGTTCCAAACATGCCTGAACGGATTAACCAACCGCAGCGCTGCGTTCGACGCTTTCGTCGCCAAATTCAACCCGTCTTTCGCCGGGCTCGTTTATTCCACTTTCCTCGGCGGAACGAACAACGACATGGCTTATGCCATCACCGCCGACAACAACGGCGCCGCTTACGTGACCGGCTGGACGGTCTCCACCAACTTCCCGAACACGGTCACGAACATTCCCTATTTGCATAACGGCGTGACCAACAACTTGAATACCTTTTTCCCGAGTGTGACCAACGTCTTCCTGACGGAGATCACCAATGGTACGGGTACGCGAGCCGGAATCGCCTTTTCCACCGTCTTTGGCGGCACCAACCGTTGCATTGATATCGGTTATGGCGTGGCCATTGACACCAACACCGGCAACATTTTCGTGGTCGGCACGACTTCTGCCACCAATTTCCCGACTTTCAATGTCCCGGGCCTCTTGCGCTCGACCAATTCCGGCAAGAGCGACGTGTTCGTCATCGCGTTCGAAACCAATGCCACCGCCTTGCTGTATTCAACCTATCTCGGCGGCAAGGACAACGATTACGGTTACAGCATTGCGGTGGACACGGAAACTAATGTCTATGTCGTCGGCCAGACACTCTCAACCAATTTCCCAACGCTATACGCCTACCAATCCAGTCGCAACGGCACGAACGACGCCTTTTTGGCCGCAATCCTGTACACGGTGCCGGCGCCGGAGCCGATCACGACGGAACCGGTAAGCCAGACGAATGAGGTGGGTTCAACCATTTCGTTTTCTATCGCCGGGACCGCATATCCACCCTTCTTTTTCCAATGGCAGGAAGGCGATACGAACTTTGTGGGTACGAATCTGGTGGATGGAGGGCGCATCAGTGGCGCCACCAATTTCACGCTGATTATCAGCAACGCGCAGACAAACGACAGCGGAAACTACTGGGTCGTCGTCACCAATTACGGGGGCTCGGTGACCAGTGACATCGTAGTCCTGTCGGTGACGAACGTCGCGCCGGAGTTCACCCAACCAACAAACCAGACGGTCGGGGTGGGAGCAACCGCAACCTTTTCTGTCACCGTGACTAATGGGACGCTGCCATTGAGTTACCAGTGGGAGTTCAACGGGTCGCCCCTGACGAATGGAGTCCAAAATGGAGCCCACATCAGCGGCGCCACCAACGCCACCCTGACCATCACCAACGTGCAACCGGCCGACGCCGGCATCTATCTGGTCATCGTTTCGAACGTTGACCGGTCGGTGACCAGTTCCAATGCCGTCCTGACGGTGAAGACATTGCCGGAGATCTTCACGCAGCCAACAAACTACCTGGCGATAGCGGTTAGCTCCAATGCGACCTTTTCGGTTTACGCCGTCGGGCAGGTACCGTTGCGGTACCAGTGGCAGACAACAAATGGTCCGAATTGGGTGAATTTGGTGAATGGCAGCGGCCATTTCGTCGGCGTGACCACCAATTCGCTGAGCATCACCAATGCCCAGACGACCAACACCGGCTTCTATCGGGTCGTGATCACGAACGTCGTCGGGTCGGTCACCAGTTCCCCCGCCTTCTTGAGCGTAACGAATATCCCGCCGGCAATCAACGTGCAACCAACGAATCAGACGGTGGGGGTGGGATCAACGGCAACCCTTTCTGTCTCTGTCAACGCGAACGCGACGCCGCCGTTGCGGTACCAGTGGCAGACCAATGGGGTGAACCTGGTAAATGGAGGCAACATTAGCGGCGCCACCAACGCTACGCTGACTATCAGCAACGTGAAGACGAACAACAGTGGGAGTTATTCGGTCATCGTCACGAACTATGGCGGATCGGCGACCAGTTCCAATGCCGTCCTGACGGTCGTGGCAGCGCCGGTGATCATAGTGCAACCACCAACCAACGAGGTGATGGCGGTGGGATTCACTGCGACCTTTTCTGTTTACGCAGTCGGGCAGGCGCCGTTGAGTTACCACTGGCAGTTCAACGGCACCAACCTGGTGAATGAAGGTAACATCAGTGGCGCAACCAATAATCTGCTGACCATCAACAACGCGCAGACAAGTGACAGCGGCATCTACACGGTCAGCGTCGCGAACCTTGCCGGTTCGGTGACCAGTTCCAATGCGGTCCTGTTGGTGACGAATAGTCCGCCGGCAATCAACGTGCAACCGACGAACCAGACGGTGGCAGCAAAATCAACTGTGACCATGGTGGTCGTCGCCAGCGGAACAGCGCCCTTGAGCTACCAGTGGCAGATGAACGGGACGAACCTGGTCAACAGCGGCCAGGGCGGCCAAATCGGTGGCGCGACCGCCCATCAACTGACCATCAAGAATGTGCAGACGAACAACAGCGGCAGCTACTCGGTCATCGTCACCAATTTTGGGGGATCGGTGACCAGTTCCGTGGCCATCCTGACGGTGGCATCATCGCCGCTGATCCTGGTGCAACCAACAAACCAGACCATGGCGGTGGGAGCCACGGCGACCTTGGCGGTTACCGCCATCGGGCTGGCACCGTTGAGTTACCAATGGCAAATGGACGGGACGAACTTGACGGATGGGGGCCAGATCAACGGCGCGATCAGCAATGTTCTGACCATCAGCAATGTGCAGCTGACCAACAGTGGCAGCTACTCGGTCGTCGTCACGAACACTGCCGGGTCGGTGACCAGTTCCAATGCGGTTCTGTCGGTCGTCCCGCTCAGTTTCGCAAACATTGTTGCTGCCGGTGGCGGTAGTTTCATCTTAAGCGGTGCCGGCGGCACGAACAACGGCACCTATTTTGTGCTGACTTCGTCCAACCTGCTGGTGCCGTTGGCCCAGTGGCAATGCATTGCGACCAATCAATTTGACAACGCCGGCGACTTTATTTTCACCAACACCGTGCCAACCAACACGCCGCAACTGTTCTATATCCTGCAATTGCCATGATTTGCCGCCGCCGGTTTTGCCTCGCCAGTTTTCAGTTGGCAGTGCGGCCAAATTCTGTTTTGCTGTCCCCCATGAAAGGTCTTTTACGAACGACAGTTCTGACAATTTTGCTGACAACATTCTTGAGCATTCCGGCGCTGGCGCAAACCAAAATCGCCACCGTGGACATGGAAAAGCTCTTCAAAGGTTATTGGAAAACCAAGCAGGCCGAGGTTTTGCTCAATAAGCGCATCGCAGACCTCCAGAAGGAAATCAGGGACATGGCCAGTGATTTGAACAAGGCCCAGACCAATTACGATCAGCTTTTGGAACAGGCCAGTGACCAGGCCCTTTCCGCCGAAGAGCGCGGCAAGCGCAAGCAAGCCGCTGCCGACAAGCTGAAGGAAATCAATAATTCCAAGGTCGCCATTGAACAATTCAACCGTCAAGCGCAAGCCCAGGTGGCAGATCAAAGGCAACGGATGACCTCCAATCTCGTCAGCGAAATCCAAAATGCCGTTGGCGACAAGGCCAAAGCCGGTGGTTACGTGCTGGTGGTCAATTCCATGGCTGCGGAAGCCATCGTTTACAGCAGCGGCGATGATTTGACCGATGCGGTCCTCAAACAGCTCAACGTCGGCGCGCCGATTGACGTCGGCCAGCCGTCGGCGGTGGTGCCCCTCACAACCTTGTTGACTCCCACCAACAACACCCCGGCCATTGATTTCAACTCGCGCTGAGGCGTTGCACCGGCTTTTCAAACAGCATTTGGTGCGCTTCCTCCAGAATTTCCGGAAGGCGCCCGGCGAACGGACTGTGCCGCAGCGCCTGGCTTAAATCCAGTTCGCGCACCTTCGCCGCGTTCTGGCCGGGAAACCAATGTTCGGCCTGCCCGAGGAGGTTGTAGCGCATCTTGCCCCAGGCCACGAGCTCGAGCGCTTTCGCGTAAGTCCACAACCGCGCGATTTCGGAAACGTTGATCTCGCCGGGCACGTCCACGTAATTCGGCAGGCCTTCAAACCATCGCGCGCACCAGTCCGCACCCAGCACGCGCTCCATTTCCGCGCGCAACCGCCTTTCCACCGGCGCAATGGTCTCCGGAATCTTATCGTAAAACCGCAGGGCGCGCACGTGCTCGTCAAAATCGCCCGGCTTGGTGGCGCCGCAACTCAGCGTGTGGACTTCCTTCCGCGCCAGGCAGTAAAGGTCGTTGAACTCCATCGGCGTCAGCGGCGCGCAAAGCTCGACCATTTTTTGCGGCGGCTCATAAAGTTTGCCCCCCTTGTCGTTCGGGCTGATGATGAACACGCCCAGGTCGAGCCGGTGCGCTGCCTCAATCGCCGGCCAGTTCAAGTCATTCACGAAATACCAGTGAACGTTGCAGTAATCGAATTCGCCGCTGTTCACCGCCGCGAGAATAACATCAGTGGTCGCATGCGTGGAAAAGCCGATGAACCGGACGCGGCCCTCCTTTTGCAATTTGCGCGCCGCGGCCAGGCAGCCGTTTTTCTTGAGCGACCAGTCCAGGATTTCGCGGTTGTTGATGCCGTGCAACGAAAACAAATCCACGTATTCCAGCCGCAGATATTTCATCGAGGTCTCGAACGTCTGGAGAAATTCCTCCGGCTTGGCCCGCGGCGTGACCTTGGTCTGGACGATGATTTTCTCCCGCGGCAATTTCGGCAGCACGTTGCCGAGCTGCATTTCGGACGTGCCGTAACCGCGCGCGGTTTCGATGTGGTTGATGCCCAGTTCAAGGGCGTGGTGGATACAGGCCTCCAGATTTTCCTGGGCGTCGCGCGGGATCTCCTTGGGCTCCACGTCCTGCCACTTGAATTGATAACGCATCCCGCCGCAGGAAATCACCGGCATCGCCAGCTCCGTCCGCCCAAAACGACGATATTTCATCGCGACAAAAATAGTCGCCTCCGTAACAATGGCAAGGAGCTGGACGAACAAAAATTAAAAAATTCACACTTGCCCCGTGGTACGCCGACCCGTATATTTCGTGCTCTTTTGCAATAAAGATTTTATGCGACGTCCCAGAGGCATCAAAACCAGAAAGTCCGTGGCCAAACGTTTCAAAATTACGGCCGGCGGAAAAGTCCTGCACGCGAGCGCCGGCCGCCGCCATCTGGCGCAAACCAAAATTCCGAAGCGCCGCCGTGCCTTGCGCGGCACGACCACGGTGGATGCCACCGACGTCTATCGCATCACGCAAAACCTGCCGTTCAGTCACTAGGCTTCTCAACTCCCAACTATCAACTTTCAACTGACCTATGCGCGTTACCAACGCCCCAGCTTCCCGCAAACGCCGCACCCGGATGATCCGCGCCGCCAAAGGCTACCGGATGCGCCGTTCGAAACTTTACCGCTACGCCTCCGACGCCGTTGACCACGGACGCCAGTACGCCTACCGCGATCGCCGCCGCAAAAAGCGCACGTTCCGTTATCTCTGGCAGATCCGCATCAATGCCGCCGCCCGCGCCGCCGGCCTCACTTACAGCCGGTTCATGGAAGGCCTCAAGGCCGCCAAATGCGCCCTCGACCGCAAAGTGCTGGCCGACCTCGCCGCCACCGACAACGCCGCGTTTGCGGAATTGGTCAACGTCGCCAAAAACGCGTTGAAGGCCAAGCCCGCCGCGACCATTGCGAAAGCATAAGCAAATTCCAATTTGAAATGGCGAACGGGCGGCCTGAAAAGGTCCGCCCGTTTCGTTTTGGAGTGTGGTGGCAAGCGAAGCGCGAAACCGCTTTTGGATTGAACGCTGCCTGATGCCCTGCAAAAAGCGCCGTCGTCGCTGTGCTCTGCCGGCGCAGTCCAGAAATTTTTCTTTGTGTTCTTTGGGTCCTTTTGCGGCCAAAATTGCCGGGAATATGACACCAGAACAATGGACCGCGGTTGACCATTACTTCGCCAATCTGCTCGTGCCGCCCGACCCGGCGCTGGAGGCAGCGTTGCAGGCCAGCGCCGCTGCCGGGCTGCCGCCGATCCAGGTTGCGCCCAACCAGGGCAAGCTGCTGCAATTGCTGGCCCAGGCCCGGGGCGCGCGTCGAATTCTGGAGTTGGGCACCCTCGGCGGATACAGCACCATCTGGCTCGCCCGCGCACTGCCCGCCGGCGGATGTCTCATCACGCTGGAGATGGATCCAAAGTGCGCCGAAGTCGCGCGGGCCAACATCGCCCGTGCCGGTCTGGCCGCAGTCGTGGAAGTCCGGCTTGGCCGGGCGCTGGATATCCTGCCGCAACTGGTCGCCGAAGGCCGCGGCCCGTTTGACTTGATCTTTATTGATGCCGACAAGTCCAGGAATCCGGATTATTTCCCGTGGGCGCTCAAGCTCTCCCGTCGCGGTACCTTGATCATCGCCGACAATGTTGTGCGCAAGGGAGCGGTGACCGACGCCGCCAGCAACGACCCCAACGTCCGGGGCGTGCGCCGTTTCAATGAACTGCTCGCCGCCGACCCGCGCATGAGTGCCACGGCCATCCAGACTGTCGGCAGCAAAGGCTACGACGGTTTCGTTCTCGCGCTCGTCATCGCTGACCCATGACGCCGCGGCAGTAGCGATGAGATTGTCACTGGTAATTACGCGACGGGGAAAAATGAATTCGCTTTCTGCCTGCCTGCTTTCCTCATAGACTGCGTCTCAACTTATGCCCGGACTTCTTGACGAAATTGAGCCGCTCAAACAAGCCGCGCTCGCGGATTTGAAAGCCGCGCCCGACCTCGCCGCGCTCGACCAGGCCAAGGGCAACTGGATTGGCACGCACGGCCGGTTCACCGCGCTGATGAAACAGCTCGGCACGCTGCCGAAAGAGGAAAAGCCCGCCGCCGGCAAGGCCATCAACGCCGCGAAGGTTGAACTCGAAGCCGCCCTCGCTGAACGCCGCTCCGAACTCGAACTGGCGGCCGCGTTGCCCAGGGAACCGACCGATTTCAGCGCGCCCGGACGCCGCCGCACGCTCGGCAAACTCCATCCGCTCACGCAGGTGACCGAGGACATTGTCCGCAGCTTTCGCAAAATCGGATTCGTGGTCGCCGACGGCCCGGAAATCGAAGACGAATATCATTGTTTCGACGCGCTCAACACCCCCGCCGACCATCCGGCCCGCGACACGCAGGACACATTTTATTTAAACGTAGGACAGGCGTCCCGCCTGTCTCAAACTGGAAGTGAAAACGTAGGACAGGCTTCCAGCCTGTCTCCAAAATCTGAAAACCAAAAGTCAGAGACAGGCAAGATGCCTGTCCTACTGTTAAGAACGCATACCAGCTCAGTGCAAATCCGCGTGATGGAGAAACAGCAACCTCCCATCCGCATCATCGTGCCGGGCCGGTGTTATCGTCGCGACAACGCCGACGCCACGCACAACCCGACCTTTCACCAGATCGAAGGACTTTACGTGGACAAAGGCGTAACGGTCGGCGACCTCAAGGGCACGGTGGAATTTGTCTTCAAGGAAGTGCTGGGCGCGGAGACAAAGATCCGGTTCCGTCCGCACTATTTCAGCTATACCGAGCCGAGTTTCGAGATTGATTTCAGCAATGCGCTCGTGAAAAAGCTGGGCAAAGACTGGCTGGAAATCGCCGGCTGCGGCATGGTCCATCCGGCGGTGTTTGAGAACGTCGGCTACGACCCGGAAATCTGGACCGGTTGGGCGTTTGGTTTCGGCATCGAACGCATCGCCATGCTCCGTTACGGCATCAACGACATCCGCCTCTTTTACGAAAACGACGTGCGGTTTTTGAAACAATTTTAATCGTTGGAAAATTTGGTGGGGCGAGACTCCGTCGAGCCGTGACTGAAGCTCCGTTAGGAGCGAAATATTTGTAGAAACGAAACCAAAAGAAATTTTTAAGCTCCGTCAGGAACGACATAGAAAATGAACAACGACGGTCAGGACATTTTTATTGGCGGAATATACCGCCCAGGCTTGCCGCGCCGTAGCGGAGTGAAGGCGGGGGCTTGGCCGTTTGGTGATGCACGGGCTACAGAGATTCACCCGTTTTCTTTCGCCCCTGACGGGGCTTTGGCCATTTTCACATTTTACCCACGGTTGTCACCGTGGGCTATTTTCGATCGCCGTTCCACGGCTTAGTTTGATTTGAATTTTTCCATGAAAGTAACGTTTAACTGGCTCAAACAATACGTTGACTTCGACTGGTCGCCCGAACAACTGGCCGAACGGCTCACGATGCTCGGCCTCGAAGCCGAGGGTGTCCACAAGCTCGGCGGCGAGTTCGAAGGCATCGTCGTCGCCCAAATCCTCACGCGCGACCCCGTGCCCGGCTCGGACAAACTTTCCGTCTGCAAGGTCAACGACGGCAAAGGCGAGCGCATCATCATTTGCGGTGCGCAGAACCACAAGCCCGGCGACAAGGTGCCGCTCATCCTGCCGAACTTCGCATTGCCGCTGAAGCCGGGCGAAAAAGAACCGTTCGTCATCAAGGAACGGAAGGTCTTCGGCATCACCAGCCACGGTATGATGTGTTCGCCGCAGGAACTCGGTCTGCCGGATAAAGTGGACGGCATACTGATTCTACGCGAGGACGCCAAAATCGGCCAGCCGTTTGCCGAATATCTCGGTCGCGGCGGCGGTGATGTGGTTTACAATTTGGAAATAACGCCGAATCGGGCGGATTGGAACAGCGTCATCGGCATCGCGCGGGAAATTGCGGCAGTGACGGGGAACAAACTGAAAATGCCCGACGTTAACGTAGGACAGGCGTCCCGCCTGTCTCTAAAAACCGAAAACCAAAAGTCAGAGTCAGGCAAGATGCCTGACCTACATTGCAGCGACCTAGTCTCCATCCGCATCGAGGACCCAGAGCTTTGCCCGCGTTACACCGCCCGCGTCGTGAAAGGTGTGAAGATTGGTTCCAGCCCGGACTGGCTGCGTTCAATGCTGGAAAAGGTCGGCATCCGCAGCATCAACAACGTCGTGGACGTGACAAATTACGTGCTGATGGAAACCGGCCACCCGCTCCACGCGTTTGATTATCATTTGCTTGCTGGTAGCCGCGTTCGTGAGAACGCGGATGGTTCAAAGAATCCGCCGTCTCACGACGGCGGCTACAAACCAACAATCATCATCCGCCGCGCGAAGGAGGGCGAAAAGTTCAAAACCCTCGACAACGTCGAACGCACGCTCACGAGCGAAATGCTGTTCATCGCCGACGAACAAAAAGGCATCGCCCTCGCCGGCATCATGGGCGGCCAGAACACGGAAATTAACAACTCCACGACGGATGTGCTTATTGAAAGCGCCTATTTTTCGCCGACGAACATCCGGCGCACGAGCAAGGCGCTCGGCCTGCGCAGCGAGTCCAGCTACCGCTTCGAGCGCGGCGCGGACATCGGCATTTGCGACTGGGCCAGCCAGCGTGCGGCGCAATTGATTCTGGAAACTGCCGGTGGTCAATTAGCCGAGGACGTCGTGGACGAGTATCCGAAACCGGTTGAGCCGAAGCAAGTGACGCTGCGCCATCACAAGGTCAACAAACTACTCGGCATCAATCTGAAACCGGAGGAGTGTGAATTTTATCTCGGCCAGCTTGGGCTAAAGATGGTCAATCGCAAGGCGCGGCCGGTGGGAGCTCGCGGCCCGGCGGGGCCGGTGACGTTTCAAATTCCCACCTTCCGTGTGGATTTGAAACGCGAGGTGGATATGATCGAGGAAATCGCGCGTTTGCACGGGGTGGAAAAAATTCCAGCCACACCGCCGCGCGGCGCGATTGGCGCAAATGCTTTCGATGCGGTCCATGACCAGATCGCCGAAGTGCGCCGGATTTTGAGCGGCTTGGGATTGAACGAGGCACAACGACAGACGCTCATCTCGAGTGCGGAATTTGGAATGCGGAGTGCGGAATCAGTATTGCTGGCCAATCCGTTGAGTTCGGATATGGACGTGTTACGGCCGAGCCTGTTGCCCGGCTTGATTCATTCGCTGCGGCACAATGTCAGCCACAAAAATTACGACGTGGCGCTGTTTGAGATCGGGCGGGTGTTCAAAGCAGGGCAGGCATCCTGCCTGCCCGCGCCGACGAAGTCGGCGCAAAACAATGCTCGCGCTGACGCGCTCGCTGGACAGGCTGGAAGCCTGTCCTACGTTGAAGTACGTCGTGTGGCGATTGCGCTGACCGGCCAGCGCGCGCCAAATTTTTGGAGTGGTAGTGAACGCGACGCGAAATTCGACATCCACGATTTGAAAGGTTTGCTTGAGGAATTTTTGGAGCAATTCGGCATTCGCGGTGTAACGCTTACACGTCGCGCGGAAAGCACGGCGTTATTTCTCGAATCCGCAACAATTGCACTCGGTGGAAAATTGCCACTGGGTGAGATGGGCCAGCTTTTGCCGACATTGGCGAAGAAATATGATTTGCGCGACGCCGTTTTTCTCGCCGAATTGAATCTCCATCAGTTGCTCGCGCGGCGGAATCCGGCCAAATCGCTCAAGCCGCTGCCGCAATTTCCGGCCATCCGCCGCGATGTGGCGATGATTGTGCCCGAAGCCACGACTCATGAAGCAGTCTTGCAGGTGGTGAAGCAGGCCAAACCGGCGAACCTGGAAGCCGTGGAATTGTTTGACGTATTCCGCGGCAAGAATGTTCCCGAAGGTCAAAAGAGCCTGGCCTATGCCTTCACCTACCGCGCTGCGGACAAGACTTTGACCGACGCCGAAGTCAATGCGGCGCATGCAAAGATTGTAGAAGCGCTCAAAACACATTTGCGAGCGATGGTGCGGGAATAATCAAAGTAGGACAGGCATCTTGCCTGTTTGCATTTTGGAGAAGTCAAAGACAGGCTGGAAGCCTGTCCCACTTTTATTCCGTCGGCACAAACGGCGGCATCGGGCAATCGAGCGTATCAGCAATGGCGCGGAGCAATTCGGCTTCGCCTTCCAGAATCACGCCGTCGGCGCCGACGGTGTGGATGCAGGCTTCCAGCAGGTTCTTTTTGATAATCGGCACGGCCTGCGCCAGGCGATTGAGCGCGGCGTCAATCTGTGTCACGCCGCATTGTTCCCGCGGCAACAAAGTGTAATCCACGTTTGCGGGCGCGCGCAGATACGGCGCACCCTGCTCGAACGCCTTTTGCACAGCAGCGGCATCGCCGCTGCCGACGTAGGCCAGCGCCGAAATCAGAACGGCGCAATCCGGCACGAGTGGTTTGAGCGTGTAAAATTGGACCGGCGGCGGACGCGTCCCGCTGAATTGCGGCGTGAGGTGGTGCAGGATGATTTTTTGAAGGACGAATTCAAACAACTCAACCTTCCCGTCGCTTTCGATAAGCCATTGCAGCGTTTGCGAGAATGAATTGAACTGGTCGGCGGTCAAATGGCGGAGCGTACCGAGCGCAAGGTTGACCATCGGCAGATGCGCATGCGCGGCGGCGGCTGAAACGTCGGGATATAACGCGGTGGCTTTTTCAGAGACAGCCGGTGAAAAACGTTTGGCGATTTCGGCGAGTTGCCCGGCGCGCTGGCTTTCATTGTCGCTTAAAAGCATCGCATAAATCAAAGCAGCAGCGTCAAGCGGTTCACGCGCGGCGGCTCTTACGTTGTCGGGCAGCGAATCGCGCAGTTGCTCGGCATATTTGAGGTGCAGCGGCGTGGGGTTGCCGAGGCTTGGCAGGACTGCGTGCGGCCTGATGACCGGAGGTTTTTCGGTGTCGCCCGAAGCCAGGATGGCGCCGCCGAGCACGGTGCCAAAAATGTTCGGCATCGGGGGACGCGTCGGTTGGGAAATTTCTTCGGGCGGCTGTTCCCGTCCGTCGTATCGAACATACGGAAATTTTCCGTCGAAGTTTGGATCAAAGACGCGGATACGTTCCGTGAGTGGCGGATGGGTTTCAAGCAGACCGATGAATGGCTCGGACACGCCGTTGCCGAAAAACATGTGCGACAATTCCTCGGCGTGGGCATGGCTGACGCGCGAACCGTTTTCGCCCAGCCCGCCGATTTTTTTCAGCGCGCCGGTGATGCCGCCGGGGTTGCGCGTGAATTGCACGGACGAGGCGTCGGCGAGAAATTCGCGCTGGCGGCTAACGGCAGCTTGAATGAGGCGTCCAAAAAAAACGCCGATGTAACCGATGAGCAGGAGGATGAGACCAAGCAGCGGCAACGGATTCTGGCCGCGCCCGCGCCCGCCGGCGCGCGCCGTTTGCAAAAGCACCCGTCCGAAGATGGCGAGGCAAAGGATGCCAAAGATGATTCCCATAAGCCGGAGGTTCAGCCGCATGTCACCGTTCAAAATGTGGCTGAATTCGTGGCCGATGACGCCCTGCAATTCGTCGCGGGAAAGCAGCCTCATGCAGCCGCGCGTGACGGTGACGGTGGCGTCGCCGGGCTTGTGGCCGGCGGCGAAGGCGTTGATGCCGTCCTCCTCGTCCATGACATAAACCTGGGGCACGGGGACGCCGGAGGCGATGGCCATTTCCTCGACGACGTTGAGCAGCTTGCGTTCATCGGGGTCGGTCGTGTTGGGTTTGACGAGCCGTCCGCCCATCATTTCCGAAACGACGCTGCCGCCGGCAGAAAGCGCCATGGTTTTGTAAAGGCTGCCAATGCCGATGATCGCCAGCGTGGCGATACTGACGCCGAAAAAAATCTGCGAATTCCAAATGGCAAACTGCGGCTGTTCCGGTTCGTAATAATTACGATGCTGATGCGTTTGCACGCCGGAAAAAATCAGCAGCACGGCGGCGTAAATGGCGGCAATCATGGCGGCGACAGCCATCGCAAAGTAAATAACCAGCCATTTCGTTTTGCGATGCGCTTTGGCCTGTTGCTCGAAGAAATCCATACTATTTATGATTTACGATTTACGATTTATGATTGGCGTCCTTTCGCGTTGAACGAGCAGACACATCAATCATCAATCATCAATCATAAATCATAAATTCATTCAGAACTGCACCTTCGGCGCGTCCTTCTGCTCCGGCTTGTCAATGACGAACAGTTCCGCCGGGCCGAAGTTGAAGATGCCGGCGATGATGTTCGACGGGAAAACCTCCCGGTCGGTGTTATAGACCATGACGGAATCGTTGTAAGCCTGCCGGGCGAAGGAGATTTTGTTTTCCGTTGAGGTCAGCTCCTCGGTGAGCTGCATCATGTTTTCGTTGGCCTTCAGATTGGGATATTGCTCGGCAACCATCATCAGGCGGCTGAGTGTGCCGGCCAGGCCGCTCTCGGCGGAGACGAGGTTCTTCATGGCACCGGCATCGCCGGGATTGGCGGCGGCGGCCTGGGAGGCGGCGTAGGCGATGTTGCGCGCCTTGGTGACATTTTCGAGCGTCTCGCGTTCGTGCTTGATGTAGCCCTTGGCGATCTCGACGAGATTCGGAATCAGGTCATAGCGGCGCTTGAGCTGCACGTCAATCTGCGCGTAGGCGTTCTTGAACCGGTTGCGGAGCGTGACGAGTTTATTGTAGCCGCCGATGATGAAGGCGACGAGGCCCAGCAACGCCACCAGCACAACAACGGCAATAATCAATCCAATTCCCATAGCCATAGTTTTCCTTTGTTAAGTTTGTCCTTCTACTAAGCCAAAGCCCGCCACCCGGCAATGATAATTTGGGCGCAAATTTGGAATCACTACTGGTGGGGGAGTGTCCTCGCGAGCCGCAGCCCAATACTTTTGGCGGCTTGCCGGAAGTCTCGCCCCACCAAACGACAACCGCTTAAGGCTCAACGAAAACCGGCATCCCGACCCAGACAAGCTGGCTGAGGTATTCCGCGTCCCAGTTCGCCAGCCGGAAGCAGCCGTGCGATTCGGTGCGTCCGATCTGCTCCGGGTTCGGCGTGCCGTGCATGCCGTAACCCGGTTTGTCCAGGCCAATCCACGCCACGCCAACCGGATTGTTCGGGCCGGGCGGCAAAATCAGCTTCCGATTCAGTTGCCGCGCCTCGGGTGATTCGGGAAACAATTCCGGGTCGAACGTGTAATTGGGATCCGGCGCGATGACGGCGACGTGCAATTCGCCCACCGGCCGTTTTTCAACGCGCGCGGCGATACTGCACGGAAAATGCGCCAGCAGATTGGTTTCCACACCGAACGCCTCCAGAAATTTTTCGTCGAGATGGATGACGACAAACGCTGCCTTGTTCGTCGGCGCGGGATAGTTTACATCGGGAATTTTCACGACCGTGCCGACAGCGAGATTGGTCCAATTTACGTCCGGATTAAGTTGCCGGATCAATTCGGGGTGCGCGTGACTTTTCTCGGCGACGAGTTCGAGTTCGGTTTCGTAGTCCAAGGCGCTCTGCTGCGATTTAGCCAGCCACGTTTTGCCGAGCGGCTGCAACCGGGTGAGGTCATTTGTCGTTACGGTGTAGGTCGTCAGCAGGGGCAAGTCGAGCGTGAGCCGCGCACTGGTTTCCATGTCCAATATGCCGGTCGGGGGCAGACTTTCCTGTTCCTGAAAAACGGAAATGGCCCTTCGCGTTTGCGTGCCGACCGTGGCATCAATGGAGCCTGGCGAAATCGCCCGGCGCGCCAATGCGATTTGGGCTTCAAACGTGTTGCGTGCGGCGCGGGGAACGCCGCCTTCGGCTACCGTTGCCCCGGTCCATTGACGCGGCTCGGGTCTGGCAGGGGATGGTGCCACGACGCGGACCGGTTTGGCGGGTTGTTCGTGTCGCCACCAAAGCCAGGCCACAGCGACCACGAGGGCCAACACAAACAGCCGGCGAAAAACGCCGCGTTGGTTGCGCCGTTCGCCCGGCAAATGAAATTTTGATTTCGTGCGGTGTGGCACGCGCAGATTAAGCCACAGGCCAAATGGCGACCCAAGAGCGAAGTCAACGGGAAGATTTCCGCCCGGAAACCGGAGTTTGCTGTAACGCAGCGCGTCTCGCCTGCCGGACTCCGGATTTCGGGTTCAGCCCAGTTTGAGCACGGCGTCGCCGATGATGCGGGCGGCGTCATCGTAGCCGACCAAACCGGTGTTGATGACCATGTGGTAGAGCAGAGGGTCCTCGATGTCGGCGTTGAAATACTTTTTCAGATAGCGCTGGCGGGCGGCGTCTTCGCTAAGGCAAAACTTGCGCGCCTGGTCCTTGGTCTGGTTGTAGTCGTGGTAGAACTGGAAGGTGTGCTCAATCCGCTTTTCCAGCGGCGCCACCAGGCGGACATGGAGCATATGCGGCAAACTGGCGGTGACCATGTTGGCACCGCGGCCAATGAGGATCACGTTACCGGCTCCAGCCAGTTTGAGTATGGTTTCGGCGGTCTGTTGGAGCACGGTCGTTGACGGCGGATGCACGCCAAAGACATCGGCTATGAGGTCTTCCAGTTCCGAGACGCGGTCTTCCGGCAGGAATTTCGCCAGGCACGCCGGGAGGTTGTGGTCTTCAAGGACCTTGTCAATGAGGTTGCGGTCAAACACCGTCCACGGACAGGCGTTGTCGGCCGAATGCGCCTGCAAATACTGAGCCAGTTTTTCGGCGATGACCAGCGCTCCGCAACCCGCCTGCCGGGAAATTGTCACCGCGCGGCACACGGTTTTTTTCGCCGACGATTCCAACCCCTCGACGGATTGCACCTGGCTGCAGATGAAGGACGGATAATGTTCAAGACCGGGATTAGTCATAACGACCTCCTGATTTGCGGGTCGGATATGTAGAGGGGGAACAGCCCATGCCTTCGTGTCCGGCAACGGCCATTTCGATTTAGAACCCGTTGCGTCTGCGTCTCAGCCATAACCGCCTCCGGAGTTAGTACCAGCGTTGCACATTCTGTTCATTCCTGCCGGCTCTCAAGGCAGAATACGCCTCCGATACCGTCGATTTCAAGGGCGTCAAAACGATTTGATAACGGCTAATGCAAAAGATTAGTGAGGAGTAACAGCGGCACGGCTTACGGCCGGACGAGCATTTCGCAATAGGCGCGCCGGATTTGATCCACCAACGGTGACGGCGCAACGGGTTTGCCGTCGAAGGCAACCACCGGCACGATGCCGGACCCACTTTGGGTGACGAAAATACCTTCGGAATTCCGCAGTGCGCCGGGCTTGATGACGCGTTCGTTCGTCCGGAGGCCCAGAGTCCGACAGATTTCCAGAACGACGGCGCGCGTGACGCCCGGCAACACACCGCAACCGGTCGGCACAGTGCAAACACGCCCGCGGGAAACCCAGAATAAATTTCCGCCCGCCGCCTCGGCCACATTGCCGTCCGTGTTCACAAGCAATGCTTCGTCGGCGCCCTGTTCCACGGCCTCCAGGCGCGCCAGGACGTGAGCCAGTTTGTTTATGGTCTTGAACGACGCCATCGGATCGCCGGCCGGGATGCGGATGGACGAGGTGATCAGACGCCAGCGCATTGGGTTTTCCACGTCCAACGGCGGTGCGGCGTGCAGCGACATCACGAAAGTTGGTTTGCCACCGGTAACGGGCGTGTAACCGCGCTCGCCCGGCCCGCGGGTCAGCACCACGCGCAAAATCGCGTCGGGCATTTGATTTTTTTCGATGAGTTGCCCGGCGAAATCCTGCAATTCTATCGGGGTAAACAGGCATTTGATTTTAAAAAAATCCGCGCCGCGCAGCATGCGTTCCAGATGCTGCGCCAGGCGGAAAGGCCGGCCGTTACAGACGCGCATCGTCTCGAACAGTCCGTCGCCATACATGAAACCGCGGTCGTTGATGGGAACGGCCGCCTGCGCTTCGGGCACAAATTGCCCATTGAGAAAAACCAGCACACGCGATTTTTAACGCAAAGGCGCGGGTGAGTCGAGGGGCGAGAGCCGAAAGTCGAGGGCTGGGGTGCCGGACATTGGTTGGCATTCGACTCTCGACCTTCGACTTTCGACATTTTTACAAAAAAAGATTGTCCGGTTTCAGCCGGAACGGGCATTTAATAAGTGGATGCAGGCAATGGACGACATGGCGTTACTGCAGGAGTATGCGGCGTGCAATTCCGAAGCGGCCTTTGAGGAATTGGTTTCACGACGCGTCGATTTCGTCTATTCGGCAGCCTTGCGGCAGGTTCGCAACGCGGACCTGGCCGAGGAGGTCACGCAAGCGGTGTTCATCATCCTCGCGCAAAAAGCCGGGCGGATTCCGGGCAAAACTGTTTTGTCCGGCTGGCTTTTTAAAACGACACGGTTCGCCGCCCTGGCGCACATGCGCGCCGCCGCAAAACGCCGACGACGCGAGCTGGAGGCCCATATGCAATCTGAAATCGAATCACCAACGCCCGACCCGTTGTGGGAACAAATATCACCGCTGCTCGACGAAGCGCTGACGCAACTCGGCGAAAAGGACCGGCAAGCCGTGCTGTTGCGTTTCTTTGAAAACAAGAGCCTGGCGGAGGTGGGAAATTTTCTCGGCACGGGCGAAGACACGGCGCGCAAGCGGGTCAGCCGTGCCCTGGAAAAATTGCACCGGTTCTTTCTTAAACGCGGTGTCGTTTCAACGGCCTCAATCATCGCCGGAGCCATTACCGCCAATTCCGTTCAGGTCGCGCCCATCGGGCTGGCGACATCCGTGACGGTCGCCGCCGCCAAAGGGTCGGTGGTGACGGCTTCAACCTTAACCCTTGTGAAAGGAGCGTTGAAACTTATGGCATGGGCAAAAACGAAAACGGCAGCGGTTGCCGCCGCCACCGTTATCCTGGCAACCGGCACGACCACCGCGGTGGTCGAGGCCGTTCATTCGGCGCGCGTGGCTGCCACTCCCGACATCCAGGGCGCCTGGGAAGGGACTGGCGAAATACCGCAACAGCACATCAAATGTCGGGGAGTGTTGAGAATCGTCAAAATCAACGGCGCCTACCGGGCGACGTTAGACAACATTGACAAAGGCATGAAGGACGTTCCCTTCATGCTGGATTACCATTATCCCTCCGTCAGTGCCGAATTGAAGTTACCTGGCGGCAGTGTTCGTATTGAGGCGACCGTTAATGACGACGGGACAGAAATGTCCGGCACCTACACAGAACCCCCCAATATCAGCATACCCGTGGTCATGAAACGAACCTCGAACCCGGACAGCGTTCCCGAACCATTCATGGAAGACGAATGTGCCCCCCGGAGAGATTCGGATTTACAGGGCTATTGGGCGGGGACGTTGAAGAACGGGAATATTTCACTGCCGATGACTTTGAAGATAGTGGAGCAGCCGGCAGGGACGTTCCGCGCGCAGTTCGACAGTCCTTGTGAAGGACTCCGCACGATTCCGGTTTCCGTTACGTATCGTCAGCCGGAAATAAATTTGGCGCTTGATGGAATCGGCTCTTCGTTTGCATGCAACTTGGACGACGGCGGCAAAATATCAGGATCCTGGACGAACAATTCGGGCCAATCGTTTCCAGTGACATTCAAAAGTGTTGACCCGCACGCCGAGGCCCTGCGGGAGAGGGGAAAGGACTATCATTATGTGAGCCCCGACGAACTGCAAGGGCACTGGAAAGGTGTCTTGCACGCGGACCGGAATGGGAATAAGGTGAAGCTACATTTGGCCGTGGACATCGCCCAAATGCCGGATGGCACATTTTTCGCCTCGTTGGACAACCCGGATGAATTGTCAAAAGGGGTGGTGGCCAGTTCGGTTTTGTATTCACCACCGCGGGTGCGCGTGGAGTGGAGAGGCATCGGCGCTCGTTTTGAAGGTAGAGTTAAAAACGGCAAACTCTCCGGCACCTGGTTCGGGGGCGGCCAAGGCCCGCCGGGCAGCCCATCCCCGATGGTGTTCGCGCGGAGCGGGCCCAAATGACGGGTTGGTTGCCCGCCCCGTTGGTCACTTGAACAATGCAAAAAATGGGTGAAACTTTTTATGGTAGCGCCGGGTTATGCAAGTATGAATCGAAGACGCGCATTCACGTTGATTGAATTGCTGGTGGTGATCGCCATTATCGGGATTCTATCGGCGATGTTGCTGCCAGTGTTGGGCCGTGCCAAATTAAAGGCGAAAGTTGCCAGTTGCGTCTCCAATTACCATCAATGGGGCGTCGCTGTAACGCTCTACGCCGACGACAACAAGGGCGCATTCCCTTCGTTCACAGTTCCAGCCTACATTGGGAGAAATCCCTGGGACGTGTCCTCGAACATGGTCCCCGCGTTGCGGCCCCACAGTGTGGACGTGCAGATGATGTTTTGCCCGGCGCGGCCCGATGATTTCGAAAATGCCGATACCTGGTGCCGGTCGAACTTGGGCCACGGCCTGTACACGCTGGACGATTTGAACGAATACTTCATGGATACTTTCGGAGATTTTTCGCTGTTGCTGCATAGCTGGTGGGTGCCGCGGTATGCCGGCGATCCCGACAGCGGCGGGACTTTGTTTCCCACACCCACGCCGGGCACTGGCGACAACGACGGCTGGCCCACACGGCTGGACGATCGGTTGGTCGGTCGCCAGCCGATCATGACCGACCGTTGCCAATACCACGACTCCAGCCCTCCCGACATCGGCCGGGCTCAGGAAGGGCATCCTTATAACGGGACGATCACGTCGGTGAACCTGTTGTTCGGCGACAGCCATGTGGAGACACGGCCCCATACATTGTTGAAATGGCGCTATAGTGGCAGCTTCTACGGCGTTCCCCATTATAGTTTTTACTGATTCGGTGCCTTCCGATTTTATTGGAATTGGGCGGGATTCGGCTGACCCTGTGGGACAGCTATACCGCCTAAACCGGCCAAGCCAGTCCGAATTCTTAAACCGTTTTCCCATCCCACCTCTTGCTTTTCAGGCATATCCACTCAAAAATGTCGCGGCTTCAGTCGCTATCGGTTGGCACTGAAATAAATCCATTTTAAACTGCGATGAAAACATCACCTTTCTCCCGCGGCCTTTTTGTCCTGCTGTGTTCCGTTTCCGCCCTGGCCATTCGCTCCCGGGCGGAAACCGGCTACGACGCCTGGCTCCGTTACGAACGGATTGACGATGCCATGGTCAAAAAAAATTACGACCAATCCCTGCCCGCTGTCGTCGTGTCCCTGGGCAACTCCGAAGTCATCCAATCGGCCCGAAACGAGTTGATTCGCGGCGTGCGCGGAATGCTGGGCAGAACCTTGAGAATTGAAACGGCGTTGCCTGATGAAAATGCCATCCTGCTCGGCACGTTTGACGAAATCAAAAAGATGGTTCCGACGTTTAACGCGCCCACGGATTTGAAAGCGGACGGGTTTTGTCTGGGAACCGTCAAGGCCGGCAGTTGCCAGCACCTCATCATCACCGCGCCGAATGAACGCGGCGTGCTTTACGGCACGTTCACCTGGTTGCGGAAATTGTTGCCGCAGGGACCGGGTGCGATACTCGGTGAAAAGGAAAGCCCTTACGTACCGGTTCGCCTGGTCAACCAATGGGACAACCTCAACGGCACCATCGAGCGCGGTTACGGCGGCAAGTCCATTTTTTTCGAGAACGACAACGTGGTGACCAATCTCAGCCGCGTGCGGGATTATGGCCGCCTGCTGGCATCAGTGGGCATCAACGGTTGCTGCGTCAACAACGTCAACGCCAATCCCCGCGTGCTGACGGTGGAATTTTTGCCGCAACTGGCGCGCCTCGCTCAAGCGTTCCGTCCCTGGGGCGTGAAATTGTTCGTTTCGATCGACTTCAGCAGCCCGGAAAAAATCGGCGGCCTGGATACGTTCGATCCGCTCGACCCGCAGGTCATCAATTTTTGGAACAAGAAAGTGGACGAGATTTACGCGGCGATTCCCGACTTCGGCGGATTTGTTTTGAAGGCGGATTCGGAAGGCCGCCTCGGTCCGTCGGCGTATCACCGCACGCCCGTGGACGCCGCCAACGTCGTCGCCCGCGCGCTCAAGCCGCACGGCGGCATCCTCTTCTACCGCGCCTTCGTCTATAACTCCCACCTCGACTGGCGCAATTTGAAGAATGACCGCGCCCGCGCCGCCTGCGACATTTTTCATCCGCTGGACGGGCAATTCGACGACAACGTGGTCGTGCAAATCAAGAACGGGCCGATTGATTTCCAGGTGCGCGAGCCGGCGTCACCGCTGTTCGCCGGGTTGAAAAAAACATCCGAAGCCATCGAAGTGCAAATCACGCAGGAATACACCGGCCAGCAACGGCATCTCTGTTTTCTCGTGCCGATGTGGAAGACAACGCTCGATTTCGACCTGCACGCGAAAGGTGCGAACACGCCGGTCAAGGCGCTGGTTGCCGGCAAGGTTTTTGGCCAGCCGACCGGCGGCCTGGTCGGCGTGGCCAACGTGGGCCGCGACCTGAACTGGCTCGGCAGCGATCTGGCGATGGCGAATCTTTACGGGTTCGGGCGGCTGGCGTGGAATCCTGACTTGTCGGGCGAACAAATTGTTGAAGAATGGGCGCGGCTGACCTTTGGCGACAACCCTAAGGTCGTCAGAACCGTTTCCCGTCTGCTATTGAAATCCTGGCGCGTTTATGAGGATTACACCGGGCCGCTGGGCGCGGGCACATTGACGGACATCCTGGGCAGCCATTATGGCCCGAACATCGAATCGTGCGAACGCAACGGCTGGGGCCAGTGGATTCGCGCCGACACCAACGGCATCGGCATGGACCGCACCGTCGCCACCGGCACGGGTTTCATCGGCCAATACCCACCGGCTGTGGCGCAAATGTATGAATCGCTGAAAACCTGTCCGGACAATCTTCTGCTGTTCTTCCATCATGTACCCTATACCTACGTTCTGCATTCGGGTAAAACGGTGATTCAGCACGTTTATGACACGCACTACGAAGGCGTGGAGGAAACCGGAAATTACGTGCGCGAGTGGAAGTCGCTCAAGGGTCTGATTGACGATCACCGCTATCATGCCCTGCTTGCCAAATTAAAATATCAGGTCGGCCACGCGACGGTCTGGCGTGACGCCATCTGCCAGTGGTTCCTCAAGGAGTCCGGCATTCCGGACAAGTTTGGCCGTGCCGGCCATTATCCGAATCGCATCGAAGCGGAAAACATGACCCTGGACGGATACAAGGTTTTTGACGTGAACCCGTGGGAAAACGCGTCGGGCGGCAAGGCCGTCGAATGTGTCAGCCCGGACCGGCGCGGTTCGGTGTGTTTCCGGTATGATGGCAAACCCGGCTGGTTTAATCTGGCTGTTCAATACTTCGATCAGAACAACGGCGTGTCGCGGTTCAAACTGCATGTCGCCAGCCAACTCGTGGACGAATGGCAGGCGGATGGCCACCTCCCGTTCAGCCAGCCCGGTGGCGACACCTCCACGCGGCATCCCGTGTGCGGAGTGGTGTTGCGCCCCGGCGATGAAATTAAAATTGAAGCGGTTGCCGATGGTGGCGAAAAAGCCCCGATTGATTTCGTCGGAATTGAGCCAGCTTCACGCTGAGCGTCTTTGGATTCATCCATCCCGCAAAGGTTTAACCGTGTCGTTGAAGGCGCCAATGAGTTATGTGTAAAAGCCGGGAGCAGATGGCGGGGCTGGCGTTGATTCACACTTTCAAAGACACAAAATAAAATGCGTTTACAACTGTTGCGGGTGGCAGAAGCACACAGGGTTCGGCTTCGGCGGCGATGGCCGTGACCTTGCAGCGAGACATCAAATTCGCCACGCTGACCGGCTCAACGAGCTTGTTTCGCGTGGGCAAATTTTAAATTGCGGAATCGAAGACGGCGGCTCTCTTGGATCTTGTGCCGGGGTGCTTGACGCGTATTGGCAGGTTTCTTCCGCATCATCCGGATTGATTTCCGCCCGGCAATTTTGCGGCCGGGTTCGAAAATGGTTTGCCACGGTTCCTCCCGGCTATTGTGCAGCGCGGTCAGTGAATTTTCGCCGTTTATCTCCGCCGGTTCCGGCGCCGGTCTCTGCCCGATAATTTTCGTGCCGAGTCCGGCCACCACCGGCTGCGTTTCCTCCCCGTTATTGCGCGGGGCGGCCAGCGGGCGCTCGTCGCGCTTCTCGGCTGGTTCCGGCGCCGGTTTCTGCCCGATAATTTTCGTGTCGGGTCCGGCCACCACCGGCTGCGTTTCCTCCCCGTTATTGCGCGGGGCGGCCAGCGGGCGCTCGTCGCGCTTCTCGGCTGGTTCCGGCGCCGGTTTCTGCCCGATAATTTCCGTGCCGGGTCCGGCCACCACCGGCTGCGTTTCCGCCCCGTTATTGCGTGGAGCGGTTAGCGGGCGCTCGTCGCGCTTCTCGGCCGGTTCCGGCGCCGGTTTCTGCCCGATAATTTTCGTGCCGGGTTCGGCCACCACCGGCTGCGTTTCCGCCCCGTTATTGCGGGGCGCGGCTGGCGGGCGCTCATCGCGCTCCTCGGCCGGTTCCGGTGCCTGTGCGGGCAGCGGTTCAACCACTTTGGTTTGCAGCCCGGTTGCGGCCTGTAACCAGGCCTGTTCTTTTTGGCGCGACGAGGTCAGCAGCGCCTGTAAATCTTTCTCCGCCTGTTCCTGTGCCTGTTTCCGTTCGGCAATTTCCTTCTCCAGCTGGCTGGCCTTCTGGTGCAATCTTTCGTTGGTTTTGGTCAATTCGGCATACTGTTGCTTGACTTGCAATTCCCATTCCTCCATTTCCCGTCGTTGCGTCCGCTCTCTCCGCAAAAAGTTCTTGAGGCCGAAATGAAAGCGGATCATGCCTGCCAGCAGCAGCAGAGAAATCAGGGAGTAGATGATGTCCACATTGATTCCCCACTGGGTGCTGGCGCCCAATGGTTTTACCGCGAGGAACAAGCTTAACAGCGCCAAAAGTGAGAGCGCACCAAAAAGCAACCACCCCAGGAGCGTGAATTTGAAAAGCCGGCCCAGGCGCAGTGCGTACCAAGCCACCCCGAACTGCAGTAGCCCCGATGTCAGGCGTATGATGTCCATGTTGTTCATATCGGCAACTGTTGCTTTGGTTGTTTGTAGCAAGAAAAAGGCCAAAGAAACCGTAAGGAAGGCAATGAAAGACTAATTTATTTCGGGCCAACAATCTTAAAAGAGCGGAAACGGGTCCAGGAACCACAGCGATATTCAAATTAGAAGCCGCTGGCGGCGGCCCCGGCAACTTTCTCAGAGCCAGTTCCGCCAAACGAGCTTTTCCACATGTTCTTTGGCAACAAGCCGAGAACGATGAACCCAAGCTGGCTCGCCACGAAGAGCATCAGCCATCGGAATGCGGCTTCCGTAAAACCATACGAGTGCAGGCCGATGCCGAGCATGTTTACGCCGAACCACGACCAGCTTGTGACGACGTTTCCAAAAATGGCGCAATTGATGAGTCCGCGCTCGCGGATCATTCCGCCCCAGCGCAGGTGCAGGACGAGCGCGTTCCACAGCACGATGATGAGCGCGCCGTTTTCCTTTGGGTCCCAGCCCCAAAACCGGCCCCACGATTGGTCGGCCCAGATGCCGCCCAGTACCGTGCCCACGAAGCTGAACAGCGTCGCGAAACAGACAATGCCATAAACCATCCGCGCCAGCGATTTAGCCGTAGCCGCGTCCAGCGTTTTGGTAAACACGCCGCGCACGATGTAAATCAGCGCCAGAAATCCGGCCACGAACGTGCTCGCGTAGCCAAGCGTGACGACGACGACGTGCGTCGCCAGCCAGAAGTTGGTGTCGAGCACGGCGCGCATCATTTCCATCGTGTCGCCGCCAAGCGACAGGTTGTGCGCGATGATGAGCGTGATGAAACCGATGCCGGAAGCGGCGAACGCGCCGATCCCGTTCTTGTGAAACCGTTCCAGCACGAGGCCGAGCACGACCGCGCCCCAGCCGATGAAGATGGCCGACGAATAAAGATTGGTCACCGGCGGGCGGCCTTCCAGCGCCATGCGGAAAATCAAACCGGTCGTGTGAATCACAAACGCCAGCCCAACCAGCCACACGGCCGAGCGGCGCAGCGTTTCGGAAAGATTGAACCACGACAGACAGGCGAGCAGTCCGGCAAGCACGTAAATCACCATCGCCTTGTAGAAGGGCTCCATCTGATTGTAGAAATCCTCGTAGTCAACTTTTTTGAGCGCGTGGGTAAAGTTCGGTTTGAGAAAAGCGCGGTATCCGGCCAGTTGCCGGTTGAAGCCGGTCACGTCGCCTTTTTTGAACGCGGTCGCCATCGCGGCATAATACTGAACCGGAGGATCAATGGTTCCGATGGCGGCATCGGAAATCAGCGCCTTGCCCACAGGCGACCAATCGTTGCGTGTTTGCGCCGGTTGCGTCGGCGGAACCAGCAGCGGTGGTTCCAACTCCGCTATGAACTCAAACTTGCGCGCAAAAGCCATGAACTGGTTGTAAGCCGTCTCGTCATATTTCCGGTTGGCCTCCTGCGCGCGCACGGCCGCTGCGCCCGCCGCCATCACGCGCTCGTAGTCCGCAAGTTCCGCCCCCCAATCCTGCGCATCGGCTGGCTGCAGCGTGTTTTTGAGCCGGACGTAAAGCAGAAGCCGGTCGTGCATCTTCACCACGGCGCGCTGGAACGCGTCGCGCCGCACATCTTCGATTTTTTGCACGCGCTGGTTTTCCTGGTCGAGCGCGTCGAGAGCGGGCTGGATCTGGTTCCACGAATAATGTTTGCCGTCCTGCTGTTGCGCCTTGTCCTTGCCCGGCAGCTTGAGCAGCGCGATGAGTTCAGGATGGTCCACGCGAAAAACCGGCCATTGGTCAGCCACGTCCGGGTTCATCATTACCATCGCCAGCCACTGCCTAGCGGGGATGATTTGCGGTTTTTCGTTCCAATTCTTCCACGGTTCGAGATTGAGCGTCTGCTTGTCCCGCAATTGCAGCAGCGAATTGCGGGCCAGCGAGTCCATCGGCTGCAGCCGGCCGTTGGCGAGCAGCGGCAGGTGCCCGAAACCAGAATAGTCAAAGCCCTTGTCCGCGGGCGCGCGCAGCGCGCCCAAAAACCACGTGGCCATGACCACGGTCAAGATGAGCGGCAACCACTTTTTCATACAACTTTCAACGTAGCACAGGCATCCCGCCAGTCGGGAACAACATTGAGATTTCAACGGCAGGCGGGGACGCCTGCGCTACCTTTTGCGGCCGTTTTTTCATTTCGTTTTCCTTTTTGAAATGAATCCGATGAGGTGCATCGTAAATTGAACCACGAGTCCGATGGCGACCATCGCACAGCCGATGTAGGGCGTCAACCAGCTCGGATTGCGCACGACCTGGAGCACCGACGACGGCGCGCGACCGGCCTGACGCGCCGCTTCACCGGCGTCCATTTGATATTGGTAAAAGGTCAGCCCGGCGTAACGCAGCGGGTTGTTCATGTAAATTTCCACCTCCCGGTTCTCGCCGGTCTGCGGATTGTCAATGCGCACGCGGCTCCGGAAATCCTTGGGGATGTCGGTACCGGGATAAATGGTGTGCGTCGCCTTGAGCAACGTCAGCGAAAACGGGTCGTAGAAGCGCGTTGGACGCAGCTTGAACGTGAACGTTTTGCCGCCAACCGCCACCGACTGGGGCGCGGTGAGTTGGCTGACGATTTTTTCCGCCATCTGCAGTCCCGCCTGTTGCACGTAACCTTCCTTCACCGCCTCAATCATCAGGTCATCGGCCGTCCAGCCGGAGACAACCCACTTGCCCGAAGGGCCATTGGGGCCGGCGATATCAATGAGCGCCGTCGGCACGTTTTTGTCGTCCATGGATTTCGTCTCCGGTCGCACAGCAAAATCAAAGCTCGCCGCAACGCCATTGGTGGTCAACGGCGGGCCGTTTTGCATCATGGGCGCGCGAAACGTCGGCTCGGAATTTTTCCAGAAACTTTTCACGCGAATGACGAACGGCAGATGGGCGTCTTGGATTTCACCGCCGCGCGCGAGCAGTCGGTCCGGGAACGTGATGACCTGCTCCCGGTTCGAGTCCGCCTCGGTGGTAAAGGCCAGTTCGTAGTTCCGGGGGCTTTCGGAATACCACTTGGTTTCGCCCTCCGAAAAACGGATTTGCGATTCGTGCGCCAGCATGTCGGTCGCCAACTGGCCGACGAGCAGCAGGATGACGCCGGCGTGTGCGAGTTGAATGCCGATTTTTCTGGTCGTGAGTTCGAACCGGTAGATGTGCGCCGCGACGAGATTGATGAGCAGCAGTGTGCCGATGAGATAACCGCCAGGCAGCAACAGCGGCACCCGCCAGCCAAACATGTCCACGCCGAAAATCAGCCACTGGCGGAAGTAGCGCGCCTGCGCGTTGTAAAGCCCCTCGTCCACCTGCGCCAGCGTGCCGATGAAAACAAGCACGATGCCGAACGCCAGCAACATGACCGTCAGCCGGAGCGACGTGAAAACTTTAAGCAGCCGGTCAACGAACATTGGGATATTTTGCCGACTGGATGAATTTGGTAAAGGCTTCCTTCTGTTGTCCGACAAGTTGTTCGTCGCCCATCAATTTGTAAAACCACGTCTGCCCCGCCTGCGGCAGTATAACACCAATCAGTCGTGCCTTTTGGCCGGTCTTCGCGTCGGTGCCTGTCATGTCTACAACTGTGGTCTGCTCGCCTGCGACTGTGATTGAACTGGTCATTGCCGGAAGATTTTCTTCGGTGACCGGCGGCAGGCCGAGTTGGCCGCGCCAGCGATTCACATTGGGAAGCACGCCGCCGCCTTCGCCGTTCAGCATGGCCACGTTCACGTCCGCCTTCGCGCCGTTCGTGCCGGCGACGGCGTATTCGGCCAGGAGAAATTCCGATGGTGGCACCTCCTGCCAGTCCGATGGCACGGTCCAGACCGGTTTCCCGGAATTTTCCGCCGATGATGTTTCCGGCGCTACGAGCGGATGCGACGGGACCGCCGGGGATTCGTTGAAGGAAACCGATTTCAGGAATTGAATAAAACCGGGTTTTTGCGACGCGACAAATGATTCCTCGCCGGTCATTTTGAAAAACCAGCTCATGTTGCCGCGCGTCATCATCGCCACCAAAATCCGCTCGCGGGATTTGCCAATCATCGGCTGCTCGCTCGCAAAGTTGAACAGCCTGCCCTGGTCCGGGCCGATGGCAACCGGCTCAGCCTGCTTGACGGCGTCCGGGTCGGTGGTCGGCGGCAACTGCACCTGCTGGCGCCACATGTTGACCAGTTCCAGATCGCGCCCGATGATGGGCAGCGGGATGACCGACACATCCGCCGATTGGCCGTCCGGGCCAATGACGGAGAAACTGGCCACGCGCATTTCGCTTGGCGGTTTTTCCTGCCAGCCGTCCGGCAAGGTGTACGCCAAAGTTGGCGGCGCGGCTGTCTCCGGCGCGGCCATTTCACTCCCGCTATCCCCCGGCTTGGGCACAGCGGTTGGAGTTGGCGGGATTTCCTTTGGTGCGTAATAAACCTGGTTGCTCTCGCGCTTGCAGCCGGACAGCAGCGCCACGCACAACCACAACCCGCAAAGCGCCAATTGCCGAACTAATGATGACCATTTCATTTCGGAAAGGCTCCAGTATGGCAGTCGGCGCAGGAGAAGTCCAGATAGGTGGAGTCAATATGATAGAAATCGTAGCCGTCGGCCTTGAGTTGTTTGAGTTGCGCGCCACTGCCCTGCGCCAGGATGATGTGGCACAGGTTGCAATCACTGGCCGGAATCATTTCCTTTCCATCGTCGGTTTTGTGGGCGCCGTCATGACAGCGAAAACAGCCCGGCCAGATTTTGTGGCCGATGTTGTCCGGATGAACGCGCCAGTCGGTCTTCATTTCCGGGAAGAAATTGTTCCGGTAAATCCGCTGCGCCTCGGCCACCAGGTCGTCTATGCCAGCCAGTTTGGGATAACTGGCGCGCAGGCTGGAGGCAATCTTCTGCATGGCTTCGTCCTCGGTCTGATAGGGCGCGATCAGGACGGCCACCACGTTGGACCGCACCCACGGCACCGAACGATCCAACCGCCCGGCAGTGATGGCGTCGTCTACAGCCTCGTTGGGCGGAAGAAAACGGTGGGAGGGACGGGTATGGCAGTCCAGGCAATCCATGGTGCGAATGGTGTATTTAGCCGGGTCATCGAGAAAATTTTTGCTCCGGTAAACCGTGACCTTGCCGGTGGATTTTTCGGTGACGCGCACCCACGGGATGACCTGCCGCTGTTCATCGGTGGCGATGTATTCGACTTGGTCGTTCCGGCTCACATGCCAGTGAATGCCGCTCGGCGGGCTGTTCGCCCCGCCGCCGCCGACCTTGAGCAGCAAACGAACGGCGAAGGGCGTGTTGGTTTCGTCAGACAGATAGTGGGCGTAGGTCCGGTCCATGATCCCGATGAACCTTTCGGGCCAGTGACATTGCTCGCACGTCTCCCGCGCCGGCCGCAGGTTTCCCAGGGGCGTTTGAATCGGTCGGGGATAACGGTCCAGCACCACGTCGTAAAGCTGATGGACGCCATTGAGTTTGGTCCTTACGTACCAATCCGCGCCCGGGCCGACGTGACACTCGACGCAGGCGACGCGGGCGTGGGGTGACTGAAGATAGGTGGTGTATTCCGGCTTCATGGGTACATGACAGGCTGCGCCGCAAAACTGGACCGAATCGGTGTATTGGTAGGTTTGATAACTCCCGATGGCGGAGCAGAGCAGAAACACCAGCGCCCCGGCGATGAACACGCCCAGCAACTTCCGGTCGCGCGGACGGGAGAGATCGACCGCCAGCGACCAGACGCCCGGTTTCCGTCGGCGTTGCACCCACAACCCGGCAATCATCAGCGCGAGGCCGAGAAAGAAAAAGACCGGCGCCAGAATATAAACCAGAATCCCCATGTAGGGATTGCTGCGGGGCAGAAACAATTCGGTGGCAAACAGGAACAGGCAGGAAAACACGCTGCCCGCCGCAATCACGATACCCATCAGGCTGAGCCAGTTTTGAAACAGGCCTAATCGCCGGAGGAAGGTTGGATTCTCGTTTTGCGGCATCTGGCAAACCAGTCAGGCGTCATCTTTTCCCGGAACGAAACTGCTGCCCGCTTGACCTTCTGCGGGATTCGGATTGGTTCCCACCGGCCATTCGCAGGAGCCGGAGAAAATTATTGCTGCGCCGGCTTGTATGATCGGACCTTCGTCACCAGCGCCTTGATCTCATCGTCGCTGAACTTGTCACCGAATGCCTTCATCTTTTCCTTGCCATTTTCCGTGACACCTTCCTTGATGGCCTTGGCGGCCTGGGCATCGTCAAAGGACGCCTGGACCTTCGCGTCGGTCAAATCCTTGATGTCCAGTTTACGCCCCATCAGCGTGTGGCCTTTGCCGTCCTTGCCGTGACAGGCGGCGCAATTTACATTCCAATTTTCGGTGACGTCCCCGGCCGCAGCCAGCCGGCAGAAGGCTAATCCGGACAGAACTATGATGGCGGCCACCTGCAGGCGGAATTTCGTTTTCATAATGGCGTTAATAAAAAGCTCTGAACTGGTTTTGTCAAACCAAACATCCGATGAATCGCCCTCAAACCGTCTCATCTGGAATTCAAAACCGGTATTCCATGCTCGCGTAAACCAGATGGGCATCGTAATTGTTGTTCCCGCCGGAGGTTTGATCCTGATTGCGGAAGAACCCGTATTTCAAGCTGACCTTGATGGCCCTGGTGATCTGGCGGGTGAGGGTGGCCGTGATACTTTGTTCCTCGGCTCCGGCACCGAAGGGCTGGCTGTAGGCCGAATTGTCCACGTAATTATCCGCGCGATAGTAGTTGTATTGCAGTTGCAAATCGGTTTTCTCGTCGAGCGCATAACCGGCCAGGGCGTTGACCGTCCAATAATCATTCGCGCCGTTCAGCACGAGATTGGTAACGCCCGGCAGGCTTGACGCCGGCGTGTCCACGCTGGATAAAACGTAACTGCCGCTGACCTGCATATACAAGCGCGCCCATGGTGTCCAATTGACGCTTTCGCTGATGATGTGGCTGGTGATGTTCGCGCTTTGGACTTCCCCGGCATGGATGCCGCCATTGGGAATGGAAGTGGTGTCCACCGTCGAGTATTGGAAATCGTAGCGCGTGACCAGCGACAAGGTGCTCAAGACACGCCACGTGGCGCGGATATTCATGTCATCCACCGTGTAATTCTGGTTTTGCATATAGCCCGGATAATTGGTCGGAGCGGCGTCCAGGTTGTTATCGTAGTCGTAATTGTGAATCTGATGATAATACTGCGCGCCGAAGTTCAGTTGATTGAGCGGATACCAGTTGGCGCCGACGGTGTATTTCTGGCCGAGCCGGGTCCAATCCTGATTTAGGATGGGAGTAATAACAGCCGTGGTTTCATTCCAGACCTCGTTGCCGCTGTCTTCCGACCATTCACCGCGGGCGTAGAGCGACCAGTTGCGAAAACCGGTGTAACGGGCTTCCAAGCTCTCCGCCACGTCGAGATTCCAATTGTCACTGCTGGCCGACGTCGGGTTCGGATAGGGAGTGACCGGTCCGCCTTTTGCATGTACACCATTGTCGCTGAAATTGTCGGAAAGGTCGCTGCCGTCGTATTCAAAGCGGAGCGCGGGAACAAACACCAGATTCTCGATCGGCGTCAGCATCAGGTTCATGTTGGCCACATACTCTTTCGTGTTGCCGCCACCGGTAAGGCCGGTGAAGCCTTCATCACGGTTCTGGCTGTTGGCATAGGTGGTTGAAAATGGAGAGTTGTAACTTGGGCCGTAAATCCGGCTGCCCGACAGGTCGGTGTCTATGGTCGTGAAGGAGCCGCCCAATGAGAACGTGACCTTCTTGTTGAAGCGGGTCTCCGTAAAACCGTGAACATTGAACAAATCGTTCTGCGAGACGTTGTCCTGAGTCACGTAACGGTTGGTAGTTGTTAATCCCGGCATCCGGTCAATGTTGAGCGAATCATTGTTACGATCAATTTCGTAGCGGATGCCGAGTCCGACATCGGTGTCGCCCAATGTGTCCTTGATGTCGGCCTGAAAGATGTCACGTGTTTCGTCAATGCCCATGAACGTCGGGACAATGTTGCGCGTTCCCGCGCCCCCGGTCAAACTGGTGTCGCCCCAGGAAGTTGAATCTTTCTCACCGTGGCGGAAATCGTGGTCGTAACGGAAGGTGATGATCGGTTTGTCGGGAAGGGTCAACCCGGCTTCAAACCACACATCGCCGCGGTCAACATGAAGTTCGTTGTTGTACAATGAAAACCACTGGTTGTTTTGAGGGAAAAATCCGCCACTGCCGTCATACCAAGTGCGGAATTCCGTGTAACCGCCCCGGAGATAACCTTTGTCTGGATCAGACAATTCCAGCCGGATGGAATAATCGTGGTTGTCGAAAATGCCGTGTCCGTCCACCTGAAACAGCCCCTTCTTTCCGAGGAATTGTTGATAGTGAAAATCTTGCACGCCACCAAACGCACCGTCCGGGATTTGGTGCTGATGTTCCGCCTGTGCCCTGTCTCCGCTCACCAACATCCCGCCGGTGCCGAGGGTAATCCAATTATTATAATCCGTGAGCGAGGCATCACCGCTCACCGCGTTTGTATTTGTTGCCGGCGCCCCCTGTGCGGCGGCGGGCCAAGCGTCAAGCAGACAAACTGCGAGAGCCAGATTACTGATTATCGCCAGACGCCGGCTCCCATTGCCAGGATTGAAAAGTGCCTTCACAAGTTTTTCCGGGTTGGTTTGCTCAACTTAAAAGCGTAAATGATCGTTGACCTGCGAACCGTGGATGGCTTCATGGCAGCCCGCGCTCCAGCAGGTTCCACGGGGAAGGAATGAGGTGTGATCCTGGCTCGCGATGTAAATATGGCCGTTGGACTTTTGTTGTTGGAAATGGCAGCGCAAACAAAGCGTGGCATTGCGCGAAACCAACATTCGGGCGTTCACCGTGCCATGCGGATCGTGGCAGGTCGTGCAACCCTCGCGCAGCGCTTCGTGCTCGAAAACGAACGGTCCGAGTTGCCGCGTGTGGCACTTGGCGCAGATATCTTTTTGCGACATGAGTTCCGTGCCGCCCCCCATGATCACGGAACCCTTGTGCGGATTATGACAATCGCCGCAACTGACCTTTCCCTCAAGGACCGGGTGATGCGATGGCAGGTTGAATTGGGCCCGCTTGTCCAAGTGACATTGAAAACATGTCTGCGGCGATTTGCGGGGATTGATGATGGTGTCGGGGGCGCCGCCCGATTGATTGTGAAGGCTGCCGGGGCCGTGACACGATTCACAGCCGATATTTTTGGCGTTGTCGCCCGGAGCCTTCAAACGATGGTGGCTCGCCGTCTTGAAGTCGCGGTAAATCTCCTGGTGACATTGCTCGCACGATTCCGAGCCGGCATAGGTCGCCCCGGGAATTTGCGGTGGCGCCACTTCCACCCGGTTTATGCTGGTGCAGGAAATCACCCCAACTCCAGCCAATGCCCCGAGCAGCAAAAGCAGCGTTTGCTGCGGACGATCTTTCAGCCGGGAAACAATCTGACCAACCCTGCGATTCAAGTTCGGCTTCACCATGGTTAGTTATTTAATTTGTCTGGTTAAGGATTGTTGCTGCAATAAATCCTAATTGTTTTTATAACCGACCGCCAGACCGCCCGCAAGACCGTTCGTTTTAGCTGTTTCGTGTTTGTGTATCATCTTGGAATCCATCCCCGAATTTCCTCGGGCATCCCTTCCCTAACAGGCTTTCTCTAACAACATTACGAACCCAGTCTTTACGCCTGCTAACGTAAATAAAAGTACAGGAATGGCTTGCCCTCTTTTGCCTTTTTTTACACAATATTTGTTGAAATTAACAAATCGAAACTTCAACATCATTAATTTGCAAACAGGCAATTTAATCGTAATGCTTGGTAAAGCGGTGTTTGCCTGCCTGCGGGAATCTTGGGGCGGGATGGGCCGGGAAAGAAAAGTGATTGTCCTGTTTGAGGCAACATGGCTTATCTGGGGCGTGGAATTCACGTGAAAGACAATCCCATACAGCCCATGGCGTCCGGCCGCTGGCCCGCAGTCAAATGGGTCTTGCTGGAGGCTGCGCTCGTGGTGGTCATCGGTGCCCTTTTCGCGTTTGTCGCCAACCGGGTTTCACCTCGAGGGTTGGCGCTTACGCGGGACTATTTCCCGGCGGGGACCGGCAGACTCATGTCGGCAACCCCGCTCGCTAACCCGCCGCGCAATGCCACCGGCACAAATTTCGTGGCACTTACCCCTGCCCAGTTGCTCGCCGCGGAATTGAAGGAGAAAGGACTCCAATTGATTGACGGTCGCCAGGCGGCGCAACTTTTCCACGACCCGCGCTTCCGGCAGGACATCATTGTGTTCGTTGACGCCCGGGACGAACAACGCTACCGGGAGGGGCACATTCCCGGCGCCTACGAGTTTGACCCTTACCGTCCGGAAAAATATTTTGCCGCCGTGCTTCCGGTTTGCCAGGCGGCGGAACAGATCGTGGTTTACTGCAACGGCGGCGATTGCGACGACAGCGAAACCGCGGCCATTTTGCTCCGGGACGTGGGGATCGCGAACCAGAAGCTCATGGTTTACGTGGGCGGAATCACGGAATGGGCCACCAACGGTCTGCCGGTGGAGATGGACGGACGGAATAGCGGCAACCTGCGCAACTCCGGCAAATGAAAACCGATCGAACAAACCGGAAGCGTATCGCGTTGAATCTCTCTGCGGTGCTGGGGCGGTGGGTACTGGGCGCGGTCTTTCTTTACACCGGCTTGAGCAAGGCGTTGCACCCCGTGGATTTTCTGAAGCTGGTGCGGCAGTACGACATCGTGCACAGCTTCTGGCTTTTGAATTCGATTGCCGCGGCCCTGCCCTGGTTTGAAACGTTTTGCGGGTTGCTGTTGCTGGCCGGGATCGCGGTGCGCGGAGCGGCTTTGACGTTGATGTTGATGCTGGTGCCGTTCACGGTGCTGGTGTTCCACCGCGCCCTGGCCGTTCAATCGGCACTGGCCATCCCGTTCTGCATGGTGAAATTCGATTGCGGTTGCGGCACGGGTGTGGTTTTCATCTGCCGCAAACTGCTGGAAAATTTGCTCCTGATCCTGCTGTCCGGCTGGCTGTTGGCCGGACATGGCCGGCAATTCTGTCTGCGCTTCAGCCCGTTAAAACCACGTTCATGACCGCGCGACCCGAAACGATCTGTCCACACACTGCCCTCCGTTAATGCTGTCTGACAAAACTTCTGGTCCTTGAGCAGACCGCCGGGTTGGCATTGCGTGAAGGCGTTGGCTACGCTTGTTACGTCCCGTAAAATCTTCCCCGGTGGCGTGGTTACGACGTTGTCGTGGCCATTGCCGAGGCACTGTGGAAATACGAGGGCTCAAATTTCATGGTCAACTATTCTGGTTGGTGAAATGCCCAGTTTTGGATCAGTCCCTTTCGTGCCTGAAAAAGTCCTCGAAGGTTGACGTCCAATTCTTTCATTTCTCCCAACGTGATTTGCCCGCTTAGTTTCTTTACCGCAACAATCTAACGGAACCTGCCCCTCCGCTTTTAGTGTGGCATGAAATAAGCGGTGTTTCCTGAACGGCAATCATGAGATACCTGTATTCCACAGTCTTGGGCGGCACGATGCTCGCGCTGGCCGTTGCCGCGTCTGCCCAAACCTTCAAACCCGGCGTCGCCACCATTGTGCGCATTCAAGGTGAAGCCAGATATTCACTGAACGACGACATTTGGCATCCCCTCATCGTTGGCAAAACGCTCAACGCGGGTGCCGTCATTCAAACGGGTCACGAGGCCATTGTGGATATGGTGCTGGGCAAGAGCATTGACTTTCCCCAGGCCGCGCCGTGGCCCGACCGAATCGGGCCGGCGCCGGATGCCAACGTTCGCGGCATGATTGATTACCGACCGTCCGTCGAACAAAACATGGTTCGCATGACCGGCGACACCATGCTGGCCATTGACAAGCTGACTATCTCGGACACCGGCTTGGACGCTGTCAGTGACACGGAATTGAATTTGAAGCAGGGTCGCATCTTCGGCAGCGTCAAAAAACTATCCGCGGCTTCCGAATATCTCATTAAAATTCCCAACGGCATAGCCGGCGTGCGCGGTACGTTGTTTGAAATTGACGCGAGCGGCTGGTGCGCGGTACTCAAAAATTCGGTGCTGCTTGCCATTGTCGGGCCCAACGGCGTTCCGGTGACTCATGTGGTCGGCGAAGGCAATCAATTCGATCCTCAAACCGGTCAAATTTCCCCGTTAACGCCGGACTTGCTCAATGTGTTGCACCAAATCGCCACGGCGCTGGACACCCTGTATGTGGAAGTGATCTCGTTCACGTATGACGGAACTCTCTGCTTCATTTCGCCTACCTCCGGTCGTCATTGAAGTGGCTTAACGATGCGCGAATTCAAGTTTGGTCGCAGTCGCGCCGAGGCGGACTGCGTGATCCTGGTGACCCTGTAGATGGTGAAGTCCACCCCACGAGTGTTGGATACAGTCTTGGGCCTTCGGGCATACGCAGCCGCGAACAGACATTTTTCGGTCTGCGAGGTCTGAAACTTTTTTCAACGGGCGTCTCCCGGATGGAAATGCCTGTTTTCCCAAGGAAAAGACTGGCGGGAGCGGCGGGGCTCGAACCCGTAACCTCTGCCGTGACAGGGCAGCGCTCTAACCAATTGAGCTACGCCCCCGCAATAGGACGTGTGAAACTAAAAGATGCGCCGGAGAGCGTCAAGGAGCTTTGCTTCACAAAGATTCGGGCAGCAGACGCCAAGGAGGTGGGGGTGGGGAACCCCGCTGAAGAAACGTACTGCCACCCGAATGATTCAATCTTACTTTTCTGCAACTTTTTGTCAATAAGTTATCATTCACGCTCACAGCCACTTGGCTTTGCATCTTTTGGCTTTGCCCCGGCAAATTTTATCGTCCGGCCTGCGAGGAATGGAATGAATTCCCAACCCCAACCTCGAAATCCGAAGGGCTTCCGAAACCCTGAAAATCGGTGGTAGGTCAGTTTTGACGGGGCGAAACCACAGATGAGCCGCCACCGTTTTGCTTTGGCGCACCCAATCCGGCTCGCGAGGACGCTCGCCGCGCCGGGATTTGCAAACCAACCCACTACCCGAAATTCGAAGGGAACCCGCGGGCGCGCCATGTCAGCGGTTCGGGTTTTTAAACTGCGGGTTTGTTGCCAGCCGGTTTTTCAAGATCGCGCCGAAATGCTTGACGCGGCACGCAACCCGCAACACGTTTCCTCTTCGATGAATCGCATCCACCTGCTCCCCGAACAGGTCGCCAATCAAATCGCCGCCGGTGAGGTGATTGAGCGCCCCGCAAGCGTTGTAAAGGAACTCGTCGAAAACGCCCTCGACGCCGGCGCGAAAAAGGTTGCGGTCGAAATTCAGGCCGGCGGACGCAGCCTCGTCCGCGTGACCGACGACGGCACGGGCATGAGCCGCGATGACGCACTGCTTTGTCTGGAACGCCACGCGACGAGCAAAATCCAAAAGGCCGCGGATTTGGCGGCGATTGCCACGATGGGTTTTCGCGGCGAGGCGCTGCCGAGCATCGCCAGTGTCAGCCGCTTTACCCTCACCACGCGCGAACGCGGTGGCGGTTCGCCCGAAGGCACGCAGGTGGTCGTGAACGGCGGAAAAATTGCCGAAGTCAAGGCCGCCGGCAGCGCCCCGGGCACGAGTGTCGAGGTGCGGCAGCTTTTTTTTAACCTGCCCGCCCGCCGTAAATTTTTGCGCAGCGAAGAAACCGAGGCGGCGCACATCCAGCATTACCTCACGCTTGCCGCGCTGGCGTTTCCCGAGGTCACGTTCGTGTTCCAGAAGGACGGACGGGTCGTCTGGCAACTGCCTGCGCAGAAGTTGGGAGCAGCCACTTCCAGCCGGCTTGAGGCCTTGCGCGAGCGGTTGCGCGCCCTCCTCGGCGACGAAAAAGTTTTGCCCGTGGACTTTTCCGCCGCGCTCGACGACACCTTCAAACCGGAAGAAACCGACATTTTCGAAACCGCCTTGCCGGAAAAGTCCGAAATCCGAACTCCGAACTCCGAACTCCGAATCTGGGGCTTCATCGGCGCGCCGGGCGTGTCGCGCGCGACGCGCGAAAGCCAGCATTTGTTCGTCAACCGGCGCCCGGTCGAAAATCGCGGCCTCAACTACGCCCTGCTTGAGGGTTATCACACGGCGCTGATGAAGGGTCGCTATCCGGTCTGCTGCCTGTTCCTGGAGATTGATCCGGCGGCGGTGGACGTGAACATTCATCCGACCAAGCGCGAGGTGAAGTTTCATTGCGAACCTGAAATTCGCAAATTTACCGCCCAGGCCGTGCGCGACACGCTGCTGGCGTTTCACGGCGGCGAAGCCAGTGAATCCAAACGGGGGGGTGAACGTCCTCGCGAGCCGCTCGGACAACGCACGCCAGAGTTGCCCGGTTCGTCCGATACCTCGCCCCGGCGGCCCGGCACGCCTGCGCTGCCGCAATTCCCCGAAAAGCTGAAACCCGCTGCCGGGCCGCAAAAAATTCCTGCGCACCAAGCGCCCTTTAAAATGGGCTTTTCACCGTCAGCCGCCCCGGCAGCGCCAGCGACATCCGAACCGCACGCTCCATCCTCGCTGGAAACCAGTCCGCCCTCCGCACTCCCTGCCGCGCCGGAGCGCAGCGGAGGCGGGCGCACTCCGCAATTGCCGACGCCGCTGCTCGACGTTCCCCTGCGGCTGGTTGGCGTCATTGGCAAACTTTACCTGGTGCTCGAATCCGACCGCGGGCTGGTGCTGCTCGACCAGCACGCCGCGCACGAACGGATTTTGTTCGAGCAAATGTTGAACCGGATTGAGCAGAGCGGCTCGGTGCCGTCGCAAAAGCTGCTGTTGCCGGAGACGATCGAATTGCCGGCGCGCGACGCGAATTTTTTGCGCGAGCAACTGCCTGCACTCACGCGGCTCGGCGTCGGGTTGAGCGAATTTGGGGAGCGGACGTTTTTGCTGGACACCCTGCCGCCGTTCGTCAAGGTTGCCGACCCGCGCCGGTTCGTGCTCGATCTGGTGGACGAGTTGAAGGCGGCGGGGCGCGAGGTGAATCTGGCGCGGCTGGGCGAACACACCATCGCCAAGACCGTCTGCCGCCACGCCGTGAAGGCCAACGATCCCCTCGCCGGACGGGAACTGGAAAATCTCATCGAGGATTTGCGCCGGTGCGCCATGCCCTACACCTGTCCACACGGCCGGCCGACGCTGATTGAAATGAACTACCGCGAACTGGAGAAAAAATTCGGAAGGACGCAGTAAGGCTGAGGCGCAAATGCACGTCACGCTTTACAAGCCGGGGAAAATTCCGATTCCGCCGAAACTTTACGGCGGCTCGGAGCGGGTCATTTACTGGCTGGGCAAGGCGCTGGTGGCGTTGGGACATCGCGTGACGCTGATTGCCAACGCCGGGAGCCACATCCCCGGCGTGGAACTGCGCGCAACGGCAGGGGGTGAAAAAAACCCGCAAGCCTGGTTGAACCTGATTCCGGCTTCGACGGACATCGTACATTTTCACGAACAGCCCAGGGGGCCGGTCAACAAGCCGTATTTATTGACGGTTCACGGCAACGGTCGGTCGGGCGAACAATTCCCGCCGAACACCGTCTTTGTCTCACGTCGCCACGCGGCGAATCATGGCTCGCGCCATTTTGTGCATCACGGAGTGGATCCGGATGATTATTGGTTCTCGGAACAGCGCGAGAACTACGCGCTTTTTTTGGCCAAGGCCCGGTGGCAGGTGAAAAATTTCCACGGCGCGGCGGCGGTGGCGCGCCGCGCCGGTCTGGAACTCCGGGTGATTGGCACCCGCAACTGGCCATGGCGCCTGCAACGCCGGCTGCCCTGCATCCGGGGTGTTCGCTATTACGGCATGATTGGCGAGCCGGAAAAGCAGGAGTTGTTGTCGCGGGCGCGTTGCTTGATTTTTCCGGTGCGTTGGGAGGAGCCTTTTGGTCTGTCGGTCATCGAAGCGCTGGTCAGCGGCGCTTACGTCGTGGCCACGCCGTATGGTTCGCTGCCCGAAACCGTCACGCCGGACGTGGGGGTGTTGAGCACCAGAGCGGATGAACTCGTCGAAGCCGTGAGAAATCCCCAACGGTTTAATCCCCTGACGTGCCGTGACCGCGTGTTGCGCGGCGGGTTTACGCATTTGGACATGGCGCGGAAATATCTCGGCTGCTATGAACGGATTTTGGCTCACGGCTCGCTGAGTGAACCGGACGAGCCGATGCCGGCCACCCGGCCGGGTTTCATGGCGAAAAAACTTTTGCCGTGGGAGGATTGAGTCTAAATATCCTCGACCGTGGGCCGATGGCCTGCAGTCCGGAGGCCGGGATTTGCAGTTCGCGTTGGTGGCCCCGGTTATTCGGGAGGAATTTAATTGTCAGGCGTACCGGGCTGATTGGGGTCGGGCGGAGGTGCGGCGCTTTGATCAGGCGTGGACTGCGAATTCTGGTTGGAGATGTGTTTTTGCCTTTGGGCCTGCCGGTGGGCATTTTTTTCGTCATTCCGTTGCGCATCGGCCTGGATTTGTTCGGGAGTTCTTGTGTCCGGCCCGCTGGAACTCAAGGAGGGCAGCGAAAGAAACCGGGCGGCTTCGAGCAAGGCGATCTGTTCCTCGGTGTCATGGGCGCTTGCGGCGGCGGCTTTCAAGGCGGCGATGGCATTGGTGCCGCCGAACTGTTTGGCGGCTTCAATGGCGGCGTCCCGGATCTCTTTTTCGGGACTGGTCAGGTCGGCCAGGATGTTGGACAGGGAGGCCGGGTCGTCGCTCATGGACCATTCCTGGAGGCGGTCGGTCTCGGCGTCAATGGCGGCCTGACGTTGTTCCGGCGTCAGGGTGTTGGTGGCTGCCGGGGCGGATGCGGACAGCAGGGCGACGCGCGTCACGACGTTTGAAGGTGGCGGAGTGGCCGGGGTCGCGATTGCAGGACTGGCAGGAGGCGTGGCCACTTGCCCCCTGTGTTGTTTCAAATATAAAGCAGCACCCAACACCAGTAACGCCAACAGCAACATGGCAAAAACAAATTTCGGTCTCATAAATTTTTTAGAATGGTTTCACCCTAAACAAAAAGGCCAGGACAAGCAATGCCTGTCCTGGCCCGAATTCGAAGGCTCAATCAGTCTTTGCCACTATACTTCGCTGAGCCAGTCATGACCGGATAATAAGTAGAACCGCTGACATAGATCATTCCATCGCCTGCTCCCTTGAGAGTGATTGATTCGCTACTATGCGACGCCGTCTCACTCCAAGCAAGGTTTATTGGCCCGCGAATAACGAAGGCATTGTGGGTGTTGTAAAATAAAGCGTTACCGCCGAAATCCAGGTAATCGAATTCATAAGGCCAGTCATGAACATACAGAATGGCATCGCTGCCAATTTCCTTGCCACTGTCTTTGGTGAGAGTCGAAACTTCACTGTAGGCGTAGTTTTCGCCCACCGGAGTATCGTCTATATAATTATAAGGATCCCAGAAACCAAGGTCCCAATCATAATAATCAAGCTCAATGTAGCTCCAGTAACTGCTGTTGGTGCTGGAATTGTCAAGCCGGTAGGAATTGTGACTGACGGTGTTGGTGGCCCAGAAGATGCCATAAACAGTCTCACCGTACCATTTGCTTGCGGCCGTATTAATAGGCTCCGAGTCATACATCAAGTGCGAGTTTTTATTCGAGATCCAAAGCTGCGAGGTGGCATTGGCCAGAATCGTCAACAGGTCTTTGGTGGCGAAACTATGTTTTACAAGCGCATGGCCGGTCGTGGTTGACTTGTCAACGGTGGCCGTGCCACTAACGGTAAAATACCCCGGGGCGGCCGACGCGACACTTGCCGCAAACACCGCCACTCCCAGAAGGGCCGTGCAGAATAGTATTTTGGTCAGTTTCATATTGGTTCTCTCTTTTTGTTTGGCTAGTTTCTCTTTTGTTGATTGGTTTACCAGTTGAATCGTTCCGCTTCAGCTTAAAAAGCTGAACATGAGAGAAATGGTATGGCGATGGGTAATTCTGTCAACAGGAAATTATGACTTTTTTCGACGGGTTGGAGGCTGTGTTTCCAGGCGCTGGTAATGGGCTTTTCCGTGGTGTTAGCCTTGAGCGAATGGCGGGATGACCGCGGGTTTGCGGTTGAAATTTCCCGTTTTGTTTTGCGCTTAATCCGTGGTTGAAACCATGAAAGCAACAATGGACATCAAAAACCGCTTTGTCATCATCAGGGCAGGCGGGCGCGGCGAACGGTTCTGGCCGGTGAGCCGCGAGCAGAGGCCCAGGCAACTGCTCAAACTGCCCGGCAAACGCTCGTTTCTCCAACAGGGCTTTGACCGGGTGCGGCCGCTCGTGCCGGTCACAAACATTTCTGTCATCGGCAACGAAACACAATTGCCGGAAGTCCGCAGACAACTCCCGAAAATTCCCAGCCCCGGAATTTACTTTTCCCGGTTTTCGGGAACCATCGTCTGGCCCGGAATTCAGCGCGCGTAGCGGCCATCATTGTCTTTTCGCAGCCGCCAGTTCATTATCCAAACCTTCGCGCCTGACAAGTGATTCCACTACTGAAGCTTGACGCCGTGCCCGGCCACTCCGCTAAACTCCGCGCGTGAAAGTCAGCGGGTTCACCTTTTTGCGCAACGGGCAGAAGTTCGGCTACCCGTTCGTTGCGTCCGTCCGCTCGATTCTGCCGATTGTGGACGAATTCGTCGTCGCGCTCGGGCCAAGCGAGGACGACACGGAAAAGCGGCTGCGCGCCATCGGCGATCCCAAAATCCGCATCATCCCGACGCAATGGAACGAGCGGATGCAAAACGGTTACAGCGTGAAAGGCTTTGTCTTTGGCCAGCAAAAAACCATCGCGCTGTTCAATTGCATGGGCGACTGGGCGTTTTATCTGGAAGCCGACGAAGTCGTGCATGAGGATGACCTGCCGAAAATCCGCGCGGCGATGGAGCGTTATCTTGAGGATGCGCGCGTCGAAGCGCTGGCCTTCGACTACCTGCATTTCTACGGCAACGCGAACACGTATGCGTGGTCGCCGGGCTGGTATCGCAGCGAAGTCCGCATCCTCCGCAACACGATTCCCGCGTGGTCGAGCGAGTCGCTCTTTTTCAACGTGGTGGTCAGCCACAAACGGTCGCGTTACCCGCGCGCGGCGCACACGGGCGCGACGATTTATCACTACGGCTGGGTGCGCAGCGAAACGCAGATGAACCTCAAGGCCGCCGCGACGCACAAATATTGGGAGAACCGGCCGGCGGCCACGGTGAATTATGCGCAAATTGATCCGGCCGCGCTGAAACTTTTCACCGGTGCGCATCCCCGGGTCGTGCGGGATTGGTTGCCGAAGGCCGAAGGGCTTTTCCCGGCGGACCCGAATCACCCATTAAGTCCGCGCGAGAAAAAGCATCGTTGGATGTTGAAGCTGGAACAGTGGTTCGGTTTCCAGTTCAACAAGAAGCACTACCGGCTGGTCCGCTAAATATTTCTGACGATGTTCAAATCGGCAGACGCCCGCGCACACGCTGCTATTACCTCGTCCGTCCGAATCTCAGACACGTTTCCGCCACCGGGCGACGTGACGGTCCAGTCGCGGTGTTGGTACGGAAAACCGGGTTCGTGAGCCGGATAACCAATCAGCATGAGCACCCGTTTCTGCATGGCGACTGCCAGGTGCAGCAGCCCGGTCACTCCGCCCACTGTCAAAGTGGAAAGTTTCACCAACCCCGCGGAAACCAGCAACGGCGTTCCGGCGGCGACGGGGAATCCTTCCACCCGTGCCGGTTCAAGCGCCGCGCGGTCGGACGGCCCGCCGCCGAACATGACCTGCCAGTCGCGTGCCTGCCAATGTCGCGCCAGCGCCAGAAAATTTTCCAGCGGCCAGTCTTTGTGCGGCGAACTGGTAAACGGCTGGAGAAACAGCGTGGGGCGGGTGGCGTCAAAACCGTGCGCCGCGAAAAAATGCCGCGCTTCGGCCAGCGCGTCCGCCGGCAGGTCGAATTCATTGCGGATCCGGCCGATTCGCAAACCGGATTGTTCCAGCAGGGAAAGGTTCCAGTCCACCAGGTGCAAACGGTCGTCACGCCGGACACCGCGCGTGTAAAGCCAGCCGCGCCACCGGTTATAGACGGACCCCCAGCGTGCGGGCGCGCCGCTCCACCACGCCAAAAGCTCCGTCTCGCCGTAACCTTGAAAATCAATCGCCAGCGAAAATTTCTTCCGTCGCAGAACGCGCAGCAGCTCGAAGGTGCCGTAAACCATGGATTTCAAATTGCCCGAACTGTAAACCGCGCGGTCCAGCGGGAGAATTTCATCCACGTCGGCGAAACCGCGCAGGAGCGGCGCATGCTCCCGGGACACGAGAAAATGCAGCCTGGCGTCCGGGAAATTTTCGCGCACCACGTGAACGGCCGGCAGCGTGAACAGGATGTCGCCGATGGATTTGAGCCGGATCAGCAAAATGTTTTCAGGCGTGTTCATGCTAACAGGGCAAACCTTGTTCCGCCGGACATCCGCGCAAGTGCCAGCCGATGAGCGCGGCGCAGACCCGCCAGCGTTCGCGCCAGCGCGCATTCCGGCCGAGCGTGGCCAGCACGCACAGGCCCGCGGCCAGTGAATCCAGCAAAAGCCTCAACCACAGGCCTACGGCCAAAACCAGCCGCGTCGGCAGGCGATGATTTTTGGCGAAGTAAGCGTAGCGCGAGCGCCAATACTCAATTCGCGCTTCAACCGAAACCTGCCGGGCCGTTTGCCCCTGGCCGTGCCAGACGCGGACGGCAGGCAGATGGCAAACGCGCTGTCCGTGCCGGCGCGCTTGCAGGCAGAAATCCGTTTCCTCGAAAAAGAAGAAGTAGCGTTCGTCCAGCCCGCCGAGTGTGTCCCAAACCGATTTGCGAACCAGCATGAACGCGCCGACGACGGTTTCCACCTCCACCGGCTCGCGGAATTCATGTTCCTTGCCGGGGTATTTCCCGGGACGGAGCCGCCGCAAAAGCGATTTGTTCAACAATTCAGTGGCCAGCGTGGGGGAATTGGCGATGGAATTCTGGCGCGAGCCGTCAGCGTTGAGCAATTGCGCGCCCGCCACGGCGCAGTCCGGATGCGCCCGCATCCACGCGACCGCTTGCGCCAGCGCGTCCGGTTCCAGGCGCGCATCCGAATTGAGCAGCAACAAAAATTCCCCGCGCGTCCGGTTCGCCGCAAGATTGCAGGCACGGGCAAAGCCGAGATTGGTTTCCGAACGGATGAGTTGAACCTGGGAAAATTCGCGGGAGAAAACGGCTGCGGTACCGTCGGTTGAGCCGCTGTCCACCACGAAAATTTCCTTCGCGAACGAGTCCCGGCTGCCGAGCGCGGATTGAACCGCGGCGCAGGTCAGCGCGCAGGTGTTGCGGGTGACGATGATGATTGAAACATCCATGTGACGCGGATTTCAATGCGTTTCGGTCTTGCCTTTTCGCGTGTCGTAGACTTTGGCGTAACGTAGAAAAGTATAAAACGCCGTCATCCAGGCAATGACGTAACCCTGCCAGCCGTCGAGCAAACCGAGCCGGAGGAAATAGCCGCGGAAGAAGCTCCACCAGGGCCGGAAGGCAAGGTCGGCAAAGCTGACTTTCCGTCCCCGCGCTTCGCATTGCTGGAGAAAATAGTCGGCGGTGGAGATGGTTTTTTTGATCTGGTGTTCCAGCGATTCCATGCTGTAGTGCAACAGTTCGCCCCGCATCCGACCAATCCGGCCTTCGACAATGAGTTTTTCGTGCGGACTTCCCTGCCAGTGCCCTTGCCCGCGCCGCCAAAGCCGCACCTTGCGGTCGGGATACCAGTCGCCGTGGCGAATCCATCGGCCATGATAAAAAGTGCAGCGCGGAAGGCTGAATGCCGCCCAATCGGCGATTTTATCCGAGGCGAAAACCCGGCGGATATCATCGCGCAATTCCGGTGACACGACTTCGTCGGCGTCAATGGCCAGCAACCACGGTTGGGACGCCTTTTCGGAAGCGAAATTCCGGTGCGCGGCATGGCCCTTCCACGGCTCGCAGAAGACTTTCGCGCCGCAGGACGCGGCGATTTCTCCCGTGCCGTCGGTCACATTGTTGTCGGTGACGACGATGATTTCGCTCGTCCAGCCCGTGACACTGTTAAGCGTGCGGCGGAGGCGATGCGCCTCGTTGCCGGCAATCAGGCAGACGGAGATGGGAAGGGGATTCACGTTTCAGAATCTGGATTTTGGGCGCACCTTCTGGAAAAGCACCGGCTGTTTTGCCGGCGCGCGTTCTGATTCCGGGTTGCCCGGGAGGTTTGGGACGGATCGGAGTGCCTTGATTTGCCGCCGTTGCCCATTCCAGCAGTGCTGCTCTTCGGAAACCGTGGCCAGTTTCATTGGGGCAGGCTAGCAAAATTTGCTTTGAGCGTCAGGTAAAAAGTGGCTGTCGGGAAACGGCAACACCTGCCGGACTCAGGCTTGATGGGCCACAGCGAGGTCCCGCAGATAGGCGGCAAAAGAAGACTCCTTTCCGCACCAGAGCGCGTTGTGGCCGCAATCCGAAGCGGTTTCCAGCGGACGAAAAAAGCAAACCCGGCCGCCATGCTCGTAGGCGCGGAACTGCCGGGCGAGATCCCGGCCCCGCAGATCAAACGTGGTGAAGCCAACATAGCCGCCATTGGCCATCAACTTGCAGATGGATTTGCTGTTGCGGGTCATTTCCACATAGACCAGTTTCGTGAATGCGGGGCGGCAGTATTCCGCCAAACCTTGCAGGACCTCCAGATCGTTTCCTTCGGTGTCAATTTTCAGAAAATCAATCTGTGGTAGCCGTCGTTCGCCGATGATTTCCTTCAGGGTCCGGCAACGGACCTTGCCCAACACGCGTTTCTCTTCCTGCCAGTCCGCATGGATGGAATGCGTGCCATCATCACCCGCCAACTCTTCATAAAAGGTCACCTCGCCGGAGGAATCCGACACCGCCGCCTCAATCAAGTCGGCGCGGGATTCAAAATGGTTCAACCGGATGTTGGTTTCGATGGTACGGGCCAGACGCGGGTGAGGTTCGATGAAAATCGTCCGTGTATGACGATACTGCGCGGCCTGCAACCCCATCAAACCGCAGTTCGCGCCGCAATCCACAAAAACTCCTCCCACCGGTACCAACTCCCGGATGGCCCAGATCAACGCCACGTCCGCGTCGCCGTCATACCAGAAAATGCCCGCCTGATTACCCTTTGAAAGATCGAGTTGGAATTTGACGCCCGAACGCAGACACACTTCCTGATTCTGTCGCAGCCAAAGGTTGAGAAATTTTCTTAGCGCGGAATGGCCGATGCGCATCCTGCCATGGCGGTAAGTCCGATAAAACCGGCGAGCGAATTCGCTGAAAATTCCCTTTCGAGTCATTAAGTTGTGCCGGATTATCTTAAGCCGTGCCGCTTTTGAAAAGTCAATCTTTGGGCTACTGTATCAAGTGCAAGGCCTGTCGGCCGACATTTCTCAACTCTGCAAGCTTGGTATGTCACGCTGACCCGGCTAAATTCGGCTTTATGATGAAGCGTCGCCTTTGGTTACTCTATTTGTCCAACGCCTTTCCACCAGGCATGAGTGGACGGTTTTCTTCCTTAACCCCCGACTCTTCTCGTACTATGCCTTTGGGTTGAATATTCTTGTGTAATCTATTAGGATATCGCAGCTTTCGCCGCACTTGCATATGGCGCGTTATCTAGTAGTCGGGAATTTGAGTTACAAGGAAAAGCAGGATATGAAGATTTTCTTCTCACATCCCGAGGCGGAATTTCTGCACACGGGTGTCGGACGAGATGTTTTCGGCGTCCAACAACGTCCAGCCCGGCAAATTTTGGCGGATGTTAAACGTGGAAAATATGATTTGGTAATTTCCGGCAGCAGCCTTTTCCCCAGTTTCAACCCGCGCAAAGGATTTCTTCGGAATTTGGTGGATACGGCCGCCAAGTTTTTGCGCCAACCCCGGCTCATGGTTTCCGGCCGGTTTCCCTACACAAAAATTTCGACAGGCCTGGTCGGCCTTGATTGCGAGTGCTGCCCGATTATTGACAACCGCCGTTTTCAAGAACTCGACCGGGCAATCTGTTATTTCAAACGGGATCTGCCGCAAAATCCCTGCAATGCCTTTCTCTACACCCATCGCAAGACGGAAAACAGCGGCAATGTGCTCTGCATCGCACCATTCAATCGCTGGGTCCCCAAGTTGCGTCCGATTTCATTGGGAATAAATGATTCCCTGGCGGCGAAGCTGTCGGCTATTCAAGCTGCAAAGAAAACGGATGTTTTCTTTGCCGGAGATTTATCTTCTCGGCCCAACCGGGTGGCGGGAATCCGGCAACTCGAACGTCTCAAGTCGGAAGGTTTCAAAATTGATATCGCCACCGAACGATTGACCCATGATGAATTTATTCAGCGCTGTGCCCAGGCATACTTGGTCTGGTCGCCGGAAGGCTTTGGCTGGGACTGTTACCGGCATTATGAAATCGGCGCGGCAGGTTCCGTCCCGCTCATGCAATCCCCCCCCATTTACTGTTATGCGCCGTTCATGGACAACGAACACACGATTTACTACCGTGTGGAAGGCGATCATCTTGCTGTGCGTGTCCGTCAGGCATTGCAAAACCGCCATCGGCTGGTCGAAATGGGCCAGGCCGCGCGGCAACACGTTTTGACCTGGCACACGCATGGGGCCTTGAGTCGTTATGTCATTGAAGAAACCAAGCACACATTAGCGGAACGCAAATGAAGTATTGAATCTGTCAAAAATAAAACACCCGCTTCTGTGCCATCCGTCACAAAGAACGTTAAGGAGACATGTCACGCCTTTCACAATTTCTGAAGAGAATCCAGTATGCCCCGTCGGACTATAGTCATTTGTGGCACGCGCGGTTCAGTTCGGTGCCAGGCATAAGATTGGAGCCGCGAAATGTTCCGGTCATTGTCAGCCTGACCAGCATTGCCGAACGCCTCCCCAAAATCCCTTTCACGATTGAATCTTTGCTCCGGCAAACGGAGCAACCCGACCGGCTCATTTTATGGCTTGACGAAAAGCTGGCGGACAAGATTCCTGCCTTGCTGCGCCGGCAAACGCGCCGGGGATTGGAAATTCGCCTGGTGGAAGATGTCGGTCCGCATAGCAGAATCTTTCATACGTTGAAGGAATTTCCCAGATGCAGGATTGTTACTGCGGATGACGATATGCTTTACCCCCAATTCTGGCTGGCGGAACTGCTGGCGGCGCATCAACGTGAACCGCAAAGCATCACCTGTCATCGTGCTCATCGCATGGTGGCAGACCAGGCGGGAACATTATTGCCCTACCGGCAGTGGGACAGCCATTCTCCAGGGCATGTCGGGCCATCTTTGTGGCTCTTTCCAACAGGCGTCGGCGGGATATTGTATCCGCCCAACGCACTCCATTCCGAAGTGTTAAACCGGGATGTTTTCCGGAAGATTTGCCCGACGGCGGACGATGTCTGGCTGAAGGCCATGTCGCTGCTGAACAATGTGCGTTGTCAAAAAGTCAGACCGTTCTCGACTGAATGGCGTTGCGTTCCCGGCACCGAGCACAAAACATTACGCGTACAAAATGTCGAAAACGGGAAAAATGACATCCAGATTCGGAATGTTTTTGAACATTACAATTTATATCCCCGGCTGAACCCCGCTTGAGGGCTGCCAATTCGGGCAGAAATTTGTTGAACAGCACGCCGAAAAAACCGTTTCGTGTTCGAGTGCGACTTTTGCGACACCGCGAGCATCCGGGAATATCTCGCGTTGATGGCGTCTGCCATCATGCAAGCGCGCAACCCAGCAAAAATTTCCGGCTGCGACCAAGGCATCCACAATTATCTCCTGTAGGAACGACTGCTGCCCAATAGCGTCGTTCATCCCAACCGTCGCGCGCCCGTCTTCACAATGGGCGTAATGCGCTGGGACCAAGTGCAGTTTAACGATGATGGCTTCGTGGTGAATGAAGTGGGTGCGCCGGTGTCGGTGTTGCACCAATACGACCGCATTCCCGAATTGAAGAAACATCTGCTGGCGCGACTGCCTCAAATGTCCGAGACGCTTTAGGTAAAGATCATGTCAGGTCATCGCTGCCGAAATTTTGGCCGGCACTACCTGTTTTCAAGGAAAGCTGCAAGGACATTCGCTGCTAGATCGGCGTGGCATTTTCAGCACCGCTTGAACCGCCGCCAGCAATTGGGCCGTTTCAATTCCCTGCAACGCGGCGTGCGGGTCGTTACCAGTGCCAAGAATGGTTCGGAATTTTTCTCCGGCTGGAATCCACACTTCCGAGCCGGGATTGGGACGAAACCAGGACACGGCGGGCGTGTTGGTCATCAAGGCCAGATGCAGCGTTCCGGTGTCGCCACAAAGATGCACCGCACTGTGCTGAATTACCGCGGCCAGTTGCAGCAAATCCAGTTCGCCGGCGAACACCCGCCACGGGGGGCGCGGCAAGCGTTTGAGCAGCGCGTCCATTTTATTCCGTTCCCGTTCGGTCGGCGCTCCGGAGACGACCCATTTTTTCCCCGGCCAGCGCGCTTGCGCGGCATTGATGAGTCCGGCGAGTTGCGCTACCGGCAGTTCCTTGCGGTCGTCCGTGGTGAACGGGCTGAGATGGAAGTAAGTTCCGGCATCCGCCGGGTTGATACGCGCCGCCTGCAAATGCCCCGGGGCGATTTCCACGTGAAATTCCGGCGGCTTGCACGGAAAACCGGCTTTTTCCAGACAACGGCATCGTTGCCGATAAACCGGTTCGGGGAAAAATGGATGCCGGACGAAATCGGTGAACATCCGCCGCCAGAACGGCGGGCCGCCGCCTTCGGGCATCCGGCCCAGCCGTGCACGTGCGCCGCTCAAAAACGTCAGCCAGCTTGAGCGATCCGAGCCGTTCAGATTGATCAGCACGTCAAACTTTTCTTTTCTGAGATTGGAAACCATCTGGAGATTTTCGCGCAGCGTCGCGTGGCGCGGATAGCGCATGTAACCCCAGACCCGGTCAACCCAGGGCAGACAATCCTTCAGGGAAACAACGTGTTCCGCCACGGCGCAGTGCAATTCCGCCTGCGGATAAGCCTGCCGAACCATCCACAAAGCGGGGAGGAGATGAACCGTGTCGCCCAAAAACCCCAGGTCCAAAACCATGACCTTCTTCGCATGGCGTGTGCGCTCCAGAAAATTGTTTTGAACCTGCGCAGTCATGGGATTTCGCACAGGTCCGATACGCGGAACTCGTTCCGTTCGATTCGGGCCTTGCCATCACGGATGAGAAACAGCGGTTTGTTGCCGTAGAAGGATGCCCACATCGAAAAAGTGCTTACCGGCCCCAAAATATAATCACACCGGGCCAGCGCGCACATGTCGCCCACGGCCGGGCCAGCGCCAATGCCCACCCGCAACCCCGGGAATTCCTGCTCGCGCCGGGGTTCATCACTGCACACAAAAAAGGCCACGCTGCCGCCCGGAAACTGTTCCGCCAGTCCCTTCATCCAGACTGCGTATTGCGAAGCCGGGAAGAAGCATTTGCCTCCATTCCACGTGCGATAGTCCCCGTGACGGATATGAACCCCCATAACAACATCCGCCTGCCGCCGGAGCTGGTCCACGGCCTTGAAACTGGCCTGCTCGATCTCCGCAATCGGCCGGAAATAGGACCTTAATTTTTCCGCGTGCCGCTGCGCGAGTTCGGGCACCCGAAAATTCCAGCCGTTCACGAAGATAATCCGGGCGCCACGGATTTTGGCCTGGACTTCCGGGCCATCGAGCGCCGTGATTGGCTGCGCCGGAGTTTCGCGCAAGGTGAGGATGGTCTTTCCGAAAACCGGATGACGCTCATTCCACAGGCCAAACGCACGGGCCAGGTGAAAGAAGAGACGCGTGCCGCGGATGGCGTCGCCAACGCCGGGTACGATGTCCCACCAGCTTCTGCGTGTGGCGCGGGGATACCGGCAATAGATGTCTTTCCGCGTCGCCTCAAACCATCTGGCGTAGGAATGGAACGTGGGGTTGGCCACGCGATGTCCCTGCTCCTCCGCCAGGGCAATGAAATTGGCGAACAGGATGATGCGATTGCACAAGCGGCCGCACCGGCCCGAGATGATGAAGAGCTTGCCCTGCTCCGGCCGTGGCGGCATCGGGTGCGGGGCGTCTTTTGCCGGATGATGCTCTTCCGCTGGGACGGGCTTCTTCGCAATTGTCATCGTGAAATGGCTTTGTTGTTTAATCAGGTATCCTTGCGGCCGGCGTCTTTCGGCCCGTTTCCAAACGTCGTCAAAGACACATACCGCCGGGGCAGGCCGTCCCGATTCAAGGACATGATAAGCGAACCAATAATTGACGTACCGGTTCCTGTAAAGACGGATTGCTTTTAATAGCGCAAAAACGGGCGCAATTCTGACATGGCTACGGGAACGCCGGATTCATCCGGCTGCCGCGGATGCAGTTTGCCAGACTGCCGGATAAATCCGGCGTTCCAAGGCGGATGTGACATTCTGCCTGGGCGGTAGTGTTACATTGCGCCCGCCACACTCGCAGAAAATTTCTCGCTTTCTTTTGCCGACCGCCAACAATACCGGTTAGCGCATGATAACGTTTCTGTTCAAAGTCTGGGGTCTGGCCCGGCCCTACCGCGCGCGGCTCTTTCTCGGCGTGCTCACGGGCATCATCAGCGGTTTGATGGCGCCATTATTGATCGTCACGATCACGTTTGTCTGCAGCGTCATATTCCCGTCGGCCAACCCCATGGAAACGGAAAAACCGTTGCCGGGAATGCCCGCCTTTATGGCACAATGGTTTCACGACGCGCGGGAGGCGATGGACCAGGGTCTGCACCAGCATCCCGGCGCCGTGATTGCCCTCGTGGCCTTGATCCCGCTGGTCATGTTTTTACGCGGCATGTTTGCCTACCTGAACGTCTATTTTCTGCAATGGACGGCCATCCGCGCCATTACCGACCTTCGCGAGCGCCTCTTTTCGCATCTGTTGAATCTCTCCGCCGCTTTCTTCAGCAAAAACCGCAGTGGCGAACTCAACTCGCGCATCATGAGCGACACCGCCGCGCTGCAAACCATTCTGAGCGGCGCTACTTCAGTCATCGTCCGTGACCCGGTCACGCTGGTTGGTGTGCTGGCCATGTTGTTGTGCCGGCCGGAGACGCGAAAACTGACCGTGCTTTCGTTGATTGTCCTGCCGCTTTGCCTGATTCCCCTGTCCATTTACAACCGCAAAGTCCGCCGGTCCAGCCGCGAGCTGCAGACGCAAAACGCCGGCTTGATGCAGGTCATGACCGAGGCCTTCACCGGCCATCGCATTGTCAAAGCCTACAATCTCGAGAAGGTCGTCACCACCGAGTTCCGCAATACGGCGCACAAGGCGGTCAGCCAGTATATGCGCATCATCCGCGCGAATGAAATTTCCGGGCCGATCATTGATTTTTTGGGGGCCTTGGGTGTGGCGTTGGCGTTGTTGTACTTGATCTATTTCACGCAGGCCCGACCCAGCACCAGCACTTTTGTCCAAGTCATCATGAGCGTCTTTTTGATGTACCCGCCTATGAAGAATCTCTCGCGCCTGTACAATCAACTCGCCCAGGCCCGCGCGGCGAGCGAACGCGTCTTCGAGCTTCTCGCCACGCAGAACAGTATCCCCGAACCGGCGCAACCCCGGCCGCTCAAGGCCGCCGGCGCGGACATTCATTTCGAGCACGTGGATTTTGCCTATGGCGACAAACCCGTGTTGCGCGACATTGACCTGCGGATTCATCCCGGCCACCTCATCGCCCTCGTCGGTTCCAGTGGTGCCGGCAAAACGACGCTGGCCAATCTGCTGCTGCGGTTCTATGACCCGACTCGCGGCGCCATCTGTGTTGGCGGCGTGGACATCCGCGAAGTCGCCACGCGCGACCTCCGCAACCAAATCGCCGTCGTCACGCAGGAAACCGTTTTGTTCAACGATACCATCCGCCGGAACATCGAGCTGGGCCGGCCCGGCGCAACGAATGAAGAAATCATCGCCGCCGCACGTCATGCCTACGCTTACGACTTCATCATGGAGAAACCAGGCGGCTTCGAAGCCGTCATCGGCGAAAAGGGCGCCACGCTCTCCGGCGGCCAGCGGCAGCGTCTGGCCATTGCCCGCGCGGTGTTGAAAAACGCGCCGATTCTGGTCCTCGACGAGGCGTTAAGTGCCCTCGATTCCGAATCCGAGCGCATTGTCCAGAACGCGCTGGACGAATTGATGAAAGGCCGCACAACGATTTGCATCGCGCACCGGCTGTCCACCGTTTTCCACGCGGACATGATTGTGGTGCTCGACCAGGGCCGCATTGTTGAAACCGGTCGCCACGATGAACTGATCTGGCGCGGCGGCGTTTACCAAAAACTTTACGAACTGCAATTTCAGTCGTGACGCGAACACCATGGTTGCCGCGAAAAAAATTCTCGCCATCCAGTTCAAATATCTTGGTGACGCGGTCTTCGTAACTCCCGCGCTGCGGGCGCTGAGAGAGCACCTGCCGGATTGCGAGCTTCACGTGCTGGTGGCCGAAGAAGCGGCTCCGGTGCTCGAAAATTTGCCGTGGTTGACAAAGGTGTGGCCGATGCCGCGCACGCGCGGCAAGGCGCGGATTCGCGAATCCTGGCCGATCATCCGGGCCTTGCGCCGCGAGAGATTTGATTTCTCCGTGGATTTTGTCGGCAACGATCGCGGCGCGATTCTGAGTTTCTTATGCGGTGCGAGCGAGCGGCTGGGCGCGCTTGAAAGCGGGCGGTGGTGGGGAAGAAAAATTTGCTACACCCGGACCGTTCCCACGGAAAAGCTGCCGGATTCCTGGGTGCGCCGCCACGTCGAACTGCTATCTGCCTGCCAAATCCCGCCGCCCAAATCCGTGCATCTGGAGGCAAATGCCGACCCGGCGTTGTCGGGCGAAGCCGCGAGGCTCCTGCCGGACGCCAAAGTCATCTGTCATCTGACGACCTCACAACCCAAAAAGGAATGGCCGGTTTTTCGCTGGGCGGAATTTTACCGTCTGGCCGCGGCGGCAGGCTATGCCCTGGCCTTTTCGTCGGGAACCAACCCCCGGGAACGCGCGCTGCTGGATGAACTTAAGGCCATGGAACCGGAAATCGTCACCCTGCCGCCGACTCCCAACCTCCGGCTTTTTCTGGCAATCTTGAAGCGGGCCAAATTAGTTGTCGCCGGAGACACCGGACCGCTTCATTTTGCCGCGGCTCTGGGTGTTCCTGTGATTGGATTGTTTACCATCGGAGATTCGCTCCTCCACACCGCGCCCATTTACCAGAAAGAACATGTGATTGTGGGCGGTTCCTGCATCTGCGACACCAGGTTCCTCGATTCCTCGATCTGTCAAGAGGCTCACCCGTGCATGGAGTCCATCCAACCGTACCAGGTCCTGCAAAGACTTGACCGGATTCTGGGCGTTGCCGGCAAGATTGGCCGTTAAGCGAAGAACAGGAGATGATTTGGCCGGCATGATCGCCGCTGCGCGCGTTTGTGACTGTTCAAAATCGCGCGCTTGGTTTAGTTTCTCCGGCGACATGGTTGAGCCAATTCCCTATCTCGATCTCCCGGCGCAACTGCGCGGCATCCGCAAAGATCTGGACGCCGCCATCGCGCGCACCATTGACCAGTGCTCCTTCTGCTTGGGACCGGACGTGGCGCAGTTTGAAAAGGACTTCGCCCGGTTTATCGGCGCGGAACATTGCGTTGGTTTCAACAGCGGCACCTCGGCGCTGCACGTTGCTATGTTGTTGCTCGGCGTCGGCCCCGGCGACGAAGTCATCACCACGCCGTTCACGTTCGTGGCGACGAGCTGGGCGATTTCCTACGTCGGCGCCAAGCCGGTCTATGTGGATATTGACGACGCCACGTTCAATCTCGATCCCAAACTCATCGAACGCGCCATCACGCCACGCACCCGGGCCGTTTTGCCCGTGCATCTTTACGGTCATCCGTTTGCTGCGGACGCGGTTTTGGCCGTCTGCCGCAAACACGATTTGCCGCTGGTCGAAGACGCGGCGCAGGCGCACGGCGCGAAATACAAGGGCAAGATCGTCGGCACATTCGGCCAGATTTCCTGCTTCAGCTTTTATCCCGGTAAAAATCTCGGCGCCTGTGGGGAAGGCGGCGCGCTGGTGACGAGCAACGCATCATTTGCCGCCCGTGCCCGGGCGCTGCGCGAGCACGGCTCCACCGTGCGCTATTACCACGACGAAGTCGGCTACAACTATCGCATGGAAGGTGTTCAGGGCGCGGTGCTCGGCGTGAAGTTGAAACATCTGGAAAAATGGACGAGCGAACGCCGCCGGGTGGCGCATCGCTATCGCGCGTTGCTGGCCGACACGCCGCTGCAACTGCCGCGCGAAGCGGATTACGCGCAGAGTGGATGGCATCTTTATGTCGTGCGCCATCCGCGCCGCGATGATTTGAAAAAACATCTCGAAGCCAACGGCATCGGTTGTGCGTTGCACTATCCGCTGCCGTTGCATCTGCAAAAGTGCTATGCGAGCCTCGGCCACAAGCCCGGCGATTTCCCCATCGCCGAAAAAGCCGCGCGCGAATGTCTCAGCCTGCCGATTTATCCGGAATTGACCGACCAACAAATCCAGCGTGTGGCGGATGTGATCAGGAACTTTTTCCGCAAGTAGGCAAACGTCTCCCATTCTTGCTCCCGTTCATGGCAAAAAGTGTCACCGACGACCACGAGTTTTTTCTGTCCATCTCCGGGAAATTCTGCAAATAATATCCTTGTCCCGGCTCGTCCCGGACTGATCGGAAATTATGAAAGCAACAAAAACCAAAGACACCGCCACCAGCCGCTGGCTCTCGTTCCGCCCGGAAATCAAGGTCTTCGACTGCACCGTCCGCGACGGCGGATTGATGAACAGTCACCAATTCGATGACAAAACCGTGAAAGCGATTTATGACACATGCGTCGCTGCGGGCATTGATTACATGGAGCTCGGCTACAAGGCGTCGCGCAAGGGTCTCAAGGCTGGCGACTATGGCTGCTGGAAATTCTGTCTGGAAGACGACCTTCGCCGCGTCGTGGGCGACAACCAGACCGGCTTGAAACTTTCCGCCATGGCCGACGCCGAGAAATGCGATTATAAGGAAGACATCCCGCCGAAAAAGGAATCGGTCATCGACATGATCCGCGTGGCCACCTACATCAACCAGATTCCCACCGCGCTCGATATGATCAAGGACGCGCATGACAAGGGTTACGAGACGACCGTCAATCTCATGGCCGTTTCCACCGTGCCGGAACGTGAGCTGGACGAGGGCCTGGAGATGCTCGCCGAATCCGAGGCGAAGGTCATTTACGTGGTGGACAGTTTCGGCGCCCTTTACAGCGAGCAGATTCAATATCTGGTGAGAAAATACCTGCACTACTGCCGGGCGGTGGGCAAGGAAGTGGGCATTCACATGCACAATAACATGCAGCTCGCCTACGCCAACACCATCGAAGGCATCATCCTGGGCGCGAATTTTCTCGACGCCACGCTGGCCGGTTTGGGTCGCGGCGCGGGCAATTGCCCGATGGAATTGCTCCTCGCGTTCCTGCACAACCCGAAATACGACCTCCGTCCCGTACTCGAGTGCGTGCAGAACAACATCGAACCACTGCGCGCCAAACTGTTGTGGGGTTACGACCTGCCTTATCTGCTCACCGGCATGTTGAACCAGCATCCGCGCACCGCCATCAAGTTCAAGGAGGCCGAGCTCAAGGGAGCTAAAGGCGACGTCCTCGAATTCTACGACACCGTGACGGAAGAAGATTGAGCGCTGGGTCCGACCGCACAAAGGCCACAAAGGCCGCAAGGGTAGCACAGGCGACTCGCCCGCCGTGTTCGGCGACCTCGCCGGGCACTTTCAAGCCGCAGATTTTTTAACGCAAAGGCGCCGGGATCCGGAGAATCTAACCGCGGAACACGCGAACAACACTAAATGGGGAGCGTACATGCCCTCGCATGCCTTTCCCTCGCCCAGCGAATGGTCGCTCTGCTCCAATCCCAGGCTGATCTCCGGTGCGTTTTCAGCGCAGTGGGATTCGTGTTAATTCGTGAAATTCGCGGATCAAGATTTTGTGCTTTTTGCGGCTGAAATGAATTCGGTAACGGCTCGACGGAGTCTCGCCCCGCCGAATCAGCGGCAATCAGCATGGTGGATCACTTTGTGTCTTGGTGTCTTGGTGGTTCAAAGTTAAACTGTCTCCATGTCGCACGCGGACTTTGTTCATCTGCATTTGCATACCGAGTATTCTCTGCTCGACGGTGCCTGCCGTCTGGACCGGTTGATGGACAAGGCCCATGAATTGAAATTTCCCGCACTGGCCATCACCGACCACGGCGTGCTGTACGGCGCAATTGATTTTTACCAGGCCGCGCGCGAGAAAGGCATCAAACCCATCATCGGCTGCGAGGTCTATGTCGCCCCGGGCAGCCGGTTAGAAAAGAAAACCACCAGCGGCGGACGCGACGTGTATCATCATCTGCTGCTGCTGGCCCGGGACGCGACCGGCTACAAAAATCTCGTCCAGCTCGCCACCGAGGCGCATCTCACCGGTTATTATTACAAACCGCGCATTGACAAGGAACTGCTGGCCGCGCACAAGGACGGCCTGATTGCGCTCTCCGGCTGTCTTGCCAGCGAAATCCCCGAATTGATTCAGAAGGAGCAACTGGACAAGGCGCGCGCGGCGATTGACTGGTTCAAACAGACGCTCGGCCCGGAGAATTTCTATCTCGAACTGCAAAACCACGGCATCGCCGAGCAGGCCAAGGTCAACCGGTATTTGATTGCGTGGGCGAAGGAATTCGGCCTGAAGCTCGTCGCCACGAACGACGTTCATTACATCGAGAAAAACCATTCGCACGCGCATGATTGCCTGATTTGCATCGGCACCCAGACGCAACTCGCCGACACCAAACGGTTGCGCTACGAACCGGAGCAGTTTTATCTGCGCACCGCGGAGGAGATGAAAGCGCGCTTTGCCGACACACCTGACGCGGTGAAAAATACCCTGGAAGTGGCGGAAAGGTGCAACGTCGAAATCGAATTCGGCAAACTGCACTACCCGGTTTTTCATCCGCCGGAACATTTCACGCGCGAAGGCTACCTGCGCCAGTGGCTCGCTGAAGGCTTGTTCCGGCGTTACACAATCCACGCCAGGGCCGAGGGAAAGGACTTTCTCGTAGAGGACATTGATGATCCAACGCGGCTACCGACGTTTAATGTAGGACAGGCTTCCAGCCTGTCTCAAACGTCAGATGCAAAAAAAACAAAGAAAGATGGAGACAGGCAAGATGCCTGTCCCACGCTAAATGACCCCGCTGTTGCGGCTGCCCTTAAAATCGTGATGGACCGGCTGAAACACGAACTTACGGTCATCGAAAAGACCGGTTTCACCAGTTACTTCCTCATCGTCGGCGATTTCGTCCGCTACGGACACGAACATGGCATTGCCTGCGTGGCGCGCGGGTCGGCGGCCGGTTCGATAGTCACTTACCTGCTGGAAGTCTCGAACGTGGACCCGATCCGGTACGGCCTGCTGTTCGAGCGTTTTCTGAATCCTGAACGTGTCAGTCCGCCGGACATTGACATTGATTTTGCCGACGACCGCCGTGCCGATGTTATCGAGTATGTCCGTGAGAAATACGGGCGCGATTCTGTCGCGCAAATCATCACCTTCGGCACGATGGGCGCAAAAAGCGTGGTGCGCGACGTGGGCCGCGTGATGGGCTTGAGCTACGGCGATTGCGACCGGCTGGCCAAGATGATTCCGTTCGATTTGAAGATGACGCTGGAAAAGGCGCTCAAGCAATCGCCGGAATTCAAGGAGGCCTACGAGACCGAGGAAGTCACGCGCGAGTTGATTGACACCGCGCTCATTCTTGAGGACATCACGCGCAACGCGAGCGTGCATGCCGCGGGCGTGGTCATTGGCGACCAGCCGTTGGTAAATCTGCTCCCGCTCAAACAGGACGAAAGCGGCACGCTCGTCACGCAATACGCAATGAACCCCGTCGGTGATCTCGGACTGTTGAAAATGGATTTTCTCGGCCTGAAAACGCTCACGGTCATCCGCAACACGTGCGAAATGGTCAAACGCACGCACGGCATCGAAGTGCCAATTGACCATCTGCCGCTCGACGACGCGAAGACTTACGATTTGTTAAACAAGGCCGAGACTCTGGGCGTGTTCCAGTTGGAATCCGGCGGGATGCGCGATTTGTGCCGGAAATTCCAGATCAGTTCCCTCGAGCACATCACGGCGTTGGTGGCGCTTTACCGGCCCGGTCCGATGGAACTGATTCCCGAATTCATCCGGCGCCGGCAGGGTGAGGTGAAGATCGAATATGAACATCCGTTGCTCGAGCCGATTGCCCGCGAAACGTACGGCATTTTGATTTACCAGGAGCAGGTGATGCAGGCGGCGCAGGCGCTGGCGGGCTACACGCTCGGTGGCGCGGACCTGCTCCGGCGCGCCATGGGCAAGAAAAAACGGGAGGAAATGGCCAAGCAACGCGCCGTATTCGTCAAGGGTTGCAAGGAGAAAAATCGCATCCCCGAGGCGAAGGCGAATGAGATTTTCGATTTGCTGGAAAAATTCGCGGGTTACGGCTTTAACAAATCGCACGCCGCCGCCTATGCCATTGTTGCGTATCAAACCGCGTATCTGAAGGCGAATTATCCGGTCGAATTTTTCTGCGCGATGATGACCAACGACATGGCAGACACCGCCAAGTTGAGCCAATACATCAACGAAGCGCGCGCCTTCGGCATCGAAGTGTTGGCGCCGGACGTGAACGAAAGCCAGGTTTATTTTTCGCCGGCTGCAAACCGTAGCCGCGAACGTGAGTTCGCGGATGGTTCCTCGCCGAAATCCGCGGCTTTACAGCCGCGGCTGCAAGGCATCCGCTTCGGTCTCGCCGCCATCAAAGGCGTCGGCGAAGTGGCGGTGGAAACGATTTTGAAAGCGCGGAATGAAGGCGGCAAATTCACGTCGCTTTCCGACCTGTGCGAACGTGTGGACAGCCGCACGGTGAATCGGAAAATTCTCGAAGCCCTCATCAAATCCGGCGCGTGCGATGGTTTCGGGCAGACGCGCGCCACGTTGTTCGCGCAAATCGAACGCACCCTGGCCCGCGCCGCCAGCATTATCGCCGACAAACAGAAGGGGCAAAGCTCCCTGTTTGGCGCACTGGAGGAAAAAGCGCCGCCGATGCCGGAAGCCATCAGCAATCTGCCCGAATGGCCGCAGCACGAATTGCTCGCTCACGAGAAGGAATTGCTCGGGTTTTACGTGACCGGCCATCCGTTGACGCCCTTCGCACCCATTCTCGAAAAATACGCGCTGACCAGCACCGCGAAGCTCGCGGGATTGCCGAATCGCAGCCTCACGCGCATCGGCGGGCTGATTGCGGCGGTGCAAAACGGCGTGTCCAGGAAGAGCGGCAAACCGTATTCGATGGTTACCCTCGAAGACCTCGCAGGCTCCGTGCAGGTACTGTGCATGAACGAGAATTACGACCGTTACCGCGAATTACTGAAACCGAACCAGGCGATTCTCGTTGTCGGCGAAGTGAACACCAGCGACGAAAAACCGAAAATTTTCCCGCAGGAAATTTTACCGTTGGAGGACGCACCGAAGCGGTTTACCCGGCAGGTGCATCTGCGCCTGCACACCGTGCACTTGCAGCCGGAACAACTCGAATCCGTGCGCGAACTGGTCGCGGCGCATCCGGGCAAATGTCCGTTGCTCCTTTGTTTTATGCGGCCCGGCGGCGAGGTGGTTTTCATGGACACGAATGAAAGCTTCAGCGTCACGCCATCCCTTGAATTGCAGCAGGAGGCCGATGCGCGGTTCGGCGAGGAAACTTATTACGCGAAGGTGGACACCTCGCCGCCCGAACGCCAGCGCCGCTGGGCGCGCAGAAACGGACAGAATGGTAGCGGGGAATGATGCCTTTTACTTGACCGCAGCCCAAACGCGATGCACGTCGTCGTGGTCGTCCAGCGTCTGAAGGAACTCGCCCACTTCCGCGCGTTGCGCTTCGGTGAGTTCGGGACAGGTTTTGGGCACGTAACCCAGTTCACTCGTCACCACCGTCCAGCCATGCTGCGACAGCCACTTGGAAACGGCGTGGACGGCGGTGCGGTCGCAGATGAACCGCGCGCCCGCCGCCCCTTCGGGAATGTCATCGTTCTGTGCGCTGGTGAGGGTTTCAACTTCATTGGCGCCCGCTTCGATGGCGGCGGCTTCGCGGTCCACGTTCACGTCGGGGTGATGCGCTTCGACCAGGCCGACGTGGTCGAATAGAAATTTGTTGCTGCCGGTCGTGCCGAGCTGGCCCTTTTTGAACAACACGCGGATTTCCGGCGCCGTGCGATTGGTGTTGTCGGTGTAGACCTCGACGATGACCGGCACCTTGTGCGGCGCGTAACCTTCGAAGGTCACGTGCTCCATCACGAGTTTTTCGTCGCCCGTGCCCGCGCCCTTTTTGATGGCGCGCTCGATGACGTCGCGCGCCACGCTTTCCTTGCGCGCTTTTTCAACGGCGGCGGTGAGGCGCGCGTTGGCATCGGGATCCGGCCCGCCCATTCTGGCGGCGACGGAAATTTCCCGGACAATTTTGCTGGTCGCGCGGCCTTTCTTCAATCCGGCGACCAGGCGTTTGGCGTGCAACCATTGGCGTCCCATGAACCGAAATTAGCAAATCGGCTGCCTGATGGCGAGCGCGGCGAAGTCATTCCCATGTCCACGGGAGAGTGTGTGCCTGAGATATCCACGATGATTTTCCCCATCGGTTTTGCACCGATGGCGCCAACGAACGAAACCCGGACCCGGCTGCAGCCGGCGTTGGTCATGCGGGAACCGCCGGGACATCCACCGGCGCCGCAGTCCGCACCGGTGCAGCGGGTCGGACGGGCTCAGTCAACCCCAGTTCGATCATCCGGGCCGGCAGTTCCGGTTTGCGATTCAGCTTGCGTCTCCGGAACGGACTGCTCAACAGCCTGAGAATGTCGGTGAACTTCATGTGCCGGCCCAGGGTGCGGAGCAGCTTGAAGGTCTGGATGGGGCGGAAGAAGAGCCGGTGGGCAAACAGCAGGGCGTAACCTTTCTGTCGGGCGCGGTTGACCACTTCGCTCGGCAGCACGGTCGGGTCAATGTCCGAACACTTGAACCATTTGTCCCAGTCGCGTTCGTCGTCGAGGATGCCGCGTTCAAGATACTCGTGCCACAAGGGCGTGCCGCGATAAACGCACAGGCGGTTGAACCCGAACGTGTCCAGCTTGAGCCGCGCGCAGAAACGGAAGCTCTCCAGAATGTCCTCCTCGGTCTCGCCGGGCGAGCCCACCAGGAAAAATCCATGCGCCCGCTCGATGCCGCAGCGCTTGGCTTCGCTGACCGCGTGTTCGATTTGCGCCAGCGTCTGCCGCTTGTCGAGCCGGTTGAGGATTTTCTGCGTGCCCGACTCCACGCCGAACGCGAGGAAGTTGCAGTTCGCCTTGCCCATGATGGGCAATTGGTCCACCGCCACGGAATCCACGCGGCCTTCGCAACCCCATTTGAAAGCCAGCTTGTGTTTGATGATGTTCTGGCAAATCTCATTGATGCGTTCCCGTTTCAACAGGAAATGGTCGTCGGTCAGATAAATCGAGCGGTAGCCCTGATCATGGAGCTGCTGCATCTCTCCCAAGACGTGCTCCGGCGAACGGAACCGCCATTTGCCATTGGTCAACGCCGGGATGTCGCAGTAAATGCAGGTGTAAGGGCAACCGCGCGACGTCTGCATCGTGCAGAATTTTTCCAGCGAAAGCACCGCCGGCACGTCGAGTGGCAGTGATTCGATATAATCAATCGGCAGCGTCGTCCGGTCCGGATAAGGAAACCGGTTCAAATCCTTGATGATCGGGCGGGAAATGTTCTTGACGATTTTCCCGCCGCCCCGCCAGACGAGACCGGCAACTTTGGCCGGCTGGTCGAGATGGTCCACATAGTCCGGCAGGAGTTCCTCACCCTCGCCGACACCCACGGCGTCAATGTAGGGACAATCTTTCAAAATCCGCTCTTGGTTCATCGTCGCAAAAACGCCGCCGCAAATGACCGGCACGTCCGGCAACACACCCTTGACCACGCGCGCCATGCTCTTTACGCCGGGATAAGTCGTCGTGGACAGAAACGAGAGGGCGACCACGTCCGGCGGGTCATCGCGCAAGGCCTGCGCGATATCCGGCTCTTTCATTTCCGGGTGGCAGGTGTCGAACATCCGGACCTGGTGGCCATGCCGGCGCAGGACAGGCGCGAGCGTCTCGATGCCCAAGGGTGGAAATCCCATCACCTTGACCCGCTGGTCGCCGGGTTTTGAGCCGCCCAGCCTTTCCGGCAGCAGCCGGTAGAAATTCTCGTCATTGACGTAGATGAGGTATATTTTCATGTCAGTCGGCCTTCCTCAGTTCGGTGGTTGACAGGTCGGGGGCCGGTCGTAGCGATGGGGCAGCCTTCGGGAAAAGTGCACTGGGCAACTCCCCACCGGGCCGGCCTGATCATGATTCCAATTGGGTTCAACGGCGTGCGACGGTTTCTACAACGAAAACGGGTGAAATGAAACCTAAAACCCGCTCCTTGGCAATCTTAAAGAAAACGACTGCAAAATAGAACTTTCCCTAATCATAATGTTTTTCGCCGGGAACGCAACCCTTTTTTTGCGGGTTGCCTTTGCGCCGCAAACAATATTGACCGCCCGGACTGTCTTTAATATGAATCAGCAAATGCTTCTCACCATCCTGTTGTTTTTAATGAAGTTTGGGATACAAACGGTCTTTCTGACCGTGGCACTCTGGATCATGATCAAACTTCAGAAGCTCGATTACAACTTTCCCGGGTTGCTCGGATCGGCAATCCTGGCATGTGCCGTGGACAGCATTCTGACCCTGCTCCTTAAACCTTGGTTCGGACCTTTTTCCACTTACCTTTCTGCTCCGTTCTTTATTGTTGTGCTGTTTGTGTGCATCAGGAAGGTAACCAACGCGGATCCGGTGGATGTTGCTTTCACCATCGTCGTGGGGGGCGCGCTCAGGTTTGGCATGAACCTCTGGCTCATAGGAATGCTCATGGGTGATTTGCGGCCGTCGGCCCGGGCCCCTGAAGAATTTGAAACCGTCCCGCCGCCGCCGCAGCAACAGCAGTTGAAACCGGAAACAAACGAAGTTGCTCAAACGGCCATCAAGACCAACCCGCCGGCCCAAAGCGCGCCTGCCATTCCGGCGGCGCAACCGAAGCCGACAAAACCAGTCGCAGCAACGACCAACCTTTTTTCCGTCAAAGGCGTTACCCAAAACGCGTCCAAATCGGCGGTGACCATTCAAACCGGAAAGAAGAGGTATACCATTTTGCTCGGTGAATCGGCCCTGACGCAAACGTCCAACGGCCCCGTCTCCGTGCGTTTCAAGGAACTGGGCGATGGCTGGGTGTTGCTGGTAATCGACGGTGAAGAGGCGAAGCTTTCTCTTCCCAAAGTCGTGCCTTGATTCACAGCGCGGCTGTAATTCCGCCGGGGTTCAGGCCCACTCGCACAACTGTTCAACGTGTGCCGCCGAACCGTCACGGAGCCAGCCGTCAAGCTGGGACTGGTCCTTGAGCTGCTGTCCACGCAGGCGGGGCACCACCACAAAGCGCGACTTGATCTCCGGCAGCGCCGTCATGTCCACCCACAGCTTCTCGAATTGGCTCACAGGAAAGATGTCTTCCTGTCCCTGTCCCCAGCGTTTCTTGACATCCTTGATCGTGACGTAAGTCGGCACACGCGCCGCCAGGGCGCGGACAGCGGCAGTGACTTTTTCCGCGTTCGCCAGGTCACCGCGAGTCAGCCCAAACGCCGCCAGCACCTGGTCAATGTCAATCCAGCACGTGTTCGAGTTGTAATAACTGAGCGCGAACTCGTCCTCCTCGCGCGGCATGGCCAGCCCCTCAACGAGGCGCACCTGGCCGTTGACGCGCGCCAAACCGCCGCCGCGATCCTCCAGCCGTCGCGTAATCACTTCAAACGTCAGGCAGGATCCTTGCGCCAGATGCAGACCGAACATCGCCGGGTCGGCATCCGCGCCGAGCGTGTCAATGTTGTGGAGCATCAGGTGCCGGAGTTGCGGGCGTTCGGCGAGCAGACGGGCCAGCACGCCGTTGCGGAGCAGGTTCGGGACCTCGAACCAGTGGCCGACCGGGTGCAGGCACTGGCCGGGAAGATTGTCGGTGTAATCACTGCCTTCGCCGGCAGCGCGCGCCCAGGCAATCAGCGCGGCGCGGAGGCTGTCGCGGACCTTCTGCTGCTGCTCGTCGAGCAGCTGTTGTGGCATTTCCTCCCAGAGAAAGCGCAGGTCGCGTTCCATCGGGATCATGCGCAGGCCGATGGAACGTCCGGGCGACAGCAACACCGGACCCGGATAACCGCAATTTTTCTGTCTCGCGAGATAATCGGCCGTGGCCTGATGCGTCAGGTAGCTCGTGGTGACAACATGCGGCAGCGGCTGGCCCGCCAGACGGCTGATGCGCCGGCTTTTGGCCAGATGCGTTTCGATGAACGTGCGGTACTCGCCGCCCAGTTTGCAGAAGGGGTGGAGCGCCTTCACCACACCTGCGCCCTGAGTCCAGCGGCTGCCCACGCCGGCGGCAAGGGTCACGACAGCCAGTTCGGCCCGGGCAAGCGCGGCGAAACCAGCCTCGCGAAGGTCCTTTGCCGGCGTCGCCGTGGCGTCCAGCACATCGCCGTCCTTGACGTCCTTGATGTCAGCATTGACCGGCAGGCGGTTTTGCGCCAATCCGATGCGGCCGGCCTTGAGATCAGCGCTGATTTGTTCGTGCTGGGTGCGGTCAAAACCGTTTTGTTCGAGCAACTCGGTGAGACTTTGCTGCCGGCCATCCTCCGTTCTGAGTTGCGGCAGCAGGCGGTCAAAGAGCGAGGACATCATGCCGCCCAATTCGGGCCGGGTGCGACATGCGATGCTGAATTTCCCGATGTCGGCGCGGCGTTCCAGCGGCAGCGTCTGCGGGTCCGCCCGCAACCAGCCGGGAACGTGAAGCGAATAATACGCCGCGGGCAGCAAGGCCTCTGCGCCGGAGAGCAAATCGGCCCAGGTGCCCCGTTCATTGATGGCAAAATCATAGACCACCGGCTCCATGGCGAACGGCAGGGCGTTTTGCAGTTCACGCTTGAGTTCCGACATGATCGCCCCCAGCCGTTCCTGTGCCCGGGGCTTGTGTTCCGGTTCGAATATAAATCCCATGCCGCCGCCCGACATGCCACCGAGCATCCAGAAACCCCAGAAATCCTTTCCGAACTCCCCGCGCACGCGCCGGATGAGCGATTCGGTGAAGTGAGTGCTGGCCCAGGGAATGATGGTCTGGATCGGTTCGTTGAAATTGCGCGTCGTCAGCGCGCCAATCCGTTGAACGTCGCCGTCCCGCAGCGCGTCAATGATGTCATCCAGAATGCCCATGGCCTGCTGGCGACCGCGCCATTCGGCATCGGAACGGAGCAGATATTTTTCCGTGACCATCTCGAGGATCGGGCCGACGTTCTGGGCCATGCCGCCGTGGACGAGCACGAGGCTTTCCTGCAATCGCCGGCGCGTTTCCGGCGAAGCGTCGTGGTAATCAAGAATCTTGTGCGATGGCATGAGGCGTCCGCGGCTGATGCCGAATTCGGGGTCCCCCTCGCCGGCCAGCACGCCGCAGATGAGCTTCATGCCCGGCCATAGCCCGCCGGAATCCTGCCAGCCGCCACCGGAGCCGCCGAGCCATTCGCCAAGCAGCGCGCGCGCCAACGCCAGCCGGCGTTCGTCTTCCTGCAACGAACCCTCCAGCGATCGGGCCTGGCCCGTCGCGCGCATGCAAACCGAAATTAACGAAGCCAGCAGGCTCGTGGAAACAGCGAGCCGCGAGCCTTTGGGGATGTTGTTGACGTTGCTGACGATTTCCAGGCCGCGGCCCGGCCCGACGACGCGAGCCAGCAGGTCCGCCAGTTGTTGGCCGGACCCTTCAATGCCCGGCGGCACGATGCCCGCCGCGATGATCGCCGCCTTGAGCAGACCGAGATAATCACGGGCAAAGTCGAATACTTCGCCCAGGTTGTTGATGTCCGCGCTGGCGCCCAGATCCGCGCTGGTCAGGCGGAGAATCGGTTCGTCAATCACACGCAAATAAGCCTCAACCGGCGGGCGCGGCGCGGCGTCCCGGCCATGCACGCCCAGATCAATGGAAACGTTTAGCACCCGCGCGCCTTCGGGAAAATCCATGCCCAGAAAGAAAATGTCGCTCCAGCCGCTGTGGCTGAGGTCCATGCGCACCGGCGTGCGCTCGCGCAAAATCGGGTGGCCGCCATCGGCGCCGCGCTGCAGCAGTTCCGGACGGAGGCGCAGCGGGTGATCGGCCGGATGACCCATGCGAAACATCCATTGATTGCCGCGGACGGAACGCACGCTGCGGCGCACCTGGTCGGCCAGCGTTTGAAAGGCGAGCCGTTGATACGCCGCCGCCAGCGCGCTGGAGATGGGATCGCTGGGACCTTCGGCCGTTTGCAACGCGAGAAAATCTTCAATCGCTTCCGCAAACCGGCGATGCAGCAGATGCTCGAAACCGGCGAAGGGAATCAAGCCGCACTGGCGGACGCCCGGTTTGAATGGCAGATGAAACCGGTGGATGGCATACAGAAAGAACAACGCCCGGACGCGTTCGTAAAGATTGTCGCAGTGCCGGCGAAAGGCGTCGAGTTCGGCGCAGGCCGTCATCAGCTGCTTCAAGGATGCGGCGCGACACACGGAATCGAGCGACCGGTCCCGAATCTTTGAATCGGTCGAGGTGATGATTTCGGTCAGGGAGCCGGCCATGGGTTAAAATGGAAATAACTGGTTTTTTAGGGGCGCTGAATGATCACTTGTTGCTTAGTGCCAGCAACTCGACGAGGCCGGCCAGCACCTCGTCGCGGTCCTTGCCGTTGAGCGCCAGCGCCAGTTGCGCGGTTAACAGCCCGTACGGCACACCCACATCGAAGCGGCGGCCGTCCAGTTCGCACGCCAGATACCGCTCATGTTCCACGAGCCGTGCCAGCGCCGCGCTCAATTGCACCCGCCCCTTTTTGCCGGTGGCGGCCACATCCTCTTCGAGCAGCTCCATCACCCGCGGCGTTAAGACGTGCATGCCAAAGAAACAGAGGTAGTAGCCGGCCCGCAGGCCGGGCACGATAAGCTTCTGCTCCGCTTCAGTAGGCGTGGGCTTTTCCATCACATCCGACACCACATAAAGCCCCTTGCGCGCCCCGGCCAGCCGGCCGCCCACCGCGCCGTAGTAAGGCAGCTTGCTTTCATGCGTGGCCTGCACGGCGGAGACCGCGCAGTCCTCGGCGGCGGCCGTTTCAACCAGTTGCTGCGCGCAACGTTTCGCGCTGCGGCTGAGGTAAAGGTGATCCCCCACCAGCAGCAGGAACGGCGAGGAGCCGATGAACTCCCGGGCGCACCAGACGGCATGGCCATAGCCCAATGGCCGGGGCTGCTCGACAAATTTCAGCCGCCGGCCATGCGGCCCGGCGGCGGCGCGATAGGCGTTCTGGTCACCGGCACTGATGACTACACAAATCTCTTCGATGCCGGCTTGGAGGGATTCTTCGACAATGATGGCCAGGGCGGATTTGGTTTGGCCGTTGCCATCTACCAGCGTTTGCAGCGGAAGCGTGCGCTGGTTTTCTCCGGCGGCGGTGATGACGGTTTTTTTTATGTCCATGTTGGTTTCCCCTGCGATTGAGTGTCAACCCGGCGCCGCGCCCCACCTTACCGGGCCACGCCTTTGTTGCTTCAATTCAGGGTCCGCATATCTAAACCCGCCGTTCCCCGATTGCCAGCAAAATGTCCGCGCTGACTTCCGTCCCGGCTTTGCGCCGGCGATGTCGTTTCAGTTGTTCATGGCAAAGACACCATTCGCCAAGTATGCAACGACGCAATCCTGGCAGCCCTGCTTGGAAAACCACTCTCAAGCCGCCGGTTTCGATGCACCAGCTTTGCTTCGCCGGCGGAAACCCAGAAAGACTCCAACACCGCCCGCGGTGGCCGACGGCAGCATGTGCTTGAGATAATTCTCTGCCGTCGTTGTCTCATGTTGCGCCCGCTCGCCGCCGCGCTTCACCTGCTCCTGCGTGTGCGTCATGTCGCAGCCCGCGAGTTTTCCATACGCGAGCAACGCGATGACCAGCGCGCTGACAACCAAAATGAGCCGCGTCAACTTCCGGAAAAACCAGCCGATGCAAAATCCCGCCACATAACTCGCACCCATCCGCCCATAAATCGGGAACGGTTTGCTCCAATTCCAATGTGCCCCCGCCAAAGCGCTCGACGGGTTAGGTGATGTGATGCTGAGCGCGTTGGTGGCCGCCTTGTTGTTTCGTTTGGCGGCGGGTTGTTCTTGAGATCGGAAAACCAAAACCCCAGCCCGACCATGACCACCGCCAGCGCGGCCAGAACGGATTTGGAGCGCCACGGACCATCACCGGCCCAGTTGTTCCGAACACCAAGGGTTTTCTGTAAAAATACATTCAAGCTCTTCTCTCTCGAATCGCTGCCAGAATCTCCGCCACGACTTCAGCCTTTGGCTTCGCGCCGAGGTTGCCTTTGCCGTGCAACCGCACCGAAACGTTGCCGGCGTCCATGTCACAAACGCCGATGACGAGCATGGTGTGGACCTTCGCCTTCTCGGCTTAGGCAATCTTCGCGCCTGCTCGCGATTTATCGGAGTTGATCGGGTCGGTGCCGAAGTCGGCCTCGCAGCGGACGCAGTTGGCGAGCCTTGTTTCAGAATGAGCCGTGGTGTGCAGTGTAATACCACCACGCGGCCAGGCCAATCGCCGTCAGGGCGGCGAGCAATAGCAGCACCTTTATGACGAACTTGGTGATTTTGAATGCCAGGTAAAGCACGACCAACGCAGCGATGCCAATGCCGACGGCACCGGGTTTGGTCACTGTGAGGGCGGCCAGAAGAATCGGGTTAGTTGCCATAAATTCATTTTACACCCGCCGCTCTTTGATTGCCTGCAAAATCTCCGCCACCACTTCACCCTTCGGCTTCGCGCCGAGGTTGCCTTTGCCGTGCAACCGAACGCTCACGTTCCCGGCTTGCAGGTCACGCGGGCCAATGACGAGCATCGTGTGTACCTTCGCTTCCTCGGCGCGCTGGATTTTGCCGTTGATTTTGTCGGTGCCGTAATCGCCTTCGGCACGGACCATGTTCGCCCGCAACTCAGCCGTGATTTTCTTCGCATAATCCACGAGCGGCTCGTCCTCGCCGATGGTGAGGACGCGGACCTGTTCGGGCGCGAGCCAGAGCGGGAAGTTGCCGGCGTAATGCTCGATCAAAAAGCCGATGAACCGTTCGTGCGTGCCTAGCGGCGCGCGATGGATGCACAACGGTGTCTTGTCCGTGTTGTCCTTGTCGCGATAGACCAGACCGAAGCGTTTGGGCACGGCGAAGTCCACCTGGTTGGTCGCCAGCGTGAATTCGCGGCCAATGACGCTCCAGACCTGCACGTCAATTTTCGGGCCGTAAAACGCCGCCTCGTTCGGCACTTCGACGTAAGGAATCTTCGAATCAATGAGCGTCTTGCGCACCATGTCTTCGGTCTGCTTCCACAGCTCCGGTTCGTTGACGTATTTCTTGCCGAGACCCTCCGGCGCGGAGGTACTGAAGCGCATGACGTATTTCTCGATGCCGAATATTTTGAAATATTTCAGGTACAAATCGTTCACCGCGTTGAACTCCTGCGCGAACTGCTCCGGCGTGCAATAAATGTGCGCGTCGTTCATGTTCAGCGAGCGGACGCGCATCAGGCCGAACAACTCGCCCGACTGTTCGTAACGATAATTTGTGCCGTATTCAGCCAGCCGCAACGGCAAATCGCGGTAACTGCGCGGCTCCGCCGCAAAGATGCGGTGATGATGCGGGCAGTTCATGGCTTTGAGGTAGTAGCGTGTAATAACGCGCTCCTCTTTCGCCTGAATTTCTTTGCGAAGTTTATACACTTCAAGTGAAGCATTTGCGAAACGAGAAGGTTCTTTGGTTGCATCAAGATTTTTCAATTCAAAATCTGCCAGTGACAATTTCGCGTAAAGCGCGGTTCGTTCGTCCTCAAATTTCACTTTTTCTTCGCCTTCAAGTTCTCCAAGTGACATCGGCGGAAACATTGACTCTTTGTAAAGAATCGGCAGATGCCCGCTGGTGAGATACATTTTCTCCTTGGCGATGTGCGGTGTTTTCACGCGCACGTAGCCGGCGGCGAATTCGGTTTCCTTGGCCAGTTTTTCCAGTTCCTCACAGATTACCGCACCTTTCGGCAGCCACATCGGCAGGCCGGGGCCAACATATTCCGTGTCAATGACGAACAGGCCCATTTCCTGGCCGATCTTGCGATGGTCGCGGCGCTTGGCCTCTTCAACCATTTTGAAATATTCGTCGAGCTGGGTCTTGTTCTTAAACGCGGTGCCGTAGATGCGCTGGAGTTGCGGGTTGCGCTCGTCGCCCTTGTAATAGGCGCTGGCCACGGTGGTGAGCTTGAACGCGCCGATGTTGCCGGTGCGCATCACGTGCGGCCCGGCGCACAGGTCAATGAACTCGCCGCTTTTGTAGTAGGTGATCGACTCGCCTTCGGGGATGTCGGCAAGGTTCCCAATCTTGAACTTGCTCGGGTTGCCCGGACGCTCGCCGAGCGCGCCGAGCCGGCCGTTTTGCGCGTCCTTCAACGCTTGATCGCGCGTGACGGTGATTTTCTCGAAAGTGTGGTTTGCCTTGATTTCCTTTTTCATCTCCTCTTCGATTTTCGGGAAATCCTCGGGGGTGATGCGGTGGGCAAGTTCGACGTCGTAGTAAAAGCCGTTTTCGACGGCCGGGCCGGAAGCGAACTGCGCGTCAGGCCAGAGTTTGGCAATGGCGGTGGCCATGACGTGGGCGCACGAGTGCCGGATGCGCTCCAGCTCGGTCATTCTGGCGCGGTCGTCGAGGGTCTTGCGTTCAGTCGGTTGCTGCTGATTTTCGGCTGACATGGGTTTAGATTAACAACAACGAGGTAAAGAAACGAGGGAGAAAAGTTTGGGAGAACATTCAACTTTCAACATTCAACTTCGAACACCCAATGAGATTGTTATCGGACGGAGCACTTCGGCGTTGAGCGTTGGGCGTTGAATGTTGAATGTTTTGTTCCGCAACGTCACCGGGCGGTTTTCCAAATCGTGAGCAACGCGCCGAAACCGAGCAGCAACAGCCCGCTCACGGCGATGGCGCCGCTGTGAATATATTGCGGGAAGAATTGCAACGATGCCGCGCCGACGGCCGGGCCAATAAAGTTGCCCACACCGATGGCCGCTTCGTGAATGCCGCCGTGTTCGCTTTTGATTTCACTCGCGTCCATCGAGTAAAACAGCGACGAGTAATAAATCAGCCCGATGGCCGCGCCGAAGAAAATTTGCGCCAGCAGCAACACGGCCAGGCTCGGCACGATGAGCATGGCCGCGAACGAAACGATGAGCACGGCGAACGCCGTCACGAGCCAGCGAAAGCGGTAATGCCAGCCGGTCCAGGACCATAGCGTGAGAAATGTGCCGAGCCGCGCAAAGCACCAGAGCGAGCAGGTGAACCCCGCCAGCATCGGTGAGAGATGCAATCGCGCGGCGAGGCCGGGGATGACGGCGATGAACGTGTTGATGGCGATGTAGGCGAACGGGTTGGCGAGCCACGCCATGCGCAGAAAGGCCTTCGCCCGGGCCGGCGATGGCCGGTTGGGATCGGGCGGCAGCGGTGCGGCGGACGGTTTGTTGGCAGCCAGACGGGCCAGTTCGGCGGCGTGATTTTGCAGCCAGAAGGTCAGTGCGAGCTGAGCGAGTACAATGACGATCGGCAAATAGAAGATGCTTTTGAAACCGAGCGTTTGGATGAACGTGCCACCGATGAAATAGGCGATGGCATTGGTCACCGCCCAGGTGATGTTGTAAAGGCCGACGGCGCGCGGCACGCCGGCGGGCGATTCGCCTTCGCTGACCAGCGCTTCAATCGTCGGCCAGATGAGACACATGCCGAGAGTGACGACGATCGCGGCAAGGATCAGGCCCGGCGCGGAACTGAATTGCGAACCGATGGCCAGCGAGACGAGCATGATGCTGAAACCGAGTTTGAGCGCGGTGAAATAACCGTAGCGCCGCGCAAATCGCCCGGCCTGCCAGGAAGCAAACGTGTAAGCCAGCCCCAGCACTGCGGCGAAGGCGAGGTTGTCCTTGTCGCTGAAACCGTGCCGCGCCTGCATGAAAAAGTAGAGATAGTTGAAGAAAAGCACCGTGGCGAAGGAACCCATTCCCTCGATGGTGTAACAGGCGGTTTTGAAGCGGAGCCCCTTTTTAATAGTCATAGAGTCCGCTATCCTTTGTGTAGTCGCTGCTGCTGCCACTGCCTTCGCCGCCCATAAAATCGCCGAGCACGTCGCCCATGTCGGCTTCGATTTTTTCCGGGTCTTCGCCGGCTTCAAGCCGTTTGATGGCCACGTCCAGTTCCTTGGGCACGGAGCCGGGTGGCATGAGTTCCTTCATCTTTTTCATCAGGTGCGCCATGTGGCGCGGATTATTCTCGTCCAGATGCTCCATGTCGCGTTCCATTTCGGCCATGGCGCGGGCAACGCGCGGGTCGTCGAAATCCGGCATGGGTGAGCTGCCTTCCTCCCCCCCGGCTTTGACGGCGGGCTCCTTGAGTCCGCGTGCCGTGGCGAAGCGGCTGACCTGCTTGGACATTTTTTTGTTGCCGCATTTGGGGCAGATGGGCGGGCGCTTGGGATTCACGCGCTTCGAGAGGAAGCTGAAAACCCGGCGGCACTTGGGACAGGCAAATTCGTAAATCGGCATCGCGATTTACGATTTACGATTCACGATGGACGCGCCAGAAAATAATTTGGTGCTAGGACGATTTGGTGGGGCGAGGCTACTGACGAGCCGTAGCTTCGCTGGAATCCGGTTGATTTTCGGCTCGCGAGGATCAGCCTTCGCCGGGCTACGGCACGACAGGCGCTCGCCCCACCTTCTGATTCAACCTGACTTACTACCGACAATTTACCAGCCCGGCGAAAATTCGGCGGACTCGTAAATCGCAAATGGGACTACTTCATCCGATCGAAGCTCTTCTGCAGAATCTGCCAGGGCTTCAGCCCTTTGACCTTTTCCATCATGCCGCGATTGATCTCGGCCTCCTTGGCGTTTTTGGTCGGCTTGTTGATTTTGTAAAAAATGCCGAAGTAACCGGGGAAATCCGTGCCGGCGAGCTGATAGGCGGCCGTTTCGTCGCTCAAGTCGTGGTCCTTGGGCACTTCCTTGAACATGCCGCCCTTGCGCGGGTTCGCCGCGTCGAATGCGCCTTCGTAAAATTCCACGCACTCGCTGAGGCATTCGATGAAACTGAAGCCGTCGTGGTCCATGGCCGCTTCCATCATTGCCAAAACATGGTTCGGATTTGTGGACGTGGTACGCGCGACGAAGGTGGCGCCGGCGGCGATGGCCTGTTTCATCGGGTTGATGGGATAATCCACCGCGCCCCATTGGTCGGTCTTGCTCTTGAACCCGAGCGGCGACGTGGGCGATGTCTGCTTTTTCGTCAGGCCATAAACCCAGTTGTCCATGACCACGTAGGTCAGCTTGATGTTCTTGCGCGCGGTATGGTTGAAATGGTTGCCACCAATGGAAAAGGCGTCGCCGTCACCGCCGAAAACGAACACGTGCAAATCCGGCCGCGAAAGCGAAATGCCCGTGGCAAACGGCAGCGCGCGCCCATGGATGTAATGCGCGCCGTGCGCCTGCACGAAATACGGGAACCGGCTCGAACAGCCAATGCCCGCAATGCTGACAAACTCCTCGTGGCCCAGCTTCCGCTTCTCAATGAGCCTGAAATACAGCGCGAGCACCGAGAAATCGCCGCATCCGGGACACCACGTCGGGTGATCGCCGGCGAGTTCCTTTTTCGTCAACCCCTTGCGCTCCGGTGCGGGTGGCGATGCCGCGGCGGATGCCGGGGCGGCGTCCGGAACAGCCACACGTGCCGGAATTTCAGCCATCGTTTCGCTCATAACATCTTTCAACTTTGAACATTAGACGGTTTTGTCGGCTTGGCCGTTCGACGACAATTTCAGTTTCACTGCCGCGAGTATCTCCTTTACTTTCCACGTCAGGCCGTCGGTCTTGTTGATGCCTCGAATCCGGGGATCGCAATAACGGGCGCGCAGCATGCCGGCAAGCTGGCCGTATCCGTAAAACCCTTCATCGTTCATCTCCACTACCAGCACGTGATGGAACCCGGAGAAAATGTTTTCCAACCCGTTCGGCAGCGGATGGAGATGTTTGATATGCAACGACGAGATGCTGTCGCCGGCGGCGCGGGCGCGGTCCACAGCCTCGCGAATCGGGCCTTGTGTGGAACCCCAGCCGACGAGCAGGACGTTGCCCTCTGGCGGACCGTAAACCTTCGGCACCGACAACGTTTTTTGGAGGGCCAGCAGTTTCTGGCGCCGCTTGGCGACCATGGCCTGATGCATCTTCGGCGAGCCGGTCGGGTGGCCGGCTTCATCGTGCTCGAGGCCGGTCGCCACGGGATATTTGCCGCTGGCAATGCGCGTGCCGGGCGCGACCCGTGGGACCACACCGTTCGGGGCGGACAAATCATAGGGCACGAAATCAGGGACGGTCGTCAGGTCGGGCGAAATGTCCTGGCAGACTTTTTCCAGGTCCGGTTCCGGAAACGCCTCAATGCGCGTGGCAATGGCCTGGTCGCTCAGAATGAAAACCGGCACATTGTATTTGCGTGCAATGTTCACGGCCTCGATGGCGGTGTAAAAACAATCCTCCACGTTCGCGGGCGCCAGCACGACGCGGGGCGAATCGCCATGGCTGCCGAAGCGGGCGATATTCAGGTCGGATTGCTCGACGTTCGTCGGCAAACCGGTGGACGGGCCGCCGCGTTGAACATCCACCACCACCACCGGCACCTCGGCCATCACACCCCAGCCGACCGATTCCATTTTGAGGGAAATACCCGGACCGCTGGAACCCGTGACCGCGACGCGCCCGGCGTAACCCGCGCCCATGGCCATCGAAACGGATGCGATTTCATCCTCGCACTGGACAAACGTGCCGCCGTACTTGGGCAGTTCGCGCCGCAGCAATTCCATCACTTCCGTCCACGGCGTGATGGGGTAACCCGCGCCGAAACGCACCCCGGCGGCGATGAAACCGTACCCCAGCGCTTCGTTGCCGTTCATGACCACTTGTTGCCCTTCGCGTTTGCGGCTGGGGGAAAATTGAAACGTCTCCAGCAAATCACCGACGGAATACGAATGGCCCGCGTGAAAAGCCACCAGCGCGTTGCGGACGATGCTCTCGTCCTTGCCGCCAAAGCGTTCGGCGATGAGCTTTTCGAGCTTCGGCACGTTCAGGTCGAAGATCCGGGCGATGAGGCCGAGCGAAAAGATGTTTTTGCCCTTGTCCTTGGCCGTGCCGCCGATGGCTTCCACCGTCAGCGTGGAAATGGGAACGCCGACGTGGCGGTAATCCTGCTGCCATTCCGGGTTCGGCACGACGTGGTCGGAATCGTAAAGGACGATGCCGCCTTTTTTGAGCGAGCCAATGTGGTCTTCATAGGAATGCTGGTAAAAGGGGAGCAGCACGTCGGCATCATCGCCCGCGCTCAATACTTCGCCGGTGCCGATGCGCACTTGGAAAATCGAAGGGCCGCCCGAAATCGTGGCCGGGATGGTCATGAACGTCATGACCTCCTGCTCGCTGCGGCCGGCGAGCCGCGCGAGAAAACCGCCGATGGCCTGGATGCCGTCCTGCGAATTGCCGGCGATGCGGATGACCGCTTCGTTAATCCGCGAAACCTTCGGCATCCCGCCCGGCGAGGCGGTTGCGGTTGTATCACTCATAAAACCTCACGGTCAAAATTCACTGCGGCGCAAGGTGGACCGGCAACCAAAGACAAATCGGTGCGACACCCTTGCCTCGTTACCGTAAGCCACAAAGGGCAAACGTGTCAAATGCTAATCCGTGATATATCTCATTGACATCAAATATGTTACGTCAGTGGCTGGAATTGTCTTTGAAACGCTAACAATTGAGATAAATCATGTTTATACATCGGGCGGCACCGGTAAAAAAAGTTTTTTGCCATCACGTGTCGCCTGCGTCAAACTGGCGATGTGCGCAACGATGCTAGGCCCCAATTGCCGCCGCCCGTCAAATTGCCGAGCCAACCGTGGAAAAAGAAAAAGGCCGACACTGACACCCCGGCTCCCAGAACCCAGACGCCAGACTCGAAAATATGAAGACCGCCTACGAACTTGCCATGGAACGGCTCAACAAAACCGCGCCCACCGTCAAACTTTCCGCTGAACAGAAACGGCTACTGGCAGAGCTGGATTCAACCTACGCCGCGAAGCTGGCCGAGCGCGAAATCGCGCTGAAGGATGAGATGGCCAGGGTTTCCGCCACCGGCGACTTTGAAAAAGTTGAAACGCTGCAACAGCAACTGGTCAGCGAGCGCAAAAAAATTCAAGCCGAGCTGGAGGAGAAAAAAGAACGGGTGCGGCAGCAGCCGGCATAGCCGATCTCGGCTTTGGCTCTGGCGACTCGTCAGCCCTCTTCATTTTAGGCCTGTTACTCGATATGTTGTTATCGCCAGAGGGTCCCAACTCTCAGGATGCGGATCTTCAGACAAGTTGGCGTAAACGGTCAGCACTGACCGCTTCAAATCCTTTACGTCGGCTTTCAGCTCGACTTCTCCCACTCCGCGATCAACTTTTGCATCGGCCAGCATTTTGAATTGGCCGGGATGCTCCAGGTCGAGGCCCAGCATGACGACGCCGTGGGGTTTGCTGGCGAGGTTATAACTTACTCGCACTTTGAACGATGTGATATCGCTGCCTGGAATTTTGGCAGACTTGGCATCGGTGATCTCAACGGAGTCAATGGGTCGGTGCCAGGTCCCGCTCAGGAGTTCCTTCAATTCGGGTGCATTCGGTTTACCGGCTTCAGCATACTTCGCTTTCAGTGCCGAGATGGCGTTCGCGTCATGCTTTTCAACGGCTTTGACGATGAGAGACAGGATAGCGGCCAAGTCACTCATCGGGATGTTTTCCTGTACTTTAGGGTTCCCTTCCTCATCCAGCAACAAATGCCAGTCGAACGAATCCCTGGCCATGTACTGCCATCGAGCTGCTTCCAGCAAATCCACCTTCTCGCCATGGCCGTAAAGATAACGATTGCTGAGGTGCAACATGGCCCCGCCGTCTCCTTTCCTGGCCGCAGCCAGCAAAAGTTCATGCGGCGTTTCGGATTCGTCACGCGGCTCACCGATGCCCGAGCTGTAAAGCAATGCCAGGTGCACCATGGACCCGACATCACCGCTTTGGACGGCATCCCGGAAATATTCCAGGGCGCGATCCAGGTTCGGCTTGAGCAGGGCCGGAGGTTTGGGCAGGTGATACTTTTTCGCAAACTCGGCATCTTCTTCCGCGTGTGGCTGCATCACCGCCAAAAATCCGGCGTCAAGTTCGGCAACTTCGATTTTTGCTTTCAGGTACCCGGCGGCGGCCGCTTTTTCCATCATGGCCCAACCTTCCAGTTTGGTCTGGCGCGACCCGCCGTAGTCGTTAAGCAGCGCCAAACCCCTGTCATAAAGGGTTTGTGGAGAATCTTCCGCCTGCAATTGGCCTGGTCGTAATGAAACCGCCAGCGACACAACCAACAGGCATAATTTGAAGGGTGCTTTCAGCATAATCATGGGAATACATTGGCGTTGTCGGTTGGAGTATCATCCCGGCGGAATTCTTTGAGGGAAGACGGATCCGGGTTTGCCATATCGGAAAACAAGTCGTTGCCATCAACGCGCCAGAGCCCGGACATACTTGGACTCCAGACAATAATGTTGTCCCCGGCGATCAGCAGTTGATTGTCCACCACGACATTCCCGTTGAAGGTTCGCGTGGGCAGGGAAACGGGAAAGACTACCGGGTCACCCAGATTCGGACTCCAAAAACGCAAATCAGCCCGGGAGTGTTTCGCCGGGGGGAACGAAATCGTGAAAAGTTGATGGTGAAACGGGAAGCAGGCCATGACGGTGCCATCAAACCCCCGCCCGTTTAGCCAAAAGAATGGAGCTGAGGCGGGCAGGCTGGTATATTTCGGAATGGCTCCCGAAGAATCACGAACCAACTGCTGCGACCATCGAAATGCCGGATCAGGAACGGCCAACCCGCTCCACCAAATCTCACCTTGCTCGGCGCCAGGTCCGAAATAGTATGCCCGGTAAACATTCGTGCCTTTACCGACAGTCACATCTCCGTAAACAAGCGATTCTCCCATTCGCTGATCGATGAAAACTGATTCTCCACCTCCCGGTTTAAACGTAAAGTTGGCGGAGTCTTCGGTCGGCACCGTGCGCCATTGATTCTCCGTCAACAAATATATTTTGCCACCGGCCAGCGCCAGCAGGCCGTTGGTTCCAACCGGGCGCAGCCGTATCGGGTCCAGCGTTGATAAACTGTCCAATGCATTGAGCGGTGGTCGGCGCCTTACACTCGCAAGCACCTTGAAGTTCTTCAGTTCGCCGGTGGTTTCTAGGATTGTTTCAGCGTTGTAGAGTAACAGCCGGTCGCCCACTTGAAGCAGATGCGGGGAATTCAGCGGGGAAGGTATCGAGGAAAATTCTTCCGTAACGCGGTTGCAGATCACAAGTTGATCGGGGAAGCCGAAAACCAGACGATTCGGAAACACGGCGAATTCCGGCACAGTACTCTGCCATTGCTGAAAAAATCTGGCTGGAATTTGTATTTTCTCAAGGTTCCCGGTATCGAGATTCAGAGATCCAACGTACGTGTCTTCAATCAGTCTTTCGCCTGCGGCGTTTGTGCCGATACTGTACTGTACCTGTCTGTTCAGAGTAAAACCCAGCCAGAGCTTTCCATCCGCCCACAGGACGGAATTCTTCTGTGGTGCGGCGGGCAATGGGTAAAATTTGGCAGTGATGGGTCCCGGGGAGTGCGCTGGCCGGAAGCCGACCTTCGTGGCCAGATGGGGGATGTTGGTCGGTGCGACAACTCTTATTCCCGGTGGGGTCTTCGGGGCAACCTCGCTATCGGTTGGCCGCACAGTTGTGTCCTGCCGGATTTCGGTCATTCGCCAGTTTGATGAAAGAACGTTAATCTGTCCCTCAACGACATAAAGTATCGTCTGCTTCTCCGGGCCATCGGGCAATTGACGCGCCCTGTTCAGTAACTCCAGCGCTCGCTCGATTATGGTCTGCTTCTCCGGGCTATTGGGCAGTTGACGCATCTGGTTCAGCAACTCAAGCGTTCGCTCAATTATGCCTTGCCTCTCCGGGCCATCGGGCAGTTGAGTCGCCCGGTTCAACAGTTCAAGCGTTTGTTTGATTTCCAGACGGTTGGTTTCAAAAAGTGGCGTAGCAGAGGGAACCTGCTTTTTGTTCAGAACAACCTCGCTATCGGTTGGCCGCATGGCTGTGCCCCGCCCAACTTCAGTCATTCGCCAGTATGACGAAAGAACCTTAATCTGTCCCCCGGCAACCCGAAGTAAGGCCTGCTTCTCCGGGCCATCGGGCAGTTTATGAGCCTGGTTCAGCAGATCAAGCGCCCGCCCGATTATGTCTTGCATTCCCGGGCTATTGGCCAGTTGACATGCCTGGTTCAGCAGCTCCAGCGTTCGCTCGATTATGGCTTGTTTCTCCGGGCTGTTGGGTACTTGAAGCGCCTGGTTCAACAGCTCAAGCTTTTGCTCGATTTCCAAATGGTTGGTTTCAGAAGATGGAGTAACAGAGGGAACCTGCTTTTTTGTCAGACTGAGAGAAATTCGGTCCAGCGGTCGGTTCTCTGGAACGAGAGGATACTCTTGAACCAGCCGGAAAGTTCGGGTTGCTGTGGCTTGATCAATCCCGGCCAGCAGGCTTTTCAATTGGGCGACTTCATTGGTGAGCATCCTTTCCCGCAACTCGGTCGCGACCAGCTCCTCCTGCCCATGCCAGATTTTCTCGAACTCCCGGGCAAATGAGGTTTGATAACCGCTTTGGGCCAACTGATCATAGTTGGTGCGAAAGAACTCCAAGGCTGTTTGGCAGTTCGTTTCCAGCCCTGCATCGGAAGGTGAGCTGGCAATGGTCAGGAGGAGCCATCGCGACTGTTTCAGCAGGTTGTCTTCGGCCTCAAATATCTGCCAAACCCGGTCGGCTCGCGGCCGGTCCGCCGGATTCCAGCCACAGGCGGCGGGCGCCCATTCATACGCGTATCTCGGTTCGTCCAACCCGTCCTCGAGGGTCTCATAATTAATTGTGCAACTGAGCCGGCGGTGTAATTTCACACCTTCCTCAGGTGTTTCCTGCCAAAGCGGACCAAATTTGAGCAATACCACGAGCACATCCGTCACACTTTTCATCTTTTCGCTGGAAGCTGGATCACTTGGTCTGGGGCCCAGAAAATAAATTTGTTTGGTTTCTTCGGCGTCCAGAAGACGGTCGGTCACGTCACGCATGGTCGCGCGCAGTTCGGCCAGTTTCTCCTCGTTGCCCTGGCGCAACTCCGCGCCGAAATAGAACTTGAGCGTCACCCCGCCAATCGTTGCCAGCGCATCAGCCACTGACTGCCTGAGTTTTTCCGATTGAAAGATGAGGGAAGGCGAGTGTGCCAGATCCTCGAGTTGGCAGGCCATATTTAATACCACTTGCAAACTCTCCGGCGAGGGAGGCGCCGTGTACTTCTCCAAAACACCGTATTCGGGTTTATAAGCGCGCCAAGAGGTTTCGTTCTGTGCGGCCTTAAACAAGCCCGTGTAGGCCGTCAACTGCAGGCATCGGGTGTCCAAATCATCCTTCCCCAGTGCCAACGCCGCATCCGCCGCCGCCCGTGCTTCCGGCCAGAAACCCCAACGGACATCGAATTCGGCTTCGTCATAAAAGCGTTTGGCTTCCGCCGAGGCGTCCCAGGTAACCGTGCTGCTTTCGGAATGAAGCCATCGGCGGATCTGTTGCACAAATTGAGCGCTGAGATTGACCAGATTAGTGCGGGAACCGCTCACCATGGATTCCCCTGCAATCCTTCCCTCTGGACCAATCAAACGGAAATGCACCGTTACCGATTCCTCGGAGATAGTTTCGCGGTTGATAGTTCCATCCAGCAGATAGGCTCCATTCCAGAACTTCCGATCATCGCTGCTCAGCACTTTTTCAAATGCGCTTTCCAGGAGCTTTTGCCGTTCCAGTACCAATAAATCCGGTTCCGCTCCGAGTCGTTGCAGAAACAGGTTGTTAATTTCGCGCTCCAACAGCGTAGAACCGTGCGACAACGACGGAGAAGTGAAGCCAACAAAAGAAATGGGCACGGCGCGCCGTTCTGGTGAAGTCAGTTTGGGAAGGAGATTCCTGATCTGTAGAGCCGCCCCTTTGGACCAGGCCGAAGCGTCTTCCGGGAGAACCGTGTAATCCCACCAGCCCAACGCCACTCCATGTCGCACGCCGACCACGCGCAAGTTCAGCGAGACCCCTTTTGAAAGCTGCCGCGGCTCCAAAATCACAAGCCCATCCGCGCCGGCCAAAGCGCCCACCTTCAAAACCTCCGCCCCCGAGAAACGATTCAGGGATTGCTCGCGAACGATTCGATCCAATTCAGCCCGCTCCAAAACGGCGACCCCCTCCACGCGGGCCAGTTCAACGGTTAGCAGGTCGGCCAGCGGAGCACCGGAACTGTCTGTGCAAAGGATGCCAAGTTTTAATTCAGAACCCCTGGCTGTAATCAGTCCAATAGACAAAATCAAAAAACAAACTTGCAGCCTGCTTTTCATTGTTGTTTATCGTGACACTATTGCGGTGCCGGAGACACTGAAGCAAGAATATCCCATTTACCTGGTAATTTTCGGAATCACCCGTTCCGCCAGCGTGTCTGCTGCGTTTTCCAGCGCCGTCTTGGCGGCGGTCTGCTCCGCAATATCCACACCCACGCTGGTCTGGCGATCCACCACCAAAATATTTCCAGTCGTAACGTCACGAGCTTTGAGTTCGATGCGCGATTTGCAGGAAATCAGGTTGCCTTTTTGCATGCCGTAGGCGCTGAAGGCGTCGCCCGAAATTTCGATGGCCGGTTTGTTGGTGGAATCGCTGTCCGCCAGCGTGAAGCCACATTGCTGTAAAATCACCGACAGTTCCGTCTGGGCCGCCGGGTCAATGATATGCGGCCCGTAATGCCGTTCGTTGATATTCACCGACACCACCGGCAATTTTCTGCCGGCGAGCGCCTGCTTGATTTTGGCGATCCGTTCCTCGCGCGTTTCCACCTTCGCCACCAGGGTATCGCTCTTTTCCGAAACCACGCCGGCAATTTTTTTCGCGAGGCTGGCCGAAAGGTCAACCATCGTGGCTGACGAGCCGCCCTGGACCATTTCGCCATAGACCCGGCTGGTTTCGGTGCCGATGACCTTGGCCACGATGATGGTCTGGCCATCCGCCTTGAACACCCGGCCAGTAACGAGCACTTTGGCGCCGGTCAGTTGGCCGATCTTGGCCGCGCTGTCCGGGTTGACCGTGCCGGACAGGCCGAGTTCATGTTCGCCCAGAACTTTTTCAAGTTCGGCGCGCTCCACGGTGATGATTTGCGGTTCGGCGGACAGGTTGGCGTTGACCAGCGTGGCCACCTTGGGGCCGAAGTCGCGGACGGCTTCGTCCTTCGATTCAAAGTCGAAGACTGCAACGGTGAGAACATCATTGGTTGCCGCGCGGACGGTCGTGCCTGCGGCCAGCAGCAGGGCCAGGATGAATGGAATTTGTGTTTTCATGACGTGTTTTGGTTTCATGGGTGAGTGTTTAAATCAGGCAAAAGAAATGGTTCAGGATGCAGCGCCAGCTTGGAAAAATAAATCAGGTTGAATTGGGAGCGGGGATTATCTGATAGACCGGCAACCAAGTCAGACTGAACGACGACAACTACGCCCTTGCCTTCTGGTACGATATAAAACGATGGTTTGACTTTTTCCTTTGGTCCCGAGGGCGGTTGAATCCAGATCACCGCCGCGCCTTTCCCGGCAATTCGTTGAATGGTCTGCGCCAGTCCTTCGCGCATCTGCGCCTTTGACTGAAACGGCCCAATGATGGCCAGCTTGCCCTGAAAATCTTCCAGCGAGGTTTTGGCCAAGTCCAAGAAATCCACACGGTTTTGCCTGAGCAACGGTTTGAGTTCGTTGTTCGGGTCGAGAACGCCTAAAATGTCTTCTCCAATCAACGGCTTCAATTCGCCCAACAGGTTCGTCGGATAAACCAGCACCTCGGTTTTGCCGAAGACCCGGTTGGTGCCTTCCAGCCATTGAAGGAGAAAACGCGTCTCGGCCTTCACGGCGGGAAAGTTCAGCGCGGCGGACTCAATAATCGTCTGCCCCGGCAGCACTTGAAGTTGCTTCCACAGTGTTTCGGTCAATGGAACCGCCGTCGCGGAGCTGGTTTGACAGAGCCGCGTGTGAATTTCGGCGTTTGCGGTCTTGTCACCCGCATTGTGCCAGACGACAGTGATTTTCCGTGCGTCGCCGGCAAATACACGTTGCGGCTCCTGGTCGGGCAGAAGCTGCAATTGCGCGCAAACCACTTCCGGCCAGCAACAGGCCATTAACAGCAGCAGCCATGTGTTTTGCGATTTCATTTCCCACCAGTATGACAATTGGAGACGGCAAATCCTTTGGTGAAAACAGGGGGTGGACTCATTGTTTTCCGGCCGCATTGATTTGATCAGCCAGGGTGCGGGCATCTTTTACCTGGTCCGCAGTCATGGTGGCCTGCATTTTATCACGTTCTTCGGCCGCGTTTGGAAATTTCTGATCTGTTGCCAACTGCAACCATTTCCAAGCTTCCACGGGATTGGCCGGAACACCTTCCCCTTTTGCATAACACAGACCGAGGTTGTACTGCGCTTCGGCCAAACCCTTGGCGGCAGCCTTGCGGTACCAGTTGGCGGCTTCTTTTGGATCCGGAGCACCATTCATCCCGTAGGCCCACATTTCACCGATGCGGTTCATGGCCTCAGGAGAACCTTGAGTTGCGGCTTTGTTGAACCAATCGGCAGCCTGGGCAATGTCCTTGGGAACCAATTTCCCTTGGTAATAAATCTCACCAACCAAAAAACAGCCTCTTGCGGTATTTATTAGGCTTCTCAAAGAGATTATTTGCTGGCTGACCTTCGCTTTATCATCCGGCAAACCGCGGCCTTGGACATAAAGATTGAACAGGTTTTCCGGGTATTCTTGAGAATAATATTTCGCCGCTATGCGGTCATTTTGCGGCACATCGTCCCCCTTTTCATACATTTGTCCCAAGCGCAGTACGGCAGGATTTCCCTGAGCATACTCGCTCTCTTCAATTGCCGACCGGAATAGCTCGTGGGCTTTCTTCAGATCCGGCGCCACCCCTTCACCTTTCTCATACATTAATCCGAGTTGGTATCTTGCGTCACTCACCATGGTACTTTGGTTGCCGTCCTGTTGAGCAGCTTTCTGCATCCATTTGAAGGCTTCTATTGCATCTTTCGGTACGCCATCGCCGGTTTGATACCTTTTGGCCAACTGGAATTGTGCTTCTAAATTTCCGCTTTCAGCCGACTGCTGGAGCCCTTTAACGGCATCCAAGTTTTTAAGCAGTTCGCTGTTCGGGTAAGCCTCGCGTAATTCACCTATTTCCGCCTGCGCATCGGCGTTCCCCTGCGCAGCGGCCTTCAGATACCAAGGGATGCAATTGGCACGCTGGTCGTCGCCCAGTTTTCCGTAGTTGTATAGTTCAGCCAACTTGAACATGGCCTTGACGTGGCCCTGATCAGCTGCCTTCCGATACCACTCGGCGGCAACGGCATAGTTTGCAACCTGCTGGCCGGACTTGTTAAACTCATTTACCAGCAATTGACCTAAATCATATTCGGCGGCGACAAGTCCTTGATCTGCTGCACGGTGCATCCATTTTTCGCCGAGAGCGTAGTCTAGATCGACTCCTTTGCCATTTCCATAAGCCCACCCTAAAAAATCTTGTGCCAGTGCGAATCCCTGATTCGCCGCCAACCGGCACCAATATACCCCTTGTGTTTGGATGTCTGAATCATCGCTCGTGATATCTTGATAACCCAAGTAAGTTTGTGCGGTCACATCGCCATTAGTTGCCGCGATTTGAAGTTTGTCCGGATTCACATCCTGCCATTTTGCCGTGAGAGCCTTCATCGTCATCGGCGGGTTTACAGGGGAAACGGATGTTGTGTTGTTTGTCGAATCGGCGGCATGGAGACGAATTGCGCCAATTAGTAAGAGCGCCGCAAAATAAACATGGCAGAGCCGTTGATATAAGATATGGATAGGTTTCATTTTATAGTACGGTTGTGGTTTAGGTCATTAAAGGAAACCACCTTTGTGAATACGCTGTCTGGAAATGCTTCGGTCAATTTTTGCTCAAAGTGACTGGCCTGATTTGATTCTCCCATTTCGGCAAAGGACGATTGGAGCAAGAACAAAGACTCCGCGTCCAGTTCATCTTCCGCCTGGGTTTGTAGCAATTTGACCGCAGCGGCATCGTTGCCTGAAAAATAGTAATAAACAGCGCGCTCATGTTCCGACAAATCAGCAATCCGCGCTGAAAGCTCCTCGCTCGACACTTCGTCGGAAAGCCAGCGTTCGGGCGGAATGGATTTTACCGAACTCGTCTCAATGGCCTGAAGCACGTAACTTGCGCCATAATCACAGGCAACCCAAAGTTTTCCATCGCCGCAAGCCAGTGCTTGGGGAGCGCCCTTGCCATTGAATGAAAACCCGCCTACCCACTTTCGACTGGCCGGATGATATGCCATCAAGGCGTAGCCACCGGAGTGAGACACGAGCACCCATAAAAAATCACCGTCTTCTGCCAATCCCCAAACCCCTCCTGGAAGGCGACTGTTTGGAATGAATAAGTTTGGCCGATTAGCATCCGCCTTGTGGGCTTCCAACAACTGGCGGCGAAGGGCAAGACGTTGCCGAATTTCTTGAGCAAGCTGTGAATCAGGCTTCCGACGTTGGGGTATCCCGGGAAAGCCCCGAAACAAATCGGCTTGAATTGTCACTGAAACGGGGAACCACTCGTCGTGGGTTTGGCCAGTTTTTGAATTTGTGGCGTGCAGTCCATTTCCATCCACATACCATGAATTACCCTGTGAATCAGTGATTGCGCTCCTATGAAGCACGAGGTTGCTGATTATATCGGAAGATTGTGAGTCACTAACGAGTTGGAACTTCTGGTGGTTGAGTTCGACTTGCCACCATCGCGGGTGGTCTTCCATGACCGGTTGCAGGTCTTTTTCGGCAAGAATATTTTGAGGGTTAATTTTGACCGGCTCGGCCTGTTCCACTTCCAACCAAAGCGCGTCGTCGAGGAACGTTATGGATTTTGCATATTTGATCTGAACATCAGATGGAAACGCAATCGTTTGGATTGACGGTTCAATCAGTGTCGGCAGGAAAGCCAAAGGCGGCAGAGAGAATATGTCCCCTGTTTTTGCGGCATCAAGTTCAGCAACACGCGGAAGCCGGACTTTCTGCTCGGTGTTCGCCAATGGTGGCGGGCTGTTTGACAGTTCGCTATTTTTGCCATTGTCAGCCGCTTTAAGTTGTGCCAACAGTTTCCGTTCGCCGCCGGGTTGACCAATTCCCTTGAAATATCCTTGCAACGCCTCGAGATATGCACCGTTATACTGATCAGGCGCTTTGAGTAATCGGGAAATAAATTCCGAACCAAATTGATTTTGCCATTCGGTCAATTCGCGCAAGCCCGCGTCGCGTGGCACTCCCCATTGTGCCTGATTGTACTGCGAATAGCAAAACATCTCAAAAGGCCGCCAAGCCGAAAGCACGTATTCAGTGGCGATGCTTGACAAATTGGTATTGGCGAGAACGGTTTTGAAGCCGAAATTGTCCACGTATTTCCCCCAAGCCTCGCTCCGCCGTCGGGCAAAGAAAAATTCATTTCGACTTGCGAAGGAGGCATACATACCCCAGCGCAAACGCAGCCACTGCTCACGGGCCTTGGCGTTTCCTGGATCAAAAAAACACGCCGCTTCTAGCACTTGCACGGCCTCCAGCCATTGGCGCCGGCCTTCGGGAGAATTCAAGCCCACGTCGAGTGCCGGATTTCCCCGGACCAATTCATCAAAATGATGTATCAATGAGTCGGAAATGCCCTGGCGAACCCCCTCGATGACGGTTCCCACGGCATTGCTGTGCAAGTACGGGGCAATCGTTTGCGCCATTTGCTCGGCAATGGCACCGGGAGAATTTTCATTAGTCACCACCAACGTAACCGCATGGGGATTATTTTTCCCGTCCCAGACATCGAGACTAACATCGACCAATTGATCGCGGTGCCACTGATGGGTTTGTCGGTCAAACCAAAGACTTGGACGAAATGTGTAACTGCCCCAGACATAGTAATCGGCCACCTTTTCCCAAGCGTCTGGCTCACTCTCGGCCAAACCGCTTAAAACGAGGTTTGCTTCATCCATCGCCTGTCCAGCACGATGCAATTGGATGAGGTGAAATTGTCCGGTGTTGGTGGAAACGACGAGAAGCGAATTTCGAAGTGCGGTTTCAAGGTCGCCGATGTTGTTGCCTAAATCCTCCCGGGTTAAGAACAGGAATGCCACGGTTTCTTGTTTGGACGAACTCAGGTATACTTGCCGGGCCTGATCCAGCAGCGAGCGTAACGCTATGGCCACTCGCGAAACATCCTCCGTTTTCATCTGGTATGGACCGCCGTTCGCAGGAGATACATCGAAATTCGACGCCGCCAACACATCAGTATGCTGCATATCCACCACTTCCAGCGAAATCATCCAGTCGCCAGTGGTATTCGTGGTTACATCACCGAACACTTCCCAATCAGCTTTAACCCAGTGCCCATTGCGCAGCACCTCCGAACGGTCAATTAATCCAAAGCCCTTTAGCTTTAGTTCATTTTCAGCTTTGTCGAGTTCGCTGCGCTCGACCCATTCGAATTTGGAATTGTCTGTCATTTGCACCTGCAATGCCACCGTGAAATTGGCCATTGCGACAGTGCTGCGATACGAATTGTCCTCGCACATAAAATCCATTAGCGCGACGCGTAGAGTTGGCCTTTTCGCGGCAACCCCAGACTGTGCGGGCAATTGTGCCGCTAACAGCACAACCGCCAAAGCTCCCAGAAGTCTCTTCATGAATTTTGTCACAGGCTTATCGAAGGCAAACGCTTGGCTTCAATTTTCAGGCCGCCTTGCGCGAAATTCTGCGCCGTGCTGGACCACACAAACCGGCTGCCTTCCAGAATGATTCCGCCCTGGGCGTCGGCCAGGACGGTGACTTTTTGGCCGGCGATTTCGAGTTCCTGGCCGCTGAAGGTCACCAGCGACGCGCACTGTTTGCCGTCGCAAATTTTGACCCAGAGCGGCGTTGAAGCTGGCACATCCGGCTGGTCGGAGAGCACGAGTTGCAGACCGTGTTTATCCTGAACGATCGCGCGGACGCGATTCGGGAAAAGTGTCAACACCTCGCGCAGCATTTTTCGGTTCTGCAAGAGCACAAAAGAATCGTTCTTTTCCATCCGACCATGCCAATGGCCGATGGCAAAACCAACGAGCAGGCAGGCGAAGGCAATGCTGCCACCCCATGCCAGCCGTGGCCACCAATGGCGTTCGAACGAACTTTCGACCGGAGCAGTGCGCAGTTTCGCCAAAACGAGCCGCGGAAATGATTCCCAATAATCTTCGTCCCGCGCCGGAACTCGCGCAGCCTTCAGCTTTCTATCCAAATCGAAGTCATTCATTCCGGCCTCCTTTGACGTTCAACAGCCGTTTCAACTTCCGGCGGCCGGCAAACACGCGCCAAGAAACCGTCGTCTCCGAGCACCCGAGCAACCGCGCCGCTTCGGCGTGATGGTGCCCGTCGTAAACCGTCAGGACAATGGCGGCGCGTTGCTTGGGCGGCAGCTTCATCAAGGCCGCTTGGACGCATTGGCTGAGTTCATCGTTGTCAGCGGGGGAATTGGCTTCGGTTCGCCGTGCAGCGCCGGACGCGGCCCAATGGGTGTGAGCCTGTTCGCGGCGCATTTCCCGTTTGCGCCAGTTCAGGCAGGTGTTGACCGCAATCCGATAAAGCCATGAAGAAAACTTTGCGGTGCCCTGATAGGAATCCAATTGCCGGTAAGCCCGGATGAACGTCTCCTGGGCCAGGTCTTCGGCGTCCGCCAGTGAGCCTGTCATGCGAAATGTCAGCGAATGAATCATGCGTTGATGTGCGCGAACCAACGATTCAAAAGCCGCAGGATCGCCGTTTCGGCTTTGCAACACCCAGACCTTTTCTTCATCCGTGTCGCCCATGCGGCATCATTTTACCCAGTAGGACAACGCAAAACGACAAATCCTTTGAGATTTTTCCGGTTTGGGTCGGGAATCTTATCAACGCACGGCTGGCCTGCCGGATCGCCATCGTCACGCCGTAGCAGCGCTTTGCCGCGCCGCGAAGGCAGAAGCTAAAAAGTATCGTTGAAATGAAATTCAGCCCGCCTTCGCGCTCCACGCTCCGGCGCGTCTGGTGTTCCGCCACGCGCGCATCCGCCCACAACCTGCGTCCTGCGCCCCCGAATCTCAGGCCCGGTTCTGACCAGCAATTCCTGGCGGGTGTATGGACGGATCCCAATGTACGCGCGGCAAATCTTGGCGTTGCGCGCGCAACCGTCCTGCGTAATAATCCCGGCGTGCAACTCGTGACCCGTTCGAACTCCTCAGCCCTTCTGGTAGCAATGGCCCTGGCTGCCAAAACTTTTGGCCAAACGGCCCTGCCGGTTTATGACGACGGTCTGCAAAACGGTTTCGAGGATTGGTACTGGGTGTCCCACAGTCTCGTCAGTACTTCATCCGTCCATTCGGGCACCTATGCCATCAGTGTGAATGCCACCAATTGGCAGGGGCTTTACCTCCACCATAGGGCATTTGACACCAGTCCCTACGACAGCCTGAGTTTTTGGGCCAACGGCGGCACCAACGGCGGGCAGCGGCTGCAGGTCCAGGCGCTGCTCGGCAACGCCAATCCCCCGGCCGATGTCTATTACCGGTTCACGCTCCTGCCTGCCACCTGGCAGCAGATCACCGTTCCACTGGCTTCACTCGACGTGGCTGACCGGACCAATTGCACCGGCTTCTGGATTCAACTGACTGCCAACAGCCTGGGCGGCACGTTCTATGTGGATGACATTCAGTTCAACGCAAAACCCGTGGCGACAACCGCCGCCGTGAATACCAATACCGTGACAAGCATAACAAATTCGACTGCTGCGGCCGGTTCGCCGCTGCTTGCGGAGGGGACGAATTTGAGCGTCATAGGCTGGTGCATCGCCGGGGCGCTCATCATCATTTCCATTCTGCTGGCGTGGTTGATTGTCATGTTGCTACGGAGCGGCCTTGGCACCGCAAAAGCGTTCCGGTCGGCGCTTCCGCCTGCTGTGCGGCAAATCGGCCCGGGGTCGGAAACGGGCCTTGCCCCGGACGCACCACTACATTTGCTTGGCGCTGAAACTTTGGCCGACCCGCAGGTGCAGGCGCTTCGCGAAAAAATGGCGTTGGAGCTTACCGAATTTGCGAAGCAAAGCCTGGTGCAGGGAATTTACTCGCAACGGAGCAAACTGATCGAGGCGCAGCAAAAAGCCCAGCAGGAGCTGGCCGTACTCGAGGCGCGGCTGGCCTCGCTTCATTTGCCTTTGCAGGAGCGTATCCGCGCTTATGAAGCCCGTATCGCCGAACTTGAAAAGCAATTGGAAACCCGCGACGAGGAAATGCGCGAAATGACCCGCGCCACCCTCCTGCTTGTCCGCGAGCGATTGGAACAGGAAAGGACGGGAGAATTTGACGTTCCACGCTTCAGTTGATTCGTGCCGGGTGTAAGGCCGGCTTTGCCGCGGCCAAAGGAAGTTTCAGGCTCGCACCCGTGCCCGCACACCGGCGAGTTTCTCGAGGTATTTGCCCAGCAAATCCGCTTCCAAATTCACCGCGTCACCCACTTTGCGTTCGCGCAACGCCGTGATCTTGCAGGTGTGCGGAATGATCCAGATGCGAAAACTTTTTTTCCGCATACCCGCAACCGTCAGGCTGATGCCGTCCACGGCAATTGACCCTTTGAAAACGACGTAGCGCATCACTTCCGGCGGCGCGGCGATATCGAGGACATGGTCCGGTCCCGTGCGCTCCCAGCGGATGATTTTGCCGACGCCGTCAATGTGGCCGGTCACGAAGTGCCCGCCAAACTCGTCGCCGGTACGCAGTGGCCGCTCCAGATTTACGAGTGAACCGGCCTTCGCGAATTGCAGATTGGTGCGCCGCCACGTTTCCTGGAGCAGATCGAATTGCGCCAGCTTGTATTTCCCGCGCCTGGCGAGTTTCACGACCGTCAGGCAACAACCGTTCACCGCCAGGCTGCCTCCGGGCTTCAACCCGCGGCCGGTCACGTTGGTGCGCACGGTCAACTCGATGGCTTTCGCCGTTGGCCTGATGCGTTCGACAGTGCCTGCTTCTTCAACAATGCCGGTGAACATTTCAGTTGGAGTTCAAGCTTTAGCTTGCGTCAGTTTCGCGCCGGTCGTTGAAAAAACAAGCTAAAGCTTGGACTCCAACGTCGCCGTCAGCAATAAATCCGGGCCGAGCTGCCGCCACTCGACGTTGCGAAGCTGGATCGCCTCCGCCAGATTTCCGGCACCTTCACCGGCGACAGCCTTCCGCGAAGCGCGTCCGCCAAGAATTTTTGGCGCGTAAAAAAACGCGACGCGTTGCACCAAACCACCGCGCAGGAAAGAGGCGTTCACTTCGCCGCCGCCTTCTACCAACAGGCTGATTACGTTTTCCGAACCGAGTTTCTTCAATAACCAACACAAATCGAGTGCGGGATGCGAAGTGCGGAGTGCGGAATTTGCCAGAGGAGCAACCACGGCATTCACGCGTTGCGCAAGCGCGGCGACGCGGTTTTTCGGCGCGCGTTTGCTGACAATAATTGTCGTCAGTGCCGCAAAAGCATCGTTCACAACCTTCGCGTCCAGAGGCGTCCGCGCCAGCGAATCCAAAACAATCCGGCGAATCGGTTTTGCCATCTTCCATCTTCCATCTTTCATCTTCGCTCTCGCCGTCAGACTGGGATTGTCCGCCAGAACCGTGTTGATGCCCACGAGGACCGCATCGCTGCCTTGCCGGAGTTTCATTCCAAAGGCGCGCGCTTGCTCGCCGGTGATCCATTTCGACTCGCCGGTGGCCGTCGCGATCTTGCCATCGAGCGTCATCGCGGCTTTCACCGTGACAAATGGTGTACGGTGGACAATCCAGTGGTTGAAGGCCTCATTCAACCGGATACACTCATCGGCCAAAAGCTGGTAGGGCGCGCAGTCCCCTGCGCGCCGCAAAATTCCGAAAGCGCGGCCAGAATGTTTGGGATTGGGATCCGTTGCGCCGACGACCACACGCTTGATTCCCGCCGCGATGATGGCGTCCGAGCATGGCGGTGTGCGTCCGTGTGTGCTGCACGGTTCGAGCGTCACATAAAGCGTTGCCCCATGCGGATCGTGGCCGCGTTTTTGTGCGTCGCGGAGCGCCTCGATTTCCGCGTGCGGCAAGCCCGCGCGCCGATGCCAGCCATGCCCGATGATTTTGCCGCCTTTCACCAGCACCGCGCCCACCATCGGATTCGGCGACGTTGTGCCGTAACCGCGCCGGGCGAGCCGGAGCGCAAGGCGCATGAATTGGGCGTCAGACATTGTGCGCATCGTAGCCGCTGACGACTGCCGCGCCAAAGCCAAAAGGCAACGGCGGGGAATGCGAATTTAGAGTAGCAGAGCCGCGTAGTAAAAACGCTTTTCAATTTACCCTATTTTTCTAAGCTTCACTGTAGCGAACCTAGCAGAAAGCACATAATTACATCGCTCAAAAGAACTGATTCATGCCGAACAGCAAATATTGGATTGGCTAGCATGGGTGGAAAGAAATTCAGCATATGCACGGGAACATCTTCCAACTATTCAACAACCTTTTGGTTTTGTGGTTATCGGACGACGCTCATCTTTATCAGATGCAGATCAACGCCGACTTACGCGGCGGAACATAGTTTTTCGCGGGGCTGTTCATGTGCTGACTTACGATGATCTACTTGATCGAGCCAAAAACTTGTTAAATTTACTTCAAGGAACAAGAGCAGTTTGACGTAGGTGCCCCGACTTGGCATTAATCTCCCGCGCTTGGCACATGAAGACTCCTGTGCCAAGCTCTGCACGTGGCACAAATCCAATTCGGCACGGACGGCTGGCGCGCGGTCATCGCGGAGGATTTCAACTTCGCCAACGTCGCGCGCGTCGCCCAGGCCGCCGCAGACTATTGGAAAACGGAATACGGCGGGCGGAGGGCGGAATTTCAGGGGCGTGAACTGAAAGTTGTGGTTGGCTTTGACCGCCGGTTTTTCTCCGACCGTTTCGCCCGAACCGCCGCCGGGGTTTTGGCCGGCAACAATTTTCAAGTGGTCCTCACGCCGGAGCCGACGCCCACGCCGTCGGTTTCCTATGCGGTCAAAAACCTGCGCGCCGTCGGCGGGGTGATGATTACCGCCAGCCACAATCCGCCGATGTTCAACGGCTTCAAACTCAAGTCATATTACGGCGGCTCCAGCGGCCCCGAGGAATGCCAGGCCGTCGAGAGTTTTCTCGGTCGCAGTCCGGTTCGCGCCGTTAGACCCGACGTTGCCGCGAAACAGATTCTGACGCAGGACGTCCGTCCGGCCCATTACGCCGCGCTGAAAAAGCTGGTGGATTTCAAATTGATTGCGAAGTCAAAACTGCGTTTCGCACACGATGCGTTGTTCGGCGTAGGTGCGGGTTGTTTCGAGCAATTACTCGCAGGCACGACGTGCAAGGTCACCACGCTCAATGCGCGGCACGACGTGTTGTTCGGCGGCATCAACCCGGAACCCATCGAAAAAAATTACGGGCCGAGCCAGAAGTTCCTGCGCGCGCATCCGCATGACCTTTGCCTCGTGACGGACGGCGACGCCGACCGCGTCGGCGGCATGGACGGCCGGGGCAACGCGCTCACGACGCACCAGATCATTTGCCTGCTGCTGCATCACCTGATTGTCAACCGCAAGGGCAGGGGACGGGTGGTCAAGGCGCTCACGACGACTTCGATGGTGGACAAAATGTGCGCGGCTTACGGGTTGCTGTTGGTCGAGACCGGCGTGGGATTCAAATATATCTGCGCCGAGATGCTCAAGGGCGACGTGCTGTTGGGCGCGGAAGAAAGCGGCGGCATCGGGTTCCCCGGCCATATCCCCGAACGCGACGGCATCGCTGCCGGCTTGATGCTGCTGGAATTGCTCGCGACTGAACGCGTGTCGGTGAACAAACTTCTGGCAAGACTGGAGAAACAATTCGGTCCGCACCGTTACGGCCGGATTGACACGCATTATCCGTTGGAGCAACGCGCGGCGCTGATGGAATTTCTCCAGAAAAATCCGCCGTCGAAATTGCTGCGTTCGCCGCTCGCCGACATGAAGACCTTTGACGGCGTTAAATTCGTCGCGCAGGACACGTCCTGGCTGATGTTGCGCGGCTCCGGCACGGAACCCGTTCTGCGGATTTACGCGGAGGCGAAGTCGGACGCGGGCGTGCGGAAATTATTGCAGTTGGGCGTGGCATTGACGCGCCATTGAATTTGTGGCACGGCAAATTGAAAGGTTGGTAAACTCGGCATAACCTGCGTTGAAATGCGGCATGACTCCGACAAAGGCGGCCCTGAAATCCACGACCGGTGGATCCGGAGATTTCTCGCGCATCTGGCGACGGACCGCGGGGCGTCGGTTTATACCCAACGGAATTATCGGGACGCGCTCAACGAATTTGTCCGCTGGTACCGCGAAGAGCGGCAACAACCGCCGCTGTGGGAAAAATTGCGGCGCGATGACTTTCGCAGTTACCTGCGGTTTCTCGGCCGGAATAATCTGGGCCGCGCGGCGACGCAGCTCCGGTTTTCTGCCTTGCGGACGTTTTACAAATTTCTGGTCCGGCACGGTGTGGCCGGGGCTTCACCGGTCAAAAATCTCGCGCTGCCCAAACCGGGCCGGCGGTTGCCCAAATACCTGACACGACAACAGGTTCTGGACTTGCTTGCTGCGCCGGCAAAGTTGCTGCAAACGCAAAAGCAAAGGAAAGGGCCGGGCCGCCCGATTTCCGTGGCGGTTTGTCTGCGCGACAGGGCGGTACTGGAAACGATATATTCCTGCGGCCTGCGCGTGAGCGAACTGTGTGGCCTGCGTGCCGAGGACGTTGATGGGAACGAACAACTCGTGCGCGTGCGCGGCAAAGGCAAAAAGGAACGGCTCGTGCCGGTTGGCGAGCCGGCGTTGCGGGCGATTCAAGATTATTGGCGCACGCTCAGGCAGCCGCCGTCCGGAGCGTCACCGGTTTTTTTTGCGGACACGAAAAAGGCCGCGCCGCTCCAGCCAGTCCAACTTTCGCGTCGGCTGAAGCAATATCTGGTCATCGCCGGACTGGATCCGGGCCTGACGCCGCACAAACTGCGGCACAGCTACGCCACGCACCTGCTGGACGCGGGCGCGGATTTGCGGAGTGTGCAGGAATTGCTCGGCCACGCGCATCTCATCACGACGCAGGTTTATACGCACGTGACGACGGAACGGTTGAAGAAGGCCTACGACGCGGCGCATCCGCGGGCGTGAAAAGCGTCAAGGTACGACGGCGCGATAAAATCGGCTCGCTGTGTTTCCCGGCGGCCGGTCGGTCATCGTAACGTTTCCGTTGGCATCCGCTGTGGCGCTGCCCAAGGTTTGCCACTGCGGCGAATTGAGTGACGGTGTGTATTGTACCTGGCAAACTGTGCCCGGTGCGGCATGAAACTGAAGGGTTACTGTTCCTGCAACCACGGAGGCCAGTTTCACCGAGGACAGCACTTGCGGGTTGGCATACAAGGCGGCCCGGTAAAAACGGGTGGGCGATTTGCCGGTTCGGGAGTCGGTTATCATAATGTTTCCAATTGAATCCGCCGTGGCACTGCCCAGGATTTGCCATTGTGCCGGATTGAGTGAGGGGGTGTATTGAATCAGGCAAACCGAGCCCGGCGCAGCACGAAATTGAAGGTTCATTGTCCCTCGAACCGGGGAGGTCAGCTTCAACGGGGACAGGACTTGCGGTTTGTAATACACAACATTGGAGGGAGAGCTTTCGAGGCCTTTGGCATCATACGCGACCACGTAAAAAAAGTAATTTGAACACGCAAGCAGGTTGAACAACGTGACAGTATTGGTCATTCCCAAAACCTGGCGATTGGTTGCCGACGAACCGGTAATTCCGAAATACAACGCGTAACCCGCAACCGAAACGTCCTGATTCAGATTCCATGACAGCGTGCAGGGACTGGCAGGAAGAACCGAAGCTTCAAGATGCGAAAATTTGGGTAAAATCATCAGCACACTCACCAGGGAGATTCTCGCGGTTGAGAGAATCTTCAATCGGAGTGAAGCGGGCAAAGAACACGTAAAGCTTTTCATGCTTCCGTGTCCTGCTTGGATTGTGCCAGTGACCGGCTCGAACAAGAAAAACCTTAACCATCCATTGTCATTCTGTTGGCATTGATTGCCATCTCGCGGCAAAAGCAGGATTCACACTCCCTTCGCGCTCTGAAAACCCGGGTTACAAGTCCGAATCCAAACACATAATTTCGGGAAACCACCCGGACTTGCTTCGTGTGAAGACAAAGCTGGCCTGCCGGAATACAAGCACCCATTTCGAGGAGTGCGAAGTTGCTTGGGATGGAGTCAAGGTTGACCCGGCGGAATCCAGGGCAAAGTTTCGAGGAGCACTCAAATTTGCCCGCAAATTCCGGCTGCAGCCCGGTTGAAAAAAAAGTCAAAAAAACCTGTTGACAGGGATTTGCCGGTTCCCTAATTTGAGCGGCGTCGGTAGCTTGTAAAAAGTCAAAAAGCCGTTAGCTCCTCGGATTTTCGAAGGAAAATCCGTGGGGAAGTGGTTTTTTGTCGTTTTGCATTTCAGGTTGAATTGATGTTTAATTTGCGCCCATGTAGCTCAGTCGGTAGAGCGCGTCCTTGGTAAGGACGAGGTCATCAGTTCAATCCTGATCATGGGCTCCAGTTGGTAGATATGACCTTAACAAAAAACTAAACGCAGGAGACAACAATGGCTAAAGCGCAATTTCAACGAACGAAGCCGCACGTCAACGTCGGCACTATCGGACACATTGACCACGGCAAATCCACTTTGACGGCGGCAATTGTGAAGGTGCAGTCGCAGAAGGGCTTGGCGGAAATCAAGTCCTATGCCGAAATCACCAAGGGTGGCACAGTGCGCGACGAAACCAAGACCCTCACCATTGCCGTGTCCCACACGGAGTATCAAAGCGACAAACGTCACTATGCTCACATTGACTGCCCGGGTCATGCCGATTTCATCAAAAATATGATCACCGGCGCGGCCCAGATGGATGGCGCCATCCTGGTCGTGGACGCCTCGGAAGGCCCGATGCCTCAAACCAAGGAGCACGTGCTGTTGGCCCGCCAGGTCGGTGTGCCTGCCATTGTGGTTTACTTGAACAAGGTTGACCTCGTGGACGACAAGGAATTGCTGGATTTGGTGGAGATGGAAGTCCGCGACCTCCTGACCAAGTATGAATTCCCGGGCGACAAGACCCCCGTCATTCGCGGCAGCTCCAAACTGGCGCTGGCCGGGGACAAGACACATGAGGCATCCATCCAGAAATTGATGGAGGCCATTGACGCGTTCATTCCGCTGCCGACGCGCGAGATTGACAAGCCGTTCCTGATGTGCATCGAGGACGTGTTCAACATTGAAGGCCGCGGGACGGTCGTGACCGGCCGCGTGGAGCGCGGGCAGCTCAAACGCATGGAGGAAGTCGAGCTGGTTGGCCTCCGGGATACCCGCAAGACGGTGGCCACCGACATCGAAATGTTCCGCAAGCTGCTTGACTCGGCGCAATGCGGTGACAATGTCGGCGTCCTGCTGCGCGGCATCAAAAAGGAAGAAGTCGAACGCGGCATGGTGCTGGCCAAGCCGGGCACCATCACGCCGCATACGCATTTCAAAGCGGAAGTTTACGTGCTGTCGAAGGAGGAAGGTGGTCGTCATACGCCGTTCTTTACCAATTATCGCCCGCAGTTCTATTTCCGCACGACGGACGTGACCGGCACGGTCACGTTGCCGCCGAAAGTTGAAATGGTGATGCCGGGTGACAATGTTTCCATGGAAATTAAAGTCATCGCGCCGGTGGCGATGGAAAGAGGCCAGCGGTTCGCGATTCGCGAAGGCGGCCGTACGATTGGCGCCGGTCGCGTGACGGAGGTCATTGCGTAAGCTGGTTTTCAAATTTGACAGGCAGGGCATTGAACCCTGCGGTTCCCTTTTTGTCTGAGTTATGAGACAGGTTCGACGGTATAGGGCGTTAGCTCAATTGGTAGAGTAGCGGTCTCCAAAACCGTTGGTTGGGGGTTCGAGTCCCTCACGCCCTGCCAGTGATTTTGGAGAGGTGGCAGAGCGGTCTAATGCGGCGGTCTTGAAAACCGCATCCCGCGTTGCGGGACGGGGGTTCGAATCCCTCCCTCTCCGCCAGAAAATGTTGTGAGTAATTTGACAATTGCAATCTGGGTGGTCGTGATTGGGTCAGTCTTTGCCTATTTATGGTGGCAGGGACATATCCGGCGCTTCGCCACATACGTCCAGGAAACAAGGGAGGAATTGAAAAAATGCACGTGGCCGACGTGGGATGAATTAAAAGGGTCAACCGTCCTCATCACCATCACCATTGTTTTACTCGGCACATTCACTGTGGTGGTGGATCGGATACTGACCTTCGTTTTCTATACACATTGAGCCCCATGCGCAGCCAGTGGTTTGTCATCCATACGCTTTCCGGCCAGGAACAAAAGGTCAAGGAGAGCATCGAAAAGCGCATCAGGACCGACGAGATGCAGGAATACATCAAGGAAGTCCTCGTCCCGATGGAAAAGGTCGTCGAAGTGCGCAACCAGAAGAAGACCGTCTCCAGCCGCAAATTGTGGCCAGGCTATGTATTCGTGGACATGGTGCTGTTGGATGACAACAACCGCATCATTGAGAGACCTTGGTATTTCATCAAGGAAACCCAGGGTGTCATTGGTTTTGTCGGCGGCGAACCGCCCGCGCCGACCCCGGCCGACGAAGTCGAGTCTATCAAGGCCCAGATTTCCGCCTCCGAGGAGACGGAAAAGCCCAAGGTCAATTTTGAAGTCGGCGAGACCATCAAGATCAACAACGGGCCGTTCCTCAATTTCAGCGGCGTGATTGAGGAAATTGATCCCGAACGCGGAAAGTTGAAGGTGACCGTGAATATTTTCGGGCGCAACACGCCGGTGGAACTCGAATACTGGCAGGTGGAAAAGGCGTAGCAAGAAACGTGAAACGTGAGGCGTGAAGAATTCACGTTTCACGCATCACGAGAAAAATTTTATGGCAAAGAAAGTCACAGGCATCATCAAATTGCAGATCCCGGCGGGCCAGGCCAATCCCGCGCCGCCGGTCGGCCCGGCGCTCGGCCAGCACGGCGTCAACATTATGGGCTTCTGCAAGGAATTTAACGCGGCGACCAAGAACGACGCGGGACTCATCATTCCCGTCGTCATCACCGTTTATCAGGACAAGTCGTTCACGTTCATCACCAAATCGCCGCCGGCGTCCGTGCTGCTCAAAAAGGCCGCGGGCATCACTGCCGGGTCCAAGGAGCCGAACAAGGAAAAGGTCGGCAAAGTAACGCGCAAACAGGTTTTGGACATCGTGAAGCTGAAGCAAAAGGATTTGAATGCGACGTCAGCGGAAGCCGCGTTCCGGGTCATCGCCGGCACGGCGCGCAGCATGGGAATCGAAGTTGTCGGATAAACATAAACAACCGCGGGAGAGTCATTAAAGGCTCGCTTGCACCGCACCAAAACAAATGCCAAGCAAAAGATACAGGAAAGCGCTCGAAGTGGTGGACGCCAAGAAAACATATTCGCTGAAGGATGCCGTCGGCGTCCTCGCCAAATTTCCGAAGGCGAAGTTCAACGAGACGATTGACCTCGCCTTCCGCCTCGGCGTGGACCCGAAGCAATCCGACCAGATGGTCCGCGGCACGGTCCCGTTGCCGCACGGCAGCGGCAAGACCGTGCGTGTGCTCGTGTTCGCCAAGAGTGGTGCGTCGGCCGACGCCGCCAAGGCTGCGGGCGCCGAATACGTCGGCTTTGAGGACATGATCAAGAAGTGTCAGGAAGGTTGGGCGGATTTCGACGTGGCGGTGGCCACCCCGGAAGCGATGGTTGAGGTGCGCAAGCTCGGCAAGGTGCTAGGCCCGCGCGGCCTGATGCCGAATCCGAAGACCGGCACCGTGACGGACGACATCGCCAAGGCGGTCAAAGAAGTCAAGGCGGGCCGCGTCGAGTTCAAAATTGACAAGGCGGGCAACGTGCACGTGCCGGTCGGCAAGGCCTCGTTCAAGCCGGAGCAAATCGAGGAAAACACGCGCGCCGTGATTGAAGCCGTGTTTAAGGCGCGCCCGAACAGCGTCAAAGGCACCTACGTTCACACCTGCACGCTTTCGGCCACAATGAGCCCGCCCGTGCGATTGGATGTGCGTGAATTCACGAGCCATTAACCTGAAACCGATTTTAAATCATGCGTGCTGAGAAACAAACTTTGACGAAGGAATACGTTGCGCGGCTGAATGCCTCGCCGTTCTTCATCGTGGTGGATTACAAAGGCCTCAAGGTGGCCCATCTGACTGAATTGCGGAAACGCCTCCGTCAGGCGGGCGCGGAAATTCACGTGGTCAAAAATTCCACCTTTCGCCTCGCGGCCCAGGAAGCCGGCGTCGGCGAATTGAACGGCGCTCTGACCGGACAACTGGCCGTCGTCACTGGCCAGAAGGACATCTCCGCTGCGGCAAAGGTGGTGAAGAATTTCGGTGCCGAGTTCGACCGGCTGAAGATCCGGTTCGGTTATCTGGACAATCGGCGTTTGGAGCAGGCGGCGATTCTCGCCCTGGCCGATCTGCCGGGCTTGGATGTATTGCGCGCCAGGCTGCTGGGCCTGTTGAACGCCCCGGCCACAAAACTGGTCGTTTTAATCAACACGCCGGCCTCGTCGCTCGCCCGCGTGGTCAAGGCCAAGGCGGAAAAAGCTTGAAACCATTTCCCGTCCACCCGTCCGGTGGAGGGGATAAACAAACAAGAAACAACAACGTAAATCGTCGGTTCGGGAACGAACTTAAAAACGCCGGGGCGTGTCGCGCCGAATCCCGCCAGGCGGGGCAAGGCGGACCGCGGTGGACGACGAGACGAAGGAAAGGTAGTATATGGCTGACATTGCAAAACTCGTAGAGGAACTGAGCAAGTTGACGGTTCTCGAAGCCGCCGACCTGGTCAAGAAACTGGAAGAAAAATGGGGTGTGACTGCTGCCGCGCCGGTGGCGGTTGCCGCCGCCGCGGCTGCCGGTGGCGCGGCTGCGCCCGCGGCCGCCGTGAAGGACACATTCGACGTGATCCTCGTGTCCGCCCCGGCGGAAAAGAAAATTGCCACCATCAAGGCCGTCCGCGAAGTGAAGGCCGGACTCGGCCTGGCAGAAGCCAAAGCGCTGGTGGAAGGTGCGCCGAAACCGGTGCTCGAAGGAGCGAACAAGGCGGATTCGGACGCCGCCAAGAAGAAGCTCGAGGAAGCGGGCGCCAAAGTGGAAGTGAAGTAGTAAACGAATTCCGGGACGGCTCCGGCGGTGGCCGGGGCCGCCCGATGGTCGCGCGTTGTTAATGTCACGATTTAGTTGCGAAAGCAGACAGCAGGCAGTTTTCGGGGAGGCCGGCCGGTCGTTGACCCGACATCGGATGTCGGGGTTGAACGCGGCGCGCCGGCCTTGGGTCGTTGATTAAAAAGCGCCGGTGAATGCCGGCCAACACAGAAAGTCCAAATGCCATCGCGAGTCACAGAACGAATCAACTTCGGCAAGATCAAAGAGATTGTCGTGCCGCCGAACATGATTGAATTGCAGACGAATTCCTATGCGGAATTCCTGCAGGCCGACGCCGCGCCCAAAAAGCGCAATAAGCATGCCGGTCTCGAATCAGTTTTTCAGGAAGTATTTCCCATTGATAGCTACGATGGTAAGTGCAAGCTCGATTTCGACTCCTATGAAATCGGCGAGCCGAAGGTGAGCTGGCTGGAATGCCTGCGTGAAGGCCTGACCTATGGCGCGCCGCTTTACGTGACGTTCATCCTCAAGGACGAAGGCAAAAGCGCGAAGGAGGAAAAAGTGTTCATGGGCGAACTGCCCCTGATGACGCCGCAAGGCACGTTTGTCATCAACGGGGCCGAGCGCGTCGTCGTCAGCCAGCTTCACCGCTCGCCCGGCATCGCCTTCGAGGCCACGCAGCATCCCAACGGAAAAATCCTGCACAGCTTCCGCGTCATCCCCGACCGCGGCTCGTGGTATGAGGCGCAATTTGACACGAGCGATCTGCTCTACGTCTATCTCGACCGCAAGAAGCGCCGCCGCAAGTTTTTGACGACGACGTTTTTCCGCGCGTTGAGCTTCTTGGATGTCGAGGGCGGCATCGGCAAGGGCAAGGACAACGGCGAGAAAACCCGCGGCACGGACGAAGAAATTCTCAAGCTGTTTTACGAAATCAAGGAGCTCACGGTCAAGGAAGCCGAGAAACTGGAAGACCTGTCGAACCGCGTTTTGATTCAGGACGCCGTGGATGAGGAGAAAGGCCTTGTCGTCGCGCGCGCCTTCGAGCCGCTCTCCAAGGCGGTGGTCAAACAAATCGCCGAACTGGGCGTCAACAAAATCAAGGTCGTGGACACGGCCGTGGACGATGGCATCATCATCAAATGCCTGAAAAAAGACCCGGCCAAGAACGAGGAAGATGCGCTCAAGGACATTTACCGGCGCCTGCGTCCGGGCGATCCACCGACCGCCGCCAACGCCCGCGCCCTGCTCAAACGGCTGTTCTTCGATCCCAAGCGTTACGATTTGGGCCGCGTCGGCCGTTACAAGATCAATCAAAAACTTGGCCTCAAGGACAAGGAAGACTCGCGCATACTGACCAAGAACGATTTGGTGGCCGCGACGAAATACCTGCTCCGCCTCCGGAAAAACGAGGGCAGTCTCGACGACATTGACCATCTTGGCAGCCGCCGCATCCGCACCGTTGGCGAATTGCTCGCCAACCAGTGCCGCGTCGGCCTCGCCCGCACCGAACGCCTCGTCAAGGAGCGCATGACGCTCTTCGATCAAACCGTCGAGGCGATGACACCGCAGAAGCTCATCAATCCCAAGGCGCTTTCGGCGGTCATTCGCGATTTCTTTGGCCGCTCGCAATTGAGCCAGTTCATGGACCAAATCAATCCGCTGGCCGAGTTGACGCACAAGCGCCGGCTTTCCGCGCTGGGGCCGGGGGGCTTGTCCCGCGACCGTGCGGGCTTCGAGGTCCGCGACGTGCATCCATCGCACTACGGCCGCATCTGCCCGATTGAAACGCCGGAAGGCCCGAACATCGGTTTGATTGCGTCACTGGCGACCTTCGCGCGCATCAATGATTTCGGCTTCCTCGAAACGCCTTATCGCAAGGTCGAGAACGGCAAGGTCACCGAGAAAATTGATTACCTGACCGCCGACCGCGAGGAACAATTCATTATCGCGCAGGCGAACTCGCCGATTGACGACAAGGGCAAATTCACGACCGACCGGGTCGTTTGTCGCGCCCGGACCGACTTCATTGATGTCGAACCCGCGCGCGTGGATTACATGGACATTTCGCCGAAACAACTGGTGTCCGTTGCCGCGTCGCTGATTCCGTTTTTGGAACACGACGACGCCAACCGCGCGTTGATGGGTTCGAACATGCAGCGCCAGGCCGTGCCGTTGCTCGTGACCGAAGCGCCGCTCGTGGCCACCGGCCTCGAAGACCGCGTGGCGCGGGACTCGTGCGCCGTGGTGGTCGCGGAGGAAAGCGGCAAGGTCGCCTCGGTCAGTGGCGATTACATCGTCGTCACCGAAGACGGTAAATTGCCCGAAACGAAAAAGAAGATTAAACACGATCCCGAAAAGGGCATCTGGGTCTATTCCATCCGCAAATTCATGCGGTCCAACGCCGCGACATGCATCAACCAGAAAATCCTGGTGGACAAGGGCGATCATGTGCGGAAAGGCCAGATCATCGCCGACGGCCCCTGCACGAAAGACGGCGAGCTGGCATTGGGCCGCAACGTGCTCGTCGCCTTCATGCCTTGGCACGGCTACAACTTCGAGGACGCCATTCTCATCAGCGAGAAAATCGTGAAGGAAGACATCTTCACGAGCATTCACATTGAGGAATTCGAGGTCAGCGCGCGCGACACGAAACTCGGTCCGGAGGAAATCACGCGGGACATCCCGAACCTCGGCGATGAGGCGCTCAAAAATCTCGGCCCCGACGGCGTCATTCGTGTGGGTGCGGAAGTCCGGCCGGGCGACATTTTGGTGGGCAAAATCACGCCGAAGTCCGAAACTGAACTGGCGCCGGAGGAACGTTTGCTCCGCGCGATTTTCGGTGAGAAGGCCGCTGACGTGAAGGACACCTCGCTCAAGGTTCCCTCCGGCACCTACGGCATCGTCATGGACGTGAAAGTGTCGTCCAAGAAGGAAGGCGAGAAGAGCGGCAAAACCTCCGCCAGCGAGGAAAAACGCCACGCCAAACAAATTGAGGACGAGCACAAGAAAAAGACCGAGGAGTTGCGCGATCAACTGACGGAAGCGTTGAGCAACATTCTGCTCGGCGAAAAAATCCCGCTCGACGTGGTGAACAGCGAGACCGGCGAAATCATCATCCCGGCCAACCGCAAAATCACCAAGACGCTCCTGCGCAAACTGGCGACGGTCTATGACCGCATCGAGATTGATCCGTCGCCCATCCGCAACAAAATCAACGAAATCATCGGCAGCTTTAAAAAGAAGTTCGACGATTTGCAGATGCAATACGATGAGGAAATGGAACGCGCCGAGGCAGGCGAAGGCGTTGAAGCCGGCATCGTCAAGTCGGTGAAGGTCTATGTCGCCTCGAAGCGCAAATTGTCCGTGGGCGACAAAATGGCCGGACGCCATGGCAACAAGGGTGTCGTCGCGCGCATCGTGAAAGAGGAGGACATGCCATTCCTCGCGGACGGGACGCCGGTGGACATCGTGTTGAATCCGCTGGGCGTGCCGTCGCGCATGAACGTCGGCCAGGTGCTCGAGACGCACCTCGGCTGGGCCGCGAAAATTCTGGGCTTGAAGCTGGCCACGCCGGTTTTTGATGGCATCAAGGAAAAGGACATCCGCAATTATTTAAAAGAGGCCGCTCAAAAACAAAAGGATGCCGATGAACAGCCGCTGATCGGCGAGCACGGCAAGACGGTCCTTTATGACGGCTACACCGGTGCGCCGTTCGATCAGGAAATTGTGGTCGGCTACATTTACATGATGAAGCTCGGCCATTTGGTCGCGGACAAGATTCACGCCCGCGCTGTCGGGCCGTATTCGCTCGTCACCCAGCAGCCGCTGGGCGGCAAGGCGCAATACGGCGGCCAGCGCTTCGGCGAAATGGAAGTGTGGGCCATGGAAGCCTACGGCGCCGCCTACACACTGCAGGAATTGCTCACCGTCAAATCCGACGACGTGCAGGGCCGCACCCGGATTTACGAAAGCATTGTCAAGGGCGACAACTCGCTGGAGGCGGGCATTCCCGAATCCTTCAACGTGCTCGTCAAGGAAATGCAATCGCTCGGCCTTGACGTGAAAGTCGGCTATTCAAATCCAATTGAACATGCGGCGGGCAGCAACGGCGAAGCGGCCGCTGCATTGAGAACCGTTTAAAAATTATTTTTGTATGATCAGCACCAAAGAAAGCGCCCGGGAGTTGCTCGGACTGGACAAGGTGAATCAGGTGGATTACGTCGCGATTTCCGTCGCGTCGCCCGATGCCATCCGGTCGTGGTCCAAAGGCGAGGTCAAGAATCCCGAAACCATCAATTACCGCACGTTCAAGCCGGAAAAGGGCGGCCTGTTCTGCGAACGCATCTTCGGCCCCGTCAAGGACTGGGAATGCTCCTGCGGCAAATACAAGCGCATCAAGCATCGCGGCATCGTCTGCGACCGTTGCGGCGTGGAGGTGACGCTCGCCCGCGTCCGGCGCGAGCGCATGGGCCACATCGAACTGGCCGTGCCCGTCTGCCACATCTGGTTTTTCAAGTGCATGCCGTCGCGCATCGGCCTGGTGCTCGACATGACGGCGCGCAACCTGGAACGCGTGATTTACTACGAGGATTATCTCGTCATTGATCCGGGCAACACGCCGCTCAAGCAAAATCAACTGCTCAATGAACACGAATATCGCGAAGCCCGCGAAACCTACGGCGCAGACGCTTTCGTTGCCAAGATGGGCGCGGAAGCCGTGCGCGACGCTCTGGCGCAGGTGGATTTGGCCAGGCAGACGGACCAGTTGCAGCAGGCCATGACCGAAACCAAGAGCAAGCAAATCCGCAAGAAACTGGCGAAGCGCATCAAGTTGATTCAAGGTCTGCAACTATCCAAGAGCCGCCCGGAATGGATGATTCTCACGGTGCTGCCGGTGATTCCGCCGGATTTGCGCCCGCTGGTGCCGCTCGAAGGCGGACGGTTTGCCACCTCCGATTTGAATGACCTCTATCGCCGTGTCATCAACCGGAACAACCGGCTCAAGACGTTGCTCCAGCTCAAAACGCCCGAAGTCATCATCCGCAATGAAAAGCGCATGTTGCAGGAAGCCGTGGACGCGTTGTTCGACAACGGCCGGCACGGTCGTCCCGTCACCGGCGCCGGCAATCGTCCGTTGAAATCCCTCAGCGACATGCTCAAGGGCAAGAGCGGCCGCTTCCGCCAGAACCTGCTCGGCAAACGCGTGGATTATTCGGGCCGTTCGGTCATCGTCATCGGCCCCGAACTCAAATTGCACCAGTGCGGCCTGCCGAAGAAGATGGCGCTCGTGCTGTTTGAGCCGTTCATCATCCGCCGCTTGAAGGAACTCGGCTATGTTCACACCGTTCGCAGCGCGAAGAAAATGATCGAACGCCAGACGAAGGAAGTCTGGGATGTGCTCGAGGAGGTCACCAAGGGCCATCCGGTCATGCTCAATCGCGCGCCGACACTGCACCGTTTGTCCGTGCAGGCATTCGAGCCGCTGCTGATTGAAGGCGAGGCGATCCGTATTCACCCGCTGGTTTGCACCGCTTACAACGCCGACTTTGACGGCGACCAGATGGCCGTGCACGTGCCGCTCTCCGTTGAGGCGCAGATGGAAGCGCGCCTGCTGATGATGGCGCCGAACAACATCTTCAGCCCGTCGTCCGGCAAACCTATCATTACGCCCACCCAGGACATCACACTCGGCTGTTATTATCTCACCGCCGAACCGCGCACGCCCGCACCGTCCGATCCGGGCAAGCTGCCGCTGTTCGGCTCGAAGGAAGAGGTGTTGTTCGCTTACGAAGACGGCGCGTTAAAGACGCACGATCGCATCCGGCTGGCCAACCCCGATTTCGGGCGGAAGACCGTATTCGGCGACGCGAACAAAAAGATCATTGAGTCAACCGTGGGTCGCGTCACTTTCAGCGAAATCTGGCCGCCGGAACTGGGCTTTCCCAACCGGCAGGTCAAAAAGTCCGAACTCGGCGATTTGATCTGGAAGTGCTACAAGTTCGCCGGCCACGAAAAGACCGTGGCCATGCTCGACAAGCTCAAGGAACTCGGCTTCCGCGAGGCCACCAAGTCCGGCTGCTCCATCGGCATTGACGACATGATCATTCCGAAGGAGAAGGACCAGGAAATCGAGGCGGCGCAAAAGCAGATCCGGGAAGTTGAAAAGCAGTATCGCAAAGGCGTCATCACGCCGGGCGAACGCTACAATAAGATTGTGGACATCTGGACGCATTGCACCGACCAAATTTCCAATGTTATGTTCAAGACGCTGGAACAAAACCAGGGCAAGCAGGAATACAACCCCGTTTATCTCATGGTGGATTCCGGTGCGCGCGGCAACCGCCAGCAGGTGCGCCAGCTCGCCGGCGTGCGCGGCCTCATGGCCAAGCCCAGCGGCGACATCATCGAGAAACCCATTCTGTCGAACTTCCGCGAAGGCCTCACCGTGTTGGAATACTTCATCTCCACGCACGGCGCCCGCAAGGGTCTGGCCGATACCGCGCTCAAGACGGCCGACTCCGGTTACATGACCCGCAAGCTCGTGGACGTGGCGCAGGACGTCATCATCCAGGAAGACGATTGCGGCACGGGCAACGGCATCTGGGTCTCGGCGGTGTATGAGGGTGAGGACGAGGTCGTCAAACTCGGCGACCGGCTCGTGGGCCGGTTCGCGTGCGACGACATCGTCAATTCGACGAACCCGAAGGAATTGCTCGTCCGCGCCAACGAGCAAATTGACGAGGACAAGGCCAAACGCATTGAAGCCGCGGGCGTGGAGCGGATGCGCATCCGCTCGGTGCTGACCTGCGAAAGCAAGCATGGCGTGTGCATCTGTTGTTATGGGCGCAACCTGGCCACCGGCGCCACCGTCAAGCTCGGCGAAGCCGTCGGCATCATCGCCGCGCAATCCATCGGCGAGCCGGGCACGCAGCTTACGATGCGGACCTTCCACATCGGCGGCACGGCGGCGCAGGTGTTCAAGATTCCGCAAATCAAGGCCAAACACGACGGCGCCATCCGTTACAACGAATTGCGCTACGTCGAGTTGGAAGACGGCAACAACATCGTTTTGAACAAGAACGGCTCCGTGGTCATTCTCGGCGATGACGGTCACGAATTGGAAAATCACAACGTCGTCATCGGCGCCATCATTTCCTTCAAGGACGGCGCCAAGATCAAGAAGGGCGAGACCTTCGTGCAGTGGGACCCGTATAACGTGCCGATTCTTTCCGAAAAAGCCGGCAAGGTGAAGTTCCACGACATCATCGAGGGCGTCACGATGAAGCAGGAAATGGACGAAACCACTGGCCAGGAAGCCATGGTCGTCATCGAGCACAAGGAGGATTTGCACCCGCAAATCACCATCAGCGACGACAGCGGCGAAGTCGTGGCCAATTACCCCATTCCGTCGGGCGCGCATGTCGTCGTGGGTGAAGGCGACAAAATTGTGCCCGGCACGTTGATCGCCAAGACGCCCCGCAAACAGGCGAAGACCAAGGACATCACCGGTGGTCTGCCACGGGTGGCCGAGTTGTTCGAGGCACGCCGGCCGAAGGACGCCGCCGAGATTTCCAAGATTGACGGGGTGGTGGACTTTGGCGCGAGCGTGCGCGGCAAACGCTGTGTTCTCATCAAGGACCCGCAGACCCAGGCGGAAGAGGAACACCTCATCCCCATTGGCAAGCACGTCATCGTCTTCAAGGGGGATTATGTCAAGAAAGGCCAGCAGTTGACCGAGGGTCCGATTGACCCGCACGAAATCCTCGATGTTTGCGGCCCGCAGGAATTGCAGGAGCACCTCGTCAGCGAAGTGCAGGAGGTCTATCGCCTCCAGGGCGTCACCATCAATGACAAGCACATCGAAATCATCGTCCGCCAGATGCTCCGCAAGGTGCGCATCACCGAACCGGGCGACACGCAGTTTCTTTGGGGCGAACAGATTGACAAGCTGGACTTTGAAGAGGAAAACGAGCGCGTTGAGAAGATGGGTGGCAAGCCGGCCGAAGCCTCGCCGGTGCTGCTCGGCATTACCAAGGCGTCGCTCGAAACCGACAGCTTCCTCAGCGCCGCGTCATTCCAGGACACGACCCGCGTGTTGACCGAGGCCGCCACACGTTCGCGGGTGGATTCACTGCGCGGTTTCAAGGAAAACGTCATCATGGGCCACATCATTCCGGCGGGCACCGGATTTGACATGCACCGTAAGGCGCGTCTCAAACCGCTGATCGAGGTCGAAGACGTGCCGGAACCGGCCGAACAACCCGTGGCGGCGGAAAATCCGCTGCTGGCGTAAACGTAGAATGGTTTCACCCGGGGCGCCTGGTTCAACCGGACGCCCTTTTTTCGCGGCTTGGCGCAGGTTGCGCGTTTGGAAACAGGAGTGGACGCGAAGGAATGAACGCCGGCTGGTCGCACGCTTCTACCGATCTTGGAGTGCGCCGGCAGGACGCCGCTTTCCCCGGTCGCGCCCAAGGCCGTGACAGGTCACCGTAGTCGAAACGCACTGCTGGGGCATGGACTTGAGCGGGTTTTCTGGCAGAATGGCGCCCATGACTTGGCTGGTCCAGGCAATGACCGGTGCCGAACCGGGTACCGTGGAGTTTGCGGAACCTGAAATCCAGACCCGCACGCGTTCGAGCCGGGGCGATCCGGCCCATGACTGGCTCTGCGCCTGGTGTCTCAACCGCGTCGCCAGTGAAAAGGACCGCTTTTTCCACAAGGGCAGGAGCGAGTTTTCGTTTAAGAATCCGGAGGGCGCCCGGTTCAACATCTTCACGTTCTCCCGGACCCTTGGCTGTCAGCAGACGGGTGTCCCAACCTTGGAATACACCTGGTTCCCGGGTCATGCGTGGTCCTATTGCGTGTGTGACCATTGCGGCATGCATCTGGGCTGGTTTTACGCCGGCCCGAGCGAGTTTGCCGGGTTGATCCGGGACCGGATTGTCCGGGCTTCGGTGGTCATGAGCTGAAGCCGCTTTGCGCGGACGAAGCCGCGCTCTGCCTTTCGCGCGTTTCGCGGTTTTAACCCGAAAACCGAAGTTGAGATGGGGAGCGCACGCGCCCCGCGTGCCGTTTTCCGCGCCCTCGCGGAAAACTTTGAGCGTGCAAGATAGTTTCGAACGGTCCGGCCATTGACTCGCGCCAAAGGGCTGGACGCGAGGCGCGTCCAAGCATACCCGAGGCGGGTGTGCCCCCCAACTCCGGTTTTCAGATTTAATGGGTGTCTATTCGTGGTTGATGCCCTCAAAAAGTGGCCGAAATTGTTGTTGCCACGGGCGGTTTATTTGCTATATTCCCCCCTCCATTTTTTGAGACGCAATGCCGACGATTAACCAATTGGTCCGCCAGGGCCGGCGCAAAGTAAAATACAAGTCCAAGTCGCCCGCCTTGGAAGGTTCGCCGTTTCGACGCGGCGTGTGCATCCAGGTCATGACGCGCACGCCCAAGAAGCCGAACTCGGCGATGCGCAAGGTGGCCAAGGTCCGCCTGACGAACGGCTTCGAGGTCATCGCCTACATTCCGGATGAAGGCCATAATTTGCAGGAACACTCGATTGTGATGGTGCGCGGCGGCCGCGTGAAGGATTTGCCCGGGGTGCGGTATCACATCGTTCGTGGACGGCTGGACGCCGCCGGTGTGGAAAAACGCCGGGTCAGCCGCTCGAAATATGGCGTGAAACGTCCGAAGCCGGGTTCCAAGCCCGCGGCTCCAGCCGCAGCGGCGGCTCCGGCCCCGGCCGCGGCCCCGGCGGCGGCCTAGTCAAACCGGTTTAACGATTCAACTATTCAACGATTTAACGAACCCATGTCCCGCAGACGACAAGCCACCAGACGGCTGATTGCCAAAGACGGAAAGTTCCAAAGCGTTTTGGTTTCGCGGCTGGTCAACACCGTGATGACGTGCGGTAAAAAAAGCACGGCGCAGCGGATTGTCTATGGCGCGTTCGACAGCATTTCGCAAAAGAATCCGGCGAGCAATCCGGTGGAAATTTTGCAGCGCGCGGTGGACAACACCAAGCCGCGCATCGAAACCAAGGCACGCCGCGTCGGCGGCGCCACCTATCAGGTGCCGCTGGAAGTGCCGACCGACAGGCAGACCTCACTGGCCTTGCGGTGGATCGTGGGTTTTGCGGACGCGCGCAAGGGCACGCCCATGCGCGACGCGCTCGCGGCGGAAATTTTGGAGGCGTATCAAGGACAAGGCAACGCCATTCGCAAGCGCGACGATGTGCACAAGATGGCGCAGGCAAACAAGGCTTTTGCCCATTTCCGCTGGTAGGAATTTTTTTGAAAATGCCCCGACCGTTTTACCGCCGGGGCATTTTCGCTGTTTATGGAGTGAAGTAGGATTTTTTAGACATGCATGCAGTCGCAGAAAAAACGAAATCGGTCAATTCGCCCAGCCGCGAATACACGCTGGAGCGCACGCGTAACATCGGCATCGCGGCGCATATCGACGCCGGCAAGACCACCGCGACCGAGCGTATCCTCTTTTACACCGGCCTCATCCACAAGATCGGCGACGTGGACGATGGCAACACGGTGACCGACTGGATGGAGCAGGAACGCGAACGCGGCATCACCATCACTTCCGCCGCCGTGACGTGCTACTGGACGCAGAAACAGACCAAGCACGGTGAAAATGAATTGTACAAGGCGTTCCTCGGCGTGCCGCATCGCATCAACATCATTGATACGCCCGGCCATGTGGACTTCACCGCCGAGGTCGAGCGCTCCATGCGCGTGCTCGACGGCGCCGTCGCCGTGTTCTGCGGCGTCGCCGGTGTGCAACCGCAGTCGGAAACCGTCTGGCGGCAGGCCACCAAATACAAGGTGCCGCGCCTCGCGTTCGTCAACAAAATGGACCGCACTGGCGCAAATTTTGAACATGCGCTCGCCGACATGCGCAACAAGCTCAAGGCGTATGCGTATCCGATTTTCCTGCCCATCGGCGCCGAGGACAAATTTGAAGGCGTGATTGATGTCGTCAATCAGAAGGCCATCATTTGGGGGCCGGGCGACGTCGTCAACGAAGGCCTGAACTACGACGTGAAGGAAATTCCGGCGGAGCACAAGGAACGCGCCCGGGCCGCGCTTGCGGAATTGATTGACGCGGTTTCCAACAAGGACGACCACATTGCCGACCTCATCCTTCACGAGAAGCCGGTGACGCCGCCGGAACTCAAGGCCGCCATCCGCCGGCTCACGTGCAAGATTGAGCTGGTTCCCGTGCTTTGCGGTTCCGCGTTCAAGAAGAAGGGCGTGCAGCCGCTCATTGACGCGGTGGTGGATTATTTGCCGGGTCCGCTCGACGTTCCGCCCGCCGAAGGCATCGAGCCGGACACGGACAACAAGGTCGTCGTCGAGACCAGCGACGCCAACAAGTTTTGTTCGCTCGCGTTCAAGCTGTGGACGGATTCTTATGCGGGCAAGCTGGTGTTCTTCCGCGTTTATTCCGGCACGCTCAAAAAGGGCGACATGATTTACAACCCGCGCACGCGCAAACGCGAGCGCGTCAGCCGCCTGATGATTATTCAAGGCAGCGAACGCAAGGACATCACCCAGGCCAACGCCGGCGACATCGCCGCGCTCGTCGGCCTGCGCAACATCACCACCGGTGACACGTTGTGCGACGAGGACTTCGAGGTGACGCTCGAACCGCCGACGTTTCCCGAACCGGTCATCAGCATGGCCGTCGAGCCGAAAACACGCGCCGACCGCGACAAGATGTCCGAAGGATTGCAGCGGCTGGCGGAAGAAGACCCGACATTCCGTTGCTTCACGAACCCGGAGACCGGCCAGCTCATCATCGCGGGCATGGGCGAATTGCACCTGGAAATCATTTGCGACCGTCTCAAGCGCGAGTTCAAGGTGGACGCCAACACCGGCGCGCCGCAAATCGCCTATCGCGAAACCATCACCAAAGCGGCGGACGGCGAAGGCAAATTCATCCGCCAATCCGGCGGTCGCGGTCAATATGGCCACGCCTGCGTTCAGATTCAGCCGAACGAAAAGGGCAAGGGCATCGAGATTGAAAACAAAATCGTCGGCGGCGCGATTCCGAAGGAATACATCCCGGCCGTCATTGACGGTGTTGAAGAAGCCATCAAGGGCGGCGTTTATGCGGGTTACCAGGTCATTGACGTGAAGGTGCAGATCGTGGACGGCACGTTCCATGAAGTGGACTCGAATGAACTGGCGTTCAAAATGGCTGGCATCTTCGCGCTCAAGGACGCCTTCAAAAAGGCGCATCCGATTTTGCTCGAACCCATCATGAAAGTCGAAGTGACCACGCCCGACGAATATCAGGGCGATTTGCTCGGCGACATCAACCGCCGCCGCGGCCACATTGTCAACATCGAAGCCAAGAGCGGTCAGACAATTCTTAAAGCCAAGGTGCCACTGGCCGAAATGTTCGGTTATGCCACGGCCATCCGGTCGCTGTCGAAGGGCCGCGCGTCCTATTCGATGGAACCGCTGACGTTTGAGCAGGTGCCGACGAACATCCTTAGCTCGGTTTTGGATCAGGCGGCCAAGAAACCGGCGGCCAGAGCGTAACGGATTCTTTCATCAACTTTGAATGTGGCCTTCGACAACCGAGGCTGCCTCTGGCATCCGTGTTAATCCGTGTCCATCCGTGGTTCCAATAGCAGCTTTGGATTAAGCCAAAAAGGGTGGCAGCGCCTCGGGTGGAGCGCTGCCGATGTGGCGAACTGGGCATGTGTAGCTTTTCCCTCCTTGGAATGCCAGACGAGTCAGAGACTGGCTTGAATCCGTGTCAAACAAATGTCAGCGCGGTAAAGTTGCGGTGACAAAAGGGAACAGCGCGGTTGATTCTGCCGGCCAACTCCGATACGCTCCGCCTTTGGGTAAAACAACGAATTAAACCAAAATCTGAACCGGAGCAATTCCCCGAAACAAGCACAAAGCAGCCCAAAGGGCTGGCGGAAATTAGCCGGGGGTAACACCCCCGGTAATTGAAAAGCGAAGGGTACGCCCTGGAAGGGCGCGGGAAAGGCATCAACCATGTCATCAACTCATTTGAGCCTTCACGTTCATCTCGTCTTCGGCACCAAACATCAGCGTCCGCTCATCGCGGCGGATTGGCGTGAGCGGCTTCATGCCTTTCTCGGTGGCGCGGCGCGCACACTCGGCGCGGTTCCAGAAGCCGTCGGTGGTGTGGCAGACCACGTGCATTTGCTGGTCGGATTGCGAGCGACGCACTGCCTGGCCGATGTCCTGCGCGACACGAAACGCGCCTCCTCCACCTGGGTGCACGAAACCATCGGCGACCGGGAATTCGCGTGGCAGGATGGTTACGGCGCTTTCACCGTGAGCGCCTCGCTGTTGGAAATCGTGAAACGTTACATAGCACGGCAGGAAGAACACCATCGGGAAAAGACGTTTCAGGAGGAATATGTCGAATTATTGCGGCGCGGTGGTGTGGAATATGACGAACGCTATTTGTGGTGAATCTCCGCCGCCCCTGCCGGGGCGGATTATTTTTTGTTTATCACAACCGGGGATGTTATCCCCGGCTAATCTCCGTCAACCCTGCGGGTTGACTGGTGAGTGTATCGTCCGCGCATCAACAGCTGTTCATCTGTACACATCCCGCAGGCGCGGGACGCCCTACCGCGCCGAGATTTCCAGCATTCGTTCAATTGGCAGGCGGGCGCGTTTCAAAATTTCCGCCGGTAACTCGATCCGCGGCGCCAGGCGTTTCATGCAGTCGCGCACCTTTTCGAGCGTGTTCAACTTCATGTATTTGCACTCGCTGCAACGGCAGTGGTCCGACGGCATCCGCATCACGTCAAACACCGGCGCGCAGAAAAATTCCTTGCCCGGACATTCCTTCTGCATCCGGTGGATGATGCCCGACTCCGTCACAATGACGAACCGTTTGGCCGGATTCGTCTTGCAGTAGGAAATCATTTTCTCCGTCGAACAAACCGCGTCCGCCAGGTCCCGCACTTCGCGCAGGCTTTCCGGATGTACTACCACTTTTGCATCAGGGAACTTTTCGCGCAGCTTTAGAACCTGATCACGCCGGAACTCCACGTGCGCGTAACAATTGCCCTTCCACAAGGTCATCGGGCGGCCGGTCTGTTCCATCACCCATGCGCCGAGGTTTTCGTCCGGCACGAACAGGACGTCCTTGTCCTTGGGCGCAGCCTCGACAATTTTCACCGCGTTGCCGCTCGTGCAAATGACGTCCGTCAGCGCCTTTACCGCGGCGCTGCAATTGATGTAGGCGATGGTCCAGAAATTCGGGTTCGTCGCCTGCAACTCAGCGAGCTTGTCGGCGGGGCAGCTTTCTTCCAGCGAACAGCCGGCGTCCTTGTCCGGCAGCACGACGATTTTGTTCGGGTTCAGAATTTTCGCCGTCTCGGCCATGAAATGCACGCCGCAGAAGACAATCACATCCGCGCTGGTTTTGGCCGCCTGTTGCGAGAGGCCAAGCGAATCGCCGACGTAATCCGCCACGTCCTGGATTTCCGGCACCTGATAATTATGGGCGAGGATGACGGCGTTGAGCTGCTTTTTGAGCGCGAAAATTTCCTTCGCCAATGGCTCGAATCTGCCTTTCGCCATCGCGTCGCGCGGCTGGATTTCAGCAACATCAATCATACAAACAGGTTACCGCGGTAATTTTGTGCCGTCAAACCGGGAGGGACGGCATATTGCCGTCCCTGAAATTTGGGACGCCGACACGGCGTCCCTCCCAGTCATACCAGCACACGTTCCTCGACCGTTAAAATCCGCCATTGGCCGGCCGGCAAATCGCCGAGCGTCAATTGCCCGATGCGCACCCGAATCAGCCGCAAGGTCGGATGCCCGATGGCCGCTGTCATCCGCCGCACCTGCCGGTTTTTGCCTTCAACCAGTTCCAATCCAATCCAGCACGTGGGCACGGTCTTGCGGAAACGAATCGGCGGGACGCGCGGGGGAATTTGTGGTGGGGACGGCTCGCCGAGCCGTCCGTCGCGGGCATCTCGGCGAGATGCCCCTACCTCCGGCTGCGGCTCCAGAATCCACGCGCGGCAGGGCAGGGTTTTGCGGCCTTGAATGGCTACGCCGCGTTCCAGTTCTTTCAGCACCGCCGGCGTCGGGATTTTTTCGACTTGCACCCAATACTCGCGTTCGTGCGCATGGCGCGGATTCAGCAGGCGTTCGCTCCATCCCGGTTCATCACTCAAAAGCAGCAGGCCTTCGGAATCAGCGTCCAGCCGGCCAATCGGATAAACGTTTTTCGGAAAACCAAATCCGCCCAGCGTGCGGTTGGATGAACCATCGCCGGTGAATTGCGAAATGACGCCATACGGTTTGTGGAACGCGATGAGCACGGGCAAAGTTTCAAGTGCCAGGTTTCAAGTTTCAAGTATTGACTCGTCCTCGTCGTCGTCCTCGTTCTCGTAATCGGAAAAAGTTTTCGTGTGTTTCGTGTGTTTCGTGGTTAAAATTTCCGCGTGATTCGCAACATCATCTTCGACTGGTCGGGGACGTTGGTGGACGATCTGCCTGCCGTTTTGAAGGCGTCGAATTTTGTCCTCGCCCAGGCCGGCAAGCCCGAGATGACGCTCGACGAATTCCGTGCCGAGTTTTCGTTGCCGTTCACGAATTTCTATGACCGCCACACGCCGCACGTGCCGATGCCGCAACTCGAAGCCTGGTTTCACGCCAGCTTCCAGCAGGCGCAGGATTCAGTTTGTGAACTGCCTTACGCGCGCGAGTTCCTCGAGTTTTGCCGCGCCAAAAAACTCCGCACGTTTTTGTTGAGCACCGTTCGCAACGAGTATTTCACCGCGCAATGCCGAATTAGCGGCTTTGACGCCTTTCTCGACAAACCTTACACCGGCGTTTGGGACAAGCGGAAAAAGATCCACGAAATCCTCGCCGAAAACCATCTCCGTCCGAGCGAAACGCTGTTCGTCGGCGACATGCAGCACGACATTGAGACTGCCCGGCACGGCGGCATTCACTCTTGCGCCGTGCTCACCGGTTACAACACGCTGGAGCAATTGCGCGCGGCAAAGCCGGACCTGGTGGTGGAGCACCTCGGCGAATTGCGCCGTGTGCTCGAACAAAATGATTTGCACTTGAAACCGGCGGCGGAAAATTTTGAGGAAACCCATCCGCCGGAAGCCACCGTTGGCGCGCTGATTTTCAACGCGGCGGGCGAGGTGCTGATGGTTCGCACGCACAAGTGGTCTGGCCTTTGGGGCATCCCCGGCGGCAAAATCAAATGGGGCGAAACTGCCGCGGCCGCGCTCCGCCGCGAAATCCAGGAGGAAACCAATCTCGCGGTGAAGGACATCCGGTTCGTGCTCGTGCAGGACTGCATTCACTCGAAGGAATTTTACCGTGACGCCCATTTTGTGCTGCTGAATTACACCTGTCATTGCGCCGCGAAAAATCCGAGTGTGAAATTGAACGAAGAAGGCCGTGAATTCCGCTGGATCCCGCCCGCCGCCGCCGCCCGAATGCCGCTCAACACGCCAACACGGATTCTGCTGGAAGCAGTCGGCTGCGCCTCGCAGAGGCGCGCTCCGGCGCGCGGGTCTGTGACCCGCAGCAACAGAGGCAGATCGCATTCCCCTCGGCGTCCTGTCAAATCGGCAATCGTAAATCGTAAATCGTAAATTTCCGCCGTGTCCAAAATCTCCATCGTTGACCTCGAAGTGTTTTACCGCGTCGGCGTGGCGGACGCGGAACGCGCCAGGCCCCAGCGTCTGCTGCTGACGGTGGAAATGGACTGCGATTTTTCGGCGGCGGCCAAAAGCGACGACATCCGCGACACAATTGATTATTTCGCCGTCAGCCGGCGGTTATTGAAGTTCGGCGAAGGCCGGAGTTGGAAACTCATTGAAAAACTCGCTGCCGACGTTGCAAACACGGTTTTGTCCGAGTTCAAGCCGCAAAGCGTCACCGTCGAAGTGAAAAAATTTCCGCTCGCAGATGCGCGATACGTTGCGGTAACTGTCACCCGAAAAAAGTAGGGACGCCGCACCGCAGCGTCCGCGGACAACCTAGCGCGTGTCCCTATTCCCGCATTAACTCTATTGCATAATCAATTGGTTCAGCGACACCATATCCTGAGTTTACGAAAACGCTGTTTGTCACACCCGCCTGAGGGAACATTTTTGTCGAAACCGGAACAAACTGTGTAATCAAACCTCCTATCTTATAGACGGTTACGTCCAAAGTTGGGTGTTCGACTATTACGACAGGACCACCACTATTACCTCCGTAAACACCGGAATCTATAATCAGTCTTCCGGTTTGTTGGTTTCGCTGGGAAATGATACCCTTCCGAACCAACGGAGAGTCAAAATCAACTTGGTTAAGTTCCAATGTCACTTGACTATTTAGCAGTTCCACTGGATAGCCAAAAATATACGTTTCGTTACCATCTGGAATATCTTTGAAGTATCTGACATCGGTTGCAGAACACTCAACAAGTTTTGCCGCGGGGTTCATGTAAGAAGCTACGCCTTTTCCCCAAATGACATATTTAATGCCGTTTGTATTGGCTGGAGTTTCAATCCCTAACTGAATAACGGCCACGTCATGCGTAGAATGGCGCTTCACAAACCCTTCATCCAGCAACATTTTGAGGTTCAAATCTATCAGATTTTTGTCGGTCGAGTCCTTCCCCTTGTTGAAGGCGGATAGTTTTGCTGTAGAATTGTTCAGTTCCAAATTGTTAGTGCTATTAAAGTTAAAAATTACGTGCGCTGCCGTAATAAGAAAAAGCTTATTCGATTCAACGAAAAAAACCCCTGTTCCATATTCAGAAATATTATCATGCAGAGGAATCTTGATTAGAACCGGAATGCTGTGAAAATCGTCAGGAAGAATTTGCTCCGCCGGAACCGTGAATGTTCCAGCCAAAAGCACCGAGAAAAATAAAATTAAACTACGCATAGAGAGTTAGACGTAAACGGTCTGAATTTGCTCCCAACGAATTTTTCTCTGTGGGTTTCCATTGCTGCTATTGAATCACTGTGGAGTGTCAGCGCAAGCGAATAATCTGTCCGTCCATCGTCCGGATTTTCCAGTCGCCAGGGCGTGCGACCATCGTGACAGCGCCTGCTGTGCGCGTGTAAATCACCGGCACATTTGGTCCGGATAATCTCTGTTTCAATTCACGGCCGGCACGCCGCGTCGCCGGAAATTCCGAATCGGCGATGACAATGACTTTTGGCTGGACTGCGTCGAGCAGCGCATTGCAAAGCGGTTCGTCTTCGTCCGGCAGGCCGGCGATGACCACGTCGGCGCGCAGGTCATTGGTGCGCGCGAGCAACGCGCTTTGCCCGTTGCGTCCCAAATCGGACAACAGCAAAACGCGCGTATCGCAAAAATTTCCGAGCAACACGAGCGCCGCGTCGTCCGAGCGCGCAAAACTTTCTTCGGCACCCGGATGTAAAACATGCCAGCAGCCGATTTTGTCGCCGCAATTCAAAATTTTGTGACGCGAAGGCGTGTCTGGTTTTTTGGTGGGGCGAGACTCCGTCGAGCCCGGAATAATTTTTAAATCAGGGCTCGAGAGACTCTCGCCCCACCGGGCCGATGGTTTTTCAAACTCTGCGACGATTTTGCGATAAGCGCCCGAGCGAAATGGAGTCGGGCCGGTGAACAGTTCGCCGACGCCGAAATGCTCGTCAAGCGATGCCGCACCGCCGATGTTCCGCACATCGCTGCCCGTTAAAACGAGCCTCCAGATTTTGTTCACGCCCTGGGCGCGCAGAAACGGTTTGAGAGTGAACTCCGCGGCATTGTCGTTCCCGCAATTCACCAGCCAGTCGTTTTTCCGGCCGGCGGTGTCCACGAACACGGCGTGACCACCGTTGAGCGGCAGCACGGTCAATTCGATTTCGCCACGCGACTGCTCCCAACGCCAAAAATAAACCGCGACCATCAAAATCAAAATGGCTGTGCTCCAGATTCTTCGTGCCGGTGCAAACAGCCAGCCGCTCAAGGCACCGACAAGCGCCGTGTAGTAAACGCCAATGGTGAGCCACGACGGCGCGGGCACGTAGAAAAATGCGCCGGGAATTTTGGTTGACCATTCGCTCATGTTGGTCATCGCTACCATGAAAAACCATGCGGCGTGGTTGAACAATTCGGTCGCCCACGGCAGCCAGTTGCCGCAGACGAGGCTGCCGAGATTGCTCATCAGCGCGAGCGTGCCCAGCGGCACGGCGACGATGTTCGCCAGCGGTGAAACCGGGCTGAACAGATGAAAATAGAGCGCGGACAGGGGAATCGAGCCGGCCCAGGCCGCGAGGGAAAGCGCAAAATACCGCGATAACATTCGCAGCGTTGCGATGAGCACACGCCGCCAGCGCGGCAGCAGGTCGTCGGGCAACAGGGGGTCGTGCCGCAGGAGCCGGTCGGAGATTTTATTCAATGGCGGCAACATCAGGGCGATGATGAGCACGACGAAAAATGATAGTTGGAAGCTCGCTTCGAAAAGCTGGCGCGGTTCCCACAGCAAAATGATGAACGCCGCGGCGGCGAGGGAATTAATCAGGTCGCTCGGCCGCTTCAACGCCCAGCCGCCAATGACGATGGTCATCATCACCGAGGCGCGGATGGCGGACGGTTCCCAGCCGGTGGCGGCGGTGTAAAACCAGATGACCGGAATGGCGACTATGCCGCACCAGGCGCGGGAGACCTGTAGTACGCGGAGAAGGGCGACCAGCATCCCCGAAATCAGCGCGATGCGCAGGCCGTCAATCGCGAACAGATGCATCGTGCCGGCGCGCAGGAACGGCTCGCTGATGTCGCCGGTGAACGCGGTGCGCCAACCCAGCGTCATCGCCCAGAGCAGGCGCAACGGCTCGTCCTCAACCGGCAAGCCCAGCGCCAGCGTGCGCTTCGACCAATCCAAAAACCGGTCGGTCAACGGCGGGTTCTTCGATGGTGAAGCGCCCAATTGCCAATCGTTGGTGGAACCGGTTTTGAGCTGGTAATAAATTCCGCGTGTCTGGAGATAGTCGCGGTAATTGAAAAGTCCTTCAGCCAGAGGTAACGGCGGCCGCGCGATGACGCCGCTGATTTCTACGGGTTGGCCGGCGAAAAAATTAGCGGGGAGTGTGCCGGGTGCGGTGGCAACAATTTCGCCATCGGCCGGCTGCCAATCATCATCCCGCCGCAACCCGGTCACTTGGACCTGGGCGACACTACGCTCGGTTGGTTGCTCATCGCGCTCAACGATTTTGATGGACGGTGTTTCGATCAGTTTTCCGCGCACGGTCACGATGGCGGCGTCATCGCCAAGCAGGGCGCGGAGGTCATTCGGCGAAAGGACGGCGGTGCGGCTGGCGAGGTTCGTCCACCCAACGAGCGCGAGCAACGGCCAAATCAGCCACGGGCGAAATTTCCCGAGGACGAGGACGAGAAATGAGACGACAAAAAGCGCGGCCAGCGGCGGTCGAAAAATTCCGGCGAACAGCAAACCGACGACGTAGCACGAAACGACAGCGACGAGCGGACGTTTCATGGCGTGAGGTTACCAACGTTTTCGCCAGCGGCCAATCAGCCAAAACGCGAGCAGCCCCGCCGCGCCGCCGGCGGTATCAATGAACACGTCAGTCACATGCGGGGTGCGCGTGGGTACAAAAAGCTGATGAAATTCGTCGCTGGCCGCGTACAGAAAAACGATGGCGAGCGTGAGGCCGGCCTCCGGCCACAACCACGGGCGCGAATCATTTTTCACCGGCTGGCGCACGGCGCGCCAGAGCAACAGCGCGAGCACGGCGTATTCGACGAGGTGCGCGCATTTGCGGAGCAGAAGATGAATTGCGTGAATTTGTGCCTCCGGCATGTGCGGGAAGAGCCAGCGTAACAACGGCTCGACGAAAAGGGACGAATGTTCGTAGGAACGCTTGTCGCTGGACGCCGAGAAAATCAGCGTCATCCAGGCCAGCACGGGCAGCCAGGATTTGCACAATGCGCGCAGGTGGAGCACGCCGGATGAAAACCGGATTCGGCGCGCACGGCAATCAGAATCATAATTGAGTTTGCCAAACGGCGTGGTATTTGGCACAGAAAGGCCCCGATGAACAAGTTATTGACCCTTTCGTTTTGGACGGTGATGGCGGTGGCGGTGGCGGCCAGGCCGGCGCCGCCACCGGATTTGATTGCGCGAATTCATTTTGTCGGCACGGAGCAAATTTCCGCCGATACCAATTCCGCCGCGTTTACCAACCTCTTTTGTTCCGCCGCAGCGCAGGCGCTCCGCGAACGGACGTTGGAGAAGCTATCGCACTTTCCCGGCGCCTGGTTCAAGGCGCGCATCGCCGCCGGGGCGGGTGATGAAACGGAGCAACTGCGTCCTTTGCTCGATGATTTGCTGAAAGCGGAATGGTTTTTGGAAATTCGCGACACCACCAACGCCGCGCCGGAAACCGCCCTGGCGATCCGCCTGAACGCTGCCCGGGCGCAACTCTGGCAGGAAAACCTGGCCGCCGTCGTCCAATCCTGGACGCGCCTGTCCCCCGCGAAAACTACAAACGGCTGGCTGTTGAAGAAGGATCAGCCGCCGAATCTGGTTCGTTTCACCCGCGCCGGCGACTGGGTCGTCTTGAGCTGGGGCCAGAACGAATTGCCGTTGAGCGATGGCGTCATCCGGCGCATACAAACCGAAAAACGTCCCACGCCGGTCGGAAAAAATTATTGGCTGACCGCGGATTTGGACTGGCCGTGTCTGGCGCGGTGGTTCGCGCCGCTGAAAGATTTTGACTTTCCGAAACTTGGGATGCAAGTCATTGGCCGCAACGGCAATTTACGGTTTGCCGGCAAGTTCACCCTGACGCAGCCGTTGTCGCCGCTCGAAAAATGGCGGATGCCAACGAACGTCATTCACCAGCCATTTGTAAGCTTCACGGCGGTGCGCGGCATCGGGCCGTGGCTGAAACGGCAAAGCTGGGCGCAGCGGTATGAGATTCAGCCTCCCCCGGACCAGTTTTTCATTTGGGCGCTCCCGCAAATTGCCTTTCAAACTTATGCGGTCACACCGGTGCCGGAGGCAAACGCCGCGCTCGCGCAACTCCACGCGAAGTTGTCCCCGGTGTTCAATGGCAGTTCACAAAATGGTTTCCTCTTTCCGCTGACAACCCTGTTGACCAATAACGAGATTGCCTGGCAAGGCATGCCGTTCGCGGCGCCGTTTGTCCGGGCGCTGCATGGGCCGGCAGGCGACTTTTTGCTCGGAGGATTTTTCCCGAACGTGGCACGCTCGCAACCGTTGCCATCGGAGTTGCTCAAGCAACTGAACACCCCAAACCTGGTTTATTACCACTGGGAAATCACCGCCGAACGCTTGAAATCATTACCGCAGCTATCCCAGTTTATTCTTATGGTTACACAGCACAAGCAACTCGACGCAAATTCCGCCGCCGCCAAATGGCTCAATCAGATCGGACCAACACTGGGCAACTCCGTTACCGAAGTCACGCAAACCGGGCCGAATGAATTGGCCTTCACGCGCACTGCGCCGGGCGGGCTGACGGCGGTTGAGCTCACGGCGCTGGCGAACTGGCTGGAAGCGGCCAATTTCCCCGGCTGCGATTTGCGTTCGCCCGTGCGTCCGCCGCCGCCGAGGCGGCTTTTGCCGCGCGCACCCGGCGCCCCGGTTGCCCCGGCCAGGCCCGCCCCCGCGCCGCCGGTGATGCCGCACTGACCATGCTCAAGCTCGGCGTCAACATCGACCACGTCGCGACCCTCCGCGAAGCGCGGTATCGCGGACGCGGTTTTGGCGAGCCGGACCCGGTGGCGGCAGCACAAATTTGTGAGGCCGCCGGCGCGCACGGCATCACAGCGCACCTGCGCGAAGACCGCCGCCACATGCAGGACCGCGACATCTGGAAATTGCGCGAAACCGTCAAAACGCGGCTCAATCTCGAACTGGCCAACGTGCCGGAAATCATCGCCATCGCGCTGAAACTGAAACCGGACATTGTCTGCATCGTGCCGGAACGGCGGCTGGAAGTGACCACCGAAGGCGGCCTGGATGTGGTGGCAAATGAAAAGGCCATTGCCGATACGCGCAAAAAGATGAACGACGCGGGCATCGAGGTGAGTTTGTTCATCGCGCCGGACGAAAAGCAGATTGCAGCCAGCGCGCGCGTCGGCAGCCAGTTCATCGAATTGCACACCGGCGCGTTCGCGGAGGAATATCACAAACGGTGGGGCGAGAGTCTCTCGAGCCCTGACCGGATGAAAAATTCGGGCTCGACGGAGTCTCGCCCTACCAATCTTCCGGAACTCGACCGGCTTATTTCCGGCGCCAAGCAGGCGCACGCACTCGGCTTGAAGGTGAATGCGGGGCACGGATTGAACTATGTGAACCTGCCGACGTTGCATCAAGTGCCGCACCTGGTGGAATTGAACATTGGCCACAGCATCGTCAGCCGCGCGGTGAGTGTCGGGTTGGACAAGGCCGTCAAGGAGATGCTGCGGCTGATGAAAAAGTATCGCGGGTGATCAAGCGCCGTAGGCGCGAAATCTTTGTAGTAGGAATGAAATCAAATTTTCCTCAAGCCCCAGCGGGGCGGCATATTCATTCGATGATTATTATCAGAAGATGCCGCTCCTGGCGGAGCTCTGACGAATCCGGTTGATATGCTACAAAGATGTCGCGCCTATGGCGCTGGCTGCTTTGCCATCAATTCTTTCTTGAACTATCAAGAATATGTGAGTCTTTTCGCGTTCGTACTTTTCGCCACTCGGCAAACTCAGCGATCGCCAGGACTGCAGAAACAAACGCGAACGCCGAAACACCCAGCCGCGCTCCAAGTGTCGTTTTTTCATTTCCGATGGTTATGAGCAGAATGACAACCCCACCGATAGCCAGTATTGAAAGCAAGAAAGCGTTAAACAGGATGCGACCGTTCTTCGACAACACTGGGATCTCCGGCCCGAATTTTGCACTCGCAATCCTCAGAGCAACCCGTTTGAGTAACAGGTCCAATGGAGCAATAACCAAAACAACGGCTAACATAATAAGAATTCCCACCCGCCAGCCAAGTGGCACCGGTTCCAGGATATCGAGCAGTCGTTGCATTTACTTACAGTCCAGCATTGGTTCGAGTTTGCTTGCGCACCAATCGTAAATCATAAATCGTAAATCACAAATGATCCTGGGCATCGGCATTGATATCATCGAAGTGGCGCGGGTGAAGGCGTCATACGAAAGGTTCAGCGAACGGTTTCTGAACCGCCTGCTGCTCGCGGACGAAATCGCGTATTGCCTGTCGCACAAAAACCCGGCGCCGTTTCTCGCAGCGCGGTTCGCGGCGAAGGAGGCGATTTCCAAGGCGTTCGGCACCGGTGTCGGCGCGCGACTCGGCTGGCACGACATGGAAATCCGCCGCAAACAATCCGGCGAACCCTTCGTGGTCCTGCACGGCAAAGGAGAAAAGTTGTTCGCGTCGCGCAAGGCGAAACGGTTGCTCGTCAGCCTGAGCCACACGGAAAATTACGCGGCGGTGACGGCGATTTTGGAAGGATGAACCGCCGGTTGCCCGGTGCGGCAACGGCCTTGACTCAGGTTGTTCTCGTCAGCCTCGTCCTCATTCTCGTAATCGAGACATGGGGCAATTCGAGGACGAGGACGAGAGCGAGGACGATGAAGTTTATGGCGTTGGATTCGTGAAATCCCTATTGCCCGTTTCTCCTTTAATTGGCAGGCTTTTCCCCGCATAATCCGCGCATGGGGCTGGCGTTGGTGGCGATTTTGATTTTCGCGGGCGCGAGTTTCTTTTTCGCGCTGGCGGAAACGGCGCTGCTGTCCCTGAGCAAATGGCAGGCGCGGCAACTGGCCGAACGCCATCCGCGCGCCGGCAAAGCCGTCACCCAACTCCTCGAACAGCCGCAGGATTTGCTGGCGGCGCTGGTGCTCGGCAACACGTTTGCCAGCGCCGCGCTGCTTGCCGTGGCGTTGCGCAAAGTGTTCAGCGGCGACTGGCCTTTGCTTTTGACCGTGGCCGTGCTGCTGGCGCTGGTGCTCATCGGTTGCGAGGTCTTTCCCAAGATGCTGGCGGTGCGACAACCGGAGCGATGGGCGCTGCGGGTGAGTTGGCCGCTGTTGTGGTTCGTCAACATCACCACGCCGTTGTGCCGTGTGGCACAGACGTTGAATGAGAGCATTCTGAAACTGGCTGCGCCCACGTTCCTCGTGCCACCGGCGGCGTTGACCGACGCGGAATACCAGGAACTGCTCGAAATGGCCTACCAGCAGGGCACCCTTGCCGAGGCGGAAAAGGAAATCATCCTGCAAATCATCAGTCTCGATCAACGCGCGGCGCGCGAGGTGATGCGTCCGCGCGCGGCCATGGCGTGCGTCTCGGATGAGGCGACCATCGGGGAGATGCTCGCCGCCGCGCGCGAAATCAAGCACCGACGCCTGCCGATTTACGACGAAACGCCGGATACCATCGTTGGCATTTTGAACGCCCGCGTCCTGTTGCTGAATCCCGAGATGGATCTGGCCGACGTGATTGAGTTTCCGTCGTTTGTGCCGGAGACGATGAACCTGCTCCAGCTTTTCAAAAGTCTCCAAAAGCAACAGCGCGGCCTGGCCATCGTGCTGGATGAATTTGGCGGCACGGCGGGGCTGGTGACGATGGAGGACATTCTGGGCGAGCTGGTCGGCAAGATTCGCGCGGAGGTCAAGCCGGAGGGTTTCGTCATGGAAAAACTCGCGCCGGGCCGCTGGCGCGTGAACGGCACAATGCGGCTGGACGATTTCCGCCGCGAATTCCCGGCACTCGGCAACGTGCCCGAAGTCGAAACGATGGGCGGGTTGCTGGCGCATCTGCTGGGCGTCGTGCCGGAAACCGGCCAATCAGCAACATTTCAAGGCTTGACGCTCACGGCGCAGGCGGCCGACGAACGGCGCGTGCGCGAATTACTCGTGCAACAGGTGAAATGAAATGAACACCGAGGTGCTCAACTGGATCGGCCTGGCGGGATGTCTGGCGCTCTCGTTTCTGCTGTCGGGCATGGAAGCGGGTGTGTTCGCGTTGAGCCGGTTGCGCATCCGGCGGCTGGCACGCGCGGGACGGCCTTCGGCGAAGTTGCTTCATGGTTTTCTCGAAAATCCCGAGAATTTTCTCTGGACGATCCTGGTTGGCAACACGCTGGCCAATTTTCTCATCCTCGGCTGGGTCATCGTGGAATTGCACGCGTGGCTGGTGTGGCATCACGTTTTGATTGCCATCGTTTTTGCGGCGGTGGTGTTTTTATTTTACGCGCTGTTCGACCTGCTGCCGAAAATGCTGTTTCGAGCGCATCCCAATCAACTGTGCCTCGCCGCCGCCAATGTGTTCCGGCCCGTCCATTTTGTGCTGCGCCCGCTCGTCTGGCTGGTCAAGGCGGTCGCCACGGCCCTGTTGTTCTGGGCGGGCGGGAGCGCGTTCACCGGAAAGCTTTTCGGCAACCGCGAGGAAATGCGCGCCGTCATGCAGGAATCCGCGCAGGCGCTCACCAGCGACGAGCGCGCGATGGTCAACCGCGTGCTCGACCTCCAGAATTTAACTGTCCGCCAGATTGCCACGCCGCTGGCGCAGGCGGTGACGGTCGAAGCGCAAACGCCGATTCGCGACGTGCTGGCGCTGGCGCGCGCGAAGAAACTTTCGCGCCTGCCGGTCTGGGAAACGCGGGACGGCCGGCGCCGCATCGCCGGTTTGCTGGCGCTGGATGTGTTACTGTTCCGCGAAGCTCTCGATTTGGAACAAACCGCATCGGCGCACATGGCCCCGGCGCTCTTTGTGGACGAGAGCCTGCGGCTGGAAGTCGCTTTGCGTCTGATGCAACGCGCCGGCCATCGGCTGGCAATCGTGCTCGGGCGTGACCGGGGTGAAATCGGCATCGTGAGCCTGGAAGACATTTTGAAAGTGATGTTCGGTGAGGTGAAACTATGAATTGGAACGCCGCCATTTCGACCGCGTTGAAAATCCTGGCCGTGCTCGCGCTCGTTTTGATGAACGGGTTTTTCGTTGCCGCCGAATTCGCGCTCGTCCGTGTCCGCGAAACCCAATTGGACGCGGTGGTGGCCAAGGGCCAGCGGCGCGCGAAAATGGCGCGGCACATCGTCCGCAACCTGAACGCCTATCTCAGCGCGACGCAACTGGGCATTACCATGGCCAGCCTCGGATTGGGCTGGATTGGCCAGCCGGTGTTCACCACGTTGCTGGAACCGCTGCTCATTCTGCTCGGCGTCCAAACGCCCGTCTGGCAACATTCCATTTCCTTCGTCGTCGGTTTCAGCGTGCTGACTTTTCTGAGCATTGTGGTGGGCGAACTGGCGCCCAAATGGCTGACGATTCAAAAACCGCTGCCGATCGCGCTTTGGACGGCCCGCCCATTGCACTGGTTTTACCTCGCGTTTTATCCCTTCAACCGGCTGCTGAATCTCGCCGCGCGCGGGCTGTTGCGTCAAATGGGCATTGAACCTGACGCGGGAATCGGTGGCAGGCAATCGGAGGAAGAGTTGCGCCTCGTGCTCGCGTCGGTCCCGCAAAGCGGGATGATGTTTGGACGCAACATTGTATTGAACGCACTCGATTTGCGCCGTCGCATCGCGCGTGAAGTCATGCGCCCGCGCCATGAAATCACCGCGTTCGACACCGAAGCCAGCCTGGCGGAATGTCTCGCCATTGCGGAGAAGACGCGCTACTCGCGCTTTCCGCTGTGTGAAGGCGGCGATTTGGACCGGACCCGCGGTGTGATTCACATCAAGGACCTTTATGCGCTGCGCGACAAGGCGCGAGTGGCGGCGGACTTGCTGCCGATGGCACACAAGTTGGTTTATGTTCCGGAAACCGGGCGGCTGGAGAAGTTGCTGCAACTTTTTCTCGAACGGAAGCTGCACTTCGCCATGGTCGTGGACGAATACGGCGGCACGCTGGGGATCGTGACGCTCGAAAACGTGCTCGAAGAAGTCGTCGGGCAGATTCAGGACGAGTTCGATGAGGAAAAACCGGAGTTGACGCGCGTGCGCGAAAATGTCTGGGAGGCGTCCGGGGCGCTGCCGTTGCATGAATTGGAGAAGCTCGTCGGTGAAATCGAGCACAAGGAAAGCGCTGCAACCGCGAGCGGCTGGATCACGCGAAGGCTCGGCGGTTTTCCCAAAGCCGGCGACACGCTGACGGTGGGCAACTGCGAATTGCGCGTCGAAGAAATGGACGGCCCGCGCGTGGCACGGCTGGAGATCACCAAACGGAAGGAATTGGAAGATACGCCCTTCACCAGCGCGCGCCGCGAATCGCAAAGACCGCCGTGACCACACCCATGCCGGCGTCTGCCACCGTTACCGGCCAAAGCCCTTTCAAAGCCGAGGCGCTGGCAAAAAGCAAAAGCGCGCCCAGCCAGATGCCGAGCGGATGATAGTCCGGTGAGCTTTTTCCTCTCGGTCGTTTGTTGATCAATATGGGCGTGACGAACGCGAGAATGAGCAGCGACACAGCCGCCCAACCGGGAAAATTCGCGAGCGGTGCGCCCTGCCAGGTAACCGGGAATTTGGTCGGCGTCCAAAGCCAGTAATGTCTCATGCGCGAGGCGAACGGGTCGAGCGCAAGGTCGAACAGCGTCACCAGCGCCGCCGTGAAGCCAATGACCCGGAAGCCGTACGGTTTGGTCTTCCGCCACGGACGCAAAATCAGCCGCGCCACGCCGCGCGAGTTCAAAATAACAACGATCCAGAGCAGCGGCACCGCCCACGGCAGGGTTTTGAAAAGTCTTGGACCCGCTTCCGGTTCGAACACAAACGGGCCGAAGGGAATGCCGGTGATTTCACCGAGCGCGTGCGCCGTGCCGCCAATCAGCGCCATGATCAACGCCGCCCACAAAACGTTTTGCCACGGCAACTGCCGCGACAGCGCGACGAGCGTGCCTGCCGTGGCCAGCGAAAGCAGCAGTGCGTCCGGCCAGCCCGGGTTATCCGGCGCGCCGGCGGAGGGCCAAAGCGTGACGAACACGAGCGCAAAAGACACCGCCATTAAAACGGTGAGCGACCAGTGAACCCAAGCCGCTTTTTTTCCACCGGAGAGGGATGCTGGCTGATTTGGGGGCGAGGTTCGCGGTTCCATTTCGCGAAACGTTATCGATTTACGGCCACAGGCGCACTCCCAAAGATGCCGCGGGCGTGTGGCCGAAATACCTTGTTTCGTGGCCGTAAAACTGTTTTTTTGGACGGCGTCATGACCTTGGACGAAGTCAATGGCCTCATCAAAAACTGCGCGAACCAGATGAACGCGCGATACGGCAACGTGGTTTTTGACGAGTGGGCGGTTGTCTCGCTGGCGGAAAACAAGGCACGTATCCTGGGTTACACCGGCCCGCGCAACGACGATTTTCTCAAGAATTTCACCAGGGATTTGGGTACGTTACGGGCGGAGTTGCTCGGGGGACACTATGGCCCCGGCGATTTTGAATTTGCGCGGCACGGCATCGGCACGGGTTTCGAGTCGTTCCTGGTTTTGGGCACGGGCGTCTATCTGATCTGCAACAACACGCGCGGGTCCATGGATTCCATCACGAAAAACCCCCGCTGGCTGAACGCGCAGGTGCCGTTCGCCGAATTGGCCGACAAGGTCCGTGCCCACCCGGTTGTATCCGGCGACACGCAATTTTTGAAAAAAACCTGAAACGGCGGTGCGAGCATCCTCGCGAGCCGGAATTTTTCAGCCGAGCAGGCCTTTCCACAGAAAATATCCGTAGGCCGCCACCAACACCCCGCCGATGAAACGCGGCAGCCGTCCGAAAAGGGCGATGAAAACGAAATGTACCAGCGTCGCGCCGAGGAGGACGAGCATGCCAATGTGGAAAAACGACGGCACGTCCATCGTGTGATACAACGCGTAAATGCCGATGCACAGCGGAATGGAAACGTGGGCGTCGCCCACCTGCGAGGCATAGACGACTTCCGGCTGTTTGCGCCAGCCGTAATAAAACGCCAGCACCGCGTTCGGTAGTACCATCAGCCAGCCACTGAGCCAGCCGAGATATTTGGCGCTGATGACGCCGGTGTGAATGTGGGAAATCCAGGCCACCAGCCAGTCCGTGCTGACGTAAATCCCATATGCGCCGATGGCGAGCAGCGCCAGGTCAAACGGCAGTGTCCAACTCAGGGATTTGCCCTGGCGCACATTGCTTTTGAGCACGTCGAATACATGAAAGCATTGCCAGAATAAAAACAGTCCGACCAGAACCAGACCGTCGTTGAATTCTATCCGCCCCTTGCGGCCCAACGTCCAAACCACACCGGTGAAAAACAAGACGGCGGTGAGCGTCAACAATGACGAGAGCCGGTTCAGTTCAAACGTCTTGCCGCCGGCCTTGCTTTTTTTCTTTTGCGACGGCGAAAGCCGGATGCTCCAGAAAATCGCGGGCAGGCCGAGTACGAGCGTCATGTTCGTAACGTTGTTGACGAGCGAGTTGACCATCACGTCCGCGCCGGAGCCGCCGTTGTGGCCGAGGATGAAGGCGAAGATGAGATTGCCCATGCCGGTGCAATACGGCATGACCAGCGTGCCGAGCACCGTGCCTTCGAAGCCCTTGGCGCTCAAAACTTCCAGCCGCCAGATCATGAGGAACGACGCGACGAGGAACAGCGCCAGGAACAGCCACGGCGCATAAGGCCCTTTGGTTTCGATCCAATGGATGAACGGATTGAGCACGGGCGGAGTTTAATGGAAAATTTTCCGCGCGCGAATTGTTTTGGCAAAAGCGGTTTGTAGTTCCGCGTTCACGCGGCCCGGATATTCGCGAGCCGGGCGGAACCGCATAAATGCGGAACTCCAAACTTACATTCCCGGCTCGTCCCAGTCTTTGCCGTAATCCAGCAACGGATGATTCTGCCATACGCGCTTTGCCTCTTCCATTCCCGTTTGCGCCAGATATTCCGTCGCGCTGCTCCACCGCCAATCTGTCCACCGCTCGACATAGCCGTGTCGCACTGGATTGTGATGGACGTAATTCAACGTCGCCCAATAGTGCCGGTCGGAACGCATCGCGCGCTCGACTGCGCGAAAGAAAACTTTTCGCCCGCGAACCTTCTCTTCGCCGTTCCAGGCGTGTGAAGTGCGGCCATGGAACTGCCCTAGTTCGTGCAGCAGAAGTTTTATGTCCGGCGCTTCAACGGGCGCGTGATAATGATTCGGCAGCACACACCACGCAAATGTTTGGTCGGCATGGGAGGTGAACACGGCCAACAAGCCGTGGGAAAAATCGTCCATGCGCTCCAGGCTGTGGCCGATGTAATGATGGTGCTCGTAACACGCCGCCGAGATGAGAAAGCGCAAGTGGCCGAAGTTTGGCCGGTGCGGCGGCGAATGCCACGGATGACGGCGATCCTTTCGCCACGCGAGCAACTCCTCGCGCTGCTTTTGATCGAGCTGACGCCAGAGATAGCGCGGTTCGGACATGGCGGGAAGATTAACCGGGCCGCATAAATGCGGAACTCCAAACTTGCCCGGTTCGGAGTTCCGGCTTCAGCCGGTCTGGGTTTGGAGTTCCCCGTTCACTCGGTGTTTCCCCCTGCCGCCTGAAGGCGGGACTCCAAACTTTGCCCGGTTCGGAGTTCCGGCTTTAGCCGGCTCGTCACGGCGGAGACGAAGGCGAAGGCGGCAGCGCAGCACCGGCGGAAATGGGCGGGCGCGACACGGGCTTTTTATGATCTTGGAAAAGATGTTTTCGATGATGATCCAAATAAAGTTGGTGGTCATCAGTCAGGCCAGAAATTTTAACGGATAAATTCATGCCCATTCGCAAAAGGCGCTCTCTATATTTTTCTGAAACGAGAATGCTTCCGTCGTCTCCGAATGAAATATAGCCGAGATCAAATGCCCGATGGTAAAGCGAAGAAAGCGCAATTCCGTTGTATGGATTTATGCGGTCAAAGTTGGAAGCAATGCGCCAAGGCTTTATGTGCGCCGCATCCACCAATATGTCAACGCCAGTCACGGCACAACAGCCTTGCCAGCGTCCAATTACAAGTCTGCGAAATCGATGATGCCCAAGGCGCATCTGAATCTGCACCTGCTTGCTTGTAGCATCTAGTCGAGCTTCCTGAATAATGCTCAACAATTCGCTTTTGTCATCTTTCTCAAGGCTGTCTTTTAATTCAGCTATGATGTCGTCGTATTCATCAATCAGACGTTGAAGCGGTTTTGCCGCGACAGGTGACTCTTCGGCTCGAATAATTTCCAGCGTTGCATCGCGGCGCGCCTGAACAGCCATCATCAGAGCTTGTGTCTCACCAAATTTGCGAACCGAAAACCTTGCGGTAACTGGCTCCACGCTGCCAGGTCGAGGGCATGTCATCTGCCAACCACGAGCAATAGTTCCGCTTGGCAAAGTTGTTTCGGAATAATTGACGCCGAGTATTCCAGTGCGGTTATTTCTTGGAAGCTGAATTCGAAACGGTGGCCGTCCTGACAAAAGTTCTGGATGCGCCTTAAAAAAATCGTTTCTGTATTTCCGGGCTTCCTCTAAAGACGCGTCCGAATGTCGTCCTGAATCCGCAAAACTCTTGGTATGATAGTTTTCAGTTCTTTCACCAAAGCGAAACTGCCACGCATTTTCAACACGGTAGAGGTATTGAATGTCTAGCTGCTCTTTCTCCCAAGTAGTCATTGGCCAATTGCGTTGAGCGCCTTTTCAACCCGTTGCAGCACGCGTTCTTTGCCCAGGACTTCGAGCAGATGGTAAAGGCTCGGCCCGGCGGTGTTGCCGGTAACGGCCAGCCGGCAGGGATGCACCAGCACGCCGGCCTTCACGCCCAGCGCCTTGGCGGTTTCCTTGAGAGCGGTCTCGAGGGTTGCGGCGTCGAACTTCGGCGCGGCGGTAAAAGCGTCGCGGAGTTTTTCCAGTCGCGGTTTGTTTTCGGGCACGAAATCTTTTTTCGCGGCTTCGGCGTCGTATTCGATCTTGTCGGTGAAATAAAATCCGGCGTAGGCGGGCAGTTCGCTGAACATCTTGAACTTGCCTTTGCAGGTGTCGAGCGCGGCCTTGATGTAAGCGAGCGGAAATTTGTTCGTGTCGATTCCGGCTTTGGCGAAGGCATGGACGGCCAGTTCGTAAAAACGGTCGTCGTTGAGTTCATGGGCGTATTCGCCCTGCAACCAGAGCAGTTTTTCGTAGTCGAACCGCGCGTTGTGCCGGAGAATTTGCGGCAGGTCGAAACGCTCGATGACTTCGGCCACGGTCATTTTTTCGCGGTTGTCTTTGGGCGACCAGCCGAGCAGACACAGATAATTCACGACGGCTTCGGGCAGAAATCCTTCTTCGACGTAAGTTGTCAGCGATGCGCCTTTGTCGCGTTTGCTCATTTTGGAGCCGTCGGCGTTCAGGATGAGCGGGAGGTGCGCGTAATGCGGCGGGTTCACGCCGAACGCACGGAACAGCGCGATGTGCCGGGGCGTGTTGCTCAAATGGTCCTCGCCACGAATGACGTGCGTGACGCCCATCTCCAAATCGTCCACGACGTTGGTGAGATGAAACACCGGCTGGCCGTCTGAACGCTGAATCACGAAGTCCGGGTCCTGCTCCTCGCGGTCAGTCAATTTGCGGACGACGTCGCCGACGACGAGGTCGTGAATCGTGATTGGCTCGCGGGTCATTTTGAATTTGACCGCGCCTTCGTGTTCGTAGGCGAGGCCGTGGGCCAGCAGCGCCTCGACGCGGCGCTGATAATTTTCCTTCCGCTGGCTTTGGAAATACGGGCCACGATCGCCTTTGCCCGGGCCGGTGGCATCGCCGGTGAGCGGGCCTTCGTCCCAATCCAGGCCGAGCCAGCGCAGGCCGTTGAGGATGACATCCACGGCCTCCTGTGAATTGCGCGCGGCGTCGGTGTCCTCGATGCGGAGGATGAAGGTGCCGCCGGTGTGGCGGGCGTAAAGCAAGTTGAACAGGGCGGTGCGGGCGCCGCCGATGTGCAGGAAACCGGTCGGCGACGGGGCGAAGCGGACGCGAGGTTTCATGGGCTTAATTTAACCACGGATGGACACGGATGAACACGGATAAAATTTTTTACACGGAAACAGAAATTGTCGGTGGTTCCGGTGTATGTTATGAATCGCGGCCAGAGGCAGGCGGCGTGCGGATGGGGCTGGGCAAAATACGTGGCTTGCCGTTCTCCCTAAAAACGGGCATATTATGGCAGATGAAGCTGCGAACCGATCTGTTGGAGCATCTGACCGACCAGGACATTCTGGAGGAAGTCCTGGCGAACAATCACCGTTACAAACCCGAGCCGCTTTTCTCAAAAACCGGAGTTGGGAGCTTGTCATCGGCCTCAACCAAGGAGCGTGCACAAGAGGAGGCGCGCAGCACGGCCAGAATTCAGAGAGCTATGCAGCGGTTGAAGCGGAGTGGCGCAGCCGGCAAGCCGAAATCTGCTCCCTCGCCGAAACGGTAGAGTTCCTGCGGCAGTGCCATCGGCGCGCTCCGTTCCTTTTCTTCAACGGCAATACTTTTGCGGACGTTGGCCGGACGCTCGTTGATTTGGTTTTCGCTGAATTGCAGACGGGACGGCGGCGCGAGGTCATGTCGGCGGTCGCGCATTACATTGCCGGTGTTCTCCCTTGGGAAGCGATGGCGCAAATTGTCGAGTCCCTTTGCGAAACCGCAAGTTTCCAGCCCGGCGACCGCGTGAAAACGCTGCGGGGTTCGACGCGCGGCGTCATCAAGCGGATGCTCGACGATGGCCGCGTGGTCTGGCAGCCGCAAGACACCCAATCCGAATTGATCGCCCTGCCGGAAAGTTTGCTGGTGGAGAAAAAATTGCGGCGGCGATAATTCCCTCGATCAATGCATTTGCTCCAATTGCCGCAACACTTCGCAGAGCGCGGCCAGACGCGGCACGGGCACGCCGGCCGATTGTGCCCGGCGCAGCGGTTCGAGAAACATGCTCTCCAACTCCAATGGCTGACGGCGTTCGAAATCCAGCAGGGTGGACGCCTTGTAAGCGCCCATGGTGCGCGTGCGGGCAATCCGGTCTGCGGCGATGCTGTCGGGAATCTCATGTCCCACGGCGCGTGCGGTGTGGATGACCTCCATCATCAGCTCGCGCACCAGTTTTTCCCAGCGCGGGTCGGCGAGCAATTTATCAGTAGTCAAAACCGTACCAACGGATTGGTGATTGGCGATTGGCAATTGCGGATTGACCAGAGCTTCATAGCCGGCGGTGCCGGCGACGCCGAGGCCGTTGAACGGGATGTTCCAGACCAGTTTCTCCCACTGTGCCTGCGCCAGATTGTCGGTGACTTCGCAGGGCACCCCGGCGTCCCGAAACATTGCCGCCAGTTTCTGCGTGCGCGGCCCCGCCGGACGCTGGAACTCGCCCAGCTCAATCAAGCCGTAGTCCATGTGACGAATGACACCGGGTTCGAGGCGGTTCAAGCAGACGAAGCAGAGGCCGCTGAGGATTTGTTCTGGTGGAAAGAGCCGGGCCAGCCGTTCGGTGTTGCCCAAGCCATTTTGTAGCGTGACAACGGCCGTGTGCGGGCCGACCAGCAGCGGCAGCAGTTTGGGGAACTGATCGTTGGCGGTGGTTTTGAGCGCAATCAACACCACGTCGCACTTGCCGATTTTCTCCGGTTTCCGGGCGCAACGGGGTTGTACCTGAAAATCACCTTCGATGCTGCGGATGGTTACGCCTCTTTGACGCACGACGTCATAGTCCGACCGGAGCAGGAAATGGACATCCTGCCCGGCACGACAGAGCCTGGCGCCGTAGTAACTTCCCACTGCTCCACAGCCAACGACGGCGATTTTCATGATTTCGGATCAGGATGGCGGATGACAACCCGGACAAAATCCGCCCTGAGCTTTAAGATCAAACAAAAAAGGCGCTCCGACGAATCGAAGCGCCTTTGGCAGAGAAGCAAATTACTTGGCGCCGAGGATGGCCTCTTTCGCGGCTTTGGCGACGCGGAATTTGACGACGCGCTTGGCCGGGATCTGGATGGTTTCGCCGGTCTTGGGGTTGCGGCCCAGGCGCGCGGCGCGGTTGCGGAGCACGAGCTTGCCAATGCCCGGCAGCGTGAAGGTGTCCTTCGCGTGCCTGTAGGCGAGCTGGGCGATGTGGTCGAGGATTTCCGTCGCCTTTTTCTTTGGGATTTCAGCCTTCTCAGCGATTGCGGCGGCGAGTTGAGCTTTCGAGATAGCTTTTGCCATAATGTCGGTGTCCTTCCTGTTGGTGTTGTTTTATGTTGTTCTTTTGGTTAAATAGTCATGTGACTCGGCGTGAATTAAGGGTTTTCGGCCGCCGCGCGCAAGCAAAAAACTAAAAAAAATCGCGGGCTTTCTTTTTGGCCGGCAAGCGCCGGACTTGACTTCGCAGGGCAATTTTACACCATCCTCGCGTGGCGCTCTTTACGATCCAAAGCGAGTTCCGCTACGAAATCGTCCGCAAGATTTTTGAGGGCGGCATGGGCATCGTCTATGAGGCGGAACAGCACGGGGCGCGGGGGTTTGTCAAGCGTGTGGCGATCAAGATCATCCGCCCCCACTACGCCAGTCAGAAGATGTTCATCGAGAATTTCATCGGCGAGGCCAAGCTCGTTGCCGATTTGATTCACACCAACATCGTCCAAACCTACCATCTCGGCGAGACCAATGGCGTTTGTTTCATTTGCATGGAATTGATTCGCGGCGCCAACCTGGAGCAGTTCACCCAGCAACTGGCCGCCAAACGCCGGAAGCTGCCCAAGGAACTGGCCGTGTTCATTGTCAGCCGCATCGCGCGCGGGCTGGCCTACGCGCACGCCAAAACCGACAAGAACGGCCGGCCGCTCGGCATCGTGCACCGGGATGTGAGTTTCAAGAACATCATGATCGCGTTTGAAGGCGATGTGAAGCTCACCGATTTCGGCATCGCCAAGGCACGCGGCTTTTTGACCGACCAGGAAGGCGAAGTGGTAGCCGGCAAGGCCGATTACATGAGTCCCGAACAGGCGGATTTTCAAGTGACCGACAAACGCTCCGACCTTTTTTCGGCCGGTGTCGTGCTGGCGCATCTGTTGCTCGACCGGAATTTGTTCAAAGGCGCTACCCCCGACGAATCGCGCCAGCGCATCCTGAACCAGCCCATCCCCGATTTCCGCGCCCTTGACTCGCGCATCGACGACCCGCTCAACGACCTTTTGCATCATTGCCTCGCGCGCGACCTTTCCCACCGTTATGGCACGGCCGATGAACTGATGTACGACCTCGAATACTACATCTATCGCGGCGGCTACGGCCCGACGAACGAAACGCTCGGCAAGTTCATTCGTGAACTCTTCGGGAATGCCGAACCATCCGCCGCTGAGGCACTCGACGCCCGCGGCAGCACCCAGCTCCTCGAACATACCGCCCGGCTTCGCGCCAAATCCTGATGACGTTCATGAAACGTGCCGCCGCCCAGGTTGTGAAACTGGGGCTCATCCAAACCGCCTGCTCGGCGAATCCCGGCGCGAACCTGAAGAAAACCCTCGCCTTGGCCGAACGCGCGGCCCGGCGCGGCGCGCAAATCATCTGCACCCAGGAACTCTTCCGCTCCCGGTATTTTTGCCAGAGTGAAAACCACGAAAATTTCAAGCTCGCGGAAAAGATTCCCGGTCCCAGCACGGACGCCTTCTGCGCTCTCGCCCGGAAACACCAGGTCGTCGTCATCGCCTCGTTGTTTGAGAAGCGCACCGCCGGCGTTTACCACAACACCGCCGCGGTCATAGACGCCGACGGCTCGCTGCTCGGTATTTATCGCAAGATGCACATTCCTGACGACCCGCTTTACTACGAAAAATTCTATTTCACACCCGGCGACCTTGGATTCAAAGCCTGGACCACGCGCTACGGCAAAGTCGGCGTGCTGATTTGCTGGGACCAGTGGTATCCCGAAGCGGCGCGGTTGACCGCCCTGCAGGGCGCGCAAATTCTGTTTTACCCCACCGCCATCGGCTGGCATCCGGGCGAAAAGAAAAGATACGGCGAACGCCAGCACGATTCATGGGAGACCGTCCAGCGCAGCCACGCCATTGCCAACGGTTGCTACGTAGCTGCCGTCAACCGCGTCGGGCACGAAGTCCTCGACGGCGTGGGTGGCGACGGCATTGAATTCTGGGGACAAAGTTTCGTGGCCGGAACGTCCGGCGAAATCCTCGCCAAAGCCTCGGCGAACAAGGAAGAAATTCTGCTCGTGCCCGTTGATCTGGCCAGCGTGGACACGACGCGCACCCACTGGCCGTTCCTGCGCGACCGGCGGATTGATGCTTACGGAAACCTGACGAAGCGGTTGGTGGATTGATTTACAAACCCAGCGTGCGTCGCAACGCCGCATCCACGCGTGCCATGTTTTTCACGCGTCCAAGTTTTCCGGCAATGGCCTTGTCCAACACCGTCGCAAGATTGTCCGTCATCATGACCGAATCCGTGCGAAGTCCTGCTTCTTTGGCTTCGGGAGAATTGAGCGGAATAAAGATGCGGCTGGGATGATCACGCCGCGCGAGATTGCTCGTAATCATCGAAACCAGAACCTGCGGAAGACCGGTATCAAGATTGTCCGCCTCAACGACGAGCGCCGGACGGCGTTTGAAAGTAACGAGGTCGCTGTTCGGAAACCATACCAGCACCACGTCGCCACGATTAAGGCCGGTCATACGCTTCCATTCCCGGTGCGTTCCAATCTTCCTCCCAGGCGGCCAGTTTGCCGCGCATTTCAGCGGACTCGTGAAGTGTCAACGGCGCGGCCTGTTCCTGGGCAGGCTGCCGGGCCAATCGCTCAATGATTTCCAATACCGCCGTCTGCGCGGATTCCGGCAGCGATTGGGCCTTCTGGAAGATTTTTTCCGCTGTGCTCACGCCATCAAATTAGACCAAAGCCATCCCCCCGGCAAGAGCCGCTTGTGGCTTGACGCTCAATTCTCAAATCTCAACCATGAGAATTGACACCTTCTTGCCAGCGGCTCAATCTTTAATCCGTGTTCCAGATTTTCACCGGTTTTCTAAATCGCATTCTCGGCAAAGAACAAAGTTCTGCGCCGCCCTTGATTGCTGACAAAACAGAAGTAAAATCTCCTGCTGAACTTTTATTTCTTTCCAAGTTTAAGTCTGCCGCAACTGTAGATGGAATTTCGAGACCTGATGATTGGGCCAGAGTTTTACGCACCTCACCTGCCAAGGCAGTTCGTAAATTTTCTGCAAATGGCCTTTTGCAACTCGCAGACCTTGAAACAAGCATCCAGTCCGGCTTCAATGGCAGCCAATTAAAAGATTTTGCAAAAGAAAGAGGTCTTCCGGTTTCAGGAACTAAAAAAGCCCTTGCTCAAAGACTGGTAAGCGCAGATGCAGACGGCATGACAAAATTGCTCGGTAACCGGCAATTTTTTGTTTGCACCGCTGCTGGCATGATCGCCGTGGAAAAATTCACGTCTGCGGGCGCGCTGGCGAAGCAAGAGGCAGAGACGGCATGTTTAGCTGCTTTAAAACTTGGAAGACTTCGCGATGCCTGCTTGGTCGTGAGCCGTTATGAATCTCAACAAGTTTTCCCAAGAGGGCTTGGAATGGACTGGAAAAATTATGGCCGCGGTTCGGAGTTGCGAATTTTGAAATTTATTTTTAGCTGTTGCCCGTCCCGTTTTCAGAATCTGCCTGCCGACAAACTAAGCATCCTTCGTGCGGCGGCGGGGATGCTACCTGTCACCCGATGGCTCATATTACTTCATCGCGCTGAAGCGATGTTTCGTCTGGACGAACATGAGGAAACATTAACCAATCATCCGAGTGTTTGCAAACGGCTTTCGGGGTGAGGAAATTGCTTTTAGCTCCAGCTGATTTGACCATAAGATTTCGGCGCGTGAGAAATCAACAATTTGTCTGGATCACCGGCGCAAACGGACTGATTGGAAATTATCTCGTCCAAACCGCGCCGAAACTCGCCCCGCGCTGGCGCATCCGCGCCTTGACGCGTGATCAGTTTGACCTGCTTGATTTTGCGGCCGTTCGTCGCGAGTTCCAGCAGGACAAACCTCAACTCGTCATCCACTGTGCCGCCGTCAGCACCCTCGCCGGGGCGCAGGCGAACCCGGCGCTCGCACGGCAGGTGAATGTTGAAGTCACCCGGCTGCTCGCCGAACTTGCGGCGGAAATCCAGTTTATTTTCTTTTCCACGGATTTGGTTTTCGACGGGCGCAAGGGAAATTACCTCGAAACCGACGCCGTGAACCCGATTCATGTTTATGGCGAGACGAAGCTGGCCGCCGAACAAATGGTTTTGAAAAACCCGTGTCATCTGGTCGTGCGCACATCGCTTAACGCCGGTATCTCGCACGCGGGCAACCGCACCTTCAACGAGCAGTTGCGGCACGCGCTGCAAACCGGGCAAAGGATGAAACTGTTCACCGACGAATTTCGCTGTCCGATTTCCGCCGTTGAGACTGCGCGCGCGGTTTGGGATCTGGCGGACAAAGGTTGCGCCGGACTTTTTCACGTCGCCGGGGCGGAAAAACTTTCGCGCTGGCAAATCGGTCGGCTGCTCGTCCAACGCTGGCCGGAATTGAACGCGAAAATTGAACCGGGTTCCGCCAGGGATTTTCCCGGTCCCCCGCGCGCGCTGGACACGTCGTTGAACGTTTCCAAAGTTCAAAAAGTTTTATCCCTGCCCTTGCCGGCCTTTAGCGAATGGCTCGCGGCAAATCCCCATGAGCCTTTCTGAAAAACCTTACCGCGGCCGGCTTGCGCCGTCGCCGACGGGCTATTTGCATCTCGGCCACGCGCGGACGTTTTGGACAGCACAGGAACGCGCGCGGGCGAATGGCGGCATATTGGTTTTGCGGAACGAGGATTTGGACCGCGCGCGGTGCAAACCGGAATTCGTGGCCGCAATGATTGAGGATTTGCGCTGGTTCGGGTTCGACTGGCAGGAAGGACCGGACCACGGTGGGCCATTTGCGCCTTACAACCAGAGCGAACGCTTTCACTTTTACCGCGCCGCCTTGGAAAAATTGCGCGTCGGCGGATTTGTTTATCCCTGCACCTGTTCGCGCAAGGACGTTCAACAGGCCGTGACCGCGCCGCATGCGGAGGGCGAACAGCCGATTTATCCCGGAACCTGCCGAACAAAAAGTGCCGAGTGTCGGGTGACGGGTGACGTGAAGCCGCAGGACTCGTCACGCGCCACGCGCCACGCGTCACTCCGATTCCGCGTTCCCGACGGCGAAGCGATTTCGTTCACGGACGGGAATTACGGCCAGCAAACTTTTGTGGCGGGAAAGGATTTTGGCGACTTTGTGGTCTGGTCCCGCCGTGGCGGGAACGATGTTCCGGCTTATCAACTTGCCTGTGTGGTGGACGACGCGGCGATGCAAATCACCGAGGTCGTGCGCGGCGCGGATTTGCTCGTGAGCACGGCCCGCCAATGGTTGCTTTACCGCGCGCTCGGCCTGACACCGCCGAAGTTTTTTCATTGCGAGTTGATGAAAGACGAGGCTGGCGTCCGCCTCGCCAAGCGGCACGATGCCTTGGGTTTGCGCACCCTCCGCACGCAAGGGAAAACACCCGCGGAATGGCGTCAAATTTGGGGGAAATGAAACGCATTCACCGCAGATTTTCCCAAAAAATGCTTGTGAATTTTTTCACGATGGACAAGACTCCCCCGCTTCAGATGTGGCGTCGGTTTCACTGATGGAACTTGTGTCGTCTGAGGCGGTTTTTTTTTTGAGCCTGATGCGATTGATCAAAGTCATTTTTGCCTGCGGCTTGCTGGCGTTGGCGCCGGCGGCTGACCTGAAGGCACAGCCAGAGCCGGCACCAGCCGCCGTCGCTGCTCAACCGGCAATGAGCGTGGCCACCGCTCCCCCGCCGCAAGCCAAAACGGAAACGGAAAAGCCGTTGGTCCCGCAGATCGCGCCGACGCTCTTTCATTTGTTTGGCAGTAAATGGCTGCCGGTGACGAATTCGATGGTTTGCACCTGGATTGTGGCGGCGCTGATTATTGTCATCGTGCGGTTCAGCACGTGGAACTTGAAAGAAGTGCCAACCGGCGCGCAAAATGTGATGGAAACGCTCGTCGAGAGCTGGGAAAGCCTGGCGGAAAGTGTGCTGGAGCCAAAGGTCGCCCGCTGGGTTTTCCCCTACGCGGCGACGTTTTTTATCTTCATCTTCATCTCCAATGTGACTGATTTGGTGCCGGGCGTGGGCAGCATCGGTATCGGAACGCCCGACAACAACAGTTCCCTGCCGTTTGCCATTGAGCACGCGGAAACGCCGTTCTTCCGTCCGCCCACGACGGATGCAAATCTCACGGTCGCGATGGCGGCGGTTTATTTCGTCATGAGCACCTTTTGGGCACTGCGTTACAACGGACCCATCGGGCTGTTGAAACACATTTTTGGCGTGAAGGTGAAAGCCAGCAAATGGTTTTTCATGCCCTTGTTGCTACTGTTCATCTTCATCGGGCTGTCGGAAATGATTTCCATCGTCATCGTCCGGCCGGTGGCGCTGGCCATGCGTCTTTATGGCAACATTTTCGGCGGTGAAAGCCTGCTGACGATGACGCTGACGCACAAGCCGCTGATTTGGGGCATACTCGGCACGCTGCCTTTTTACTTTTTTGAATTGCTGGTCTGCTTTTTGCAGGCGTTTGTGTTCGCGATGTTGACCATTGCCTTCGTCGGCACACTGTGCATGCACATGAGTGAAGAGAACAACAGCCACTGATTTTTAATTGCAGCTCTGGCAGCCGATGCCGGGGTTGCGGCAACCAAGAACAACAACCAAAACAAAATATATGATGCTTGCAGAAGTCTATGGCAACGTTCACATCGGGCTCGCCTTTGGCGGCGCCGCCATCGGGATTGGCATCGCCGCGGCGGGCGGTGTGGTGGCCATCAGTCGCAACCCCGCCCAGTTTGGTAAAATCTTCATGATCGTCCTGCTGGGCATGGCCCTGGCCGAAGGGATGGCGATTCTCGCTTACGTCCTTATTCCCAAAGCCGGTCTATGAATGAGACGCTGCAAACCCTTGGCATCACGTGGCCGAAGTTGATCGCCCAATTCGTCAACTTCTCCATTGTGCTGTTTGTCCTCTGGCGATTCGCTTACCGCCCCATCTTCGCGATGCTGGAAGCGCGCCGGCAGAAAATCGCCGAAGGCCTCGCCAACGCGGAGAAGATCAAGGCCAAACTTGAGCGGACCGAAGCCGAACGCAAACGCATCCTGGCCCAGGCCGGCGACGTGGCCGACCAGATGATCGAAGAGGCGCGGAGTGCCGCCGCCCGCGTACGCGAGGTGGAAACCCAAAAGGCCATTGCGGCCGCGGAGCAAATCGTGGCCCGGGCGCACGAAGCCGCCGCCCAGGACCAGGCACGGATGTTCGTGGAGTTGAAACGCGAAGTCGGACGGCTCGTGGTGCAAACCACGGCAACCGTGACCGGCAAAATCCTCACGCCTGACGACCAGCGGCGGCTGGCGGAGGAAACGGTGAAGCAATTGGCGACATAGGTAGGGCGCGCTGTCCCCAGCGCGCCGCGGCGGTGTGAGGACACACCGCCCTACCAAAAGAACAATGAAAATCTCCAAACGAGCGCAGCATGACGCCCGGCAACTGTTCCGCGGTTGCCTCGTCAAAGGCGTGCTGGAAGAGAACCGCGTCCGGCGGGCGGTTGCGCTCGTGCTCGCGAAGAAACCGCGGGGTTACATTGAAATTTTGTCGCGCTTGCACCGGCTCCTGGAGCTGGATTGGGAACGGCGTGCCGCCCGCGTCGAAAGCGCCGCGCCGCTGCCGCCCGATTTGCAGGCGAAGGTGACGGCGCAACTCAACAAAATTTACGGCGCAGGAATGAACATTTCATTTATCCGGAATCCGGCGTTGATCGGCGGCTTGCGGATTCACGCAGGCAGCGACCTGTACGACGGCAGCGTGAGCACAAGATTGGCGCGTTTGATGGAAAGTTTCAGGAACTGAAACGTGACGTGTGAAATCTGGCCGGACGCGCGGCTTTTTGCACGTTTCAAGCATCACAGGTCACGCAAAATTTATGAGTAACTTGTTGCAGGAAATTGAGGCCCAAATCACCGGCGCAAAACTGGCGACGGCGAAGCAGAACGTCGGCGTTGTGCGCGAAATCGGCGACGGCGTGGCCAAGATTGAAGGTCTGACTGACGCGATGCTGAATGAGATGCTCGACTTCGGCAAAGGCATCACCGGTTTGGCGCTGAACCTTGAGGAAACCGAAGTGGGCGCAATCATTCTGGGCGATTACACGAAAATCAAGGAAGGCGACGAAGTCCGCACGACCGGCAAATTGCTGCAGGTGCCTGTGGGCAGGGAATTGCTGGGCCGGGTCGTCAATGTCCTCGGCCAGCCGCTCGACGGCAAAGGCCCGATTAAATCGGCCACGGAGTATCCGGTGGAAAAAATCGCGCCCGGCATCATCAAACGCCGTTCGGTCAACCAGCCGGTGCAGACGGGCATCATGGCCATTGACACGATGATTCCCATTGGCCGCGGCCAGCGCGAATTGATCATCGGCGACCGTTCGACGGGCAAGACGACCATCTGCATTGACACCATCATCAACAACGCGCGGCTCAATCTCGCCGCGCAGCAGGCCGGTGACAAGGATTACCGCCCGCTGTATTGCATTTATGTCGCCATCGGCCAGAAGCAATCGGACGTCGCCCGCGCCATCGCCGTGCTGGATGACGCGCGTGCGCTGCCTTACACGATTGTCGTGGTCGCGGCGGCATCCGATTCGGCCACGAACCAGTATCTCGCGCCGTTCGCCGGCGCGGCCATGGGTGAATGGTTCATGGACAACGGCATGGATGCGCTGATTATTTACGACGATTTGTCGAAGCACGCTGTCGCGTATCGCCAGGTTTCGCTCGTGTTGAAGCGTCCGTCGGGACGCGAGGCGTATCCGGGCGACGTGTTTTATCTGCACAGCCGGTTGCTGGAACGCGCCGCGCGCCTGAACGAAAAGAACGGGAACGGCTCGCTGACCGCGCTGCCGATCATCGAAACGCAGGCGGGCGACGTGTCGGCCTATATCCCGACGAACGTGATTTCCATCACCGACGGCCAGATTTACCTGGAAACGGATTTGTTTTATCAGGGCGTGCGTCCGGCAATTTCGGTGGGCTTGTCGGTATCGCGCGTGGGGTCGGCGGCGCAGATCAAAGCGATGAAACAGGTGGCCGGCCGCATCAAGGGCGATCTCGCGCAGTTCCGCGAACTGGCGGCCTTCGCGCAATTCGGCTCCGACCTCGACGCGAAAACGCAGGCGCAACTCGAGCGCGGCAAGCGCATCGTCGAGTTGTTCAAACAGGTTCAATACAACCCGATGCCGGTGGAAGTGCAGGTGATGGTTTTGTGGGCGGCGCAAAACGGTTTTGTGGACGATGTACCGGTGGACAAGATCAAGGATTTCCAGGCCAAGCTCACGGATTACATGACCAGCCGGAAAACGAGCTTGATGGCGCGCATCGCCAGGGAAAAGACGCTCAATGACGCCATCACCGGCGATTTGAAAGTGGCGGTGACGGAGTTCAAACAGACGTATCACTAATCCATGCCTAATACGCGCGACATCCGCCGACGCATCCGATCGGTCAGCAACACCGCCCAAATCACCAAGGCGATGCAGATGGTGGCAGTGGCCAAAATGCGCAAGGCGCAATTGGCCGCGGTGGCCGGCCGGCCGTATGCCGACTTGATGAACCGGGTGCTCGCCGAGGCGGAGCCGCGCATCGTCGCGTTCAAACATCCGCTGATGGAGACGCGCCCGGTCGGAAAGCGCGCGGTCATCCTCGTGAGTACCGACAAGGGTTTGTGTGGCGCGCTCAACAGCAATTTGTTCCGCGAGGTGATGAAATCTGACCGGGACGCGACGGTATTCATCACCGCCGGGCGCAAGGCGGCGCAATTCATCGCGCGCACCAGGCAGCAACTCGCCGCCGAATTCACGTACAAGGACACACCGCAATTCGGCGAGGCCCGGGCGGTTTCCAAATTTGCCCAGGACCTGTTCCTCAAGGGCGAAGTGGACGCTGTGGACATTTTGTTTACAAAATTCATCTCCACGTTGAACCAGCGGCCGGAAACCTTGCCTTTCCTGCCGGTTGGAAAAATCCAGGCCGTTACCGCCGGCGCTTCCGTTCAGGAGCAACCGGAGGAATTGCCGGCGCGCAGCACGACGGCGGATGTTTTCGAATTCGAGCCGGATGAACCCACCGTGCTGGGCCGGCTGCTGCCACACAGTCTGAATTTCAAAGTTTACCAGATTTTTCTGGAGGCGCGGGCGAGTGAATACAGCGCCAAGCTGGTGGCCATGAAAAACGCCACCGAAAACGCCATGCAACTCATTAAAGACCTCACGCTCGAATACAACAAACTGCGTCAGGCCAACATCACCAAGGAACTGCTGGAAATTGCCACCGCACAAATGGCGATGGCCTGATTGCGTTTCATTTAATTTGATATCCCCAATATGAACAAAGGCAAAATCGTTCAAATCATCGGGCCGGTCGTAGATGTGGAATTTCCCCGCCCACTTCCCGCGATTTACAACGCGCTGACGGTCGAGTTCGACGTGCCCGGCCAGGGCCACGCGAAACGAACGCTCGAAGTGGAGCAGCACCTCGGCGACAACTGGGTGCGCTGCGTGTGTATGGGCTCGACCGAAGGCATGAAACGCGGTTACGAGGTCGCGGACACTGGCAGCCCTATCTCCATGCCTGTCGGCGACATCGTGATGGGTCGCGTGCTGAACGTTGTCGGCGAGCCGGTAGATGAACGCGGTCCCGTCAAAGCTCAAAAGTATTATCCCATCCACCGTCCCCCGCCGACACTGATCGAGCAATCCACCAGCCCGCAGGTTTTGGTGACCGGCATCAAGGTCATTGATCTCATCTGTCCGTTCCCGAAAGGCGGCAAGGTCGGCGCGTTCGGCGGCGCGGGCGTCGGCAAAACGGTCATCATCATGGAACTCATCAACAACATCGCCAAGATGCACGGCGGTGTGTCGGTGTTCGCGGGTGTGGGCGAGCGCACGCGCGAGGGCAACGACCTCTACACCGAAATGTCCGAAGCGGGCGTCATCAGGCAGGATGATCTGGGTGCCTCGAAGATCGCGCTCGTCTATGGCCAGATGAATGAGCCGCCGGGCGCGCGTTTGCGCGTCGGGTTGTCGGGCCTGACCATCACGGAGTATTTCCGCGACGAGAAAAACCAGGATGTGCTGCTGTTCATTGACAACATTTTCCGCTTCTCGCAGGCGGGTTCCGAGGTGTCCGCGCTGCTGGGCCGCACGCCCAGCGCCGTCGGTTATCAGCCGACGCTCGCCGCGGAAATGGGCGATTTGCAGGAGCGCATCACCTCGACGAAGAAAGGTTCCATCACGTCGTTCCAGGCCGTGTATGTGCCGGCCGACGACCTGACCGACCCGGCGCCGGCCACGACCTTCGCGCACTTGGACGCGACCATCGTGCTGGAACGTTCCATTGCCGAGCTGGGACTTTATCCCGCCGTGGATCCTCTCTCTTCGACTTCGCGCGCCCTCACGCCGGACATCGTGGGGCAGGAACATTACGACGCGGCGCGCGGCGTGCAGCGCGTGCTCCAGCGTTACAAGGATTTGCAGGACATCATCGCGATTCTCGGCATGGACGAGCTTTCGCCGGACGACAAACTCACGGTTTATCGTGCGCGGAAAATCCAACGCTTCCTCAGCCAGCCGTTCTCGGTGGCGGAAGTGTTCACCGGCCGTCAGGGAAAACAGGTGCCCGTCGCTGAAACCGTCCGTGGCTTCAAGGAAATTCTCGATGGCAAGCACGACGATGTGCCGGAGCAAAACTTTTACATGAAGGGTGGAATTGATGAGGTCAAAGAAGGATGACGCCCGCAATCACGTTTCGCGTTTTACGCTTCAGCGGCGCTGGCGTGCGCGTGAAACGTGATACATGAAACATGAACTGAAAATGGCTGCCACATTAAAGCTCGAAATCGTCACGCCGGAGGCGAAGGTTTTCTCCGACGACGTGGACATGGTCACGTTCACCGGCTCAGAGGGCGAGATGGGCATTTTGCCGCAGCACATGCCATTGATGACCCAGCTCGTCGCCGGCGAAATCATCGTGAATAAAGGCAAGGAAACCATTTTCCTCGCCGTTGGCGACGGATTTGTGCAGGTCACCGGCGACCGCGTCTCGATTCTCACCGACATGGCCATCAGTGCCGAGAACATTGACGAGGCGAAAGCCGAAGAGGCCCGTCGGCGTGCTGAAGTCCGTCTGGCTGAGAAGGTTAGCGATGAAGAGGCCGCGCGCATACACGCCGCGCTCGCTCACGTCACGACCCAACTCAAGGTTAAACGCCAGCGCCGGAAGTAAAATTATAGAACTGCAGGACGATTTCGGCTTATAAGTGTCTTTGGACAAGGTTTTTACCTGATAAAGGCCAATTTGACAATCCTGTTAAATCTCAGCGGTGCCTGAAAAAACGTATTGACTTTAGACAGATTTTGTTTGAAACTTGGACACTGATTAAATATAGTGGGGCAAGTTGTACCAGTTGTAATTATGAATGCCTGCCTTTCGAGCCATTCCAAGTGGCGGAAACTTCCGGCCAGTTTTTGGCTTTTGCCAATCTTGGCCGTTTTTTTGAGCCAGTCGTGTACCGGCGATCAGCTCTCTCTTACTCCGGCAATGCCCTTACAGGATATCAAGTGGATTACGGGTCCCAAGCATGCAAGTTTGGGTACACTTGCAGATATCCAGGTGCTTCAGGGTTATCGCCTGACGGATCAGGAAGGAGCGCGGATTCTGCTTGAGCGGATGAAAAATCCCGTTCCTGACGGTCTGATAGGCATTTTAGCTCCGGAATCAGGGAAATGGTGGGTCGTTTTGACGTTCACGGACGTTGGTTATGTGAAGAATGCGGATACGGAACGCATCAATCCGGCGGAGGTTTTGAAAGCGGTGCAGAAGCGGAGTGAGGTGCAAAACAACGAGCGCAAAGAACAGGGGATGGCATCCATCGTTTCTGTGGATTGGGAACGTCCACCGGTGTATAATGTGGAGAAACACTTATTGGAGTGGGCGATTCGAGCTGAAACGCAATCGTCGAAGGTGGTTAATGACACAGCGATGCTGTTTGGCCGGCGGGGTGTTTTGGGAATCATCACGGTGCGGCCTTATCAAGCTTCGTCCGATTCGGTCCCTTTGCCGCAACTGATAGAAAATATCACGTTCAAGGAGGGACAGCGCTATGCTGATTACCAGAGCGGTGATAAAATCGCCGACATCAGTCTGTCAGGGCTTATCATTGATGACAAACATCCGGCTGCAAGCAGAACTTTGATTGCCAGTTCCGGTGGCAGCGTTGTTGCCTGGATTTATTTCGTCCTGGCTGGTTGTGTCGTAATGGGTGGAGGAGTGCTCGTTTACCAAAAGCGCCGGCAGCGGAGAGTGCAGAGCGCAATTTATGGAAATGGGAGACACCCAGCCGCTGCCGCCCGGCTCCCGTCGGGAAACGGCCAGGGGAGTGGCTCTGGTTCAGACGGCGTGAAGCCGTACCCTGAAAAGACCGGCAGCATGGCTGACAACCGCGGCAAGCTCCGCCGGAAAAAGGTCTTTGACTACTCCAAGTTTTATACTCACGTGGTGATGGAGCTGTCTTCCCGGTCAAATGCGGGAGGAGGGGTGATGCTAAACGGGCGGCCAAACAACCATGCATATGGGGCAAATGAGACCGGGGCAAATCAAACGATTGCAAGCGCCACCTTGGATTTAATTGCCAGTCAGAAAAACCTCATTGAAGAGCAAAGGCGCTTGATGCAGCAACAAACCAGGCTCATTGAAGAAAGACGCAAGCTGATTGAGGAACAAAACGCGCTTCTTAAGAGACAAACCGAAATGATCGAAAGCCAGTATTCTCTGAAACTGGACTGAACGGTTGTCCATCAAACCATTTCAAAGTGAGGATGTTATACAATAGCTAATCTGTCTCTTGACTTCCCTGTTTTTTGAATAGCTATAAGTTACCAAAAAGAAAAAGATAAGTTACGGAAAAGGCGAAGCTTTGGTCTTTTGTCTATTCGAAGGATAACTATGAAAAGGTTGTGCGTACTGGCTTGTCTGTTGGGAGTATTTGCGGTGCCCGCAGTTCAGGCTCAGATGCAGGTTACTCTCTATCAAGATTTAAACAATTATAGTTATAGTGATGGCGGTGAATTCAAAGCCTTGCCTAATGGAGATCTGCTCTCCGCTAATCCCACTCTGGCGGGTTACGTCCCGGCGACAGCAGATTTGACGGCTGGAAATCCAAATTTTCAGACGTTCTGTATCGAAACGGGGGAGTATTTTTATCCCGGTACGACTTATAATGTTACGATTAGTGACGAAGTCTTGTATGATGGTGGGCAGTTCCCCGACGGCGAACCGGTCACGATCGGTACCGCCTGGCTCTATAGCCAGTTTGCCGCAGGCACATTAAGCGGGTATGACTATGCTTATGGCAGCGGTCGTACAGCTTCGGCTGGCGATCTACAACAGGCGATTTGGTACCTCCAAGGTGAAGCCAGTCTGGTAAATGGCGGTGCCGACGGGACAGCTTTCTACAACGCTGCAGTATCAGCATTGGGCGCGGCGGCTATCAACAATCCCGCCAACGGGGCCTATGGCGTGGTTGCCTTAAACTTGTGGGATAGCTCCAATGGCGGGGCTCAGGATCAGTTGATGATGGTTCCTGAGCCAAGTGCTGCGAGCTTTGGCCTTTTGCTTTTGCTGCCACATGGCCTGTATAAAGTGCGGGCTCTCTCCAGAAAGCAGACGATGTAAGGTCCCCGAACCTGCGCCGGTTGCTCTCTTGGCCGTGTCGTTGGGGCTTTTGGGAGTTTTGCGCGCACGAGCGCGTAAAACTTAATTCAGCCTTGTTCCATTACTAAGCGGACTACAGCGAGAAAAGCTCAACTCTCCACCACGCTGATTTCCACCGGCTCAACGCTGACGCCGTGTTTCTCCAGCCACTTGATGGCGGCCTTTACTTCGTCGCGCGGGCCGTCGAGCTCGAGGCAGACGACGCCGATTTCGTCGGTCACGCTGGCCTGCCGGATGTTCGTGACGACCTTGAACTTTTGGCCGACTTCCCAAACAACTGGCTTCTGGATGAGCTTCCGCGGGAACATCAGCCACAGCCGCTGTTGCGTGGGCGAGGTGGATTTGGTCGCTGAAACTTTTTTCTTTTTAGTGGCCATAACAAATTTCTTTTTTACGATTCAACCATTTAACGATTTAACGATTCAACCACCCGCGATAGCGGGGATGATGCTGATTTCGTCGCCGTCTTTGAGCGGTGTCTGTTTGTTTTTGAGGAAGCGGATGTCTTCCTCGTTCACATACACGTTCACGAAACGGCGCACCTCGCCCTTTTCATCCACGAGCCGTTCCTGGATGCCGGGGAAACGCGTCTGCAATTCAACGATCGCCTCGCCGATGGTGGCGGCGTTGACTTCGACCAGCTCCTCGTTGTTCGTCAACTTGCGGAGCGGTGTTGGGATCCGAACTTTTTTTGGCATAAATTTGATTTCAATTTTTAGTGGCTCGACCTGCGATGTCATATTGCTTTAAGAACGATAACGACTGCTTGCGTATTTTATCACGTTTATCCTCGTGTTTTTCCGATCGTAAATCAAAACATGTTTCCACCGTATCCCATTTATTGGGATAGTAATTTCAACAGCACGTTGACTAGCCCCTCCCTAATAAAACCTAATGTTGAATTCATCTACATGAGACTTTTCTGCGGCTGGAAGGTTGCGGATGTAGTCTTGGTAGTTATCAATAATTATCTTATCAAACGGAGAACCTTCGGAGGCAGTCAGCCCGCCTTTCCATCCTTCCAGAGGATTGTGTGCTAGTCGTGTGGCGCATCCAGCGGTGAAGACCAGTGCCGCCAACAAAATACAGAATGTGAATCGAACAATTTTCACAATTAAGGTTTATACACTCACCTTTTCTTCATGCGCCAGCAGCGCCTCGAACTCGCGCAGGCTCGGCTTGATTTCGCGCGGTTTGCCAACGTGGCCGGCAACCGCGTCGAGCGTCTTCAATCCGTTGCCGGTGATGCAAAGCACCGCCGAATCATCACGCGGAATTATGCCTGAATCAATCAGTTTCCTGGCCACGCCCACCGTCACGCCGCCGGCGGTTTCGGCAAAAATGCCTTCCGTCTCGGCTAGCAGCTTCATTCCGTCGCGAATCTCATCGTCGGTCACGTCCTCCGCCGCGCCGTTTGTGTCCCTCATCACCTTGAGCGCGTAAAAACCGTCCGCCGGCGTGCCGATGGCGAGCGATTTCGCAATCGTGTCCGGCTTGACCGGCTTGAAGAAATCGAGGCCCGCCTTTTGCGCGACGGAAATCGGCGAACAACCGGTCGCCTGCGCGCCGTGGACGGCGTATTCCGTCTCCGGCACGAGGCCCAGCTTGATGAATTCCTGATAGCCTTTGTGGATTTTCGTCAGCAACGAGCCGGACGCCACCGGCACGACGGTGTGCCGCGGCACGCGCCAGCCGTGTTGCTCGGCGATTTCATACGCCATGCTCTTCGAACCTTCGGCGTAATACGGCCTCATGTTCACGTTCACAAACGCCCAGCCGAATTTGCCGGCAATCTCGGCACAAAGCCGGTTGACCTCGTCGTAATGGCCTTTGATGCTGATGACGTGCGCGCCGTAAATCAACGAGTTGACGATTTTGCCCTGCTCTAAATCCGACGGAATGAACACGTAGGATTTCAATCCGGCGCTCGCGGCTTGGGCGGCAACGGAATTCGCGAGATTGCCGGTCGAGGCGCAGGCAACGGTGTCGAAACCAAGTTCGCGCGAACGGCTCAACGCGACACTCACGACCCGGTCTTTGAACGAAAGCGTTGGATAATTGACCGTGTCGTTTTTTATCCACAGTTCGCGGATGCCGAGTTTTTTCGCGAGGCGGGTGGCTTTCACCAGCGGCGTGAAACCGACTTGCAGCCCGACGGTCGGGTCATTCGCCACCGGCAACAGCTCACGGTAACGCCACATTGTTTCCGGGCGCGACTGGATCGCCGCCCGCGTCAAAGATTTTTTGATGCGGTCGTAATCATAAACGACTTCAAGCGGGCCGAAGTCGAACTCGCAGACGTGATTGGCTGTGAGCGGATATTCGCGTCCGCACTCGCGGCACTTCAGCGCCTTCATGAAACCGTGATGTTCACTCATAAAATTTTTGTAGGACAGGCATCTTGCCTGTCTCTGACTTTTCCCTTTTCAATTGGAGACAGGCGAGACGCCTGTCATACGTTTAATCCAGGCCAACAAAACAGCCCCGACTCATGGCTGAGAAGGGGCTGACAAAATTTGCGCGCGCTTCTCATTTTTCCCCGACATCCGTCAGGGCTGGAATTGGCACCTGGCCGCCCCGAACGCATTCGGAGCCGGTTGCCGTGGCGTCTTCGGGCCAGTCCCTCGACCACTCTGCATGAGACCGTTGTATCAACGGATGCGAATAAAATGATATTAAACTTGCACACTGTCAACAGATTTTTTTAGTTTCAGCAGAATGCGACCTAATCATGGTTAAATTGCTTTGTGTTCAGCCCGCGTGCTTTGTTCGCTTTGTTGTCGAACAGCCCTTGTTTTGGATGTAAACCATCGCCTCGCTGCCGGCTGTTTTTTTCTTCAAAAATACCTGTTGACGAGATTTCCCGATGGGCGTATAGGTAACAGCGATTTGACAGATTAGAGCAGCGGTTGTTGGCACAAAGCAAATCACGGTTCCTCACCAATTAGTTGTGCCACAAGCGCGGAAGTGTGCTCTATATTGTGGTTTTTTGCTTTACATTAACCGGCAACTTTGGTTGTCTGAACACAGTTCAAGAGCATGTATCTCAAAAACTTGACGCTTCTTGGCTTTAAGTCCTTCGCGGACAAGACCGCGTTGAACTTCCAACCCGGTGTCACCGCCATCGTCGGCCCCAACGGCTGTGGCAAATCCAACGTCTCCGATGCCATTCGCTGGGTGCTTGGCGAGCAGTCGGCCAAGGCATTGCGCGGCGGCGAAATGGCCGACGTGATTTTCAACGGCACGGACGGCCGCAAACCGATGGGCATGGGCGAGGTGTCGCTCACGCTCGGCGGCGTGGCCGAGGAATGTTTGCGCGCCGCGGGCGTCGAGGTCGCCTACGACGAAGTCGCGCTCACCCGCCGGATTTTCCGCGATGGCAACAGCGAGTATTTTCTCAACCGCACGCCGTGCCGGCTCAAGGACATCCAGCAGCTTTTCATGGGCACGGGCGTCGGTCGTACGAGTTACAGCATCCTCGCGCAGGGCCACATCACGCAAATCCTTTCCAGCAAACCGGAAGACCGCCGGATGATTTTCGAGGAAGCCGCCGGCATCACGAAGTTCAAGAGCCAGAAAAAGGAATCGCTCCGCAAGCTGGAATACACGGAGCAAAATCTTTTGCGCGTGGCGGATCTCATCCGCGAAGTGAAGCGGCAGATTGGGTCGCTCCAGCGCCAGGCCGGGAAGGCGCGCCGCTACAAACAGATTCAAGCGGAACTGCAACACCTCGACACGCAGCTCGCGCGGCACCAGTTCGACGCGTTGCAGGCGGAGATTTCCGAAAAGCAGGCCGCCGTCGAAAAACTGCGGAACGAAATCGAACAGGGTTCCGCCGACGTGCTGCGTTTTGAAAACGAAATCGCACAACTGCGCGAACGGTTTTCGGAACTGGAGCACGAAATCGCCGCGCAGCAGCAGCGCGGATTGGAATTGAAGGGCGAAATGGACCGGCACGAAAGCCGGATTCAGTTCAACGAGGAACGTCTGCGCGAACTGGCATCGCAAAACGCCAAGGCGCTCGCCGACATCACGCAGGCCGAGGAACGCTGCCGCGCCGCGCAGGAGGAATCGGCGGCAGTCACCGAAAAATTGTCGAAGTCCGAGGCCGCTCTTGCGCAACATCGCCGGACGCTGGAGACGAAGCAGCGGGCGTTGACGAAAGTTGAAGAAGATTTGAAACAAGGGCAGGAATCGCTGCGCGAAGGGCAGGCCGCTGCGTTTGCCGCCGCCCAGGATTTGACGTGCATCCGCAACGAAATCACCGCGCTCGATTTGCAGAAGCAGGGCAACGTCGTCCGGCTGGAAAAATTGTCCGTGGAAAAAATCCAGCTTGAAGAGGAACGCACGCGGCTGGAAGCGCGGTTGCAGGAATTCACCGCGAGCGTCGAGGTCGAAAAGCTGAACGCGCAGACCAAGCGCGGTTCGGTGGAGCAACGGCAGAACCGCTTGCGCGAACTCCAGGTGGAGTTGCAGGCATCGTCCGCCGAACAGGACCAGTTTTTGCAGGCGCAGGCCGAGAAACGCACCCGCCTGAAGGTGCTCGAGCAACTCGAAGGTTCACACGAGGGTTTCAGCGCGGGCACCCAGGCCGCCTTGCGCCAGTCGCGCAAGGTCATCGGTTCGCTGGCCGACCGTATTCGCGTGCCGGATTCGTATGTCGTCGCCATCGAAAACGCGCTCGGCCACCATCTGCAACTCGTCCTGACCGAACGTCCGGAATCCGCACAGCAGATTCTCGCCGACCTCACCGCCAACAAAGTCGGTCGCGCCAGCGTCGCGGCCCTGGCCATGGAATACGACGCCAAGCAACTTGCGTTTGAAGGCGACATGGCGCCGGGCAGTGGCCTCGCGGCGATTCAAAACGGGTTGCAAAAGGGTGAAGTCATTCATGCTTTGAGCGTGGTCCAGGCCGAACCATCCGTGGAAAAACTCCTGAAGGCGTTGTTGGGCCGCACCTTCATTGCGTCCGACCTGGCCACGGCCACGGCCCAGATTCAAAACGGCCACGCGGGCTGCGATTTCGTCACGCTGACCGGCGATTTGCTGAGCCGGCACGGCGTTTACACCGGCGGTTACTTGAACGGCAACGGCAATCCCAAAGCTCCGGCTTCGATTCTCGGTCGCAAAAACCAGATCTCCGAACTTCAAGGTGAACTGACGGAAGTCCAGACCCGCGTCGCCGAGATGAGCCGCAAACGCGGCGCGCTGTTGAGCGAGCAGACGGAGTTGCAGGCCAGCTTGCAGCAAGCGCAGACGGAATTGCGCGAGCAGGAAGTCGCCATCGCCACGCGCGAAGGCGAATTCAATGCGCTGCAAAATTCAAACCGGCTGCTGCACCAGAAAATTGAGACGGTGGTTTTCGAAATTCAAAACCTCGCCGCGCAGGAGCAGGAAGGCTCACAGGAACGCGATGAGCTGGCGACGGAGTTGAGCGAACTCGAAGCGCGCGAACGCGCCGGTCAGGAAAAAGTCACCGCGCTCACGGCCGAGCTTGAAAATCTCCGCCAACAGCGCGACAGCGCCAACACGGCGCTCACCGAGAGCAAGGTGGCGTTTGCGGCGGAGGAACAGCTTTTGGCCTCGTTCCGCCAGCAACAGCAGGCTTTGGTAGAGCGCATTCGCGAGTTGACGCAGGTCATCGAACAACGCCGGAGCGAGTGTTCGTCGTTTGTCACGCGCAAGGAGCAGGCGGAATCGGAGATTCAGGATTCGCGCAGCCAGATCGGGCGGTTGTCGCACGAGCGCGAGCAGGTGAACGCGCAAACGGCGGAATTGCTTTCGCAAAAACAGGCGCAGGAAACCGACATCGCGTCGCGCGATGAAAATTTGCGCGCCCAACGCAGCCGGTTGACGGAATTGCAGAACCAGCGCGGCACGCTGGACGTTGAACTGGCACAGAAAAACATGTCCGGGCAAAACCTGCGCGAGCGCATCCAGCAAAAATACCACATCAACCTCGAAAACGTGCGCAGCGAGTGCATCACCATCACGCTGGCCGATGAAGGCCCGGCGAAGGTGCACGTGTTGACGCCGGAGGAAATGGCGGCGGCAGGCGCAGCGACGGATTGGAATGCCGTTGGGCAGCAGGTTGAGGCGCTGCAAAAGCGACTCGACGAAATCGGCCCGGTCAATCTGGTGGCCATCGAGGAATACGAGGAAACCGAACAGCGTTACCAGTTTCTCAGCCAGCAGCACGACGATCTGGTTTCGGCCAGGGCGCAGTTGCTGGAAATCATCAACCGCATCAACGTCCAGACGCGGCAGATGTTCACGGAGACATTCGGGAAAATCCGGGAGAATTTCCGCGCCATGTTTACCGAGGTGTTCGATGGGGGCAAGGCGGATTTGATTCTGGTGGATGAAAACGACGTTTTGGAAAGCGGCATTGAAATCATGGCGCGTCCCCCGGGCAAACAATTACAAAGCATTTCACTGTTGTCCGGCGGCGAGCAGACGATGGTGGCGGTGGCCCTGATGTTTTCGATTTATCAGGTCAAGCCGAGTCCGTTCTGCGTGCTGGACGAGTTGGACGCGGCGCTCGACGAACCGAACATCAATCGCTTCGTACGCCTGCTGAAACGTTTTCTGGCGCATTCGCAGTTTATCATTATTACGCACAACAAGCGCACCATCAGCATGGCCGACGTGCTTTATGGCGTAACGATGCAGGAACATGGCGTAAGCAAGATCGTCAGCGTCAAATTCCACAAGGGCGACGAACCGGAAGCGGCTGTTACCAGCCGCGAAGAGAACGGCGAAGTTGTGATGGCCAAATAGCCGGGAGCGCCGGCATCTTGCCGGCATCTTGCCGGCGGGCATGCCGTTGGGTTCTTGAAATTCGCCGACTGGAAGCCAGCGCTCCCGGTTGCAAAGGGCTTGCAACTGCCCTGCCATTTGGCAATTTGCTCTCCGTGGAACCGCCGCCAGAGCGACGTCCCTCATTGAGGCCGAGTTTTCCGTTGTCTTCCCGGGAAACTTCTCACGTGGCAACAAGTGTCGAATCGCCCGAACCGCATCTGGGCTGGTATTCGCGTGGCTATCTGCCGCATTGGGATCATCCCGGAATGATTCAATCCGTCAACTTCCGGCTTGGTGATTCAATGCCGGCAAGCGTCATTGAGAATTGGAAAAACGAGCTTGGTCTTTTACCAGAGAATGGCCGGCAAGACGCCGGCGCTCCCCGTAAACACGCCGTGGAACTGCGGCGCCGTATTGAGGAATACCTTGATGCTGGCTACGGCAACTGCTGGCTGAACCGGCCGGATGTCGCACGCCTGGTGGAATGTGCGTTGTTTCACTTTGACGGACAACGCTATCTGCTTTTGGCTTGGTGCATCATGCCCAACCACGTTCATGTGATGATTGAAACGCGCGAGGGATTTACGTTGGCGGGCATCCTTCATTCATGGAAATCGTTCACCGCGAATCAGGCGAACCAACTTTTGAAGCGGCGCGGAGAATTCTGGCAGCGGGAATATTTGGACCGCTATATTCGCCATGCGGAACATTACCAACAGGCTGTTGCCTACATCGAAGAAAATCCGGTGAAGGCTGGCTTGGCGCGGGTGAAAACAGATTGGCCGTGGGGCAGCGCAAGGTTTCGCCAATCCGGGATGACTGCTGCCGGCAATACCGGGAGCGCCGGCATCTTGCTGGCGCGTTGATTTCCTCCGACGGTGGCACTCGCCGGCTGGAAGCCAGCGCTCCCGGAAATTCGCCGGCTGGAAGCCAGCGCTCCCGGGAATCACCACGAATAATGCACGGTGTAAGTCACCGTCCGTTCCTCATCGGGCTTGACCGGGATGCGGAACTCAATGGTCTGCGAATCTTTTTTCGTGTAATCATCGGTTTTCTGCGTGATTTCCCAGTTGTTCCAGCGGTAAAGATGTTCGACTGCGCGGAATTCCACCGGTTCCTTCTTGCGATTGCGCAGCTTGATCTCGAACGACTCGTTCATCCACTTGTCGCCGGTGTCCACGCGGAAATTGGTCTGCTTGCGTTCGCCCACAAGGTCAAAGGCGTTGCCGGTGGTCACCCGGATGGTTTCGTTGCGCGGCGTGTGATCAATCTCGTTCTCGCCGACAAACTGCAACTGGCCGTCGGCGTCGCGGCGATAAAACCGCAGCTTACCCTTGGGTAGCGCGATACCGAGATGGTTCGTCTCCGCGTTCACGAACTCGCGCATCACCGCGACTTTTTTGTTGCCGCTCGTGCCATAGCCCTGGTCGTAGTTCAACCCGCCATAGAACCGGTAGCCTGATTGGACGCCGTCATAAACATAAATCGTCGGCGCTACGACGCTCTCAGCATGGACGAATTCAACCTGTTTCGTCTCACGATCATGCAGCGTCGCCGCCCGTGCGATATTGTAGAGATGAAATTCGTCAAACGCCTTTTCCGTGACAGCAGGAGCGGCTTCAGCCAAGTCCATCGCCTTCATCATCCGACCGGCTATTCTATAATTCTGCGGCTGAATTTTATTCACGTCACCGGCCATCAATTTGATTTTGGTATTTTCAAACGTCTTGCCACTCTGGTTGTTCATCGTTATCCAGCCGACCAAATCCACGTTGTTACCTTTCTCCGGCGAGACGAGATTGTAATCCGCCTCCCAGGTGAAACCGCCGGTGACGTAGCCGACTTCGGCGTCGAACTTGCCCGGCTTGTCGGATTGGAGCAGCCAATTCAACGTTGGCTTGAGCACCGTGTCATCGCCCAAATCGGGAAACAGCGGCTGGCCGGGCAGGCTGAATTGCAATTTGCCATTCACTTCAATGATGGGCTGTTCCGGATTGCCGCCCGGCACAAAGCCGCTGCGGACGATTTTGCCGGGAATGAGTTCGCGCACCTGCGTATTGTCCTTCATCCGCAGCGATTCGAAATCGATGGTCTTGCCCTCGAACAAGGACAACAACAATTCCTGTGTGACCGGGTCGTTGCGGTAATTCTGCTCCAAGATCTGGAGCGAATGTTTGCCGCTTGGATCGCGCAGAATGACTGAGTCCGGCTCAACCTGTGCCGTGGCATCAGCGTAACGGACGGAATTGACACCGGCCTGGAGGTCGAGCGGCACGGTGTCACGGACGACGGCGAAGTTTTGGTTGTAGATGGTCAGTGCCGGTTCGGCAGTTACCGTGGCCGGGGCCAGCGCGCCGGCGATTAACAGAATTGAGGTCAGATTTTTCATAAATTTGGTTGGTACAAAGTATGGCTACGTTTCCCAATTGGACGGGGTTGCTGGCGGAATACTCCCGCATTTGCGGCGCGGCAAGAAGTTTGTTGGTTTGTCGGGCCGCTGCTGTCGCGCCACGAAGATGGAAACTCGAAACGCAGCGCAGAGCGAAGGCTGGCCTGCCAACCATAGCTCAGGGAAGGAAACCGGCCTGCCGAGTCGAAGCTCGGAACAGCAGTTCATTGGGGAAGCCCGCTTTCGCTGCGCTTCAAGCGAAGACTGGCCTGCCGAGCAGTAGCCCGCCTTCATGTTGTCAGATCACAGCCCGTCTCCGCACTTTGTGCTCCGGCGCGGCAGCCTTCACCCTTGTTTCGCGGCGGGCGAAGGCTGGTGCCGGTGGCGGGACTCGAACCCGCACGACTTTTTACGGTCCCAGGATTTTAAGTCCTGTGCGTCTGCCATTTCGCCACACCGGCGGCTGCAGGGGAAACGCTAGTCCCGATTCGGCGTGAATGAAAGCGCGAACTTGCGCCAAGTGTTACCGGGTACTGGAGGGCTGGACTCCGATCCAACGATTCGCAGCGTGCAAAGCCGATTGTCAGAAGTATTGTTTGACGAACCTTTGCAGTTCAAGCCGTACCGTTCAGGCAGCTTTTGCCTGCACCCCACTCTAATCAATGGTGAAATCGCCGAAGCCGGTCACTGGTGGGTCCGCAAAGGCGTCATAAAACGTCACGAAGAAACTGCCTGCTCCATGGCCTGCGAATGTAACATGGATATAAGACACGCTCCCGTTCAGCACACCACCATTGTAAGTCAACACCAACATTCCGCCCAGTGGACTGTATGGTATAAAAGTATAGGTGCCTGACGACATCCCGGGGTTGCTGGAACCCGTCTCAGTCTGGCTGAACGCCCCGACGCCATCGAATGTTACCGCGTCAACAACCCCTTCCGCGTTCGTTGTGCGCAAGGTCATCCCGGCCAGCGAGGTCGGAATCCAATTTGTCGGTGGCGCCCAGAAACTGATCGCGGCAATGATATTGCTGCCATTGTCGTCCAGATTGGTGAACACACAGAAATTCGGCGCGATAAATGTCAGAACCACCTGCCCAACATTGTTGCTGACGGTTGGCGGTGCGGCATAGTTGATACTCAACTCGGCACTGTCGGCACCCAACTGGGTATAACTATAGGTTCCCACACCATCGGCATAGTTGGTGTCAAACGAGCTTTGGTCGAATGTGACGGCTCCAAAGTTCATTGCAAACGTACCATCGGCTTGCGTCACCAGTGCCCCCAGATTCGCCAGCGAATTCGCGGCGTTCCCGCCCGGCGACGCTGACACTAACGCAAATACACCTGGGTCTGCTGTTGGCGCATTGCTCGAACCGTCATATACGGCGGCATGATACGCACCGCAATTGGTCGCTGCAAAGATGAGTTCCACATAGTTCGTTTCACCGGGTTGTTTTACCGTCAGCAACGCCCCCAACGGGCTGTATTGCTTGAACGTGTAATTTCCGTTTGCCACCTGGCCGGCGGCGTTGGTGATGGATAGCGTGCTTGACTCAAAGGCTATTGTCGTCTGTTGACCGTCGGCAATCAGCGCCGACGTCTTCCCTTTCAACGAGGCTGGAGCCCAATTTGGCACCGACCAGAAACTGATAGTTCCGGTGTTCTCAGCGTTGCTCCGGTTGTTGAAGATGCACTCGTTGTTGGTGATGAACGTCAACAACACAACTGTCTTGGTGCCCGATATATTGGGCGGGGCGGTGTAGGTGATGGACAATTGCGCCGTATCCGGGGTCAGTTTCTTGTAACTATAGTCGCCAACTCCGTTGTCGTAGTTGGTATTGCCCGAGTTCTGGCTGAAGGTGCTGCTGCCAAAGCAAAGATAAAATGTGCCGCCACCGTTCTCCGTCGTGGCCCCCATCAACCCGTCTAGCGATTTCGGCGCTGTATTGTACGCAAATCTTACCGTGTTGGTGGTTGAGCGATTGCCGCTGGTATCCACAGCGTAGGCCTGGACAATGTTGGTACCGGGGATCAGGATGAGGTCGGCCGACCAGTTGGTCCAGGCGTTGACGGTGGAAGGCATCGTCCAAGCCGAGCCGTTCAATGAATAATACACCTTTCCCACCGCCACGTTGTCGCTGGCCTTGCCCGTCGCTGTAAACATCCCGTTGGTCTCCTGCTGGTTGGCCTTCGGGGTCACAATGCTCACCATCGGCTTGGCCACATCCACGAAATTGGCCGTAAACGCCAGATTGGTCTGCATGGTAAAGTGCAGCGTGGCGCTGTTGGTGGTCAGGCTCCCGGTCCAGTTGGTGAAGGCAAAGCCGGACGAGGCACTGGCGGTCATCTTATAGTTTACATTGATGGCCAGCAGGGTGCCGTTGTACTTGGGATTGACGGAGCCTTTCCCCTGGATGGAGACCGTCAAGGGCATACGCACCAGATAGACAAAGCGGACAGTGTTGGTGGTTGAGCGATTGCCGCTGGTGTCCACGGCGCAGGCTTGGACGGTGTTGGTACCGGGGATCAGGGTGAGGTTGGCCGACCAGTTGGTCCAGTTGTTGTTGGTGGTGGCCGTCGTCCAAGGTGAGCCATTCAACGCATAATAGACCGCGGCCACGGCCACATTGTCGCTGGCCTTGCCCGTCGCTGTAAACATCCCGTTGGTCTCCTGCTGGTTGGCCTTCGGGGTCACAATGCTCACCGTCGGCTTGGCCACATCCGCAAAATTGGCCGTAAACGCCAGATTGGTCTGCATGGTAAAGTGCAGCGTGGCGCTGTTGGTGGTCAGGCTCCCGGTCCAGTTGGTGAAGGCAAAGCCGGACGAGGCACTGGCGGTCATGGTGTAGTTCAGGTTAATGGCCAGCAGCGTGCCGTTGTATTTGGGATTGATGGAGCCTTTCCCGTTGATGGAGACCGTCAGGGGCATGCGCACCAGATAGACAAAGCGGACGGTGTTGGTGGTTGAGAGGTTGCCGCTGGTGTCCACGGCGCAGGCTTGGACGGTGTTGGTCCCGGGGGTCAGGGTGAGGTTGGCTGACCAGTTGGTCCAGTTGTTGGTAGTGGTGGCCGCCGCCCAGACCGAGCCGTTCAACGCATAATAGACCGTCCCCACGGCCACTTTGTCGCCGGCCTTGCCCGTCACCGTGAACACCACGTTGGTCAACTGCTGGTTGGCCTTCGGGGTCACAATGCTCACCGTCGGCTTGGCCACAGTATTCGTTGGAATAGAGTAAAACACTTCGTTCGAAAACGGACTTTGTACGCCTGAGCTGTTATACGATGTGGCTGCAAAATAATAGGTGGTTCCCTCAACCAAACCGGAAACCGTGATGTTTGTTGCATTGCCGGCAGAAAGTGTGTTGGTGTAATTGCCGCTTGCTCCGCCATAGTGGATATTGTAACCCACGACAGTTGGATCCGAGCTGGGATTCCACGCAAGAGTTACGTTTTGGGTTGCAAAGGCCGGCAACTGTATGAAAAGGGCCATCCCGCTTAATAGAAGTGAATTGACAGCAACACGCTCCATCCGGCCAAGAATATTTGTACTACTCATTTACAACACCTGCACATCCCTACGCATACGCTTTGCCAACGTAATCGTTTTAAGCCGGGAATTTCCAAGGCGTGAATGACCTGGCACGGAAAAAAGAGGTTTCCCACAAATACCATTGAAATCAGGAGATTCCGTCGTTTCCCGCCACGCAAACTGTGAAAACTTTAATAGTAAAGGAGCATACCAATCTCAGCGCGATCGGGTCTTGATGAAGTTCTTCAAGACAGCACTGTCTTCACTTGTCTTGAAAAAGAACATGAAACATCCACAAAATTCTTTCGACGAAACAGTGGGTTGAAGCCGGGGTACATGCCTGCGAAGACCAACGCGCAACGTTCAGATTGCAGGAAATTTAGTGCCGCTGTCGCCCTCTCAATTTTGCGGACCAGCGGCGCGAGCGACGGCGAGAATTTTGAAAACCGTTGAAGTCGTTGCCTTGTCAGGATGACCAGGCAACGTCAATAAAACCGAGCCCGGGCCAATCGCGCACAAAATTCGATTTACTGCGCCGAAAAATTCGTCAAAAACCGCTTGTAAGAAATCAAGTTTATAATAACATGCAACCCTCATGAGCAGCGTCAATTCCGACCAATCCGATGGCAAGGACAGCGCGCGTATACGCGTTTTGATCGTTGATGATCATCCGCTGATTCGCGAGTCGCTAAAGAAAATCATCCAAGGTGAACCCGATTTAACTGTTTGCGGTGAAGCAGAGGATCGGGAGCAAGCCTTGGAAATCGTGAGTGCTACCAGACCGCGCCTGGCGATTGTTGATCTGACTTTGAAAAATTCCCATGGACTGGAACTCATCAAAGACCTTCAAGAGCGTTTTCCCGAGGTGCAAAGTTTGGTGCTTTCCATGCACGATGAAATGATTCATGCGGAACGGGCGATTCGTGCAGGTGCGCGCGGATACATTACCAAAAACGAAGTTCCCGCAAAGATTCTGCTGGCGATTCGAAAAATTCTGGGCGGTGAAATTTACTGGAGCGAGAAGGCTGCAGCACGGGTTGCCTCCAAAATTGCCCGCACCGCACCGACCACCACACAATTTGATCTTTTGACAGATCGGGAGATGCAGGTCTTTCAACTTATTGGTTCCGGTCAAAGCACACGTCAAATCGCCGCCACATTACATATTGATGTGAGCACCGTGGAGACGTATCGAGCCAGAATCAAAGAAAAGCTGGATATTGATAGTGGTCTTGAACTCGTACGGCATGCCATAAACTGGGCGAACACGCCGAACCCTTAACGTCCCCCCCAAAAACACCTCATTTGGGACCGCGAGCTCACATCTTGTAGTTGATTCCACTACAAGATAATCCAATTTTGAACGACTGACTAATGCCCTATTTTAGGTATACTACAAGCGTGATTGGTGGTTCATTCATAGTGCCGAACACCGAGGGGGTTGGTGTCTCAAAAGTGTTCACGCCTCAGGAGACGGATGGGTCAATCCTCCGTCCGATGGAAAATGTTTCTGTTCGAGAGACAGGTGACATGGTTGCCAACCTGCGGGAAGTTGATGGTTCCTTGGCTTGGTATTGCGCGAGAACCAAGCCAAAGCATGAACACATTGCCGCAGCCAACGTGCGCCAGAATCTGGGGTTGGAAGTATTTCACCCCCGGTTGCGCATGGAGCGAGCAACTCAGCGCGGTGTAATGCGTGTCGTGGAACCCCTGTTTCCTTGCTACATTTTTATTCGTTGTGTGCTTGAAGAGAATTTTGGCGATATTCGGCATACCAATGGAATTAGCAGCCTCGTGCATTTTGGGCAGAAAATTCCCACTGTCCCGGATTCGATCATTGAGGAATTACGGGAGTGCTTTGAGGCTGACGACCCTATGACGGTTGAGGATCCGATTTCGCCTGCGGATGAAGTGGTTTTTGTCGAAGGGGCCTTTATCGGGATGCGGGCGTTTGTTTTGCGCATAATGCCGGCAAAGAAACGGGTGCAGGTGCTGCTGGATGTTTTGGGCGGGCCGACTCCGGTGGAAGTTGAGCGGAAAGCGGTTGTTTTGGAGCGGAATACTTTGGCTGATTTTGTGCCGGTTCTGGCGGCCCAAAGCCGGGAAAGGGAACTGGCTTAAGAGTGGCCTGAGAGAAGGTGCCGCGAAAATTAAAATTCCGGTTTTTACCGGAGGGAAAGTTGGTTTTTTGGAGAAATGACAAGAACCAACAAGTGCGGAGCTGTGTAAATTAGGATGTTCCTTGTTCATAATCAGATTTATCGGATTCGGGATGTCCATTGAATTTTAATTCCAAGAATTTTATCATGTATCGAAATAAAATCTGCGAGCAGAGAGATTTTCCTGTTCCTCCAACTTCCGTTCCGAAATGGAAACGCTTCTTAGATGTGAGTGTTGTTCTAGCGGCAGCGCCGATCCTTTTGCCATTGATGATCGCTTTGGCAATATTGGTTAGAATTGTTTCCAAGGGGCCTATTTTATTCCGTCAGGAGCGTGTGGGGCATTTGGGGCAACGATTCATGTGTTTCAAGTTTCGGACGATGTTTGTGAATGCCGACACAACTGTTCATCAAGGGCATTTAGACCATTTGATGGATTCAGATACTCCCCTGGTAAAGATGGATGCAAAAGGCGACCCTCGGATTATACCCTTCGGCAAGCTGCTGCGTGCTGCCGGGCTGGATGAACTGCCACAATTGATTAATGTGTTACGGGGTGAGATGAGCTTGGTTGGGCCGCGTCCTTGTCTTCCCTACGAGTACAACAAATACCAGCGATGGCAGAAGGAACGGTTCAACACCTTGCCAGGACTAACAGGACTGTGGCAGGTGGGCGGGAAGAATAGAACCACTTTCACCGAGATGATCTGCTTGGATATTCGCTACGCTCGAACCAGGACATTGTGGCTTGATTTAACGATACTTCTAAAAACTTTCCCTGCCGTAGTGGTTCAGGTGCTTGAATCCCGTGAGTCCAAGGAACGAAAATCATTTTCCCACCTCGAAGCCGCCCCGGCATCCAGTTTTTCCGAACGAGCTGTCCGTCAGTAGTCGCTTCAGAATCAAGCTTGCGTGCTGCTTTCCGTTAGTGGCGGGGAGAATTTCATCCTATATTCCGCAATACAATGAACAAGTAAACTAATAAGAAACTAATTATGACCAGGAAACTCAAAGTCGGCGTTGTGGGGTGTGGCTACTGGGGCCCCAACCTCATTCGCAATTTCAGATCGCTCCCGGCCTGCCAGCTAAAAATCATGTGCGACCTGAGCCAAAAGCGTCTCGTCCATCTCAAAACATTGTATCCAGAAGTCCAGCGCGCAATGGATTATGATCACATGCTGAATGGTGTTGAACTTGACGCCGTGGTCATAGCAACCGCCGTAAAATCACACTATCCAATGGCCAAGGCGAGTCTGCTGGCCGGCAAACATACTTTCATCGAAAAACCGATGGCCAGTTCTTCCGAGCAATGCGAGGAATTGGTCGAGATTGCGCAAAAAAAGGGGTTGGTGCTGATGATCGGTCATACTTTTCTTTATTCCCCGGCGGTCAGAAAAATTCGTGAAATCGTGGATTCCGGTGACATCGGGGAAATCCGTTACATTTGTGCGCGCCGGCTCAATTTGGGGTTGTTCCAGGAGGACATCAATGTGGCGTGGGACCTTGCGCCGCACGACATCTCCATCATTTTGTCCGTCATCGGCGAGCAACCCATCACGGTGAACTGCCGTGGCAGCGCTCATATTACGCAGGGCATCGAGGATGTGACGACCATGTGCCTCGGTTTCGCGAAACAACGGACGGCCATCATCCACAGCAGTTGGTTGGACCCGAGAAAAGTCCGTGAGATGACGATCGTCGGAAGCAAACGGATGATTGTATATGACGATGTGGCACCACTGGAAAAAATCCGCATTTTCGATGCGCGGGTCGAAAGGCCGCCACATTATGACACTTTCGGCGAATTCCAATACGCTTATCATTACGGGGACATGTATGTGCCCTACATCAAGCAGGAGGAGCCGTTGAAGACCGAGTGCCAGCATTTCTTGGATTGCATTAAACATGGCACACCTCCGCTGACCGACGGCAAACAAGGCTTGGAACTGGTCCGGATTTTGGAGGCCTCTACAAGATCGTTGGAAAAGGGCGGCGCCCCGGTCGAGCTTGCAGGCGCACGAAAAGAGGACCAACGACCGGAGGCGGCCCGGGTTTCTTCCCGTGGTCCGGAATTTCCGGTGTTGATGCCCCGGCCGGGTGGAAAAAAACGGCCGTCTCAAAACGGACGGGAATTGCGGATTAAATTACGCGTGAACGGGCGGTAAATTTCTCCACATGGATTCATCGCTTCAGCCATCGTGTCAACGAATCGCTCCGGACGTAAAACTGGGGAAGAATGTCTGTATCCGCGATTTCACGAATCTTTATGGTTGTGAAATTGGGGACGACGTAAAAATCGGCACTTTTGTTGAGATCCAAAAAGGGGCCAAAATCGGGAACCAGTGCAAAATCTCAAGCCACACTTTCATTTGCGCGGGTGTGACCTTGGAGGATGAGGTTTTCGTCGGCCACAACGTCACGTTTACCAACGACCGTTATCCGCGTGCCACGAATGGAAATGGGCAACTGCAAACCGAGGCGGATTGGGCCTGCATCCGAACACTGGTCAAGCGGGGCGCTTCCATCGGTTCTGGCGCCACGTTGCTCTGCGGTATCACAATTGGCGAAAATGCCATGATTGGCGCAGGCAGCGTGGTGACCCGGGATGTGCCGCCGGACACAGTCGTTGCGGGCAACCCGGCCAGGGTCGTCAAATCACTTGTGCCAAAAAGTTGACTGGTGAATTGCGTGCTCACAGAAAACGCCATCACGCCATCAGGCATTTCTTCACTTCCCAACGCCGCGGCTCCTCTGATCACCAATCATTTCACCGTTGCCGCGCCGCAACCGGTAAATCCCGCAGACTGCCCCGGCTGGGATGCGCTGGTTACGGCTCATCCGCGCTGTTCGTTTTTCCATGGCGCTGCCTGGGCCAAAACGCTGCAAGGCGCTTATGGTTTTACGCCGGTCTATTTCACTGCCAACGAAGCGGACGGTCGTTCATCCATTCTGCCGCTCATGGAGGTGAACAGTTGGCTGACCGGGCGGCGGGGAGTGGCGCTGCCCTTCACGGACGATTGCGAGCCGCTCTATTCGGATGCCGCCTCCATCCGGAATTTGATTCATGCCGCCTTGAAATTTGGGAGAACGCGAGGCTGGAAATCCGTGGAGTGCCGGGGAGGACGGGAACTGTTCGGCGAAGCGCCGGCGTCGCTGGCATTCTACGGACACAGTGTGGATTTGGAGGAGGATGAGGACCGGATGTTTGCGCGGTTGGAAAGTTCAGTGCGGCGCGCGATACGCAAGGCCGAAAAGAGCGGTGTCACGGTGACCGTTTCGCGAAGTTTGGGAACGATGGAAGTGTTTTACTCGCTGCATTGCAAGACCCGCAGGAAACACGGCCTGCCGCCGCAGCCGTTTGCCTTTTTTCGAAACATTCACGAACATATTCTGTCCCACAACCTGGGGATGGCGGTCATCGCCCGCCATGAAAACCACCCCATTGCCGCCTCGGTTTATTTTCAGTTGGGCGCGCGGGCCGTTTACAAATATGGGGCGTCGGACGAGGCCTTCCAGCATTTGCGCGGAGCCAATCTCGTCATGTGGGAGGCCGTCAAATGGCACGCGCGCCAGGGCGCAAAAACGTTGCATTTGGGAAGGACCTCCATCGGGAACGAGGGCCTGAGAAGGTTCAAACTCGGCTGGGGCGCCGGGGAGCAAAAAATCGAGTATGTCAAATACGACTTGCGGAACAGCCGCTTCGTCACGGATGCCGATGAATCCACCGGCTGGTATAACCGTTTGTTCAACGTGCTGCCGATTGGGCTGTCGCGCTTGATTGGTGCTGTGCTGTATCGGCATTGCGCCTGAAAAATATAATAGTGGTTTTTTTGCGATTCTGCGAGACAATTAAACTTGGATAAAGATGAATAACAGCCGACAGACTCAACAGCCGGGGGGAATGACCTTGGGCGACATCTACTATGTACTGTTTCGCCACAAATGGAAAATCATTCTCCTTTCCCTGGCGGGCATCCTGGCCGCCGTGGCTCTCCACTTCCTCAACCCCCCGCCTTACCAATCCCAGGCGGAGTTGCTGATCCAATATGTGCCGCAGGCCAGGTCCCTGTCCTTGGTGGGGAGCGACCAGAAGATGATCATGCCCGATTCGCGGGGGGATGACATCATCAATTCCGAAATCCAGATTCTGACCAGCTTGGACTTGGCGGAAGAGGCCGTTACCAACATCGGACCGGCTAACATCCTGGCCAGGGCCGGCGGCGGCAGCAACGCCATCAAAGCCGCGGCCCTCGTCCGGAACAGTTTGCAGGTGGAACCGGCAGGCAAGGGCAGCAGTGTCATCGTGGTTACTTTCAAGCATCCCGACCCTCAGATCGTTCAACCCGTCCTTCAGGAAATCATTAATGACTATTTCCAGAAACATTACGAGATTCATTCGGCGGTGGGGCAATATGACGACGCCCTAAGTCGGGAACGATCCACCTTGAGTGTGCAGCTCAACGATACGGAACAGCAGCTCGCAAACCTGAAAAACAAGGCGAACATCATTTCCCTTGACGACACAAGAAAGGGTTTGGCGGACCAGATTTCCAAAATTCGGGGCGCCATTTTGGATGCCCAGGCCGAATTGGCCGGATATGAGGCGGCCGGATATGAGGCGGCGATGAAGCCAGTGGACAAGGCCCCGCCCCTGAAAGTGGAAACCACCAACGCGCAGCCGGCCATTCCTTCGGATCAGATTGACGCCTACAGTGACATCTGCACGCGCCTCAACCGGTTGCGGAAAAAGGAACAGGATTATCTAGTACTGCAGGGGTTCACGGTGAGCAACGCGTTGGTCCGGGAAGTGGATGGGCAGATTGCCGACACTGTAAAGGCCAAAGCCAGTCTCGAGGGAAAATATCCGCAAATTGCCGGCATGGCGGCCACTTCACCGGCGTCGGGCGGACAGGCTGACGCGTCGGCTGTGGATCTGCGGACGCAAGTCGCCCAGGTCGCGGCCCTTCAAGCCAAACTCAAGGCTTGGGATGCGCAACTGGACCAGCTCCAGATGCAGACAACCAATCTGAACAGTCTGGCGCCGACGATAGCGCAATTGGAGCAGACGAAGGCGATTCAAGAAGCCAACTATCATAATCTGGCCACCAAGGTGGAGAATTCCCACATAGACGAAGCGCTCGGCAAGGCCCCCAACATCAAGTGGGTGCAGATGCCGTCGCCACCGTTCCGGGATTGGGCCAAAGCCTACAAACTAATGGCCATGGTGGCGTTCGGCGGCATCTTCGCCGGTCTCGCCTGGGCCTTCTTGATTGAACTCTATCTGGACCATTCCGTGAGGCGGCCGGTCGAGATTGAGGCGAAACTAAAACTTCCCCTCTTCCTCTCCATCCCCGATGTTAGCTGGAATGGCCACTCGCTTCTGGCCAAAACCGCGGAACGGCGGCAACTGCGATTGCATAACGCCACCGAAGATGATGCGCCCGCCGGGGGCGGTGATCCGTCTCCGGGGGAAAACGGCGTTCTGCAAGTGGTCTCGCTGGAGCGCAATCCTTCGCTGCAGCCGTTTTACGAAGCGTTGCGCGACCGGCTGATCGTTTATTTTGAAGTCAAGAATCTCACCCACAAACCGAAACTGGTGGCCGTGACAAGCGCCGGCCAGGGCGCTGGCGTGAGCACCATCGCCGGCGGCCTGGCCGCCTCGCTTTCGGAAACGGGAGACGGCAATGTTCTGTTGGTAAATATGAGTCTTGAGCAGGGAGCAGCGCAACAGTTCTACAAAGGCAAAGCCAGTTGCGGACTGGACGCCGCCTTGGAAAATGCAACCAAGGAAGACGCCCTGGTTCAGGAAAACCTGTATGTGGTTACCGGCAATTCCAACAACAACGAGCTTCCGTCCGTCCTGCCGAAACGCTTCGCCGCCCTGGTGCCCAAGCTAAAGGCCAGCGACTACGATTACATCATCTTTGACATGCCGCCCGTCAGCCAGACCAGCATCACCTCGCGTCTCGCCAGATTCATGGACATGGTGTTGCTCGTCGTTGAATCGGAGAAGACCGATCGCGGGGTCGTTCAGCAGGCGAACACCTGGCTGGCCGAATCCGGGGCCACGGTCGGCGCCGTGCTCAACAAAACCCGGCAATACGTTCCCGAACGATTGCATCAGGAATTTCTGGGCAATAAATGAATTGATCCGTTTGGAGATGGGGGAGCGCGCCCGCCCCGGGCGCTGTGTTCGGCGCCTCGCCGAACACAGCCGTCTGACGAAAGCCGCAACCGATCGCAAAGCACACACAGCCAACCACTCCTCGTCAGCTTTGAGTTCTTGGCGTTCTTTTGCGGCCCATCAACCCTTCGCCTTCGCGTCCATTCGCGCAATTTCGGCTCCTGGCTTTCGGCCTTCGACTGATTCGTCCCATGCCTGCCAATCGCCTCTATTATAATCTCAAGCCCTACCTGCCTTGGCGTTTCCGGATGGCGTTGCGCCGAATTATGGCGCATCGGAAGCGCAAGGCCTACCAGGATGTCTGGCCCATCAGCGAAACTGCGGGACGTCCGCCGGATGGCTGGCCCGGCTGGCCGGAGGGCAAAAAATTCGCGCTCGTGCTCACCCACGACGTTGAAGGGCCAAATGGCTTGGCGAAGTGCCGGCAATTGATGCAGCTCGAAAAGGAACTCGGCTTCCGTTCCTCATTCAATTTTATTCCGGAAGGCGACTACGCGGTTTCCCGTGAGCTGCGTGAGGAATTGGCGCAAAACGGCTTCGAAGTCGGTGTGCATGATCTCCACCATGACGGCAAGCTCTATCAGTCGCGTCAGGATTTTTCCGAAAAGGCCAAATGGATCAACCACTATTTAAAAGAGTGGGGGGCGGCCGGATTTCGCTCCGGTTTCATGCTTCGCCAAATGGACTGGATTCACGACCTCAACATCCAATACGACGCCTCCACGTTCGACACCGATCCGTTTGAACCCCAGCCGGACGGCGTTGGCACCATCTTCCCCTTCTGGGTCCCGCGCCCGCAAACCCTCGCCCAGCCGATGGGAGAGGGTGTCCGCAGGACGGGTGAGGGCGTTGCGCTCAAGGCTCAACTCTCAACCAGCAACGTTGACGGCGAGGATCACGCCTCACGTCTTGTGTCTCGCAGTTCGCGCCCCGGCTACGTGGAGTTGCCCTACACCCTGGTGCAAGACTCCACCCTTTTCCTGGTGTTGCGCGAGCCAACGCCGGAAATCTGGTTTCGGAAACTGGATTGGATCGTCCAGCACGGCGGTATGGCGCTGGTCAACGTGCATCCGGATTACCTCCGTTTCCCCGGCGAGCCGGCCTCGCCCCGCACATTTCCGGTGTCGCTCTACATTGAACTGCTCGAATACGTTAGGAACCGTCATGCCGGCGCTTATTGGCAGCCGCTGCCCAAGGAAATAGCCCGCCATGTCTCTTCCATCAAACCGGTTTCGTCAGCCCGAAAACGCCGCCGCGCCTGCATTGTCAGTTACTCGATCTACGAAACGGACACGCGCGTCTTCCGGTATGGCAAAGCCTTGGCGGAACGCGGGGACGAAGTGGAAGCCATTGTGTTGAGCGGCAGCCGCATGTCGCCGGTGGAGGAAACGATTGACGGAGTTCGCGTTCATCGCATCCAGACGCGCGAAGGAAACAAGGAACGGTCAAAGTTTTCCTATTTGCTGCCGCTTTTGCGCTTTCTGGTCGTTGCCGGCTGGCGAATCGCACGGATGCACGTGCGACGGCCCTACGATTTGATCCATGTTCACAATGTGCCGGACTTTCTCGTCTTTGCCTCCTTGCGGCCAAAATTGGGTGGCGCAAAGGTGATTCTTGACATCCACGACCTTGTGCCGGAATTCTTCGGCAGCAAGTTCAGCGCGGCTAAAGGCTCAAATACTCTTCGCCTTTTGAAGTGGATGGAACGAGGCTCCGCCTCGTTCGCGGACCACGTCATAGTGGCCAATGACTTATGGTTGGGCAAATATGCTTCGCGCGCCGCGCCGCCGGGAAAATGTTCGGTCCTGATCAATTATGTTGACCGGCAGGTCTTTTTTCCTCGTCCTCGCCTTCGGAAAGACAATAAACTGATCATCCTTTTCCCGGGCGGACTGCAATGGCATCAGGGACTGGACATTGCCATCCGCGCGTTCAACCAATTGAAGGATCACCTGCCCCAGGCCGAGTTTCACATTTACGGAGAGGGCAATGCCAAATCCGATCTCGTCCAACTCGTCCATGAACTGGGATTGGAGGAGAAAGTGCGCTTTTTCGGCCTGTTGAGCACGACGGAAATCGCCGGAATCATGGCGGATGCCGACTTGGGCGTTGTGCCCAAGCGCGCAGATTCGTTCGGCAACGAGGCTTACAGCACCAAAATTATGGAATTCATGTCCTTGGGCGTGCCGGTGGTGGTTTCGAGCACGAAGATTGACCGTTTTTATTTCAATGACTCCATCGTGCGCTTTTTTGAATCGGGAAACCCGGACGCGCTGGCCAAAGCCATCGTCGAAGTCCTTCAGAACAACGAACTGCGCCGGCGCATGATTGCCCACGCTCTGGAATACGCCGCCCGAAACAGTTGGGACGTCCATAAAAAAGATTACTTGGAACTCGTGGATGCCTTGATTGAAAACCGGCCCGTTACTTTGGACGGAAGCAAACCAGGCGTCCCGTCTGACAGTAAAAGCAGCCGGGAAAGCCGGGCTGTTGACGTCGCTGGCGGAATGGAACGGCTGGTCGTCAAATAACGATCCGTGATCTTGGAGCAAGCCGGAAAATTTCCCAGACCCGCAGCAGCCGAGGGTTCTCAACTCCGTGCCATTTTCGCACTCCGACCGCTGACTGTTGGACCGCCGGCTGCGGACCACGGACTCTTTCAGGCAGAATGAACGCTCTAATCGCCTGGACAAAAACTGCCGGTGATCCCACGCTGCTTGGCTGGGCCACCACGGTCGGTTACGCCTTGGCTGCAGTGCTTTGTCTCCGGGCCGCACGGGTTCGTAAATACACCGGCGCCGGCGAATCCGCTGCTTGGCGCGCGTCGGCGGGAGTGCTCGTCTTTCTGGGTGTCAACAAGCAACTCGATTTCCAGACACTGCTGATCGCCATCGGACGCACCGCCGCCTGGGCGGAAGGCTGGTTTGATGATCGCCGGATTGTCCAAAAATTGTTTGTGGGCGCCCTGGCCTTGGCCTTGATGGGCTTGGTCTTGTGGGCGATGTCCCGGCATGGATTTTTCCTCCGCAACCATCGGCTGGCGGCGATTGGCTTGGGGTTGGTGCTAATCTATGCTCTCCTGCGCGCCGCGGAAATTGACCATCTGGAACTCGGCGTTTCCTCCAAACCAGCCGACCAGCCCTGGCTCTGGACCATCGAAGTGACGGGAGTAATGCTCTGCATCTTGGGAGCCGCGCGCGGCTGTCGGGCTTTCGTCCCAGCCCACCCGGGTATTCCAACTGATGCCGACCACTGACTTCGGATTTCGGATTTCGGATTTTTGACTTTGGATCATGCGCCTCGACCGTTTCATCACGCTGAATCTGGTCCATCCCCTCCGGCAGGCCTTTACCGCGCCAAAGCGAAGCGACGGCGGGTCACCCCTCGACCAATTTTTGCCCATCCTGATGTATCATAGTATTTCCGACGACTCCGAACCTAGCGTGCGCCCTTATTATCGCGTTTGCACCAGTCCCCAACGATTCCGCGAGCAGATGCAATGGCTGAAAGACAACGGTTACCGTGGCGTTACGTTGAGCGCCGGCCTCGAACTCCTCCGAACCAGCGAAACTGGCAATCCGCATCACGCATCAACTTCCGCGCCCAGCACCGGCTCCCTCTCCGCCCGCAAAACGGAGGGAGTGGCTCAGGGTGAGGTGGGACATGATAATGAATCACCAATCACGCCTCACGCCTCGCGCCTCACGCCTCACGTTGCGATCACCTTCGACGACGGCTTCCGCGATTTTTACACCACCGCCTGGCCGATCCTGCAGCAACACGGCTTTGCCGCCACCATGTATCTGCCCACCAGTTTTATTGGTGACCAGCCCAGCCGGTTCAAATCCCGTGAATGCCTGACGTGGCCGGAGGTAAAAGAACTTCACCGCTGTGGCATTGAATTCGGCTCCCATACCGTTCACCACCCCGAACTGGTTGACCTGCCTTGGCCTGAAATCCAGTCTGAAATCTCCGATTCAAAATCTCAAATCGAGACCCGCATCGGCAACCGGATCCGGGGCTTCGCCTATCCTTACGCCTTTCCGCAAACCCGGCGGGATTTTGTGGGTCGGTTCAAGGATTTGCTGATGGCCGGCGGCTATGAAAGTTGCGTCACCACACAAATTGGCCGGTACTGGCCGGGAGATGACCTCCTGCAAATAAAGCGCCTGCCGGTGAATTCAGTGGACGACTCCGCCTTGTTTCAGGCGAAGCTGACCGGGGCATACGATTGGCTGGCTGATCTACAGGGTTTATCCAAGGCTTTGCGCCGCCTGCGCGGAGCGGCTTGACCGCCATCAAGCGGCCAGTTCCGAAAAATCCGCCGCGACTTTGGAATCCATGAACTCCACACGATATGTGGTTATTACACCCGTTCGCAATGAAGGGAAACATCTGCCTCAAACCATTGAATCCATGGCGTGCCAGACCATCCGGCCTGCAATTTGGGTAATTGTAAACGATGGTTCCTCTGACAACACGGGGCATGTTGCTGACGCCGCCGCTGCAAAACATTCCTGGATTCGCGTGGTGCATCGGTCAGATCGCGGTTTCCGCAAATCGGGCGGCGGCGTCATCGAAGCGTTTTACGATGGCTGCGCCCTGGTACAATCCCCGGATTGGGATTTCCTGGGAAAGCTGGATGGAGACTTGGCATTTGGGCCTGGCTACTTTGAAGGTTGTCTGGCGCGTTTTCGCGCCGATGCTAAACTTGGCATAGGAGGCGGGCGGGTTTACTCGAAGGTAAACGGTTCGTTCATTGAAGATGCACCGGGAGATCCTCTTTTCCATGTGCGTGGAGCAACGAAAATTTATCGTCGCGCGACCTGGGAGGCCATCGGCGGTTTGTTGCGCGTGACTGGCTGGGACACGCTGGACGAACTCAAAGCCAACATGCTCGGGTGGAGAAGTTATTCCTTCAAGGAATTAAAGGTTCAACAATTGAAGCCCACCGGATCTGCGGACGGAACCTGGAAGAACTGGTTTAAGAACGGTCAGGCGAACTATATTTCCGGCTACCATCCGCTGTTCATGGTATCAAAGTGCATCCGGCGGCTGTTCTGCAAGCCTTATGGAATCGGTGCCGCCGGGCTGTTTTGCGGCTTTGTCAGTAGTTATTGGAACGGAGTCCCCAGGGTTGCGGACGAGCAGTTGATTCGCTACATCCGCCGGCAGCAGATGCATCGTCTGCTCCTGCGCGACAGTTTATGGCGCTGAGGCATTGCGGGCACAGCCTTATCAAGGTCTATCATGGGTGATTTTTTGCTTGATTTCCGCCCTCCAGCAGAACGTCGTATGGCAGGGGCGGCGTCGTTTTTGAAGTTCTTCGATGACATGCAGGTCACCGTAGTGGAGAAAAATGGGTTCAGCCTGTTGCTCACTTCATCCGATGAACCCCGGCTATGGGCGCCGTTCCAATCGGCTGAAGGCAACTATCTGGTTGCCTTGTGCGGGCGCGTTGCTTTGGACGAACGAGATTGGGACGAAGCACTGGCCAGTCCCGGCGATGGAGGAGTTGTCTGCAAGGCCATAGCCAACCGCTACCGGGCGGGGGGGACAAAGAATTTGGAGTGTTTAAATGGGAACTATGTCGCTTTCATTTATGACTCGGTCGCGAGCAAGGTTCATATCGTAACTGATCGTTGTGGCATGCTGCTGGCTTACGAAGGGCTTTCTTCGGAGAAACCACTCGTTTTGGGTTCGCACCCCGATGCGCTCGCTTTTGCTCTGGGTGAAGATCAAAATCTGGATGTCACTTCTTTGGCCGAATTCCTCACAACCGGACGACTGACGTTTCCATTTACTTACTACCGGAACATACGCGGGATGGCCCCGGGCTGCATTCATACCATTACCCTGCAGCACGGTGCCGCTGAATATGATTCCAAACGCCGGTATTTTGAGTTCGACTTCAAAACCGATCGGGGCGGGAGCGATGGTGAACTACCGGAGCAGCTTGCAATGGCATTCAGGAACGCCGTTCGCCGGCGCACGGCACCCCGGTTGGGCAAAACGGCCATTGGGCTCAGCGGGGGTCTCGATTCACGCGTCATTTTGTCCGCCACCGTGGAAAGATCCCATATTCAGGCTTTCACCCTGTTCGACGAAGAGAATGTCGAGTTTAAAACCGCGAAGAATCTTGCAGAGGCCTGCAATGTAACCCTGGTCCCGATTCGGCGCGACTTCGATTACTATGGGAACTCCGCTGAACTCGGAGTTAAGATATCTGGCGGCACTGGTTGCATCGCCAGCAACCATTTCCTGGGTGTCCGCGAACACCTTGTACGCTCAGGTGTTCAGAATCTTTTGACGGGTTGTTATTGCGATTATCTCCTTAAGGGATTGGCTCTCAATACCGCGGAGCAAAAAATCACACGGAGCGATCAGTTGGCTGATTTTAAATTTGAGTTTTACCGTCCATGCTTTTGGTCCAAGACCGCCTACCGAAATCCGGTGGAAGCCAGGTTGAGAAATCTCTTTCCCGAATGCAGCAAAGGACGATTGAGTCCTGAGGACTGGCTCAAAGTGGAATGCAAGAGAACTTTCCCGCTTGCGTACGAAGGAGATCTCGCCCAACGGGTCATACCGCAACGCGTGATGCCCTGGTTTCTGCCCATTGCAGACAATGAAATCATTGACGTGTATCTCAGGATTCCTTCCCGGGACAAGCTTAATGCGTCCCTCTTCAAAAAGATGGTGTCAATTCTATGCGATGAGCGAGTCCTCCGGGTGCCCGATAGTAATACTGGCGCGCCCGTGAACGCTTCGGAAGCGCGATATTCCTTTCACCGCTACTTTTCGGCTTTAAGCAACAGGATCCACGACAAGGTTTTCCCCGGGCTTGCGACGCGGGGGTCGTGGCCTAACTGGACTTTTTATCTCCGGCACAGTGGTGTCATCCAGTCGCTCTGGAGAAGAAAGAACGGGATTGCCCAGGACGTCTTTGGAGATATTCTGGGAGTCGACCTGTTCAAGAAACCGGTTTCAGAATACCACGGTCGAGAGGTTGAATTCTTCTTTCGACTGCTTACACAAAAACTGTGGTTGGACCAGAGAGCAGCCATACAACAGGAAGCGCCGGCTTCCAACTAAAAGCCACTGGCGCTGTCTTTTCAACGACCCAATGGACCTTTCAGTCATCATAGTCAACTGGAACGCGAAGGAGCTTCTGGAAAACTGTCTGCGCTCCATAGAATCCAACTGTGGATATAATGCCATTCAGACGATCGTCGTGGATAATAATTCGTCCGACGGTTCGAGAGAAATGGTGGCGCGTTGCTTTCCCAAAGTGGCCGTCTTCAACTCCGGAGGGAATTTCGGCTTCGCGAAGGCAAACAACCTGGGTCTCGCTTACGCTCGCGCACCGCTGGTGCTGTTTCTCAATCCCGATACTGAAATCAAAGGCGAGGCGCTCGACCTTATGGTGCTGTTCATGCGCAACAATCCGTCTGTCGGCGCTCTGGGTTGCAAGATCAAGAACGTTTCGGGAACGATTCAGCGTCTCGGATTGCAGTGGTTTCCGTCGCCGTGGACCGAACTGCTCAAGTTTATTGCGGTGTCGGAGCGGACTTTTGCGCGGTTGCCGCGGTTATTCCCATATCATGATCCCGAGAAAAGCGGCGAAGTGAACAAGCTTTTCGGAGCGTGCCTTCTGGTGAGGCGAACGGTGCTCAATCAGGTCGGTTCCTTCGACGAGAGATTCTTCATGTATTGCGAGGACGTGGACTTGTGTTATCGGATCACACGGGCGGGTTGGAAGCTTTTCTATCTCAGTGATGCGGAAATCCTGCATCTGGGAGGTGCGGCCAGTTCCTCGGTGCCAGGCGCTTTTTCGGTTCTGATGATGTGCGAGTCCTTTTCGAGATTCATGCGCAAGCACCACGGGAAAGCAGGCAGTGCGGCCTACCGTTTGGTGGCATTATTTGGGGCGCAGATTCGAATCGTTGCCCTGCTGCTCATCGGCCTGATCGGCATTGCGGGACGGCGTGGCAGCGGCAAATCTGTGGGAAGCTCAATCCGCAAGTATTTCACCGTCACAAAGTGGGCGCTGGGCCTTAAGCGTCCTGCAAACCACGGTTGATGCACCTGCAAATTCAAGAATCACAGAATGATTTTCTCGATAGTGGTTCTGTGTCAAACAAGGACATGTTCATCGAGAAGATAGACATTTCGTCGGGGAATGAACAGTTTGCGGTCACGTCTCTGTTCGAAGCGCATCAACATGGGACAGCTGCTTGTTCGGCCTCTCCATCTCAGAACCCTCGAATGGTCCCCAAGCGTGTTTTGGCATCGGGGCTGCTAAATTTACCAGTACTGAATGCGAAATGCACTTCAAACGGGTGCCCGGGGATTTGCTGGGCGGTCGAAGACATGTCAGGCACGGCTGGACACCGAGTGGCAGTATTACACCAGTTAAGTTGTATGACTCGATTTCTTTATTGGATGTTTCTGTTCCCCTTGGCGATGGGAACAGCTTTTGGAGCCAACTGGTATGTTGATGGAAAGGCAACCGGAGTAAATAATGGAACGAATTGGGCGAATGCGTGGAGCAACCCCCTCAATATCGTTTGGGCCAGCGTGAATCCCGGCGATACCATCTTCGTTTCCGGGGGAACTACGAGCCAGATTTACACGAATAACCTGGTGTTCGGTAAAGACGGAACGCCTGGCAATTACATCACCGTGAGAATCGGGCAGGACCCCGGGCACAATGGAGTGGCAATTTTCGACGGTTGCAGAATCACGATGTCAAGTTCAGCTCAATGGGTTGCTATTGACGGTGGGCGATCAGCCAGTTTTGTTGCTCCTACAAATCATCAACAGGTGATTACCGGAAGCACCGCTATCACCAATAATATCGGGTTTTGGTTCCGTAATGTTCAAACCAACTATGCGGGAGACCCAACTCAAGACACTTGGCCGTCGGTGTGGTATCTGGCCTCCGCCAGCAACCTGCGCTTTTCGTGGATTGAAGTCTCAGGAACGACCAATGCCTTGTATGGCAATTTCTGTGGCGCGGTGTGTTCTGCCATTGGCGAATCCGCTGATGAATTTACCAACATCACGTTCGAGTACATCTATGGCCATGACAACAATGGCCGGGAGTTCAATTGGTCGCAGGGGCCTGCCAGTCGCTTCGATGAAATTGTTTTCAAATTCGGATGGTTGAACCTCAATGATGAAGACCACTTTCAGGTGGGCGGAGGCTGGACAATCCGCGACTCGGTGATTGGCCCGTGCAGCGGAAGGTCGTATCACAATGACATGTTCCAGATGACGGGGGACTTCATCAAGATTTACAACAACGACGTTCGTGAATCGCAAAACTCAATCATGCGGATTCAGACGTATCCCGACCCGCCCTCGCAAGGACTGCGGCATGATGTATGGTTCTTTAATAACTTGGTCACTGAAAAGCTGGGGAGAGCGCCACGGGGTGGAACTGGGGTTGAGCCATTTTGCATGGTGCTTTTCGACCCCCTGCATTTCTGCGATTACACAACTTATAGTAACATTATCTTTGCCAATAACCTGTTCTACAACTCTGTTACAAATTTTTGGAACGGTCGACCAGAACCTCAAGGTTATGGCCCCCCGGGGTTTTGTGTAAACCCCGTAATGTTTTGGTCAAAGGGGGCGGTGACGAACGGCCTTATCAAACACTGTCTGTTCGTGAATAATCTTGTTGTGGACAAGGAAAAAGGTATAGGGTTTCCGATGGTGACTAATGGGGTCTATGACAGTGGCTATTCCGTGGGTTACAATGCGTTCACGACGAACGATTTCGTTGTGGATTACAACGTCATTGCCGCCACCAACACCACGCTGGACTCGCCGACCAGAGTGAACTACCTGAACGTATCTACCAATGCAGGCTTGGGGCCTTACGTGTTTAAGAACACTACCAACTATCCGGCATTCGTGGACAAGGCGAATGATAATTTCGAGTTGCAGCCAACGGATACGGCGGCACTCAACACTGGCATGAACTTGTCGTCTTATTTCAACTTCGATTCGCTTAATCGTCCGCGCAATGTTGGCGGCGCGTGGGATAGAGGCCCATTGGAATACCAGGGAAGCGGCTCGACCAATGCGCCGCCGGTTAGCCCTCCTCTCCATGCGAGGATTCACCGATGAACCAGCCATGACCCGCCACCTTTCCATTTTGGTTTTGCTCGTGCTGCTTTTCGGAGTCCGCATCTCGGAGATGAAAGTTCGGGCTGCCAACTGGTATGTGGACAACACAGCCACCGGCTCAAACAATGGAACGAATTGGGCGAATGCATGGGTCAATCCTACTAATATCGTTTGGACTGGCGTGAATCCCGGCGATACCATCTTCGTTTCCGGGGGAACTACGAATCAGATTTACACGAATAATCTTGTCATCGGCGCGGATGGGACACCTGGCAATTACATCACCGTGAGAATCGGGCAGGACTCCGGGCACAACGGAGTGGCGATTTTCGATGGATGCAGAATCACGATGGGAAGCTATCCTCAATGGGTTGCGATTGACGGTGGGCGGTCAGCCAGCTTTGTTGCTCCTGCAAATCATCAACAGGTAATTACCGGAAGCACCGCTATCACCAACAATATCGGGTTCTGGATTCGCAACCTTAAGGCCTCGACTGACCAGCAGCCTTTGCCGTCAGCGTGGTACTTGCATGGTGCCGACCATCTGCGGTTCTCCTACATCGAGGTGTCGGGACTGACCAATACCACGCCCGGTGCCTTCGATGGTGACGTGGCTTACGCCATGAAAGACAGCGGCACCATCATAACCAACATCACCTTCGAGTATTTGTATTGCCACGACAACGGTGGCCGGGTGATGGACTGGGAATCGGGGGAAGACGGATTTGACGCGGTTGTTTTCAAATTCGGCTGGCTGAACCTGAATGCCGAGGACCATTTCCACATCAGTTCGGGCTGGACAATCCGCGACTCAGTGATTGGCCCGTGTAGTGGAGCTTCCGACCACACCGATTATTTCCAGACGACCGGGAGTTTCATCAAGATTTACAACAATCTCATTCGTGAGGGAGAAAACTCAATTTGCCGATTCCAGACATGGACGAACGGCTTGTGTCACGACATTTGGTTCTTCAATAACATAGTGAGTGAAAAGCCCGGTCGCTCTAGAACTGGCGGAACCTGGTCGGACTTCATTGGATTCTATGAGGCAGACGCCACGCCTTGTGGCTTCACGATTAGCAGCAATATCATTTTCGCCAATAACTTGATTTATAACAGCATCACGAACACCTGGTGGGCCAATTACTGCGACAACTGCGCGATGAGCTGGAACAAGGGCACCGCACGGGTGACAAATGGCATCGTCAAGCACTGTCTGTTTGTGAACAATTTGGTGGTAGATAAGGAAAAGGGTCTGAATTTCCCGATAGTGACGAACGGGGTTTACGACACCGGCGTTCCGGTCGGCTACAACGCCTTCACCACGAACGACTTTATTGTGGATTACAATGTCATTGCCGCCACCAATGCCGCACTGGACACGCCGATGAGGGTGAATTATTTGGACTTTACCAACGGGCTGGCCCAACCTGGATGGCCTCCGCGATACAAATTTAACAACACCACGAATTATCCGGCATTTGTGGACAAGGCGAATGATAATTTCCAACTGGCGTCGTCGGACACGGCAGCGATTGGCAACGGCACGAATCTGTCGTCTTACTTTACCTTCGATTCTCTCAACAATTCACGCAGTGCAAGCGGCATGTGGGACAGAGGCCCATTGAACTATCAAGGGGCGCAGACTATCAGCGGAAATTCCGGCCCAACTAACGGACTGCTGGTGTGGCTCAAGTTCGATAATGATTTCTCCGCCAATGGCGGTGAACTGATTGATTCCAGCACCAACGGCATCAATGCCTGGCGGTTTGGTTGGACAAACTCTGCCTATCCGACGAACTTCCCGGTCCAGATTGCCAGCACGAGCACACCCGGCAGGACGAATCTGTCCATCCCGGACTACTGCGGTCAGTTTAACTGGCACAGCAACGCCAACATGGATTACGGACGCGATGGAGATTATGCGGGCATTACCAATGTCGCGTTGCTGACGAACATGGCAACCGCCTCTATTATGTGTTGGGCGCGCTATTATCCAGCCGAATACGGTCACGACTGGAGTTGGGACAACAGCGCGACGCTTATCAGTGCGGGAACGGCGGCGGGGCAGGGAACATGGCAACTGGCCCGAAACGATACGATGGCGACTCTATTCTCGGTGCTGACCAACGGCAGTTTGTGCAGCCTGCGGTTTCCAGACAACTGCGACAACACGGGCGACACGACCAACTGGATGCACTACGCTGTGACGTGGAATAATGGCGTGATTATTGGATATGCGAATGGCATCGCGTTCCAGACGAATGACATCAGCGCGGTCGTCACCCGTTTGCAGATCGGCGAGGACATGGCATGGAAGCCACTGTGGATTGGAATAGGCTGCAATACACATGGCGGAACCCCTCAGATTGGTGATAATGAAGGTGAGTCTGGTAATTATCCAAATAATGGATTCTTTAATGGTGTAATGGATGATGTGCGGATTTACAACCGGGTTCTGTCAGCAGCAGAAGTTCAGGCGGTTTATTCGTCGGGTGGTGATACTGGACTGGCAGCAAAGCCTTCCCCGCCAACCGGCTTGATGATCATTGCCCGGTAGGTTCTCAGCACGCTCTTTCCTCACACTAAGCTAAAAGACGAAGGAGGATGAATAATCACGCGGTTTCGTCTTCGACCGAACGGGTTTGGTTTCACAGCTTGAGCGTTCTCCGGCAATAAAACCAACCACGGATCGAGATGACGTGCCGGATGGCACATTGCTCTTGGCTGCGTTCTGATTAAGTTGACCCGGCCAGTGGCCAAACGCCAGGAGGTTGAGCAGAAACGTCCACACCATGATGCAACACGATTCAGCATTTTCGCAGTCTCGTCTTTACGCTTTGCTCTCCATGCTCGAACGGCTCTGCGTCGTCGCACTGCTGTTCGGCTCCACTGCTCCGGCTGCCAACTGGTATGTGGACAAGCAAGCCGTTGGCAACAGCACCGGCAAGGATTGGGCCAATGCCTGGACGAGCCTCGCCCAAATCGCGTGGCCGGCGATCAACGGTGGTGATACGATCTACATTTCCGGCGGCGCTTTGGGAATCACCTATAACGAGCCGCTCGAAATCGGCAAGTCCGGGTTTTCCAACGCGCCGATCACCATCCGGGTCGGTCGGGAAGCAGGACATAACTCAAAAGTGACGCTCGATGCAATCGGCTTCCACGCCCACCACTGGATCACCATCAGCGGAGCTTTAAATGACTCGTTTCCCGCTCCCACCAACATTCTCGGGTTGCGGCGCATGACGAACAACATTGGCCTGTACTGTGATAATCCCAATGGGCCGGGAATGTATATGACCAGCCCGACCGGCATAAAACTCTATTGGGTGGGAATCGAGAGGGCACAACGGGACAGCGGGACAGCGGAAGCACATGGCATCTGGGCAAACATGACGAGCCGGGATGCCACCGATTACAACGAAGTGAAGTATTGTTGGATCAATAATGTCGAGGACGACGGCATAAACTGGATTGCCAACCAGCCGGCCACGCATTTCGGCCAGCAGGAAGTGGCGTTCTGCATCATTGAATACGTGGGCGATGACGGGATGAAGGCCAACTACGGCTCTAGCGTGCATGATTTCCTAACTGTCTACTCGAGGTTTCTCCACGGCCATCCCGGCGGCGTTCAAAGCCAGGGCAGCTACTGAAAAATCTAAATCGTTTTTCATGAGCCACGGCCGGATTCCTCCAGAAAACGAAGGGAAGTGGTCGGATACCTTCTCTTATGGGACGACTGTGAGCTCGGATGACTTTGTTTTCGACAACCAGATGCTGGCGCAAATACTGTGGCACGGGCGTAATATCGGAGAGGTGAGTTGTCCAACAAAAAACTTTCCCGAGGCCTCTTCCATCTACCTGCGGCGCAACGTGGAATACGGCTGCGGTTGCTTGGCGACCGCGATCGCATTCCGTCTCGCTAAGTGGCGTTTAGCCACCCCCCCTTTTCGAACCTGGCGCTTCAAGCTTTGGGGTGTTTCGGCGCACCCGGCCAGCAAGGCCGTAAACTTCTGAAAGCTACAACGGCACAAGTTATGGTAACCAGGTCATGAACATCTGTCTTGAACCTAAGGTAAGGCCAGCCAAGACTTGGCTGGGTAATCTCGCTTGTTTGGCATTATGCTGCCTGGGGTCCACCTTTATCGCAAGTATACTCAGTTACAAGCGCTGCCTTTGGCTCGACGAATTGTACATGTTGACAACCGTCAAGAGACCCTTTATGGACGCTTTGCTGCAGGTCGAGGACTTTTCTGCTCCGATTTACCAGGCTTTGTTGAGGTTGATAATAGGCCCTGACAGTTATCCGCCCGAGTGGCTCATCCGCTTTCCGGCACTTTTGTGTGGCATGGCTGGCCTGATCGCAACATGGTGGCTAGGAAGGATGTTGTTTAATGGCAAGGTCGGTATTATAAGCGCATTTATTGTTGGGCTTAACCCGGTCTTTTTGGAGTACGCAGCAGAGGGGCGCCCGTACACGATGTTTTTGCTGTTCTCGACCTGTTCTGTGGGGACTTTTTACAGATTTATGGGCGAGTCCAGCGGGAAAAACTTGCTGCTATATCTGGCATCGTCGACACTCTTAGTGTACTCACATTACTACGGGCTGTTTCTGTTTGCGGGCGAAGGGCTGTTTGCATTGGTATGTCTTCTGAGTGTCCAATCAAAATGCAAACCGAAACAGGCGGTTTACGCGTTTGCCTTGCTGGCATTAGCAGCAGCTCCAGCGCTGTGGTTGATCTCACGCTACATGCAGAGCGGCTTGTCTGGAATCAACGGATGGATTTTAAGACCGACGCTCAGGAGTTTCGTGTTTGTGGGTCCAGCAACTGATCTTTTTCATGAAAAGGCGGTTGGCATTTTGTGCGTTTGGGCGATTGCCGTTGCAGGATGGGCAAGTCTTAAAGTGTTTCTGGGTACGCGTCTTCGAGAGTCGAGCCCAGGAACTCAGGAAACTGCAATTGAAAAGACCGGTGCTTTACCATACTTGCTGTGCATCTGCTGGATTGCAGCAAGCGCGTACGCACTGCTCGTTATATCCTATTTTATCAAACCAATTTACCTTCTCAGGTATACATTTCCAGTGATGGTTCCTTGTGCCATTATATTAGTGTCAGTCTTTTGTAAGATGACGAGGAGTGTCCAGGGCCTTGGCGTTGCAGTCATTGTTGCTTCCTTCCTTCCCGAAATAGGCAAGCAGCTTCAAGCGTCCAGGAACGATTACCCCGCAGCCATTGCTAGAATTCAGCACGCAGGACGAAGTAACGATAAGATCTACGCAGTAGCTCACAACTACTGCAGAGATTTCGTCAATCCGGTTGAAATGGGCCTGAAATACTACGGTTGTAAAGATTCTAACGTCTGCTCTTTGGAGCTTTCGCGAGTCGGCGACGCATACAGGCTTGCCATCCAGAACCAGCAGATACTGAAGAGCCAGAACCGGTTTTTCCTAGTGGCGGGTGTCAAAGAGTCTGCGGATGCAGTTCGGGAGAGTTTGACCCGGTCTGCCCGATTATATACAGAACTAGGATGTGGGGAGGTCACGCTTTTCGAGGTAACCAAGTCGGAGTAATTGTTGCTTCACAGCCACCCCACAGTTTTGACAAAAGAGTGTTGGCTCGACCGTGTAGCTCTGCCACAAGGCAGGGATGAAAAAACACGAAAGCATCAGGGCAACACGTTCCAAGTTCAGCATCCTGCGCCAGATTTGCAGTTTCATTCTGCGGCACACTACTCGTCGGAGAGAGACCTGGTCCGGGACTTCAATACCCTTTCCGGAGCCGTTGCGCTTGATGCTTCCCGGATCGGTTAGGCTGGGCGGGCATACCGGAGCGGTGAATGGACGATCGCCAGTTCAATTTGAAAGTACAACAGCAGCGCCAACATTGGCTTTGTAGATGCGCAAAATTGGGACTTGAGGCTGAGTCCTTCGAATGCTGCCGCTGCCGTAGCAGGCACGAATCTTTCAAGTTTGTTCGACTATGATATTTTGAATAACTGCAGGGGCACGGGAAAGAACTGGGAATGGGGGGCTTTTCAGTCCGGCCGATAAGGCCGTAACCGCCACAACAAACGACTGGGCGCTCTCGTGAATCGCAAATGGGGCGCGGCGTTCCCGCCACTTCTCCGAAGGGATGAACCACCGTCACCCGGAACCAATCAAACAGTACTACTGAGGCGGGCCGAACCCCGCACCCCTAAAGCTATGCCAATTCCATTTGAAAAACCCATTTACGTCACCCGCCCATTCCTCCCGCCTCTGCCTCAGTTTTGCTCAGGGCTTGAAGAAATCTGGGCCAACGGGTGGCTTACCAACAATGGCCCGGTCGTGCAGCGCTACCAACGCGAGCTTTGCCGCCATTTTGACACGGAAAACCTCTGCTTGTTTAGCAACGGGACACTGGCACTCCAGATCGCCTTGCAAGGCATGCGGCTGTCCGGCGAAGTAATCACGACCCCATTCACTTTTGTAGCCACCACCCATGCCCTTTACTGGAACAAGATTCGGCCTGTTTTTGTGGATATTGAGCCGGACCATTACACGCTGGATCCGGAAAAGGTGGAAGAAGCGATCACGCCTTGGACCACCGCCATTCTGGCAGTGCATGTCTATGGATATCCCTGCAGGCTCAAAGAATTGGCGAAAATCGCCCGCCGTCACAATCTCACGCTCCTCTACGATGCTGCCCATGCTTTTGGCGTGACTGTGGACGGGAAGTCCATCGGCCATTACGGAGACTTGAGCATGTTCAGTTTTCACGCCACGAAACTTTATCACTCACTCGAAGGCGGCATGTTGATGTTTTCCGATCCGGGCTTGAAAAAAACTTTCGATTACCTGAAAAACTTTGGCTTTGAAAACGAAGTTGAGGTGGTGATGCCGGGCACCAACGCCAAGATGAACGAATTGCAGGCATTGATGGGGTTGCAGGTTCTTGGACATCTGCCCGCGATCGTGAATCGGCGGCAGCGGATTGACGCGTTATACCGCTCCCGGCTCAAGGGGGTGCCGGGCTTGCATATCCCGAAACTTCCCGCCGATAACGTGCGATTCAATTATTCCTACTTCCCGATGGAAGTTGATGGCGCGGACTTCGGAATAAATCGCGATGAGTTATACGCCGCGCTCCAACAGTACAACATTTTCACCCGCCGCTATTTTTATCCGTTAGTGAGCGACTTTCCCTGCTACCGCAACCTTGCCCACACTGATCCGCTAACGACCGCGAGAGCAGTGGCGGCGCGGATTTTGACGTTGCCGATTTATGATTCGCTGGCACACGATGATGCGGAGCGGATTTGTGACGTTGTTGAGCACATCTGTCGGACGCGGGGCAAGGGCGCGCGGGGTCAACCTCCCGCTGTTGAGCTTGTATGAGGCGGAACGAATTCCCGTGGAGATTCAACCGCTGAAATACTGGTGTCGCCAATCGGCTCGCGGTAAATTTGCGAAAAAGTCTTCTGGTTTTGACAGCATGTGGGCATTGCAAACCATACCCAGTCCGGGGCGGTCGCGTAGAGCCCATGAGCGAAGGTGAAGAGTGAACGAACTTAAAACATGGGACACCTTGTCCGATGTGGCGACGGGTTATATGCACCGGTTGTATGTGGAATCGTTAACTGAGTTTGGCGTGCCGCGGGAACTTGCCAGTGCAGGCGGGTGGATTCTACAGCGCCAGACACCTGTTCCGGGTCTGCAAGACGCGATGGGGTGCTATCCCCTGTTCTGCTGCCACGATTGGCAACGGCTTAACGAAGATTTCAGGCAACTACAAGACACGGTCGTTTGCCTCTCATTGGTCGCCGACCCGTTTGGCAATCATACGCCGGATTTGCTAAGATCGTTATTTGAAGTGACACTTCCCTTTAAACAGCATTTCGTCGCCGACCTTGGTCTGCCCCTGGAGCAATTCACTTCGGCACGACATCGGAAATACGCGCGCCGGGCGCTTCAAAAAATTTCAGTGGAAATTTGTTCCAATCCGCCGGCGCACTTGGACGAGTGGGTCAGGCTCTATGACCATCTCATCGAGAGACATCATATCACCGGGATGCGCCGTTTCTCGCGGGAATCTTTTGCGCGCCAGCTTTCCGTGCCGGGGATGGTGATGTTTCGCGCGACCGAAGGCAACGAGCCGCTCAGCCTGGATCTTTGGTATGTGCAGGGGGACGTGGCCCAGGCGCATCTTGCCGGCACCAGCCCCCGCGGGTATGAACTGCAGGTGTCCTACGGGTTGAAGCTATTCATCCTGCAATACTTCACCGGCAAAGTCCGATGGGCAAATCTCGGTGCCGTTCCCGGAGTGAACGCAGACAAAGACGATGGCCTGGCCGATTTTAAACGCGGGTGGTCCTCGGAAACCCGCACCGCATTTTTCTGCGGAAAGATTCGCAACCCGCGCGCCTACCAAGAACTGATCCGCGCTACCCAGAGTGAAGCCGCAAATTTTTTCCCCGTTTACCGCAAGGGGGAGTTCTCCTGACGGATAAGCGTCTCGGCAATCTACAATGAATCTGTCATCCCATCCTCCCAGGCGATGCGTAATTACTGCCTCCACTGGCGGCGCGGTAATCAATGAGTGCCTGAACAACCCGCTGTTCAAGTCACTAATTCATTCTGTAATTTGCGACCAGTCCTGCGGCGCGGCAGACAAGGCCCGCGCCCGCGGCATGCCCGTTGAGATCTTTTCTGAATCCAACAATGAAAAGTTCTGCAACCGGTTGCTCGATTACCTTCAGACGCACAAAATTGATTACGTGTTTTCGTTCTATACAAAGTTCTACTCCGAGAGAATCCGCCGAGCTTACGCGGATCGCCTGGTCAACCTGCATCCCACGCTGCTGCCCGCATTCAAAGGTAACGACGCCTGGGAATATGTGCAGGCCTACGGGGTGCGATTCGCCGGCAGCACGATGGAATTCGTTCACGAGCGCATGGATGAAGGGAAAATCATCCTCCAAACAGTCTGTCCCTGGGATGCGAATCGCCCGGCGGAGTTTACAAGACATCGGGTTTTCGTCCAACAATGTCAATCGCTGTTGCAGGTCGCGAAGTGGCTGGCCGACGGACGAATCAGAACCGATGGCTGCCGGGTGACAGTGCGCGATGCCCGCTTTGACAGCTGCGAATTTTCGCCGGCGTTGGATTTTCCAGACGCGCTACGGTTCACCTGTCCGGTTCCGGCTGGTTGCAAAGAGTCGCCCGGTCCGGTAATGAGCGTAAATTAACTGGAATATTGGTCGCTCGCTGAATACGGTGCGCCTTCTTATGACTGCACAACCGAAAGTGTTTCTCCGTGCCTTGGAGGAAGGCGATCTTGAGCGCACCTGTCGTTGGCACAACGACCCGGAGCTTTACCATACTCTTGTTGATGGGTTTCGTTTCGTCAGCGAGCAGGCGGAGAGCGACTGGCTGGCGAAACGAGTGAACTGTTCTCAAACGGAGGTAAACCTGGCCATTTGCCTTTCGCCGGGCAAGAAACACATCGGCAACATTTATCTGCGGCCCATCAACCTGACTTTCCGCAATGCCGTGCTAGGCATTTTTATCGGGGAAAAAATTATCGGGGCCGCGGGTTTGGCCGCCAGGCGCTCTGCGCAGTACTCCGGCACGCATTCGGTGACCTTGGCCTGCGCCGTGTTTATTTCGAGGTTCTGGCTGAGAATAAACCCGCAATCCGGTTGTATGAAAAAGTGGGATTCAAAACGGAAGGGCGACTACGGAATCATGTTTTCAAAGCCGGAAAATTCAAGGACGCATTGGTCATGGGAATTTTGGCGGAGGATTATCCGCCCGACGCGCGTTAACGAATGGGAGGCTTGATGCAAAACACGGATCGTGAAGGCTCTTACTTGGAGTCTGATTCAGGAGTTTTCCCAGCGCAGTTTGCCGTCGGGGAAATGCCGGAGAACGACCGATAACGGCCTAATGCAGAATTTGATCGGACTTTATACGGTTTGATGCAAAAGAAAGTTGCCATCTGGGGCGCCTCGGGCCACGCGCTGGTTGTGGCGGACATTCTCCGTTTGCAGGGCGAATACGAAATCGTCGGATTACTCGACGATTTGAATCCCGAACGTCGCGGCCAACAAACTGCCGGATTACCGGTGCTTGGCGGACGTGAACAGTTCGACGTATTGCGGCATCGGCGAGTAACGCATTTGATTTTTGGCTTCGGGGATTGCTCTACCCGTCTGCGGCTCACTTCGGTGGCCAAGGAAAACGGGTTTGAGTTTGCGACCGCGATTCATCCCCGTGCAGTGGTGGCGGCAGGCGCCGCAATAGGTGTGGGAACGGTAATTGCCGCGGGCGCAGTGGTGAACCCCGGCTCAAGCATCGGCGCCCATACCATCATCAATACGTGCGCCAGCGTGGATCACGAATGTGTCATCGGAGACGCGGTCCACGTTGGTCCTGGCGCGCATCTCGGTGGCAGAGTCAAGGTTGGAGACGAAGTATGGATTGGAATGGGCGCTACGGTCCTCGACCGGCTTCAAATTGGTGCCCGTTCAATTGTGGGCGCTGGCTCAGTCGTCACCAAGGATGTTGACGCGGATGTCGTGGTATATGGTGTGCCCGCTCGCAAAATCCGCAGCGTGGAGGCGCAAATTAAGCGTTGGCAGCAACGAAGTTCGGAAACGCCATGAGTGAGAGTTCAAAAACCAAAGCGCCCGATCACCTCGGTTTTCTTGACGGCATACGGGTGTGCGGCACCAGGAATTAAATGAGTGGATCTTACAAAGCGAAGACTGTCAGGGCGCTCTCCTGGAGTCTGATTCAGGAGTTTTCCCAGCGCGGTCTGCAATTGGCCATTGGCATTCTGCTGGCGCGCCTGCTGGGCCCCAAGGAATTCGGCCTGGTGGCGATGCTCGCCATCTTTTTCGCCGTGGCGCAGTCTTTGGTCGAGAGCGGCTTTGGTTCAGCACTCATCCAGCGGAAGGAACTGACCATCGCCGACGAATGCTCTGTTTTCTACTTCAATGTGTTCGCCGGTTCGTGCCTTGCCTGCTTTCTCTGCCTGGTTGCTCCTTTGATTGCAGCCTTTTATCACCAAAGTCTGCTAACCTCCCTCACCCGGGTCTGGTCGGTTGTGCTGGTCATCAACAGCTTTGGAGTGGTTCAAAGCGCGCTAATGGTCCGGGAGTTGAATTTCAAGGGCCAAGCCGTGATAATCGTGATGAGTACGGGCGCATCTGGAGCAGTTGGCTTGTCGCTGGCGTGGAGCGGCTGGGGAGTATGGAGTCTTGTCTGGCAACAAATAACTTTCAGCTCGGTGCGGGCGGGCCTTCTTTGGCTGCTGAACTCCTGGCGTCCTCGGTGGCTTTTCAGCTACCCATCTTTGCGGGAAATGTTTGGGTTCGGTTCCGGCATGGTAGCCGCTTCTTTGGTGGATACCCTGTTTGATAATCTTTACTCGGTCGCGATCGGCAAGCTCTACACGCCCGTCGCTCTGGGTTTCTACAATCGTGCGTATACTTTTCAAGACCTCGCGTCGCGGTTGCTCTCGGCAATCGCAAACCGGGTGACGTTCCCGGTATTTTCACAACTCCAGGAAGATTCGGCCCGACTGAAGCGGAGCCTCCAGAAAGCAATGACTACTTTGGCTTTCGCCCAGTTTCCTCTCATGATCGGTTTGGCCGTGGTTGCCCGGCCGATGGTTCTCTTGCTCCTGGGGGCAAAATGGGAACCTTGCATCCCGTATCTTCAACTGCTGTGCTTTACCGGATTGTTCTACCCGATGCACCTGCTTAATTTGAATGTGTTAATGGCCAGGGGGCGGTCAGACCTTTTTTTCCGGCTGGTGCTCATTCGGCGCGCGTTGGTTGTGGTCAACATCGCCACAACCTTTCATTGGGGCATCCTGGCAATGGTCTGGGGCCAGGTCATTATCAGCGTCCTCTCCTATTTCGTGAACAGTTACTACACCAAGAGGTTCATCGGTTATTCCATTCCCGAGCAATTGCGCGACGTCTGTCCCTATCTGACGGCTTCCGTTGTAATGGGAATTGTCGTGGCATTTGTCAACTTGCCGCTGCCAGCCGGCCACGTCGCGCAGTTCGCTCTGAAGGTGTGCATCGGCGCAGTTGTTTATTGGGCGATATGTTGTGGATTTCGCTTGCCGGCACTGGGTGAGATCATGGCGATCATCCGTCGCAGAACGGCCGTTCCCGCGTAAACCAGCCACTAACTCGCTATCGGCGGCCCTGGCGCACAAGCCGTAGTGCCATCAACGGGTCGAAAACAAACCTAAATGTCAACGACAGATCAAACCAATACTCCAGCTCCTCTGGTGAGCGTGGCGATGATAACGTACAATCATCGGCCATACATTGAACAGGCGGTGAAATGCGTTCTGGACCAGGAAACGGATTTTAGCGTGGAATTGGTCATTGGTGAGGACTGCTCGACGGACGGCACTCGCGAGTTGGTTTTTGACCTGCAGCGCCGCCATCCGGAACACATCCGTGTCATTACATCCGAACACAACGTGGGAGCGCACAAGAATCTCTTTCGCACCGAGACAGCCTGCCGCGGAAAATACATCGCCTATTGCGAAGGGGATGATTATTGGAATGATCCGTTGAAACTGGCCAAGCAAGTGGCTTTTCTGGAAGCACGCCCCGATTACAGCATGGTGCATTCGCATGCTCACCGTTATTTCGTGGCGGAAAAGCGTCTGGGAAAAGACATGACTGTGACGCGAGGATTGGACGAGGCGAAGGCCTTTGAGGATATGGTGCTTGACCGAAGGCCAGCGCTGACAGTTACAGTACTGGCACGAGCCGACAAACTCAAATGGATTCTGGATCACTGTCCCGAGTGTACCGACCCTAAGTGGCCGATGGGAGATACCCAGCGTTTTCTGGAGCTGTCAAAGCTGGGTAAAGTCGGCTGCATCCATGAACCCTTCGCGACGACGAATTATCTATTGGAATCGGCCAGCCAATCGAGAAACGTGCGCGAGCGATTGCGCTTTATTATGGCGGCGCGCGAACTGAAGCTCCATTACCTGAGAAAATATCCTGTGCCGACGGAAGTGGAGCGAAGTGTGCGCGAAAAACTGGCATTGATCGCATTGTATCATGCTTATCAAGCGCGCGACACCTCCCTCGCGGAGGCACTATACATGGAGTATAGGAACGCCTGTCTTGAAAAACCAGGTTTGCGGGCTGGCTGGCTTCGATGGGGCAGCCGGTCAGCACTACACCAAAGGCTGGTAATGCCGCTCGTGATGGCGGAAGAGAGATGGCGACGCTTGCAGGAACGCCGGGCCAATGCCTGCAACCAGCGAATGCCTGCATAGGAACGCTTGACACGGTGGTTCCAATGCCCCAGGAACCAAAATGGTTTTCGCCTTCAAACAGAACATTATTGTGGCATTAGGATGAGTATCACAAAGAAATTGCGGATCCTAGCCAGTTCATCGCGGGTGTTGGGTGTTTGGGAGACTTCGCGCGCGGCGTTAGCCCACCTGCTGACATACAAACCCGATAAGGATTACTCCTTCGACCATAAGTATGGGACGGACACGGCGAGCACCGTAAGCGTCGAGGACCTGCACATTGCCGATGAGGAAGCCAAGCAGGCTGCCGTCTTTTATGTATCCGCCCCAGCCCGGCTCATCCGATATATGTTCACGACCTTGGGCATAAACTACAATGAATTCGATGTAGTGGATTTCGGGTGTGGCAAAGGCAGGGTCTTGATGGTTGCTTCAGAGTTTCCCTTCCGTTCGATTACCGGAATCGAGATTTCGCGCATGCTGTGCAATGTGGCGGAAGAAAACATCAGAAAGTTCCATTCTCCCCGGCTAAAATGCTCCCGCTTTGAGGTTCGCTGCTTGGACGCACGCAATTACCACCCCACAGGAGAGGACACGGTCTTTCATTTTTACCACCCGTTCCAGGCTGAACTGCTGAAACACGTACTGGCGAGTATCTCAACTAGGCACCGAGCCACGGGCAAGCGCGCCGTCATTCTTTATACCTGGACAGCAGTGGAATCACTTTTCCCGTTGTTCCGGAGACAAGGTTTTGAATTATTGAGCTACACACAAACCGCCAACCCGCGCTACCAATTCGCGACCTTTGCCTTCGTCAATCACAGCGACAACCCGGAACGGGCTGCGCTGATCCGTGAGACAGCCATGGATAATCCCAAACCAGACCTCGGATGAAACTTCAGGCCACATTCGATTCACCGCCTTGGGAGCCAAACACGAACATCCGGGTTAAACGCAAGGCAGGACGGCAGACATTGTGTTCATAAACATATTCATCATCATTGTCGTTTCAGCGATCGTTCGCTCGCTGCTGCGGGTTTTGGAAAGTTGTCCGGAATGTTCTTGACCCAAAATGGCCGATGGGCGATACGTAGCGGTGGTTGGAGTTGTCATGCCTCGGCAAAGTCGGGTGCATCCGTGAAGCGTTGGCAACAAAAAATATGCTGTGTGAATCGGCCAGCAGTTCTCGGGATTCGCGCAAGTTGTTACGCTTCTTTCTGGCCGCACGTGAACTCCACTTTCACTATTTGGAAAAGTATCCTGTGACGGCGGAGGTGAACAGCGCCGTCCGCGAAAAGCTGGCTTCGGCTCTATTGCAACACGCCTATCGGGCGTGTGACCCCGCCGTGGCAGACGCCATGTACAAAGACTATGCCGCCCAAGGCGGACGATTATTGTGGCGGGTTCGGTGGCTTCGATGGGGCAGTCGTTCGTCCTTGCACCAGAGGTTGGTTGCACCTTTAGTTAAGGCTGAAATGTTGTGGCGTCGCTTGCATCGGCGCACGCAAGTGACGTTGTCCAATTGACAGTCGTAACACACCGGACGGAAAGGCAGTCTCCGTTTACTGCCTCCTGAAATGAAAATCCGTGTTCTCATGATTACATACAATCGCCCGGCCTATACAGCCATGGCGCTGGCGTGGCTTTGCGACACGTTGCCGGACGACGCGCGCTTGACCGTGTGGGACAACGGTTCGGGCCAGGAAATGAGGGACGTGCTCAAGAAATTCGAAGGTCACCGCCTGGTTGAACGAATTGTCTATAATCGCACGAACGACAAACTGCGCGCCCCGACGAACTGGTTCTGGCAGTCGGTCGGCGAGGCAGAGTTCGTCAGCAAGGTGGACGACGATGGCTTGATGCCCGACCGATGGACCGAAATACTGGAGCAGGCGCACCGGGACATTCCGCAAGCCGGCGTCCTCGGAACCTGGCGCTTCCCCGATGAAGATTTCGTAGCAGACCTCGCCATCAAGAAAATCCAAACCTTCGGCGCCCATAAAATTCTTCGCAACTGCTGGGTTGAAGGTTCGGGCTATCTCATGAAACGAACCGTCATCGAACGGGTTGGATTCATTCGAGAGAACGAATCCTTCACGAGTTACTGTATTCGGGCTGCAGCCGCCGGGTTTGTCAATGGCTGGTATTTTCCATTCCTGTATCAGGAACACATGGACGATCCACGTGCGCCGCACACGGGCATCCACAGCGAAGCCGATTTCCAGAAACTGCGCCCGCTCACCGCCAACACTTTTCACATCAACACGCGCCAAGACTGGATTAAGCTGAACAAGGATTTCGCACTGAACCTGCAGCAGGCCTCATTTGACCCGGCGGATTATTCGGGGTTGAAGTTCAAGGTCGCCCAAAAAGTCTGCGGCTTGTTCGGGAAGCGGTACCTCCCGAAAGCCTGATCAATTGTGAAGTTGTCCGTCGTCATCCTCCGCTGGAACAGTTGGGAAGTGATCCGGGACTGCCTGGAATCCATCTTCAGGGAAACGGGCGGCATTTCGTTCGAGGTGATTGTGACAGGCAACGTCACAACCGATGGCACGGTCGAAAACATCCGAAGGGAGTTCGCCCAGCCGAATCTGCGAATCCTTGAGAGCGGCGACAACCTGGGATTGGGAGCTTGGATTCGCCAAAAGGTCTGTCGGATGCTGGGCAAGTCTTATGTCCCCTGCGCTTGACGATTTGCGAGAAGAAGTGACATGTCTGATTTCCTGGCCAACTTTAATCCAGCCACCGACCCTCAGGCGTTGTTGTCGTTATTACAGCAACCTTATCATGGTAATGCCCCTCCGGGCAGATGGCTCCAGTATCCGTGGGGCGCAGTGGCCGTTCTTGACGAAAGGATTGGAAAGTGCGCCAACGTCGTCAGTAACCACGGGTGGACCTTCGCCTGGGTGGGTGAGCTCCTCTATTCCGGAGGCCTCATGAGGATCGGCGAGATGCTAAACGATCTGAAATTGCACAACGACACCTCGTCGCCCGCTGAAGTGCTGAAATCCCTCAAGAACGTTGGGTTGCTGGAAGCACTTAACGGCGCCTTTGCGGTGATGCTCTCCAATGACCAGGTTGGGGTGGTGATAACCGATCCCATGGGGAGTGTGCAGGTTTACGCCGGCCTCGACAATGTCGGGAACCTGATCGCTTTGGGAACTCATCCTGACCTCGTTGCCAGGCTGAGTGGAGACGAATTTGCGATTGACCCTGTCTCGGTGTGCGACTTTCTGAACACCGGGACTCCGTGTTGCCCGCACACGATGCACCGAAATGTAAGGGAAGTGCGTCCCGGTACAGTCTGCGTATCTGTGTTTCACGCCGAACGCCCTCCGAGTTACGAAGAATTCCCCTACTGGCTGCCACCGGACGAAATACGCGCACCGGCTGATGAACGAGCCCTGGTCAACGAATTCGTTGAACGCTGGCGCCGGGCGGTGGCCAGTCGTTGTGAAGGTACCCACGTGGCAGTACAATTGAGCGGTGGCATGGACTCACGGCTCGTCCTGGCTGCCATCCCCGAGACGAAAAAGTGTATCGGCGTCACCCTCTGCGATTCGATGAACCGGGAGGCCCGCTTCGCACGAAAAGTCGCAAAGTGCTATGACAGGGAGTGGACACCTCTGACCCGCGACGCGGAATACCTCGGACGCACGCTCATCGAAGCCACGCGTTTCACGGGGTGTGAGGGCGAATACCATCACGGCCATATGATTGGATTCGCCGGCCAACTCCGCAATATGGGAATTGACTCTCTCTTCACGGGCCTTCTCATGGACAACAATTTCAAGGGTTATTACGCGAAGGATTTCATCAGAGTCGCACGCCTGAAAGGATTACTGCCGGCCCGGCACCAGGCGGTGACTCTGGACTACGTGAACCAAGTGAGTGATTTTTGCCGTCGGTATCTTCGCGAGAGCTGTGTCGAAAGCACACTTGATCGCCGCCGGGCGTTCCACGCAAACCATTTTGCGCTTCAACGCGAAAGCAGTTGGGAATGGCTCGACGGTTACCCTTACTCGCAGGCGTGCGACAACACCGGCTGGGTCATCGAACGACGCATTATGCCCATCCGTTTGCCCGTCATGGATCGTGCCTTGCTCGACCTGGCGTTTAGAGTACCCATGCGACTCAAGGCGGGCGGCCACTTCTTCGAACAGGCGGCGATTCAAATACTGGGCCAGGGACGAAAGATACCGAACGCCAACAATGGCGTGCGCCTGGGCAGCGGGCACATTTCGAGATTATTCCAAAGGGCGGTGCGCAAGACGCAAAGGCAGGCGCGGAGCACTCTGTCAAACCTGGGCATCAGACTTCAGGTTCCCCATTCCTGGCACGATTTTTCCCGTTACCTTTACGAAAGTGCAGCGCTCGGCGAGCTCATCGCACACCACGGAAGCCGGCTACGCGATTTCGAGGATACGGTCTTCAAAAGCGATCCCACAAAGCTATTTCGTAACCCGGACGTGCCCTGGCCGGTCGGCTATCGCTTGATCCAACTGGCTGTGTGGCGGTCCATCATCGAGCATTATCGCCTGCCGCGGAAAGCACCAGAACTTGTTCCATGCTGAACCAGGCTCACATCTCAAACCAAGATACTTATTACAACCGCGAGCGCCCTTCCATCGTGGGCCTGGTGCGGACCGCGCCCAACGTGGTGCTGGACCTCGGCTATGGCGCGGGTGCGGTGGGCAGAAGGCTGCTTCAGGAAGGCAAGGCTTCCATCGTGGTCGGGGTCGAGTTGTTCGCCGCGGCGGCGCAGGAGGCCGCGCACTTCGATTACGTCCTCTGCGGTGACATCCTCGAGCACCTCAAGGATCCCTACAGCGTCGTAAAAAAGATTCACGGATGGCTGAAGGACGACGGACGGCTTGTATGCAGTCTTCCCAATGTCCGGCACTGGAAGGTGCTTGCTGAGCTGGCGTTTCATGGCGCGTGGGATTATCAGGACGCCGGCGTCATGGAACGGACGCACTTGCGGTTCTTCACCCGCAGATCGTGCTTCAACATGCTTCGTGGCGCCGGGTTCGAGGTCGAGCAGTGGCGCATGCTTATCGCTGGAAGGGGATACCTGCTCCTGAACGGCGTCACGTTTGGCCTGTTCGCGGAATTTCTTGGGTCGCAGATCGTCACCCTGGCACGGAAGAAAACAATTCAGGAGTCGAAAGCGGGTCCGATGGGGCGACCAGCGGCGCGCAGCAACGAGTGTGAGGCTCCACCCATTCCGGTTGGAGGAAAATAAACAGGCAGTCCATTATTGGAGGTAAATATGCATGATGTTTTCGAGCGGTGTGAGTCGGAGGTCCGGTCCTATTGCCGGTCGTTTCCCGCGGTTTTTAACCGGGCACAAGGCCCATTTCTGTACGACGAAAGCGGCAGGGAATATATTGATTTCTTCGCCGGCGCGGGCACGCTCAACTACGGGCACAACCATCCGCGCATCAAACAGGCCGTGATGGAGTACCTGCAACGCGACGGCGTTGTGCACGCCTTGGACATGTGGACGGTCGCAAAGCGGGAATTCCTCGAGACGTTCGAGGCGTTGATTCTGAAGCCGCGGAATCTGGATTACAAGATTCAATTTACAGGCCCTACCGGCACAAACGCGGTGGAAGCTGCCTTGAAACTGGCGCGCAAAGTCAAACAGCGCTCCAACGTCATCGCCTTCACCAACGGCTACCACGGATTGTCCGCCGGCGCGCTGGCCATTACCGGCAACCGGCATTTCCGCAACGAAGCCTTCGTCAACCGGTTGGATGTCTCCTTCATGCCTTACGATGGATACTTCGGCGAGGGTGTCAACACGCTCGACTATCTGAGGCGCTTTCTGCTCGATAACAGCAGCGGAGTGGACGTGCCCGCGGCCATTATCGTCGAGACCATCCAGGCCGAAGGCGGCGTGAATGTCGCTCGCCTCGAATGGCTGCGCGGTCTTGAAAAGTTGTGCCGCGAATTCGACATCCTGCTGATTGTGGATGACATCCAGGTGGGCAACGGCAGAACGGGAAAATTCTTCAGTTTTGAGGAGGCTGGAATTCGACCGGATCTTGTTACTTTGTCGAAGGCCATTGGCGGGCTGGGTCTGCCCATGTCTCTCGTGTTCATCGCCCCCGAAATTGACGTCTGGAAGCCGGCCGAACACACGGGGACTTTCCGGGGAAACAACCTCGCCTTTGTGGCCGCAACCGCAGCGCTTCAGTTTTGGCGCACCAGTGAGTTTTCGGCGGAAGTCGCCAGGAAAGGCCGGATCCTGGAACAATTGCTGTCCGAAATCCAGGCCCGCCATCCTCGGCAGCAGCTCCGCGTTCGCGGCCGCGGGTTGATCTACGGACTGCAAATGCCCCGGCCGGATTTGGCTAAAGCAGTGTCCCGCGAAGCTTTTCGTCAAGGCATCATCATCGAGCTGGCAGGCCCGAACGATGAAGTCCTTAAATTCCTGCCCCCGCTGGTGATCGAGGAAGCCACCCTGAGGAAAGGGGTTTCAACGCTCTCGCAAATTGTCGCATCTGTGCTAAAATAATCTGTCTGAAGTCCAAGTTTGATAATGAAATTGTAGGTAATTATGAATGCCAAACTGATCACAATCCAGGGATTGACGCTGCTGGCTGGGATGCAGGTCACGTTCGCCGGCCAACCGGTGATTAAGAGTTTCAATCCAAACACAGGCCTCGTGTGGACCAACCCCATTCAAGGCAATCTTTCGGTAATTGAACAATCCACCAATTTGGGCACCGGACCTTGGATCCCCTTCTTCTACGACTGGGGAACTAACGGACTCTTTACGACTCATATTCCAAGGTCATCCTTAGATAAAATGTTCTATCGCATCGGAGTGCAGACGAACATTCCGGACCCGTCACTGCTTATGGATCTCTCGTTTGACAACACGTTCTCGAACGGCACCGTTCTGGACATTTCTGGCCATGGCAATCATGGCGTTCGGTACAGCCTGACTAACTGGCCTTCCGTCACTATTGGAATCGCGGGAGTGCAGGCAGCTCATTACCGGAGGCCGGATCCGGCGATGCAGGGGACTGAATCGCATGATTACGGAGATTACATCGCGGTAACGAATTGGAATGGCATTGCTGTCTTGACGAACGGCACGATTTCGGTCTGGGCATGGTTTGACACCAATAGCTACGCAGGAACAGCGCTGCTGGACGCTGGCTATAATGTGGCGTACGCGGCGAATCCGGCTGCTGCTACCAACTCCTGGTCCCTTGAGCGGAGTTACACGGCGAACGTGCTGTTTGTGGTCAATTTGCCGACAGCTTCCGTGTCCAAGGTGTCTTTCCCTGACGACACAATCTACAACGGTAGCACTTCCACATATGCTACAACCAATTGGCATTGGTACAGTGTGACGTGGAATGCCAAATCGAATCAGATCGTCGGCTATTATGACGGCACAGCGTTCTCAACGAATACAATGGATGTGCCCTTTCTTCGCATCTATAGCCCCTACCATTGGCTGGCTATTGGCTGTGCGCATCACGAAGGCTCACCGCAAATGGATTATGGACTGCCTAACGGTGACATGTATCCCAATAGCGGCTGGATGGGCGGCAGCATAGACGATGTGCGAATCTACAATCGCGCCCTGAGCGGCACCGAAATAGCGGCGCTGTACCGGAGCTTTGACAACTTGCCACCCACCGCGCCATCAAACCTGGTTACTATGGTGACTTCGAGCAGCCAGGTGGCTTTACATTGGAGCCCGGCGAGCGACATCTTTGGGATTGCGGGATACGTTCTGCGTCGCAACGGCAGCCTTGTCGCGACCACGACCAACACAGTCTTCTTTGATGGCGGCCTTCCACCTCAATCCACGAACAGCTATACAGTGCAGGCCTTTGATCCGCGAAGCAATTATTCCGCCCAGTCTGCGGCTGTGGTGGCGGTGACCTTGCCATCAGGCAGTGGCGTGGACCTTATTCTTGACGACGCAGATGGTCTGCCTTGGGTCACCCAATTTGGCACCTGGTCCACTGCTTCCACCCTGCCTGGTTACTATGGGAGCGAGTTCATGTATGAGGAGAATATTAACGTAGGCGAAAGCCTCATCTTTAGACCACCGCTTCCGGAGCCGGGGAACTACACCGTGTATATGATATATCCGGGCGAGTCTGATATCAGCTATCTGGTTGCAAGCGCTGTACCAGTGGACATCGTCCACAATGGAGTCACCAATACTGTCACCGTGAACGAGCAGAGCAACTTTGGCACTTGGAATTCGCTGGGGCAGTTTTCTTTCTCCGCCGGCACGAATGATTTCGTGCGACTGCGAACTGATGGCACGACCGGTTATGTATTCGGCGACGCCTTCCGTTTCGTCAAGTGAGCAGTCCTTTCATCAAGTTAATTGGCCACGCGCAGGCGATTGGTGCGCAAGCCACATAGAGGGATGCTGTGTTGACCAATATCATTATTGTTACCCTCGTCGCTCTGACCGTACATTTCCTGCTCCGACGGGATTTTGACAAGGGGTTGGCCGCTGCCGTTTTTTTTCTGATACTCCTGCCAAAGGAGGTGCAGATTGAAATGCCGGGCGCGCTGCCCGAACTGACGGGGCACCGGGTTGTGCTCCTGGTTCTGCTCGCAAACATGCTGCCCCGGTTACAGAGAGTTTCCCTGTCGCCTGTTTCGCGGCCTTTGCTTCTTCTAGTCCTCGTCGCGGTATGCCGCCTGTTTTCAACGGTAACGGCAATTGATTCCGCCGCGAGCTTCAAAGTCGTTTTTGGCTTCCTGATCGAGACCGTTCTTTACTTTGTTCTGATCGCCGGCGGCCTAAACGAACGCCGAACGATCAAGTTCGTGGCTTGGAGCAGTCTGCTGGCTTTGGTCCTCGTGGCGGGAATCGGGACAATCGAAAAATATACAGGCAGAAACCTTGCTGCCATGATTGTTCCTGGCATGAACGCTACACCCGACACGGTTTCAGCAACCTTCCGGCACCGTATCCTGTTTGGTTATGCCATGGCGATGGGCTTTCCGCTGGCATTGGCCCTTAAGGGGACGCCAGAAAGCAGGTGGAAGCGGTGGTTGCCCAGGATTGGCATGGTCCTGCTGCCCGCCGCCTGTTACTTTAGCAACAGCCGTGGTCCGTGGGTGGGATGTGGGTTGGCGGGCTTGGCGATGGGAACTCTGGGAGGTCGGCCCATGCGCCGGAAATTGATGTTGTTGGGGGCGTTAGCAGCCGTCATCCTTGCTTTGAGACCAGGCACCTATGACACAATCTCGAGTCTTTGGCATCAGAGCCTTAACAACAACACAATTAAGGGGAGATCTGCCGACTATCGCCTGGTGTTGTGGGGAGTTGCGTATGATGAATTAAGCAAGTCTTTTGGCCACACGTTGCTGGGATACGGCGGGCACAGCACCGAGATGCTCGATATGAGCAAGTACTTCGACCAAGGAGCAGGAGGACTTCCAGATCAGTTGGGTTACACCAGTTGGGACAGCCAATACGCCTCCAATTTCATGCAGTATGGTTTCCTCGGCTTCGGGCTGGAAACAATCCTTTATCTTTCGGTGCTCGGTATGCTGGTCAGGACTTGGCGACACAGCAATGAGGAAGACAGAGAATTCACTGCGGTCTGCGTGGCGACTACTCTGGTCTTTTTCTGGGCCATGGCGACCGTTGCCATCTTCAATCCACAGTTGGAATACTTGTTTTGGGCCATGGTCGCCATTGCCGGCCGATTTCATTCGGTCACATCCGTCGCTGACCTGAGCCCGGAACTCAACGAGGATGTGCGAATGGGAGCGCCCCATATCCAGGCACGGTCAGAAATAGGGATTTAGCATGACAACCGTCCTTATTGGCGCCGATATCTGTCCCGTTGAGGGCAATCGGTCTTATTTTGAGAAAGGCGACGCCAGGAACCTGTTCAACAATCTGCTTGTCGAATTTGAGCGTGCGGATTTGCGTATTGCAAATTTGGAATGTCCGCTAATCGAGAAACCAACTCCCATCCTCAAAACGGGACCGACTTTCGGTGAAGCCAATGCTTGCATAAATGGCATAAAGACGGCTGGCATTAACGTGCTCGGCCTGGCAAATAACCATATTCTGGACCATGGTTCAGAAGGACTTAAGAACACTCTCGAGGTCTGCGCCAAGGCGGGTATCGCCACCACCGGCGCGGGAGACAACCTGCGGGCGGCCCGGCAAATTCTCGTGACGGATGTCAAAGGTATCCGCGTGGGCATCCTCGCCGTCGCCGAGCATGAGTTCTCAACCGCCACGAAGGACTCCCCCGGTGCAAACCCGCTCGATTTAATGGATTACGTCAGAAACGTCAACAGCCGGAGGGGAGAGATTGATTACTTGATCGTGTTGCTGCATGGTGCGGATGAATTTTACGTTCCCAGCCCGCGGATTCAGGATACCTGCCGGTTCATGATTGAGATGGGGGCGAATGCTGTAGTTGTCCAACATCCCCATTGCCTCGGCGGTTATGAGCAGTACCAGGGCGGTCATATTGTCTATGGGCAGGGAGCTTTGGTCATGGACGAGCCTATCTACCGTCCTCTGAAATCTTTTCATGAGGGATTCCTGGTGAAGTTGTCAATCACCGCTGGCGCTGCTTCGACAATGGACATCGTGCCGTTTGTGCAGTCAGATCCCGTGCCGGGGGCCAGAAGAATGGAAAAATCAAAAGAGCAGGAGTTTCGCCGTTCGTTGGAAGCGAAATCCGAGGCCCTCAAAAACGACACCGTCGTTGAGGCTGAATGGCTGAAGTTTTGCGGAAAAAGTAAATACGCCTATATCAGCGGTTTGCTGGGACACAATCGCGTCATGAAAAAGCTGAACTCTCATGGTTGTTTGACCAGGTTGCTTTATGGCAGACGCCAGTTGCTGGGGGTGAAAAACCTTGTTTGCTCCGAGACGCACCGGGAGGTCATTGAAACCATCTTCAACGAAGGAATGATATGAATGACCCCGTGACAGGATCCCAGTACGTTTTTGTGAGATCGGTCGCTGACGGTTTCCCACCATCGGATGGTCCCGAATGCAAACCCAGGCCATAGCCGAAGATCGCGTTGTGCAGGGTACCGCGGCCAATTCATTTGCCTCCCGGTTTTCCGGGCCACCCTCATCAGGCCGTCGCCGGGCCTGGGCGGGCCTTCTGGTGCGGAAAGAATGCTGGCGCCTCTCCCCGCGCGGAAAGCTTCTGCTGCTGATGGCCCTGACCAGCTTGTTGTTCATCGCGCATTGGTATGTTTATCCGTGGCTGGCGGTGACCGACCGGCAGCCGGCTGAATACCTGGTGGTGGACGGGTGGGTCCACGCTAGCGGTTTGAAAGCAGTCATTGCCGAATTCAAGAGAGGCGGGTATCGGCAAATCTTGACCAGTGGATGCATGGGAACCGAGGAAGGCTCCCCCAATCCACGAGCCAACTATGCCGATTGGACCGCCGATGACCTGAGGCAACTCGGGGTGCCCAAAGAAGTGATCACACCCATACCTAGCTGGGGAGAGGCGAAAGACCGGACGTTCAATTCTGCCTTGGCCGTGAAGAAATGGTTTCAGGACACTCACACACCGGTCAAATGTGTCAATGTGGTGGCCTTGGGACCGCACGCGCGCCGCTCCCGTCTGCTGTTTCAGAAAGCCTTTGGAGGCCAGGTCGCTGTGGGTGTGGTTGCCGTTCCTAACGGAGAGTACGACTCCAAGCACTGGTGGCGAACCAGCGAAGGAGTGCGCGAAGTCATTGGCGAAGGCATCGCGTATATTTACGCCAAATTCTTCTTCTGGCCGTCCAGTGAAAATCAAGGTTCGTAGCATCCAATGTAGACTGACTCCGTTCAAGATGGAAGGGAGAGCATCAATGTGCCTTACAAAACCCAGCACAGTCCGAGCATGACAACCTTAAGCACACCGTTGGCGGCTTCCGGACTGGGAAGCCATTATGTCCCAGTCTGCTCCCGCCGGATTAATGGACAACTGGCAGCCGCCTGGTTGTCGCCGGAACTGGAAGACTCCAATTGGGACGATTTCCTGGAGGCGACTCCGTTGGGACATTTCCAGCAATCCAGTTTGTGGGCACGGGCAAAAGGTATTGAAGGCTGGCGGCTACTGCGGATGGTCCTCACCTTGGATGGTCAAATTGCCGGCGGGTTTCAAATCCTGACCCGGCACACCCGCTTTGGCCTCATTGGTTATGTCTCCAAAGGACCGGTGGTGATTAAAGAAGAGGATGCCTTGCTCGACTTCATGATGGAACTTGTGGTTTCCGCCGTAAAAGCCAACCAACTGAAGGTATTGATACTCCAGTCTCCCGACGGGAGCACGCTTGATGGTTCTGTCCTCGCGCCGCATCGCTTTTTGCCCAACTATCTTGTTAACGTTATTTCAGCCACCCTCTTGACCGATCTTTCGTGCGGCATGGATCAGATTGAAAGGCGGATGCGGAAAAATACACAGGTTGAAGTCAGACAGGCTTGCCGCCGGGGGATCAAGGTGCGCCAAGGTGGTGAACTGGATGTTGGCACGTTCTTTCGCTTGATGCGCATGACGTGTGAACGGCAACAGACCAAGCCGGCTCCCGCCACGGAATCGGCCCTGCTTGCGGTCTGGGAAGCATTCAATCGCCGGGGTTGTGTCCGCCTTTTCTTGGCCGAATATGAGGGCGCGGCGGTGGCCGGAGCATTTTGTCTTTGTTTCGGTGACAGAGTCACAATTTGGAAAAAGGGATGGTCGGGACAACATCGTGAACGGCACCCCAATCAACTGTTATTGTTTAAGACCATTGAATGGGCCCAACAGCATGGTTATAAACTCTTCGATTTTGCAGGCTTGGACCCGGAGATTGCGTCTGCCTTGTTGCGCGGCGAGCCGCTTTCCGAAATTCAAAGGAAGTCCCGCGATTTCGTTCATCTGAGTTATGGGAACCTGCCCATGTTATTACCGAAGTCTCAAATTTACATCAACAACCCTCTGTTCCGGTTCGCTTATCGAGGCGTGATGGCCAGTCGCTACGGGCGAACATTGGCCAAGGGTCTGATTAGAACCTGCATTGAGGGCATAGCGAGTGTTGACCCGGAGATTAGCGAGTGTTGACCCAGAGATTAGCGTCGGATTTGTTTACATTTTTACGGAAATTTTGTAAGTTGTTGAAATTAAACAACTAATGTCGTTAATCACTAGCCGCAACGGGGATATCGTCAGCAAGCCTTACAGTTATCGAGAGGCGACACTTACAATGATTTGTAGAGTTCACTGTAAAGCCGCAATCATTAGCAATGTATCACATTGGACATCAATGTGTTGCAGATTGCGTCAATCCAGTGTGTATAACTTGGACAAGAAGTGGCATAGAATTGGCTAAAGGGTCTGAGACAATGGAAAATTTGAAACTAACGACAACTTAAAACGGAAAAAAAATATGAAAAAATTATTCGTTATAGCAGCGGCGGTATCCCTGATTGCCGTAGCCAAATTGGGGGCGACTACGGTCACAATTGACAGAGTAAATGGTTATTACTCTGGAATCGGTGGCGAGTTTAACGTTTCTCAAGTAATCGGAGGAGGCTATGCCGCGAGTGTGCTCGTTAATAACAATTCCGGCAATCTCGGATTTGAGACTTTCTGCATCGAAGAAACGGAGCAGGTGTCAATACCCGGCACCTACAACGCGACGGTAAACCCCTATGGCGACGCGCTTAGTGGTGGTGTCAATCTTGGTGCAGCGGGGCCAGATGGTGGGGATCCTATCTCGATTGGCACGGCTTATTTGTATTACAATTTCGCCAAAGGCTTATTGGCTTATAACTATACTCCCGGGGCAGGTCGTGTAGCTTCTGCGGCGGATTTGCAGAACGCCATTTGGTATCTGGAAAACGAGATTACACTGACCCCGGCTCAGATTGCTGCCAATTCTTATTTAACTCTGGTTTCTGGAATTTATGGCAGTGGGGAGTTTGCTAATGCCAACGGAGCCTTTGGTGTTGGGGCGTTGAATGATTATTACCCCGATGGCAGCCGTGCTCAGGATATGTTGATGCTGCCCGATGGCGGTTTCACCCTCATGTTGTTAGGTATGGCGCTGGGCGGATTTAGCCTGCTCGCTCGTAGAATTCGGGCGTGATTTCGAATAGGCCTTATAAATAACATAAAGGCTCAGGGCAGCACTTGTGATGCTGCCCTTCCTTTTGGCGAATGGGTTTTGAAAATTTCCACCGGGAGCCGGGCAACGAGTCTTAAGTTGCAGCAGAAAGGCAGATTAAAGCACAACCTCCTGGTGTGGTCTCTTGTTTTTGGCGAAACGTTATAATCCAGTGACTATTTCCTGGCAAAGGATGACGATTGAAGAATTTGCCGCTTTTGAGGGGATTTTCGGACAGCGTATTATTGCAGTGAACGGCACGTATTGGGGGCAGGTTCGTCCTCTGTTTTATCGGCCGCTCCTGACGTATCAAGAGTATCAGCCGGGATTGGTTATACCTCCTTCGTTGAGTTTGCTTGGCGGATTTCAACATGCTGTGCCTCCCGAGGAGAAGGCGAATTCATGCCTGAATCTTTTGATGTTTGAGAATGCCGAAGCCTACTCGCTTGACTGTTTGGATTACAACCGGAAGCGGCAGGCTAAACTGGCCGCCAAGCAGTTCGTTATTCAGCCCATTACCGATATAAACGAATTCAAGCAGAAAGCGTATCCGGTTTACCTGTCCTTTTATGAAAGAACTCGATACCAATATGGCTCGCAACGCACAAAACAGGGTTATTTTTCCCGTTGGGCGGATGCCCTATTTCGAATCTCTAACCTTGTCATTCTAGGTGGATATCGCAATGGCGAGTTAGGTGGCGTCAGCTTGTCGCTTTTGGTCGAGGACACCCTCTGTTATGCAACATTCTTCTGCAATATTGAATCGCTGCGTCTGGGACTCTCTGATCTCATGCTCCACTTTGTGAGGGAAGCAGTCGCCAAAGGACAATGTGCGGAACAGATTTTCGCAGGACTGTATAAAGGCGGCAATGGCTTGGATGATTTCTATTTGTTGAGAGGCTGCAAGCTGGTCAGAAAACCCGCGTTGCTTCATATTAATCCTGTTGCAAAAGCCTTTTTGATGCGTTTCCTGCCAGAACAATATGCCCGGCTGGTGGGGGATATCAAAGAAACGGGAAACAAACGCGCCGTTAAAAACGACGTGCCGCCTCAAGCGCCGGTAATACGAGCCATTTCCGGAGAGACAAAGGCAGTCGAATTGGGCAGGGTCATCCCGCTGCGATGACCGCGCTGTGTTCAGTGGCGCAACTGGAAGCGGCAAAGACCGCACGCGGGCAGGGTCGCTGCGGCGCGGCATACCCGCCATTGCAAACTGAGTCACTACCAGAAATTGAGACGCGCTCCCGTGATTTGGGCGCAGCTTGAGGGCGTGTTGCCCAAAATCAAAAGGAGCGCGGTCCGCCGAGTCTGCGAGTCTCCAACCGGGGCAAAATCCGGCAGTCACGTTATTTCCTCGCGGGTTGTCACGCATCACGGTAATTAAAACAAACAACATCTATGAAAATAGCCGTCGTCGGTTTGGGTTACGTCGGTCTGCCTTTGTCACTCCAATTCACCCGCTCGGGCGTCAGTGTTTTGGGACTGGACATTGATCCGGCAAAGGTCGCCTCCCTCAACCAGGGAAAGAGTTACATCAAACACATCGAATCATCCGCCATTGCCGAGGCCGTGAAGGCAGGCGGCTTTACCGCCACCACGGACTTCGAACGCATCCGGGAAGTGGAGGCCGTGATCATTTGTGTGCCAACGCCGCTGAACAAGAACCGTGAACCGGACATTTCCTATATCATTGATACCGGCTTGTGCATCGCGCCGCACTTGCAGAAGGGCACACTGGTGGTCTTGGAGTCCACGACCTATCCAGGCACCACGGACGAGGATTTGCGGGCGGTGCTGGAAGGGGGCTCGGGGATGAAAGCGGGCGTGGGTTTTCATCTGGCCTTTTCGCCGGAACGGGAAGACCCGGGCAATGCGCAGAGCAAGGTGGAAATTATTCCCAAGGTGATTGGCGGCTACACGCCCGCCTGCCTGGAACGCGCCAAAGCGGTGTATGGCAAGGCCATCAAAACGATTGTTCCCGTCTCCTCCTGCCGCGTGGCGGAGGCAACCAAGCTGCTGGAGAACATCTTTCGCAGCGTGAACATAGCGCTGGTGAATGAATTGAAGCTCGTCTATGAAGCCATGGGGATTGACATTTGGGAGGTAATTCAGGCTGCCAAAACGAAACCATTCGGTTTCATGGCATTCCATCCCGGCCCGGGCCTGGGCGGTCATTGCATCCCGATTGATCCCTTTTATCTCACCTGGAAAGCGCGCGAATACTCCCAGAACACACGGTTCATCGAGCTGGCGGGCGAAATCAACACGGCCATGCCGATGTACGTGGTGAATCGCACGGCGGAGGCACTCAACGCGCGGCGCAAGGCGGTGAACGGCAGCCGGGTGCTGGTTATTGGCCTGGCCTATAAACCGAATGTGGACGATGAGCGGGAATCACCGAGTTACATCCTGATGAATCTTCTGAAAGAACGCGGGGCGGCAGTGGCCTATCACGATCCTTATGTGCCGGTTATCCGCCCGACCCGCGAGCATGCGCATTGGGCGGGCACCCGTTCGGTGAACTGGGACCGCCCCACGCTGGAGGGTTTCGACGCGGCCATCATCGCGACCAACCATCAGGCTATCAACTACCAGGAACTGGCCGATTGGTCGCCGTGCATCGTGGATACGCGCAATGCCATGGCGGCGGTAAAAACAAAACCGGGACAGGTTTGGAAGGCCTGAACATCGGATAAACAAACGCTCGTTTTACTTTTGGACAGAAATCCAATGTCCAGCCCCGACAGACCTCCGATGGTTGGATAACTTGTAACTTTGCCATGATTTTGCTCGTGGGCGCCAGCGGTTACGTCGGCCACGCATTTGCGCGTGAGTTGCACCGGCGGCGCTCCAGCTTTATTCCGCTGACCCGGACGGCGCTGGATTACACAAGCTTCGATTTGCTGTTCGATTACGTCCAGAAAATGAAGCCGGAGTTTATCATCAATGCCGCGGGCTACGCGCCCAACCCCAACGTGGACTCCTGCGAATTGGCGCAGGAGGAAGTGTTGTGTGCGAATGCGCTGCTCCCCCAAACCATCGCGCGGGTCTGTCTCATGACCGACACGCCGTGGGGGCACGTTTCTTCGGGCAGCATTTACGTGGGAGCCAAGGTGGCGGCGGAGTGGGGACGAATGCGGATTGAAAGGGACCTCAACCACCCGGAGTTGCGACGGCTGTTCGCCGGGCATCCCGAAAAAGTCCAGGGTTTTACCGAATGGGATGAACCCAACTTTTCCTTCCGGCACGCGCCCTGCAATTTTTACAGCGGAACCAAGGCCCTGGCCGAGGAGGCGATTCGGGGGGTGGGCCTGAGCTACATCTGGCGGCCTAGAATGCTGTTCAACGAGTGCGACGAAACCAGGAACCTGCTCTCGAAACTCCAGCACTACGCCAGGGTTTATGACAACGTGAACTCGATTTCGCACCTGGATGAATTTGTGCGGGCGTGTCTGGAGCTTTGGGAGCGGCAGGCGCCGTTCGGCATTTATAACGTGGTGAATCCCGGCGCGATCACGACGCGGCGGATCGTTGAAATGATCCAGCGAATTCTCAAGCCGGACCGGCGCTTTGAGTTCTGGAAAAATGACGAGGAGTTTTACCGTTGCCAGGCGAAAACGCCGCGTTCCAATTGCATCCTGGACGCCTCAAAGCTCCTCTCACTCGGCGTGAGAATGCGTCCCGTGGAGGAGGCGCTGGAAGACGCCTTGGAGCGATGGCAAACGGCGTCGCCGTCCGCGGAATTTGCCGGAGCGGGCGTTCTTTGAACTGCCTCTGCCGGTTTGGAAACGCCTGCGCGGCTCTTCAATTCAAGCAAATCAAGGCCATGGGCGCAACTTGAACCACTGCCACCGTTCGGCGTCCCACCTTCAGGCGGTCAGCGTGGCGCCTCCGGTCATTGGGCCGTCCCGCTTTGCGAGACGGGGCAGCAAGCGGTTTCAACCCGTTGGTGGTCGGCGGTGCGCAAGTTGCGCCCCAAACCAATGCCCGCTGAACAAATGCCTTGCTCCTGGTAATCATCTCTGCAACAACATCGTCCGGTCGGCGAAAGTGAAAATGCCAAATCGAACCTCTTTTATCCGCGACATGGGAAGGAGACCATCGCCATTCCGCCGGTGTGAAGTGGCGCTGCTGTGTCTCTTTATGCCAATCTGCCCGGTGCTGGCGCAGGACGTCCTCACGTCGCCTCCGCAGACTCCGGCGACCCCGCCCGCCGTGCAGGAGTATCGGAACAACAATCCGATGCAAGTGTTCGCCCTCTCGGAAATCGTTCCTTCGTTGCTGTTACAATGGGGACCGGTCGCTCTGCACCCCCACGTGGACTACCAATTTCTCTATGGAAATGGGATTCAATCGTCACCGGGTCAACAACAGAACACGATCGTTCAGCAGGTTTCGCCGGGAGTCCTGTTCAATCTGGGCGACCACTGGACCCTGGATTACACGCCGACCTTGAGTTTTTATTCCAGCAGCAGCTTCCGAAACACGCTGGATCACTCCGTGCAATTGGGCTGGGGAACGGCTTATGGCGACTGGTTTTTCAGTGGTTCACAAAGCTATGTCTCCTCCTCCACGCCGCTCGTTGAAACCGCCGCGCAAACCGACCAGGAAACCTATTCGACCGCGCTCAATGCCTCGTATCAGTTCAACGATAAAATATCGCTGGACATGGGATTGAACCAAAATCTCAACTACGTCGGGAACGGAGGAAGCCCGACGAACTTTCTTCAAAATCTTGAAAACTCCCGCAGCTGGTCAACGATGGAGTGGTTGAATTACGAGTTTTGGCCGCGATTAAACGCCGGCCTTGGCGTCGGCGTTGGCTACACCATTCAGGACGGCAGCCCGGATTCGCTCAACGAGCAATATCAAGCCCGGGTCAACTGGCGGGCGACGGACAAAGTCAGCTTTCAGTTGAGCGGCGGCCTGCAAGACCAGCAGTATCTGAGCGGCGAGACGAACGCCGCGAGCGATCTGGTCACCCCCACCTTTGGCGCCACCGTCCAATACCAGCCTTTTGAACAAACCAGGTTGAGCTTGAGCGCCAGCCGCTCTGTGAGCCCATCCTATTATCAAAACCAGGTGACCGAAAACACCCAAATCACGGTTGATCTGAACCAGCGCTTGTTGGGGAAGTTGCATCTGGACGTCAGCGGCGGCTATGGCACATCCAAGTATGTCGCTTCGGTGGTCGGACCTTCCCCCGGCTCCCGCAATGATACTTCTTACTCCTTCAACGCCCGGCTGACTCGTCCCTTGCTCAAGCGGGGAACAGTTTCAGTATTTTACCAATATAGCGACAATTCTTCCAGCCAGTCCGGCTTCGCCTACACGAGCACCCAGGTCGGGATTGAAATTGGATACCGGTATTGAAAAGTTCATTTGATTCATTGGGTGGTGATTCGTTTTTTGGCGGGGCTGGGCTGCTGACGAGTTGGCTTGCGGGGAACCCGCACGCCGAACGGGCAAACACCACCACCATTCACTACAAGAAAACGACATGCCGCGAGACAAACTTGGCAGATTGACCAATGGCCCCCAGCCAAATCCGGGGGCGCAATCGCCTCCGGCGCAACGTTTGGAACCGGTCGGGTCTTCCCGACAACTGCGGAGCTTTGGGCTGGCGACACTGGTCCTCGCGCTTTGTTTCGGAATTCCGCTGTGGGACCTGATACGGTTCGCGGCTGGCAGTGAGTTGTATTCCTACATCCTGCTGGTTCCATTCATCAGCCTGTATCTGGTCTGGTTGAAGAGAGGGAGTTTTCCGACTTGTTCCCAGCCGGCCCGCAAAGTAGCGGCGGTATTCCTGACGGCCGGGATGGTGGTGATCATCGCTTACTGGCTCGTTCTCCGTCCCCGCTTGAAACTGATGGAGGACGATTATCTGGCGGTGATGATGATTTCCTTCCTGCTGTTCTTTTTTGGCGCGAGCTGCCTGTTTTTGGGGAGGGAAATTCTGCGCGCCGCCGCTTTTCCGTTAGGCTTCCTGGTTTTCATGGTGCCCATCCCCGCGTTTCTGATGCGGGGGATTGACATTTTTTTGCAATACGGCTCCGCCGTAGTTGCCCGGGGATTTTTCAAGTTGTCAGGCACGCCGTTTTTTGAGAATGGTCTGGTGTTTCAACTGCCGGGAATCACCATTCAAATCGGCCCGGAGTGCAGCGGCATCCATTCCAGCCTGGTCTTGTTCATCACCAGCCTGCTGGCCAGCTATGTTTTTCTGCGCACACCCTGGAAGCGGGCCGTGTTTATACTGGCGGTGATTCCGCTGGGCATTCTCCGGAACGGCTTTCGGGTTTTCACCATTGGCGAACTTTGCGTTCACCTGGGGCCCCAGATGATCAATTCTCCCATTCACCGCAAGGGCGGGCCGATATTTTTTGTCTTGTCTCTGATACCCCTCTTTATATTGTTGGTCGTGCTTCAAAAATCCGAACGGGCCGGGGGGAAATCCAAACCCAAAACCTCCGAAATAGAACATGCGTAAATTTGCTTATTTGGTTCCGATGCTGACAGGGGTCATGCTGCTGGCCATCGTGGGCACCGGTTGCACCGCCAAGGTGAAGGAGTCCTACCATCTAAAGCGGGCGGATCGGTATTTTAATTCCGGCCAATACGATCAGGCGGAAATCGAATATAAGAACGTGCTGCGGAATGCCCCGCAAAACGCCCAGGCGTGGAGCCGCCTCGGTGTCATTTATTTCGATCAGGGCCGTCTTTTGGAGGCGGCTCAGATCCTGGGCCGGGCCCGGCAATTGGCCACCAACAACCTCGAGGTGCGCTTGAAGCTGGGCGCCATCTATCTGGGGGCCGGAAAGTTGAAGGAAGCGCGGGACGAGGCCAGCTTCGTCCTTGATAAAAACCCCCGGGATGATCAAGCACCGATCTTGCTGGCTGAAGCCGCTGCGACGACGAATGAGATCACAAAAACCCGCCTGCGCCTGCAAAAAATGTCGCAAACAGGTGAAACCGCGCCGCTGGCAGTGGCTTTGGGAGCGCTTTCGTTCCGCCAGGGCGACCTCAAAACAGCGGAAGCCGACCTCAAACACGCCGTGACGCTCGATCCCAAATTCAGCGACGCCTACGCCGCGCTGGGAAATTTGTATGTGGCGCAAAAAGACTTGAAACAGGCGGACCAGGCTTTCAAGACGGCGGCGGATCTGGCTCCGCCCAGATCGGGGAAAAAACTGCAATACGCGCAATTCAAAATCGTGACGGGAGACCCCGACACGGGCAGACGCCTGCTGCAGGACATTGTCAAAAAGACGCCGGATTATCTGCCGGCATGGATAGGATTGGCCCAACTTGCCGCCGCCGAGAAAAAGTATGCCGACGGCGTTACCTTGCTCGGCAACGTCTTGAGCCGCGACCCGCAGAATTTTGAGGGTTTGCTATTGAAAGGTCGCTTGGAACTACAGCAAGGCGAGCCGGGCCAAGCCGTAAATGACTTTGAGAGAATGGCAAAGATGTTTCCCCAAGTGCCGGCTGTCTATTACCAACTGGCCCTGGCCTGTCTCGCAAACAAAAAAGCCGACAAAGCCGTCGGCAATCTGAACCAGGCCGTGAACCTGAACCCCAAGTTTGCCGATGCCATTCTGTTGCTGGCCGAAATCCAGATCAGGAGTGGAAACGCTGGGCCCGCGATTGTTTCCCTGAAGCAGTTGACTCAACAGCAACCTCAAATCGTGTCCGCCCGATTGTTACTGGCCGACGCCTATCGCACCCAAGGCAGTCTGGACAGCGCGGTTCAAATTTATCGTGAACTGGAAAAGGCATACCCCAAAAATCCGCAGGTCCCCTTGCTGCTGGGAACAGCGTTTCTCCAGCAAAAGAAAAACACCGAGGCGCGCAAGGAATTTGACCAGGCGCTCAAGCTGGCACCCGATTATTTGCCGGCGTTGGAACAAGCGGTGAATTTGGACCTGATGGAAAAGCAATACGCCGCCGCGCAGCAACGCGTGCAACAACAGGCCGAACAAAATCCCAAGGCGGCGGCGTTGCAGTTGCTTTTGGCGAAAGTCCTGGTTGCCCGGGGCGATACGAACCAGGCGGAAAGCGCGTTGTTAAAAGCCATCGCGTTGCAACCCGATTCCCAACCGGCGTATTTGATGCTGGCTCAACTCTACACCGCCGCCAATCAAAACCAGAAGGCTTTGACCGATCTGCAAGCGGCGCTGGCCAAAAACCCAAAGGATGTTGCCGCATTGATGCTCATGGGCATCACGTACAGCGTCGAGAAAGACTATCAGGACGCCCGCGATGCCTACGAAAAGCTCCTGGACATAGCTCCGAATGTTGCTTTGGCGATTAACAATCTGGCGTGCCTCTACGCGGAACATTTGGGCCAACTCGACAAAGCCTACCAATTGGCACGCCAAGCCCGAGACCTGGCTCCGACGGATCCGGCCATCGCTGACACGCTGGGATGGATTCTTTACCAGAAGGGGCAGTATTCCTCCGCGTTGAGTTTGCTGCGGGAAAGCGCGGATAAGTTATATGCCGTGCCGGAAGCTCAATTCCACCTGGGCATGACGTATTACATGATGGGGGATGAGGCGAATGCCAGGACGGCTTTTCAGCGTGCGCTTCAACTCAACGAAGATTTTCCTCAAAAGAACGAATGCAATCAATGTCTGGCAGTGTTGGCGATTGACGTAAAAACGGCCCAAGCTGACACGCGCGTCTGGCTCGAAAAGCAAGTGGCCAATCAGCCCAGTGACCCCGTTGCTCTGGCGCGGCTCGCGGCCATCTATCAGCGCGAAGGGGCGGTGGACAAGGCCATTGCCACTTACGAAGCGGCCTTGCAAGCCAACCCGCAAAATGTCATGGCTATGGTGAATCTCGCCCGACTGTATGCTCCCCAAGACCCACAAAAAGCCTTCAATCTGGCCAAGGCAGCCTATAAATTGACGCCGAACGACCCGCTGGTGGCCCACACTTTGGGTCGCTTGGCCTTCCTGACGGGTGACTATGAATGGTCGTTAAACTTGCTCCAATTGACCGCCCAGGTTCAGCCGCAAAATCCGGAGGTGCTTTACGATCTGGGGGAAGCATTTTACAGCATGGGCCGGGTGCCGGATGCAAGAATTGCGGTGCAAAACGCTTTGCAGACCGGGGCCGCCTTCTCCCGAACCAACGAAGCCAAACGTTTTCTGGCGATGACCGACCTTGCGGACAAGCCGGCGCAAGCATTGACCGCACAATCGCAAGTCGAGGCAATTCTGAAATCCGCTCCCAATTATGTGCCGGCGCTCATGGTCAAGGCTGCCATCGCCAAGCAGAAACCCGATCTGGCGATGGCCGGGCCAATTTATGAAGACGTCTTAAACCGCTACCCTGATTTCGCCCCGGCCCAAAAACAACTCGCCATTCTCTATGCGAAAGACCCGAACAACGACGCCAAGGCTTACGCGCTTGCGGTCAAAGCCCGCAAAGCCTTTCCCGGCGATCCGGAAGTCGCCAAGACTCTAGGCATCATCGTATTTCGCCAAGGGGATTATCCGCGCGCCGCAAATCTATTGCAGGAAAGCGCCGCCAAAAACAGTGCCGACGCGGAGGTGTTTTATTATCTCGGTGCCGCGCAGTTCCAGCTCAAGAGCCGCGCAGAGAGCAAGGTAAATTTGCAGCAGGCGCTCACGCTGAAGCTGTCCGGCCAGCAGGCCGCCGCCGCGCGGCAGATGCTGGGTGAATTGAAGTGAAAACAGCGGGAAATCCGCCGGGAAAGCGTCGGATTTCCTGACAATTTGAAATAATCGTAATAAAACTACTAGCAAAACAGAGCGTTTCCAGCTCGGCTTCGGAAAAATCGTCGGGTTTTTTTACGCTTTTAAGTCTTTCCTAAATTGGTAAAAATAAATTTTCTGGATTGTAACATTCTGAAATGAAATAGGTTACAAATGAAACAATCTGCTGTTTCATTGGTTGGCGCGGTGATTGCTTAAATCCTGTTACTATGAAAAAGATTTTGATTATAGCTGCTACATTGAGTCTTTGTGGGTTGACTCACGCCACCACTGTCAATGTTCTTTCTTCTGCTACTTTGAATGGAACCTATGCCTACACCGATGGCATTGGCATCAGTCTGACTGCCGGCCAGTCAATTACCGCCGCTGAAATTGACTGGACCAATGTGAAATTGACCAGCAGCGGCAACTCAAAGGGCACCGGAGTGCTTTACACCGACTTGATCAATTCGACAACGACCGGCCTGAAAAGCTATACCGACAACGATTCGGCGGGAGATTATTTGGCTACCAAGTTTTCCGGTAATATCACCAGCTTGGGATCGGAATCGTTCGCCTCGGTTGGCACCACCTTGTCGTGGAGCTACGTTTTAAGCACCACCCAACTTAACACCCTGAATTCATACCTCACCAGCGGCAAAGGTGTATTCAACATCGGTTTTGACCCGGACTGCACTTTCCCGGTTGGCGGCCTTTCTTTCATTTACACAGTCGGCTCGCAGCCGCACGACGGTAAGGTTCCGGACGGCGCAACGACGGCCTTGCTGATGATCGTCGGCTTGGCGGGTATGGAAATTTTCCGGCGCAAATTTGCCGTCGCCAGTTGAACTTGGCCGGCCTGCCACTCTAGTCCGGGAAGTGGTCGCCGCCGGGCTGACACCGGAGGAGTTGCAGCAGAAACTGGTCGGCATTTACGCCACGCAAATCACCACCAAAGAAGTGACGGTGGCCGTGTAGTCGTCGGCGTTCCCGGTCTTTGTCACCGGCTCGGTGATTCGTTCCGGAAAAATTTTGACCGACCATCCCATCACCGCGCTCGAAGCCGTTGCCGAGGTTTGCGTTGGGCGGACGGTGTCTCACTTGTGCAAACAAGCATTGGCGTTGAATGAAGATTCGTCGGGTTGAAGGTCCTCGCCGCTAAAGTCTTGAGTTGATGTCAGGACACCCAAAAGAGGAGGACTGACCATGGGGTGTGCGAACCTACCGCAGAACTTTCGCCCAGTTTTCAAGGAACCGTGCTATCAGCCTGCAATTCTGCCGAAGGCCGGATATAAATTTGATGCCCCTCAAAACGTCAGGTGAGCGTTTTTTGCTGCATTTTGAATCACGATTTGAGATTTTTTTCCCTGGATTCAAATACCAGAAATGAAACGATGAGCAACGCAGACATCCTGGGCTTCGCCAGCGCCCTTTTTTGCAGCGTCTTGGCCCTGATTGTCGCTTGGAATGAGCGGCGCTCGGTTGCTCATTGGGCTTTTGTCGCGGGGATGGTGGCGCTGGCCGTGGAAGACGTATGCTTCGCCCTTACAGCGGACGCCGGTTCACCGGAGGAAATGGTTTACTGGCAGAATTGGAGGTTGGTTGCCACGTCATTTCTGCCCGGGATATGGCTTTTTTTCAGCCTGAGCTATGCCCGCGGGAATTATTCGGAGTTTCTGAAACGGTGGCGTTTTGTCTTGGCTGCGGCCTTCCTAATGCCCATTGGGTTGGTAATTCTGTTTGGCGATGATTTGATTGTTTCCGTCGGCCACACGCTGACGGGCTATTGGATGTTTGGTTTGGGAATTCCCGGCATCGTTTTGAATCTTCTTTTCTTGCTCAGCTCGGTGCTGGTGCTGATGAATTTGGAGCGCACCTACCGGGCGGCTGTCGGGACAATGCTGTGGCGAATCAAATTCATGATCCTGGGATTAGGAGTGATCTTTGGAGTCCAGGCTTACATCGCCAGTCAGGTGCTCCTCTTTCATGCCCTAAACCTCTCCCTCCAGGCCGTCACCGCGACGGCGGTGTTATTGGGCGGCGTGCTGATTCTGCGTTCGCTTTTTCGCGCCGGGCATTTTAACACGGATGTTTATCCGTCCCAGTCCGCCCTCCACAATTCACTGACCGTTTTATTGGCCGGAGTTTATCTGCTGATTGTGGGGGTGTTCGCCAAGGTGGTTACGTTTTTGGGCGGTGATGCTGCGTTTACGTTGAAGGCGTTTGTTCTGCTGGTCGCCTTGGTATTGCTCGCCATCCTGTTGTTGTCCGACCGGGTGCGGCTGCATACGCGGCGTTTTGTGAGCCGGCATTTTCAAAGGCCGCTCTACGATTATCGTTCGGTGTGGCGAAGGTTCACCGAAGGAACGGCTTCCTGCGTGAAGCCGACAGAATTGTGTCAGGCCGCCGTGAAACTGGTGACCGACATATTTCAAGTTCTTTCGGTGACCATCTGGTTGGTGGACGACAAGCGGGAGAATTTCGTGTTTGCCACTTCGACTTTTCTGTCGGACACCAAGGCGAATGATCTCAAACCCCAAAGTGTGGACGCGATGGAAGTGATGCGTGCTTTGGAAAAGCATTCCGCCCCCATGGACATAGACGCCTCGAAGGAGAGTTGGACTGCCGTGCTTAGGCGCTGTCATCCCGACGAATTTCGCAAAGGTGGGAATCGAGTTTGTGTGCCGATGATTGGCGGCGGAGAGGTTCTGGGCTTGATAATTCTGGGCGACCGCGTCGGGGGAGTAAGCCTTTCCTGGCAGGATTTTGATCTGTTAACGTGCGTCGCGGATCAAGTGGCCGCCAGTTTGCTCAATGTCCAGCTTTCCCAGAAGCTTCTGCAAGCCAAGGAGATGGAAGCCTTCCAAACCATGTCGGCATTTTTTGTCCATGACCTGAAGAACACGACTTCCACGCTCAACTTGATGTTGAAGAATCTGCCCGTGCATTTTAACGATCCCGAGTTCAGGGCGGACGCTTTAAGAGGCATTTCGAAGACGGTGGCGCACATCAACCACCTTATCGGACGGTTGAGCCTGCTCCGCCATGAGTTACAAATCAAACCCGTTGAATCCGATCTCAATGAAGTGGTGGTCAAGGCGCTGGCTGGTTGGGAAGAAGCCGCCGGTGTCAGTTTGGTCAAAAACCTTCCTCCTCTCCCCAAAATACTGCTCGATCCGGAGCAAATGCTCAAAGTGGTGACTAACTTGGTTCTCAATGCCCGGGATGCAGTATCGTCGGCCGGGGAAATCCGCATCGAGACAGCCCAAAGCAACGGTTGGGTGATTCTCACGGTGTCAGACAACGGCTGCGGCATGGCCCCGGAGTTTTTAAGCCGCTCATTGTTTCGCCCATTCCAGACCACAAAAAAAAACGGGCTTGGCATCGGGCTCTTTCAAAGCAAAATGATTGTCGAAGCGCATAAAGGCAGAGTTCAGGTCGAAAGCCAGCCCGGCAAGGGCACAACCTTTCGAATAATTTTGCCTCTTCTGAAACAAAACGGATGAATCCCAAATTGCTCATCGTTGACGACGACGACGAAATTCGCACGCAGATGAAGTGGGCGCTGGCGAAGGACTACGAAATACTGGTCGCCGAAAATCGCGCCAGCGCGGTCGAAACATTTCGGGCGGAACTGCCGGCTGTTGTTTTGCTGGACTTGGGACTGCCACCCCAGCCCAGCAACCCGGAGGAGGGCCTTGCGGCTTTGTCCGACCTGCTCGCCATGGATCGGTTGGCCAAAGTTGTCATCATCACCGGACAGGGCGAAAAGGAAGTGGCGCTTCGCGCCATCGGGGCGGGGGCCTACGATTTCCTGTGCAAGCCCGTGGAAATGGAAGAACTGAAATTTCTCCTGAGACGCTGCTTCCACGTCGCGCAGCTCGAACGGGAATACCGGGAGATGCAGCAATTGTTGCAGGGCGACGCTTTTGAAGGCATGCTCGGCACCAGCCGTCCAATGCAGGCGGTATTCGATGCGATCCGCAAGGTCGCCACCACCGATGTGCCCGTGCTGATTCTGGGTGAAAGCGGAACCGGCAAAGAAATGGCGGCGCGGGCCATTCATCATAAAAGCAGTCGAAAAGACGGCCCTTTCGTGGCCATCAACTGCAGCGCGATCCCGGAAACGCTTTTGGAAAGCGAACTGTTTGGACATGAAAAAGGCGCGTTCACTGGCGCTCATGTCCAACGCATGGGACGAATCGAAACGGCGGGTGGGGGAACGCTCTTTCTGGATGAAATCGGGGAAATTCCCCTGCCGTTGCAGGTAAAGCTCCTTCGGTTTCTCCAGGAGCAGTGTATTCAGCGAGTGGGCGGGAGGCAGGACATCCAAATCGAGACGCGGGTAATCGCGGCAACCAATGCCGAGCTAAAGAAAGTCATGTCTGCCGGAAATTTTCGTGAGGATTTATATTACCGCTTGGCCGTGGTTCAGATCGTAATGCCGCCGCTTCGCGAACGCGAAAACGACATTCGCTTGCTGGCTCAGTCCTTCCTCCAACGATTTGCCGTCCAAGCCAGGAAGGCGGGCCTGACTTTCGACCGGGGGGCGATTCGCGCTTTGAACAGTCACTCTTGGCCGGGAAATGTGCGCGAACTGGAAAATTGCGTCCAGCGGGCCGTCATCATGGCCGAAGGCAAACGCCTGACCGTTCAAGACCTTGAATTAACTCCTGTGGCCAGCGGGAACCTTGGCACGCTCAAGGAGGCGCGGGAAGCCGCAGAACGAGAAATTGTCGAACGTGTGTTGCGAAAACATTCGGGAAAAATCACCAACGCCGCGGCGGAACTTGGAATAAGCAGACCCACTCTTTATGAACTAATGGAAAAGTTGGGCATCGCCAGAGAGTAGCCCCTCTCCCCATCAGCCTTTCCCTATCTCCTCTGTTGAAGGCCGGAGGTTGGAACGGGTCAGGGTGAACCTGCAAGAGACCCTTGGTGAAGTCTCCGCCCTTTTGAAATTGGGGATCGTCTTCATGTCAACCGGTTTGATGACCTTCTGCGGCGCCTATCTGATTTGCATCTTCCTGCAGCACGAGATCAGCCTTGAGGTGGTGGGTCTTTATCAATCCGCCTGGATGCTGCTCGGTCTGGCCTACAAGCCGAACGTTGATGACGATCGCGAATTGCCGAGTTATGTCCTCATGGATCTTTTCAAACAGCGCGGCGCGGAGGTGGCTCATTACGCCCTTTTGTGCCGGTGATTCGCATGACCCGTGAACATCCGCATCGGGCGGGAACGCGGTCGGTCAATTGGGATCGCAAAACAGTCGGAAGCTTCGATGTCGTGGTCATAGCCACCAATCATCAATCCGTCAACTGCAAGGAATTGGCCGGCTGGGTGGATTGCATCGTGGACACGCGAAATCAAATGGCGGGTGTAAAAACGAAGCCCGGTCAGGTGTGGAAGGCCTGAACGCCGGATAAACAAACCCTCGTTCTACTTTTAGACAGAAATCCAATGTCCCGACCTGACAAATCTGTGGTGGAGGGACGGCTCGTAACTTTGCCATGATTTTGCTCCTGGGAGCCAGCGGTTACGTCGGCCACGCATTTGCGCGCGAATTGCACCGGCGGCGCTCCAGCTTTATTCCGCTGACCCGGACGGCGCTGGATTACACAAATTTCGATTTGCTGTTTGATTACGTTCGGAAAATCCGGCCTGAATTTATCATCAACGCCGCCGGTTATACCGGCAAACCCAACGTGGATGCCTGTGAAACGACTCGCGAGGAAACCTTGTTCGCCAACACGCTCCTTCCCCAAACTATCGCCCGCGTCTGCATGCTGACCAATACCCCGTGGGGACATATTTCGTCGGGAGGCATTTACACTGGCGCAAAAATCATTGACGACGGGAAAATGCGGGTGGTCCGCGATCTCAATCAGCCTGAGATGCGGCGGTTGTTTGAGCAATCTCCGGAGAGACTCTTTGGCTTTACTGAATGGGACGAACCCAACTTTTCCTTCCGTCATGCGCCGTGCAATTTTTACAGCGGCACCAAGGCGCTGACGGAGGAGGCCGTTCGCGGCATCGGACAAAGTTACATCTGGCGGCCCGGAACACCATTCGGCGAGCATAGTGAACCGAGAAATATCCTGTGGAAGCTTCAACATTATCCGAAGGTGTATGACGCCATCGCCTCGCTTTCGCACCTGGATGATTTTGTGCGCGCCAGTCTGGACCTCTGGGAATGCCGCGCCCCCTTCGGCATTTACAACATGACGAATCCGGGCGCCATAGCCACCCGACAGGTCATTGAAATGATTCAACAAATCCTCAAGCCGGCCCGGCGCTTTGAATATTGGAAGGACGACGAAGAATTCTACAGTCTTGACGCCGAATCACGCGGTCCATCTATCAAGCCTTTGGGACAAGATTCAATTTTACTGTCTGACCGTCTTGGCGCCAAATCGCCCCGTTCACACGCGATTTTGGACGTTTCCAAGTTGCTGGCTACCGGAGTCAAAATGCGTCCCGTGAAAGAGGCGCTTGAGAATTCACTGCGCAATTGGCGTGAGGAAACACCGGCCGGGCCATTGGCAAACCACGCTGGTTCTGCCGGTCAGATTCGAAAATAATCCCATGAATGTTAAATCCAAAAATCGTATTGTTGACGTTCGCGGCATAAGATAATCAGTGCTGCTAAAAGTCACGTTGGCCGGTTTGCTGGCATTGTCTCTCGCGGTCAAGGCGCAGCAGGTCAACAGACAAAATCAGTTTTCAGGTTCACGCCGGCGGGGAAGACCGCCAGTTTCTCAGCGGCGCGGGCGATTTGTTAAATTTCGTCTTCGGGGCTGCGATTTAATATCAGCCGTTTGAAGTGACAAAAATTTCCATCAGTGCGGATCGCACGGTGTCCGCGTCTTATTTCACGAATTCCGCCACCGAAAGCACGGACTTTACCGGCGAACTGAATCAACGTTTGCTCGGGAAATTCTACTTGGATTTGCACGGTGGTTACCACACGGTCAAGTATGTGGCTTCGGCCAGTATCGCCTCCCCTGTCAGCAGCCGTGAAGATGATTATTACTCATTCAGCGTCCAATTGAGCTGCCCCTTCGCCCAACGGGGATTGATTGCGGCCTTTTATCAAGCCAGCAGCAATTCGTCCACACAACCCGGGTTCGGTTACTCAAGCAGTCAGGTTGGCTGCCAAATTTCCTGCCGATTTTAGGAGCCGTGTGGAATTGATTTAACGGGTCTTCAAAAAAACTCTCGAAGCAATCGCCTCGAGAGTTTTTTGTTTGCATTTAGAACCACGAGAATCGTTCCGGCACAAACACGATGTCAGACGGCTTGAGATAAAATGATTTGTGCGCCTTCCCTTCCAGGACCAGTTTCAGGTTCAACGTGTAGTTTTCAACCCGGTCCTTTTCGTGACGGATCACTCTGACGGCTTTTAGATTGGCCTTCGTGTAGTCAAAACCGCCGGCCTCCATAATGGCGTCAAGCGCAGTTATGGGGTGATCGGACATTATCTTTCCCGGACGAATGACCGAGCCGGTCACGAAAACCGGAAAGGAGGAGGATGCCACTGTGACGGTGACCTCCTTGGTTGACAGTTGCGGCGCGTATAATTTGACCAGATTCTGCTGCAATGTCTCAATGATCATTCCGGCCGCTTGTACTTCGCCGACCAAAGGCAGCGTGATTTTGCCGTCCCTCCGGATTTGCTGGGTGGTGTCTAGGCTTGGGGAGCCGGGAAATGAAATTTTCAAGACGTCGCCCTCTCGTAGTGTAATTGTTTCGGGGGGAGCGGTTGTCTGTTCCTTGACTTCACTGAATTGAGGAGCAGTGATCTGGGCGAGCAATAAATTGTTTGTGGCAGCGGTTGTCTGTTCCTTGACTTCGCTGAATTGAGGGGCTTCGGTCTGACAGCCGACAGCCAGCGCCAGAATCCAAAGCGCCAATCCCAATTTGACCAACGGGCGTGCGACATGGTTTTTTTTCTCACACCAATCCACACGGCCGGTTTTGATATTTAAATCCTTCTTCATAAGTTTGAATCGCCTCGGTTCTGCGAAACTAGGACCGCAAAACCGGGAAGTCAACGAACATCTGAGGGGGATTTGCCTGCGTTCCCTTGAAGTCATACGCCTATTGGTGATGCGGTTTTTCAATGAGCAATGAGATAGTAAAATCGCGTATTGCTTACTATTAGACCGGGAAGGAACGTGTCTAAAATTTACTTGCTGTGTATGAAAATGGGACAGAGTTCGTCCGCAAACCTTCTTCTCATCTCACGGATTCAATCGGCACTGTATATGCTTAAGAAACAGCATGACGAGCAAAATATTATTGCCGGTTCTCACGTTGAATTTGCTGATCTTTGGTCTTGCCGCCAAGTTGCGCGAAATGTTCGAAAGCAAAATACCCCTTGGTTATCAGGACCAGACCGGATTCCATTTCGGCGTAAAGAGGTAAGTCGCAATCACAGCGGGCTTTGCCGCCAAGACAGACTCGCTTCACCCGCGGATCGTTTCAATTCACGTCGTTTCCCGTCGGCAATTTTATCCCGCCAGAGGTTGTTCCCAAACTCCAGCCGTCATTTTTGATGGATGCAAGCGGGAACTTTGCGGCGTTTTGGTGAAAAATCATTTGCCACGAAACAAAAATTTTTGCGTTCGTGTGCCGCTCTGGCTAGTTTTCAGCCATGCAGCAAACGAGGTTGACGCTGGGCCACTCGCCCGATCCCGATGACGCCTTCATGTTTTATGCGCTGGCGAAAGATTTGATTCCCACGCACGGCTTCCGATTCGTGCACATTTTGCAGGACATCCAGACGCTCAACGAACGCGCCACGCGCGGTGAACTCGACATCACCGCCGTCAGCCTCCACGCCTACGCCTACGTCTCGGACACCTATGCGCTGCTGCCCGGCGGAGCGAGCATGGGCGACGGCTATGGCCCAATGCTCGTGGCCAGACAAAAATTTTCCCGCGAAGAAATTGCCAGGAAAAAAATCGCCGTGCCCGGGACGTTGACCAGCGCGTTCCTCGCACTGCAACTCTGGCTCGCCGCCGGACAAACTCCGAACTCCGGACCCCTGATTCCGAGCTTCGACTACATCGTTGTGCCGTTCGACCAGATTTTCGGGGTGGTCCGTTCCGGCCGGGCGGACGTCGGCCTCATCATCCACGAAGGCCAGTTGACGTATCAAAATGAGGGACTTGTCGTTTGCGAAGATTTGGGCGTTTGGTGGGGCAAACAAAACGATGGCCTGCCATTGCCGCTGGGCGGAAACGTCATTCACAAAAAATTCCCGCCAGATCTTCGCAGGAAAATTTCCGGTATTTTGACTGCGAGCATTCAGTTCAGTCTCGACCATCGTGCCGAGGCCGTGCAATATGCATTGCAGTTTGCGCGCGACATGGGACGCGACCTCGCCGACAAATTTGTCGGGATGTATGTGAACCACTGGGCGCTCGATTATGGCGAGCGAGGCAGGGAAGCCATCCGCCGCTTTCTCGGCCAGGCCTTCGAGCGCGGCCTGATTCTGCACCGGCAGGAATTGGAGTTTGTGGTTTGAAACTTTTTTTCAGGAAGGAAGTCCTTTGTAAACCAGAACCACGGAGGTTTCAATTTGTCGCCGGGGAATGTGCCAATAAGTTTGGAGCAATCGGTCCTTCTCGGCTTCACTCACCAGTTGGAATCCATGCTTTTGGTAAAATTTGATGGCCCAACCGGCAGCCTTCCAGGTTCCGACGAGGATCTTTCCCGTGATCTGCCCCAACAAATGCGCCAGCAGTTTTCCGCCGATGCCCCGGTTTCTCATTTCAGTCCTGACGTAAGCGTGCCGGATTAACGTGACGTCCTTAACCGGCTGCATTCCCATGACGCCGACGAGCTGGCCGCCTGCTTCGTAACCCCAGAATTTGACGCCCGTTGCGATTTCCCTCTTCAGCTCTTCCAGCGGCATATACGGCTCGTGCCAGCAATCGGCGGGAATCACGCCGCTGTAGGTTTGGGCGGCGTCGTTGACGATGGCGAAAATGTTCGGGACGTCGGAATCTATGCAGGGCCGGATCATCTTTTGTTAGCAACGAATTATGCCGTCGGCTTCCAATCTGGCAACGAGCGGAAAAATGTCTTGTTGCAGGCAGAACGGAACATCATCGCGCAATTCGGGAATCGCCAGCAACCGCCGCGCATTTTCCGAAGTGCGGGCCGCTGCCACCAAGTCGGGCTTTGCCTGTGCATAAACGAGCCGCGCGATTTCAACCGAATCGGAAAATTCGAAGGCATCTTTTTGGTAGGGCGAGCGTCCTCGCGAGCCGGAATGTTTCTGCTCTCTTTTCGGCTCGCCGGGAGTCTCGCCCCACCGAATCAGCGATTCGCAAAATGCACCTGCTGCCAGCACGTCTTCGAGCGCCGTGTTTTCGCGCGTGCCCGCGCAAACAACCAACACATTTGCAGGCTGAAGATTTTTAATGAAGTTCACCGTGGCGGTAAGATTCAAGAACGAGGCGGCCAAAACCGTTTTTGCGCCCACGCAGGCACGCAATGCTCGCGTGCCGTTGGTCGTCGTGCTCACGATAGTTTTGCCGCTGACTTTTTCCGGCGTGTGTTCGCGCGGTGAGTTGCCGAGGTCGAAATCAATTCCGCCGGTTTGCGCACGACGGATTCTCACCCCGTCGCGTTCGCCGCCAAGCAGGACGTCCGGCTGGCTTTTGCGGATGGCCAGCGCCTCGGCAATTTCGCCGACGGGCACGATGACCTTCGCGCCGCTGTGCAGCGCCGTCACAAACGTACTCGTGGCGCGCAGGACGTCGAACACCACGCACGCGATGTCACGCAAATCACGTTTCGCCAGCGCGGGCAATTCCGCCGGTGTCAAAATCACTTCAAGTTGTGCCATGCATGTGGCACAGGCTTCCAGCCTGTGCTGCTTGTTCTCCGCGCAAAAATCCTATTTCATTTTCGTCCGCATGTAATGAAAAAGATATTGCTGTGCGTAGCCGGCGTGCGGGCCGAAATGCGTCGCGGCAAAGTGACGCAGCCTTTTCGCCGTCACGCGGCGACCCGGAAAGTAGAGCTTGCGCAATGCCCGTTCGACCCACATGTCCACGGGAAACGCCGAATCGAAGCCGTAGGCAAACAGCAACACGCAATCGGCAATTTTGCTGCCGACACCGGGCAATTTCATCAATTCCACCCGTGCTTCGGCCAGCGGCAGGAGGCTTGGCTTTTCCAAATCAAATTTGCCGTCGGTGATCTGTCGCGCGGCAACAAGCAGGTGCGGTGCGCGAAAGCCCATTTTGCAGGCGCGCAATTCGGCTTCAGTCGTGGCCGCGAGGCGTTGCGGCGTGGGAAAGGAAAATTGTAGTGTTCGGCCTGTGGCCGAATCAAGTCGAGTCGCAGACTCGACGCTACACCGGAGCGGTTCACCAAATCGTTCACAAAGCCACGCGACGATTTGCCGGATTTGGACGATTTGTTTGGTGGAGGACAAAATGAATGAGGCCAGACATTCCCACGGGTCCTGGCGCAGCACCCGCAGTCCGCGGCACGCGGCAACCGAGGCGCGCATCGGCCCGTCGTCGGGAAAAGTTTTAAGCACGGCTTCCAAATCCACTTCGGTTTGGAGGTAATCGCGCAACCATTGCCAATCGGCGACTGGTCCGGCGGTTTCGGCGCAGATACCATCATGGGTTCGAGTCAACCACACGTGTTGCCGACCAATGATGCCCGACCAGGAGCCGTTTTGTTGCCGCCAACGAAAGACCTGGCCGGAGTCCAGTGTCGCGGCTAGATCATAATCGCGGACGGGTAGAAAAACTTTCGTCGCGGGATTTTTTTCTAAAATCATTTATGCTGAAACGGCGAAAAGAGACGAAGGGCGGTGGAAATGACGAATGACGAATGGCGAATGACCAAAGAATGGCCAAGCCCAAAGGTCGAAACAGAACCAGCGGGTGGCGGGATTTTGGGATTCGTCATCGGCAATTATTTCGTCAATAGGGCTTCGTCATTCGTCATTTCAAATCGTAGCACGCCCAGAGATGGAGTCGGCGGAAGACACGGTCGCCCAGTTTGATTTCAAATTCGCCCAGGTCGGTGACGGATTCAAATTCGTCCAGCATTCGCGGCGGCTTGGGGAACGGTGGCGGAATTTCAGCGTAACCCACCCGCTGGCGCGTCAGCCATTTCCAGAGCCAGCCGCGTTCGAGCGGGTAGGGATCAAGCTCGGTGACGTAGATGGCGTTTTGGCCTTTGCGCTGGGCGCGGTAATCGTATTGCGGCCAGAAATAGAATTGGTTCTGCGGTTCATCCGAGTCCACGCAATAAACCAGCGGCTCGGATTTCAGGGCGGCTTTGGCGGCCGGCAGGTAAAACGAAAACAATCCGGTCATGCCATAATGGTCGGAGACAATAAACGCGGGCTTGCCCGCCGTTTCCAGGTTCTCCCGCTCCGCTTCCACGAGCGCGGTCGTCGGTTTCCACGCGCGCACGCGCCGCAACGGGTCTTTCTCGCCCGGCAGCGAATGGCCGGCGATTTTGCCGATGAGACTGCTTTGATACATCATCGCGACGGCAAAAATGCCGAGCGCAATGCCAATGGCCAGAAACGGTTTGATCCATTTTGAACCGGCACTCCAGCGTTCTTCCCAATAAGCCACCATCAAACAGAACAGGGGCAGGACGGCGGCCACCGGCCAGTTCGGCAAAATGCGCGAGTGAAACGAGTAAAGCCAGTAGCCGAGGAAAAGCGGCGCGCCCATGCAGAAAAAGTAAAGCCATAGCGGACGCTCACGCCACCGCCTCCCAAAACCGATCATTGCCCAAAGCATACCGGCAAAGAAAACCGGGTTCAACAGCCCGGCCTGCGTGAACAGAAAATCCCAAAAATAACGCAACGTCGGGTGCCATTGGCTGTGCAGACTCGCATCGCCCGCAACGTGATGAATGGTGATCCAACTGTGTTGCGCGTTCCAGATCAAGACCGGCGTCGTGCAAACCAGAAAGACCAGCAGCGCCAGCCATGGGCCGGGCCGCCGCAGGTGGACACGCGCCGGTTTCCAAAGCGCGAAGAAAACCGCCCAGCACACCGTCTGGCAGACCGCGGTGTATTTGCAGAGAAAGCCGAGACCCATTGCCAAACCGACGCTGAGCCAGTCGCGCGCTTTGCCGTCCGGCTGGACCGCGCGCCAGCCAGCCACTACCGCCCACATCCAGCACAAGACCAGCGGCGGATCAATCGTCATCAAAATCGTCCCAATGCCGAGCAGCGGGGCGGCGGTGACGATGAGCAGCAGCCAGAATCCGGCGCGTGCGTTGACTTCCCGCGCGAAGAAGCGCAGCACCATCACGCTCAAAATGGCCGCGAACAAAGGCGCAAAAAACCGGATGCCGAATTGCGTGTCGCCAAAAAGCGACGTGCTGATGAATTGAATGAGGGCAATTCCCGCCGGTTTGCTGAAATACGACAGCGCCAGATGCTTCGACCATAACCACTGATAGGCTTCATCCTTTTCCAGGTCAATTGTGCCACTGGCGACGTAAAGCCAGCGTCCGATCAGCATGACGAAAATCAGGAGATAGCCGAGGCGAAGCCACTCAATTTCCGATTTCCGATTTCCGATTTCCGATTTTATTTCAGCCTGTGGTTCCGGACTTTGAACTTTGAACCTTGAACTTTGAACCGGGTTAAGCAGCGAAGGCAATTGGGCGTGCCAGATAGGAAACCATTTTTTCCCGAGCTGTTGCCACGCGATCTCAAACGCGATCGCCAGCGCCACTGCGTAGCCCGCGCCCAGGATGGCGCCGGCCAGAACGTCGCCGGGATAGTGGACGCCGTTATAGACGCGCGAAAACGAAACCGCCAGCGCCAGCGGCAACATGAACCACGCGCTGCGCCGGTAGAACAAAAAAGCAATCATCGTCATCGCAAACCAGTTGGCCGCGTGCGACGACGGCATGCTGTTGCGGCTGCCCGTGTTGGCAACCATGTCCAGGCCGCCGCCGCGGGCGTTCGGCGCGACGTAGCCTTTGCCGACGGTGCCGAACAACCGCGCCTCCGGCAGCGTGGCGAACGGGCGCTGCCGGGCGACGACGTGCTTGACGGTGTTGATAATCAGCGGATCGCCGAGTGCGACAACAAGCATCAGCATCAGCGTGCAGAGCCGCACGCGGGTGTTGCCGAAGTACAGCACCGTCAGGCCGAACGCGACGGTAAGCGGGATGAACCAGGCGTTGCCGCTCAAAACCGGCATGAGCCAGTCAAAGAACGGATTGACCAGCGACCGGTTGATGAACAGAAACAGGCTCGTGTCGAGCGTTTGCAGCCAGCGCATCGCCGCCAGTGTAGCGGGAAATGGAAGGTTGAAAACTGAATTGCGCGATTCTCCAAATCCAATTTCGGAGGGACAAGCTTTGCGAGGGTCCACTCCTTCTTAAATCAGGAATTCGTGCAGCTCGTCCCTTGGATTTTCAGTAAACGATGATGGAGCGGACGGAATGGCCTTTCAGTTTTTCGCGGCCGTTCAGGGATTTAAGTTCGATGAGAAAACCAATTTCCAGAATCTGCGCGCCGAGTTTTTTCACCAGGGCGGCGGCGGCGGCGGAAGTGCCGCCGGTCGCGAGCAGGTCGTCAATCAGCAACACGCGCGCGCCCGGCTTGAGCGCGTCCACGTGCATGGCTACGGTGGCCGAGCCGTATTCGAGCGCGTAGTCCTGTTCGATGGTTTTGTAGGGCAGCTTGCCCTTTTTGCGCACAGGCACGAAGCCGGCGTGCAATTTGGTGGCGGCGGCGGCGGCAAAAATAAAGCCGCGCGCGTCAATGCCCACCACCGCATCCACCGAACCGGGCTGGAATTTTTCCGTGAGCAAATCAATCGCGCCGGCAAACAATCGCGGGTTGGCCAGCACAGGCGTGATGTCCTTGAATTGGACGCCCGGCTTGGGAAAATCCGGTACGTTGCGGATGGCCTGTTCGATTTCCCGGGGCGTGACGCTGGGACAGGTCATGGCTTCAATCGTTTTTGGTTTTGGAACTTTCAAGCTTTTCAATCATTTTGCGAAGCTTCCGCAAGGCGAAATTCTGGATTTGGCGGACGCGCTCGCGCGTGACGCCGAATTTTTTGCCGACTTCCTCCAAGGTCTTTTCCACGCCCCCATCGAGGCCAAAGCGGTAGCGCAAAATCGTTGCTTCGCGTTGGTCGAGATGCTTGACCATGTCCTGCAACATGGCGAAGACGGTCTTGTCCTCGAGGTCTTCGTAGGGCGTCGCGGCGTTTTCGTCCTCAACCAACTCGGAAAAATTGTTCGACTCATCGTCGCCGATGGGCGCGTCGAGCGACGCGGGCCGGATGGCCGCCACCCGCATCTGCCGCACCCGCGAGGCGGTCATGTCTAGTTGGCCGGCCAGTTCCTCGTCCGTCGGCTCGCGCCCGAATGTCTCCTGCAATTTCATCGCCACGCGGCGCATCTTGGAAATTTTGTCCACCAGATGCACCGGCAGGCGGATGGTTTTGGACTGGTTGGCGAGCGCGCGTTTGATGGATTGTTTGATCCACCAGGAACCGTAGGTGGAAAGCTTGCCGCCCTTTTTGGGATCGAACCGCTCAACGGCCTTCATCAAACCGATGTTGCCTTCGCTGATCAAATCCAGCAGCGGCAGGCCGATGCCTTCGTAATCGCGCGCGATTTTGACTACGAGCCGCAAGTTCGCCTTGATCATCTGCTCGCGCGCCTTCTTGTCGCCCTTTTTGATGCGCGCGGCCAGTTGGATTTCCTCCTGCGGCGTGAGCAATTTTACCTGGCCGATTTCGCGCAGGTAAAGCTTGATGGCCGTGTCGCCGTCGTAACGCGGACTTTCCTGCCGGATAAAGGTCGCAGTGTCGCCTTCGGCGGCTTTTGACGCCGCCGGTTGGGACTTGACCGGTGCCCTAGCCACAGGCGCAGCAGGCTTTTTGCGCCGTTGGGGCCTGGTCACTTTGCGTTTTTTGGTCTTGGCCGCCATGAACGGGAGAATAGTTAAGACCTCAGCACGAGGCGGCAAGACAATTAACCGTTGGGTTACCTCCGGCCGCCACGCGCGAGGAGGATGTAATAAAGCAACGTCATTATGCTGGTAACCAGCGCGGCAACATAAGTGAGCGCCGCGGCGTCCAGCACCCTGCTCACACCCGTGCGTTCATCCTCATGTACGAGGCCCAGACGGAACAATTGTTCCTTCGCGCGGTGGCTGGCATCGTATTCCACCGGCAACGTGACAAGCTGGAACAACGTTATCACCGCGAAAATCCCAATAATGAGGGGCAGAACGATTTTCAGCATGCCCAAAAAAATGCCGAGGAAGAAAATGCCCATGTAAGCGGCACTCGCGAATTGCGTGACGGGCACCAGCGCCATGCGCAGTTTGAACAGCCCGTAAGCCGCCTGATGTTGCAACGCGTGGCCCGCTTCGTGCGCGGCAACCCCGACGGCGGCGACCGTCCGGCCATGAAAATTGTCGGACGACAAAAACAGCGCGCGCTTGGTAGGGTCGTAATGGTCGCTCAAGCGGCCGGGGATTTCCTCCACCGGCGTGTCGCTGAGACCGGCCTGGTCGAGGATTTCCCGCGCAGCCTCGGCGCCCGTCAAGCCGGATTCGACCGGCACCCGGCTGTATTTGCCATAAGCGTGGTGCAGTTTGATCTGTGCCCAAATGCCGATGAGCAGACCGGGCACGGCAAACAACAGATATAATGGATCGAACCAAAACATATTTCTAATCAATCGAATTGACAGTTCGTGACTGGTTTCATTCAACCAAGCTGGCGGTGTGCCAATTCAATTTGCGAGAATTCTAGGGAAAATTGAGCGGTTTGAAAGATTTTTCTGCGCCATCGCGGCGCAATTGAGCCAACGGGCGTTGGCACAGTTCAAATTTCCAGCACCTTCTCAAACCGCGTCAGGTTGCGGGCGCCGTTGTTCGTGACCAGCGCGACGTCTTCAAGCCGCACGCCGCCGATTTCCGGATAGTAAAGCCCCGGCTCGACGGTCACGACGTGGCCGGGCCGAAGCCGGCCGGTGGAAGTTGCGCCCACGCGCGGAGCTTCGTGAATTTCCAGGCCGAGCCCGTGTCCCGTGCCGTGAAAAAATCCTTCCATGCGACCGTTGCGGCGGCCGGTCTGGTAACCTTGCTGCTCGAAAAATTGTTGCACGGCGTGGTGAACGCCGGCGGTCGGCGCGCCCGCACGGATTTTTTTGAAGGCGATTTTTTGTCCGTGGAAAACCGTGTGGTAAAGTTTTCGCGCGGCTTCGTTCGCGTGGCCGCGGACGACCGTGCGCGTGATGTCACCGAAGTAGCCGGTCTTTTGCGAGCGCGGGAAGATGTCAATGATGATGAGTTCGTTGGCGCGGAGCTGGCCGTAGCCGCGTTCGTGCGGGTCGCACGCCTGCCGTCCGCCGGCGACGATGGTGTTGGCGGCCAGCCCGCTCGCCTGCAAAACGGCGCAATCAATCACCGACCGCAGTTTTTCCGAAGTCAGCGGGACGTTGTGGTAAATCAACTTGCGGTCGCGCCCGATTTTGGCGGCGCGCAACACCTGCATGGCCTCTGCCATGCCGACCTCGGCCATCACCAGCGCGGCGGAAATCTTCCTGACTTCGGCGGCGGATTTGATTTCGCGTTCCGGAAAGAACGTTCCGGGACGCGCCTTGACTTTGACGCCGAGTTTTTCCAGGTCCATTGCCAGGCCGAGCGGAAAGTCGTCCGGCACGGTGACGCGGCGGATGCCTTTCTCGTGCAGAATCTGGCGGACAACATGTGCGATACTCGGACGTTTGATTCCCCGGGCACGGAGTTTTTGCTGGTATGTGCTCGACGAAACGACGCGGCAGTGTGGCGCTTGGGCGCGGGCGCGGTCAATTTCCAGGTCGCTCATGACGATGAGCGGGCGTCCGCAGGTTTTAAGATAAATGAACGGGTCGGGCACGAACAGGCCGGTGGCGTAAAGCATGTTCGCGTTGCGCTCGCTGTCCGCGACGATGAGCAAGGTTTCTGACATCGTTAAGTCGTTAAACCGTTGAATCGTTGAACTGTGAACCGGTTTAACGGTTGAACGATTCAACAGTTCGACACTTCAAGTTCCAAACAACCGGTCGCCGGCGTCGCCGAGGCCGGGTACAATGTAGCCTTTTTCATCCAGCCGCCGGTCAATCGCGGCGGTGAAGATCGGCACGCGGGGATAACTTTTTTGCACGCGGCGGATGCCTTCGGGCGCGGCGACCAGATTGACCAGCCGGATTCGTTTCGCGCCCTGCTCGACCAGCAAATCGAGCGCGGCAACGGCGCTGCCGCCGGTCGCCAGCATCGGGTCAATCAAAATGACTTCAAAGCGGCCGAGGTTTTTCGGCAGGCTTTTGTGATAAAATTGCGCGCGCAACGTCGTTTCCTCGCGTTTGAGACCGATAAACCCGACGCGGGCATGGGGAATCAATTGCAGAATGGAATCCAACATGCCCAGTCCGGCGCGCAACACGGGGACCAGCGCCACTTCGCGTTCCAGCCGGAAGCCCTGAGCGGATGACAGCGGCGTCTGCACGGAGACGGAGCGGACGGCGAAATCGCGCGTGGCCTCGTAGAGCATGAGTGCAGCGATTTCACCCAGCAACCGGCGGAATTCCTGAGACTGTGTCCGTTTGTCGCGCAACCGGGTGAGGTTGTGTTGCACCAGCGGGTGCGCGATGACGGTGACGCCTTTCACGGTCAAGGTCAATCGGCCATCGGCAGGTAGAGAAAATAAAGCTTTCCCGCCTGCAACCTGGGCATCTCCATACCGAGATCCAGTTTGAGGTCGTGCGCGGATTCGCTCTGCCCGAACATGCGCAGAAACTCGGAAATGTCGTAACGCTCGCGGTATTCAATCAGGTTTGCCTTGCGGATGCCCGCAACGCTTTTCGCGCGCTCCACCGCCTTGTCAAAATCGCCGAGTTCGTCCACGAAACCGTACTTGAACGCGTCTGCGCCGGAAAGCACGCGGCCGTCGGCGTAATCCACCCAGTTCGTGACCAGCGACTTGCCTTCATTCTTGTTCTTCTCATGTGCGTATTTCCGGCCGTCGCGCACGACACTTTTGAATTTGTCGTAGGTATCGTCAATGAGCTTTTGCACCATCACACGTTCCTCCGACGGAATTTCATTTGTGCTGCGCTCACCGCTGAGCATGTCCTTGAACTTGCCGCTCTTGTAGGTGACCGGCGCGAGGCCGACCTTGTCCATCAGCCCGCGATAATTCCAGGTGTGCAACAACACGCCGATGCTGCCGGTAATGGTCAGTTCGTTGGCCACAATCCAGCGGCTCGGCGCGGAGATGTAATAACCGCCCGACGCCGCCAGACTGCCCATCGAACAAATCACCGGCTTGCTCCGTTTGACCGGGTTGCCCGCCTCACCCGGCTCGTCCGATTGGAACTTCGCAATGGCTTTGCTGATTTCGTCCGACGCCATCACTTCACCGCCGGGTGAATCCACTTTAAGAATTACGGCTTTGACCCGCTCATCATCCTTCGCCCGGTTGAGTTGCGCCTTGATGACCTCCACCATGCTGTTGCCCGCCTGATCCACGCCGCGGTCGGTGATGATGCCGTCCACGCTGATGACGGCGATTTTGCTGCGCGCGTCGTTGTCTTTCAACAGGCATTCCTCAAGCCGCGGGCCGACTTCGCGCGTCATGCCGGGGGTGAAGCTCCGGTTAAAATGCAGCGCGTGCGAGACAAACTGGGTGAAATTTCCCAGCACACTTATGAGCAGGAATACGAGCAGGATGATTGCGAAAATCATCCAGCCCCGCCCTTTGCGCGGTTTGGGCGAAGGCGGCGGCGCGATGACCGGCGGCGGCGGCAACGGCGGTGTTGGCGGAACCAACGGCGGCAGCACGCCCGGTGAATCAAAGGGTGGAGTTTCCATAACACGTCCAGACTACCGCAAAACGACCGGGCGAGCAAGGCGGATTGACTGAATAAATGTGACAGGTGACACGTGACCTGTGTCAAGAAGCGTTACCTGGCCGGCCAACTGGATCTTTCTTGGCACTTGTCACTTGGCACTTATCACCAATATGGATGCACCAGCGGTTTGATTTGCCCGTCATAAATGGCCTCAATCTTTTTCATCGTGGCTTTCGGCAACGGTCGCAGGTTTGAAGCCGCGATATTCTCCGCCACCTGCGCTGGACGTTTCGCGCCGGGTATCGCGCAGGTCACGGCGGGAAATTCCAGTATCCAACGCAACGCCAGTTGCGCCAACGTCGCATTCTTCGGCACCAGCGATTTCAATTCCTCCACTGCCCGCAAACCGGTCTCGAAATCCACGCCGGAGAACGTCTCACCGCGATCGAAGGCTTCGCCGTGGCGGTTGAAGTTGCGATGGTCGTCCTTGGCGAACTGGCGGTTGCGCGTGATTTTGCCCGACAACAGCCCCGACGCCAGCGGTACGCGCGCCAGGATGCCGACTTTGCGCCGTTGCGCTTCCTTGAAAAACAAATCCGCCGGTCGCTGCCGGAAAATGTTGAAAATGATTTGCACCGTCTTCACGCCGGGAAACTCGATGGCCTTGAGCGCTTCCTCGACCTTTTCCACGCTCACTCCGTAATGCCGCAGTTTGCCGGCCTTCACCAGATCATCGAGGATGCCGAAAACTTCCGGTTGGTAATAAACTTCCGTGGGCGGGCAGTGCAATTGCAGCAGGTCAATCGCGTCGGTGTCGAGGTTTTTCAGGCTGCGCTCGATGAACGCCGTGAGGTTGGCGCGATTGTAGCCGTCGGCGGTGTGCGGATTGAGCCGGCGTCCGGCTTTGGTCGCAACGTAAAATTTCTCGCGCCGTTCCTTTTTGAGTTGAGCCAGCAGTCGTTCGCTGCGGCCGTCGCCATAAACATCCGCCGTGTCAAAGAAATTCACGCCGCCATCGAGCGCGGCATGCAGCGCGGCAAGCGATTCCTGGTCGTCCACGTCGCCCCAGGCGCCGCCGATGGCCCACGCGCCAAAGCTGATTTCCGAAATATTCCAGCCGGTCCGACCCAGAGTGCGATATTTCATGCGCGCAAAGTTAAGTGAAAAATCACCGCACGCAAAGGCGCAAAGCGACAGCGGACAGTGCTTTTCCGGTCGCTCTCGATCAAGGTTCTGCCGCGCCGGCACCCGGTGGCCTTGCTTCGATTAAACGATTCACAATCACCAGGGTGCATACCAAAAGGAAGATCAGAGCCGGGATGAAGTTCCTGGACTCATAATTCCAGCCGAAGCAGAGATTCGTGAGGTAGAAGGCAGCCGCGAGATACAAGGCCGTCCAGAACAAGGCGGCCGGCAGCAGCTTCCTCTGCCAGATGATGAGTGGCAACCACATGAAAAGAAAAATGACCGGGTGCAAAAGACGCTGATATACCGGAACTGCGCTATCCACCCACGCGCCGGGAATTCCGAGGTTGCTGAACACCATTAACCCGGCGGTGCGGTTCAAACTGGGAAAGTCAAAGTTGAATTGAAATGGAATCCGGCATGCCAGAAACACGGCCAGACCCGCGACTGCAAAGAGCGCCAGGCGCCCGAGGAGACGCGAATCCCGAAGACGGAACGTTTCGACGTTCATTAGATAATAACAGGGGATGATCAGCAGCATCGTCTCTTTGATGAACATACCAAGCACAAAGATCGCGAACATCTCCCGGAACCGGCGGCGCTGACAGCAAACCAATGCGGCCAGCATGGCTGCATGCGACATGGGGTCGAGCAGGTTGCCGTAATAATATCGTATCGAAAGCGGGTAGAAAACAGCGTAAAGCAGGACGATAATAAAGGCGTCACGTGATGTTAACAACTGCCGTGCCAGGTCATAAGCAAATTTGCAGACAAGCAGAGTAAAAAAGAACCGGTAGCAAAAATATGAGAACACAAAGTCGCCATTGCACAGTATCATCCACCATAATATCCCTTGCGGAAGGAAACGGTATTGGTCGGGTGCCCAGTCGGTGTGCAAAAGAATTTTGTTATATTGGTCGATTTGCCAGTTCAGACGAAAGACGTCCACGGTGTGGTAGTGGAGGTCAGTCAATGATGCCGCCACCAGGATGAAGCCGCTGTAACGGATAATCTTCTGCGCGCCCCGGTCTGCATCCAGGCAGGCAGTCAGGACGACCGCTGTTGCGATGATGGCTGCAAGAAAGACACGCCCCAGCATCCGCCAGCCCGGGGACCCGTCGAAAAACGAGAGGGTAGGCGCAGGCGGGTTTGAAAAAACAATGGGTGCTGAACCAAATATAATTAAGCCAACGCAGATGGCAATGCAAACGGCAAAACGTGTTTTCGAGTTCGTGGCAGACAATCCCGTTGGAGGTGTGCCCGTGTTCACTGGGCCGAAAGGCTATTTTTTGTGCCTGAAAAGTCAAGTATTGAGCAGGCTTCAACCAAACCGTCGGTCATTCATGGTGCTTGACGAACGGGGCGCGTCGTTGAAATTGATAGGTCATGCAACCGGAAAAATTCACCCTCAAATCACAGGAAGCCTTGCAGGAGGCGCAACGCCTCGCGCGCGAATATTCGCATCAGGAGATTGATGGCGAACATCTCGCGCTCGCGCTCATCGGCCAGAGCGAAAGCCTCATTCCCGACCTGCTCGAACGCATCGGTGTGCCGGTCGCCCGGCTCAAGCCGGATTTGGAGGCCGAACTCGCGCGCCGGCACAAGGTCCAGGGCGCGGGCGATGCCTACGCTGGCAGCGATTTGAGAAAGGCGCTCGATGCCGCGCAGTCCGAAGCCACCAGGCTCAAGGACGATTACGTCAGCACCGAACATCTGCTCCTCGGCCTGCTGGACGGCGGCGGTCCGTCGTTGAAAAAGATTTTCGCCAAAAACGGCCTGAAGCGCGATGCGGTCCTCAAGGCGCTCGCCGAGTTGCGCGGCAACCAGCGCGTGACGGACGAAAATCCCGAAGCCAAATTCCAGGCGCTCGACAAATACGGTCGCGACCTTACCGCACTGGCACGGCAGGGGAAAATTGACCCGGTCATCGGGCGCGACGAGGAAATTCGCCGGGTAATGCAGGTGCTGACGCGCCGGACGAAAAACAATCCGGTGCTCATCGGCGAACCGGGTGTGGGCAAGACGGCCATCGCCGAAGGTCTGGCCCGTCGTATCGTCAGCGGCGACGTTCCCGAATCGCTGAAAAACAAGCGGCTGGTGGCGATGGATTTGAGCGCGATGATTGCCGGCGCGAAATATCGCGGCGAATTCGAGGACCGGCTCAAGGCGTTTCTCAAGGAAATTGCCGCCAGCGAAGGCAAAATCATTTTGTTCATTGACGAATTGCACACACTGGTTGGCGCGGGGGCGGCGGAAGGCGCGACGGACGCGGCGAACATCATGAAACCGCAACTCGCCCGTGGCGAACTGCGCTGCGTGGGTGCAACCACCCTCGACGAATACCGCAAACACATCGAGAAAGACCCCGCGCTGGAGCGGCGCTTCCAGCCGGTCATGGTCGAAGAACCCAGTGTCGAGGCGACCATTGCGATTTTGCGCGGGTTGAAGGAACGCTACGAAGTGCATCACGGCGTGCGCATCCAGGATTCGGCGCTCGTGGCGGCGGCGACGCTGTCGCACCGCTACATCACCGACCGGTTTTTGCCGGACAAGGCGATTGACCTCGTGGACGAGGCGGCGTCGCGCATCAAAATGGAACTGGATTCCAAGCCGACGGAACTGGACCAGCTCGACCGGCAGATTTTGCAGTTGGAAATCGAGCGCACGTCGCTGGCGAAGGAAAAAGATTCCGCCAGCAAGGAACGGCTCAAGCGGCTCGACAAAGAACTCGCCGACCTCAAAGAAAAATCCCGGGCGCTCACCGTTCAATGGCAAAATGAGAAAGCCGCCGTCAATGCCGTCAGCGTGGTACAATCGCAACTGGAGCAGGCGAAGATTGAACTCGAACAGGCCCAGCGCAAAGGCGATTTGACGAAGTCGGCGGAGATTCAGTACGGCAAAATTCCAGACCTGGAAAAGAAGCTCACGAAAATCGAAAAACAATCCACGCAAGCTGCACGCGCGTCGTTGTTGCGTCAGGAAGTGACGGACGAAGACATCGCCAAAGTCGTGGCGGCGTGGACGCATATTCCGGTGAGCCGGATGCTCGAAGGCGAACGGCAGAAATTGGTGAAAATGGAGGAACGCTTGTCGCAGCGCGTGGTTGGGCAGAAAGAGGCCATCAAAGCGGTGTCCGATGCCGTTCGCCGGGCGCGCAGCGGGTTGCAGGACCCGAACCGGCCTATCGGCTCGTTCATTTTCATGGGTCCGACCGGCGTCGGCAAGACCGAGACCGCCCGCGCGTTGGCGGAATTTTTGTTCGACGACGAGAACGCCATGATTCGCATCGACATGAGCGAATACATGGAGAAACACACCGTCGCGCGGCTCATCGGCGCGCCGCCGGGCTACGTCGGGTATGAGGAAGGCGGGCAATTGAGCGAGGCGGTGCGGCGGCGGCCGTATTCGGTCGTGTTGTTCGACGAGATCGAAAAGGCGCATCACGACGTGTTCAACGTGCTGTTGCAGGTGCTCGACGATGGCCGGCTCACGGACGGGCAGGGGAGGACGGTGGATTTCAAGAACACCATCGTCATCATGACCAGCAACCTCGGGTCGCCAATCATCCAGGAATATTTTGACTGTAGCCGCGTTCGTGAGAACGCGGACAAATCAGACCGCGCTCTTACGAGGCGCGGCTACGAGGAATTGGAAAAGGAAATCATGGCCGAGTTGAAACGGCATTTCCGGCCCGAATTCCTGAACCGCGTGGACGACGTCATCATTTTCCAAAGTCTCGACGAGGAGGAATTGGCAAAAATCGTGGACATCCAGCTCGAGCGGCTCGGCAAACGGCTCGCGCAGCAAAATCTCACGTTGGACGTGGACGCGGCGGCGAAAAAACTGCTCGCGAAGGAAGGTTACGATCCGCAATTCGGCGCGCGCCCGCTCAAGCGCGCCATTCAGGAACAGGTGCTCAACCCGCTTTCGATGCGCCTGCTCGAAGGTGACTTTAAGCCCGGCGACCGGATCAAGGTTTCGGCCAGAGGTGATGAATTGGTGTTCGAGAAGAAATAGACAGCAAAGGCGTGGAGGGTTTAATCGCGGATGGACACAGATGAACATGGATTCATTGGCCGCAAGAGAACGCAAGGAACACATACAATTTTCCCGTCGCGTCGTAACGCAGTGAAGACGGAAACCGCAAACCACACGAACTACGCGAGAACTTTTCGACACGAATTGCACGAATTTCCACGAATTGAAATGCGCTGAAGGCGCAACGGAAATTAGCCCGGCGTTGACGCGCAGCGGCTACGCCGGGAAATCGTCCCACAAAATAAATTCCTTCGCCCGCGGGAGCGGGAGAAGGTGGCCGCAGGCCGGATGAGGGTCGTTGGGGGAAAACAATTTTCACCAGAAGCCCGAACGAGTAGAATTGGCAATCATCGTGGATGACAATTCAAAAAATGGCCCAGAATCGGGGAACGTAAATTTGCCGTTGGCGTTGACTCGTCAACAGGTTGAAGTGTTTGAATTGCTACAGGGCTTGTCAACGGAACGGGAAAAGTTTCATGAGTGGTATCAAGGCGCAATCCTAGTCCTCAATTCGCAGTCTTCCGACAGGATTCCTCAAGTAGCACATTCAATTCGCGAACTTTGTGACAAGTTACCAGATCGGATCGCAGACATTCCGAAATTCAATTCGCCCGTGTCTCCAGTCAAGTCTCTGCAGCGAGACTTTTTGGAAGTCAAGAAGGGCAGCTACGCCGAAGGCTGGAAAGATAAAACTATTAACAAAGAGCTTACCAAACTTCTGATCCGACTGGAGGAAATCTTCAAGTTGTTCAATGAACCGCCGCGAACGGCAAGGCTCAAAATGGCGCTGACAGCATCGGACCCGCAAGCGGAATTCATGTCAAAAGAACATCGCGAAGCACGTGACGAAACTTTTGAACGCATCGGCTCTTTTTTTCAGGATGTTACGCATCATAAACGGATAGTTAACGAAACGGAATTTCGCAAAGAATTGGAATTATTCGAGTCGCTCTTGCTGAATTATCTCACTCCATGCACAGCCGCCCAACAAAACGAGTTGATGTCGTTGATCGCAGGACCACCAAATCCAGAAGCTTTGGCAAGGGTCCATGAACTGATTTCTCACAAAGGCGCGAACTACATATTATTCTTTGATAAGCTTGATAATCCGAGTTGGCTTGGGCCATTGGAGCAACAAGGGCATTTCGCTGACTTGCCACAGCCTGAACCTATCAGCGACGGGCGGATCGCATACCGAATTCATGTTCCGCTGATTACGCTCGCCAAACTTGCGGCAAGAGCGCCGCAAGACGTGACGAGCATTTTGATAAAGCTAAAGCTTCCTGATAATTCACGGGTTGGTGACCAGATTATCCAGTGCATGTCGAAAATTCGGGATACTACGTGTATTCAGCAACTGCGTCCATTGATCGTTCAATTGGGCGAAAACTCAACCCGGACGAGTTGGCTCTGGATTCAAGAATTGCTCAAATCATGGATGGAGCTAAAAGTGTCTCCGGAAATACTTGCCATACTTGAAGCCTACGTAAACTCGGCGATAGATAAATCACTTGAACGGAATCACGATGTTTCAGGCACTTGGTTAACAAAGCAGGTTGACGAGCAATGTTTAGCGGAGCTAACGCCGCAACATCCATCCGAAGTCGCCAGAATAGTCTTTCTGGGGCTTTGCAGATGGGTGGAACAAGAGCGGCAAAAATATAATAAATCGGAAATCGGTGATGACGGTCCCTTGAGCTTCCCCCGAAAGGGTGGACAAGGGGCGGAGAACCTGAGAAAGAAAAACCGCCATGTCCACGAATACGAAGAAGACCTACGATGACGAGTTCAAGAAACAAGCCGTGCAGTTGC